>NZ_CP044067.1:1242500-1842500 GCF_008693385.1 Cupriavidus pauculus
GAGACGATGGCGAGCCATCGCGAACGGCTGGTAGCGGCGCTGCAAACCTCGGCGCTGCGGCCGTGGCCGTTCGCGGGGGCGATTGCATGGCGCGAAGGACCGGCTCCGCAGCCATGGCATGTGGTCGAGGACTGGTGCTATCTGGGCTCGGTCGCGCAGCTCGAAGCGGCCGCCGGACTCGTGACCGGCAACGGCGAGGCAAATCCGGTGCGTTTCGATGCCGATACCTATCAGATCCTGCTGCCGCACCTGGCCACACTGATCGCCGACGCGGTGCCGATCGAAGCCACGCGCCCATTCATGCTGACCGCGTTGCCGCCACTGCTGCCCGCCCCGGCCGCGCAGGCGCCGACGCGTGCCACGAAACGAAAGACTCAGTCCGCCAGCATCCTGCAGCAGCCTTTGTTCGCTTGATCGTGCAACGGATGCCGTTCCGTGCGCCGACACACATATGCGGATTGCCTTCCCTGATACCGCTCGGATAGTCTGCGGCTCAGGGCCCGTCAACTCGCTGGAGCCGCCATGTCCGCGTTGCCCCTCCG
Source organism: Cupriavidus pauculus (assembly GCF_008693385.1). Classification (NCBI taxonomy): domain Bacteria; kingdom Pseudomonadati; phylum Pseudomonadota; class Betaproteobacteria; order Burkholderiales; family Burkholderiaceae; genus Cupriavidus; species Cupriavidus pauculus. The sequence continues at coordinate 1,243,043 of NZ_CP044067.1, forward strand.
CCTCGTTTCGCGCGCGCTCGCCGCGCCCTGTGCCCTGCTCCTGCTTGCCGCGTGCGGTAGCTTTGAAGGCAATGCGATGCAGCGCGTGTTCGACTCCTGGAAATCGGCGCCCATCGAGGAAGCGAAGGCGCAATGGGGACCGCCGCAGTCGGTGCAGTCCGTGCCCGGCGGTACCGCTTACGTGTGGGTCGACGAGGTTCCCGCCGCGCACCCCCCGGGCAGCGGTCCGCGCGAGGGGGCCGTCGATCCGACGCCATCCACGGCGCGCTGCCAGCGCAAGCTCGTGGCCGGGCCCGATGGCAAGGTGACGGGTGGGGAATGGAGCGGCACCGCGTGCTGCACCCAGACACTCATGGGCCGCTGCGCGGCGCTGCTCAATCGCACCAGGGCGACCGGCTAGTCGTTTTCGTCTTCCAGCCCATCGCGCGCATCCTGCACGGTTTGCGCGATGGCCAGGCGCAGTGCGTCCGCGGAGATCGGCTTGTGCAGCACGCGATAACCGCTGGCATGGAGCGCGCGCAATCGGTCCGGCGCGGTATCGCCGGTGACGATCAGGCCCGGGACGGGCGCATCGAGATATTCGCGCAGCCACGCGATCGCCTGGTCCCCGGTGACCTGATTGGCCAGCCGGAAGTCCGCGAGGACCAGATGCACGGGTGCCGGGCCCTGCTCGCGCGCGCGCTGGTGCGCGGCGCAGGCCTCCTCGACCGAGGCGCCCGCGTAGACCAGATGCCCCCAGAACTTGAGCAGGTCGCTCAGCGCGGACAGGATCTGGGGATCGTCGTCCACGAGCATCACGCCATAGCACTCCAGCGGCTGGACGCCACCCGAAAACGCCGATAGCGGCGCATCGATCGCGGACGGCGCGGCACCGTCGCGCGCGAGCGGCACGGTGACGGAGAAATTGCTGCCCTTGCCGGGCGTCGAGCGCAACGAGATGGGATGGCCGAGCAGGCCGGCCAGCCGGCGTACGATCGCGAGCCCGAGGCCGAGCCCCTGCTCCGCCGGCGCATCGGTCAGTTGCGCGAACTCCTCGAAGACGAGTGCCTGCTGCTCGGGCGCGATGCCGGGGCCGCTGTCGATGACCTGGATCTCCATCGCGCCGGGCCGGCGCCGCGCGCCGACGAGAATGCGCGCCATGGGCGCATAGCGGATGGCGTTGCTGAGCAGGTTATCCAGAATCCGCCGCAGCAGTTCGGGATCGCTGTCGATCCAGGCTTCGGTGACTACCACGTCCAGCCGGCAGCCCTGGCGGCGGGCCTGCTCCACATACTCGTCGCGGATATCGTCGAGCAGCGTCGCGAGCGGCAGCGGCCGGCGGCGTATGGTGACGAGGCCCGCGTCGAGACGCGACACGTCGAGCAGCCCGTCGAGCAAGCCACCCATGCGCTCGAGCGTGGTGTCGAGGCGCCGGCCGAGCTGGCGCGCGCCATCGGCGCCGACATCGCCGCGCTCGGCGACCGCCGACAGCGAGGCCGACAGCAAACCCAGCGCATGCAGCGGCTGGCGCAGATCGTGGCTGGCGGCGGCGAGGAAACGGGTCTTGGCGAGGTTGGCGGCATTGGCGCGGTCGCGTTCCCGCTCCAGTTGCCCGATCAGCGCGACATTCTCGAAGCGCAGCTGCACGCCCGACAGCAGGTTGCGGTACGTCACGCGGCCGAAGTAGACGTTAACCACGTACAACGCGAGCGCGAACATCAGGAACACGCTGTAGATCGACTCGTCGCGCAGCATGCATGTGATCACGAACGGCGCCACCATGATGGTCATAAAGCCGATGTACACGCCCAGCCGCGCCGACAGGCCGGGCATTGCGCCGCAGGCCATGCCGGCCAGCACGATGCATGCGAAGGCCACCCACTCCGGTTCGGGTGGGAGCAGCCACAGGGAACCGAGGAACCCCCATAACGCCGCGGACAGCCACGAGAAAATGGCGAAGCGCGTGACCCACTGCCTGGGGGTAGTCGTTGCCGAGTCGCCGTGCCGGAAGAACTTCAGCGACAGACCGATGCGGCAGAACGTGAGCACATAGATGGCGCCCATCCATGCGAGCAGCAGATGGTAGGAGGGGGTGTCGCGTAGCGCGTAGACGACCGCCGCCGGAATCACGAAATTGGCAAACAGGATGCCGTGCGACTGACGATACAGCAGCCGCACCATGGCGGCCTCGATGTCGTCACCGTTGTGGGTCATGAGCGGCGGCAGAAAGGCGGTTCGAGATGGTTACAAAGGGGGGCGCGCAAGATATATAGCACCGAAGCAAAACGCCCGATACCCCCCATGCAGCGCGACAATACTTCGTATGAATTGTTAGGGGACATGCTTCTTCCATGCCGGAGCGACCGCCTAGAATCGCTCGTCGTCAACCCTCTCCTGGTGCTTCCATGGCCATGCTCTTTCTTGTCCGTCACGGACAGGCTTCCTTCGGCGCCGAGAACTATGACCGCCTTTCCGACGTCGGCCGGCAGCAGGCGCGCTGGCTCGGCGAATATTTCCGCGATCGCGGCGTGGCTTTTCGCCGAGTGCTGGCCGGCTCTCTCGTGCGCCAGCAGGACACAGCGGCCGAAATTCTTGCGGGCATGGGGGTGGCGAGCGGCGCGGCGGGCCTCGATATCGGCACGCACGCGGGTCTCAACGAGTACGACGGCGAGGCGCTGTATCGATGCTTCACCGATGGGGCCGATCATCGCGCCCATCAGAACGGCGACTATCGCGACTACTGGCGCACGTTCCGCGCGGCCTTTCAGGCGTGGACCGAGGACCGCCTTGCGGGCATGCCCGAGACCTGGGCGGACTTCGGCGCCCGCATGCGGGGCGCACTGACCCATGCGACGGAAGGCGCCGCGCGCGAGGATGCGCTGCTCGTGGTGAGCTCGGGTGGCGCGATCGGCCGCGCGGTGGCGGACCTGCTCGGCGCGCCGACCGCGACGGCGATCGAGCTCAACCTGCAGTTCCGCAATACGGCGTTCTGCGAGGTCATCGTCGGGCGCGACACGCAGCGGTTGCTGAGCTTCAACAACGTGCCGCACCTCGACCTGCCCGGGCGCCGGGAGGCGCTGACCTTCGCCTGAGTTGTCGGCGATGGCGCCCGCGCCCGGATCTCGTCGTGCGCTCAGATCACGCCGCCGTTCACGCGGATGGTCTGGCCATTGACCCAGGAACCGTCGGGGCCGGCCAGCATCGAGACCACCGATGCGACTTCTTCCGGCTTGCCCAGGCGTTCGAGCGGGGGCGCCTTGGCCGCACGCGCGATGACCTCTTCCGACTTGCCCTCGAAGAACAACTGCGTGGCGATGGGGCCCGGCGCGACCGTGTTCACAGTGATCTCGCGACCGCGCATTTCCTTGGTCAGCACGTGCGTCATTGCTTCCACACCCGCCTTGGTCGCCGCATAGGCGGCGTACATCGGCTGATAGAGCCCCACCACGCTCGACGACACGTTGACGATGCGGCCGCCCGAACGCAGGCGGCGCGCAGCTTCGCGCAGCGTGTTGAACGTGCCCTTGAGGTTGATGGCCACCTGCCGGTCGAACAGCTCGTCGGTGGACTCGGCCATGGTGGCGACCTTCATGATGCCGGCGCTGTTGACGAGCACATCGATGCCGCCGAACGCGGTCTCTGCCGTATCGAACAGGCGCGCCACCGCGGCCGGATCGCTGACGTCGGCCTGCGCCGCGACCGCGCGGCCGCCGGCCTTGACGATGCGGGCAACCAGCGCTTCGGCTTCCGAAGCGCGGCCCGCGTAGTTGACGATAACGGCAAAGCCGTCGCCGGCCAGCCGCTCGGCAATCGCGGCGCCGATGCCACGCGAGCCGCCCGTGACGAGCGCGACCTTGCGGCCGTCGGCGGCGGTACCCGCGTTGTGGGAGGTCTGGGATTGAGTCGCTGCATTCATGATCGTTCTCCTGGGTCGGTGCGTGCCGGAGATGTCCGGCGCGCTTGACCTCACTATGGACGACCGAATGCGGAAGATAATCGGTACTCTTTCGCGAACACTGTACGGATAATACGAACAATAGCGAGCGCGGCAATCAGACCGCCAGCGCTTCGCGATCGCGCGCAATGGCGGCCTCGCGGATCGCATCGGCCTTGGCGGCAAGGCGCAGCGCGATGTCTGCGCCGCGTTGCTCGGCCACGCGGGCGATAAAGGCGTCGCGAAGCGGCGCACGCAGCGTGGCCACGTGGGAGGCTTCGCAGAACAGCTGCCACGCCTGCGGCTGGCCGGCGTACGCATCGCGCCGGCTCAGCATCGCGGCGTCGATCGCGGCGGCAATCCGGGCTTCAAACTGGGCCTCGAGCGGCATCCGGCAGGAAGCGTCGAAACGGAACGCGCTGCCGTGCATGGCGGCATGGTCGGTATAGGCTGCGGCATGTTGCATGGTGTCTCTCCCCGGTCCCTCGGTTTGCATGCGTGGTGTCGTGTCGGGCTATCTCTGCAAAGCGCATGCCAATGGACAGCGGGGCCGCGGGCGAACGGCGGGCGACACTGCCAGCGGGGCGCCGGGCCGCGCGGGGCGGGCGTTCCGGCGTTTGCCACCCTACTTGCGCCGGGGGCGCGGACCGGGGAACACCGTGGGACGCGGGACGTTACGGGTTACGTTACGGGCGGTGACAGGGAACGGGACGGGGCGACGAGAGGTTGCGTGCGGAGAATGTCCAGAGGTACCCAGCGCCTCCCGATGCGCTACAGTGACGCGCATGTCGAACGATGACCTGACGCCCATGCTTCTGCCGCCGCGCCCTCGCTCCATTCGGGATCTCGTGCGTCCGGCATTGGCGTTCGTCCTGCTGACCTGGCTGAGTCTGACGATGCTGGCCGCGCCGCCCGCCCACGCGGCGTCGGCCAATCCGCTGATCGCCGCGGCGCAGAAGCTCGAGGCCAGCGCGTCGCCGCCCGCGAGCGAGCCGCTCGCGCAATCGCTCGATCAGATCATCGGCACGCTGCAGAACGACAAGCAGCGCCAGGCCCTCGTCGATCAGTTGAAAACGCTGCGGAGCGGGCTCGACGCCTCGGGCGTGGCGGCGCCCGGACCGGCCAGCGGCGCGCAGGCGGGACTGATCGGCGTGGTGACGAAGGCGCTCGATCAGGTCGATAGCAGCCTGGACAAGCAGCACGGCGCGCTCCAGTACTGGAGCTGGCGTATCCGCTTTGCGGGCGAGGAATGGCACGCCGCCCTGACCATGCACGACACGCGGCCGAAGATCGTCTCGATTCGCGAGTTCGGGACCGTGCTGGTGGCATGGGGCGTCGCGGGATGGCTGCTCTGGGAACTCGGGCGGCGCCTCCATCAGCGCCGGCTGCAGCCGGCACGGCCGACGCATTTGCCCAGCGTGCCCTCGTGGATCGACGTGGGCATCTATTTCATGCGCCGCATCGGACCCTGGATCGTCGCCTTCGCGCTGACCGTGCTGCTGACCTATCAGGTCTTCGGCCGGACCCCCGCGAGCATGGCCGCGGTGCTGGTGGCGCTGTCGATCGTCTGCGGCGCGCTGCTGACAGCGTTCTGCCAGGTGATCTTCGCGGTGTTCTCGTCCGCGCATCGCGCCACTGCCGTGCGCGACCTGCTGCACCATTCGCCGTGGCTGCTGTTTGCCACGGGCGCGCTGGCCGCGCTGGGCGAGGCGGCCACCGACAGCCGGGTGATCGCGGCGCTGGGCGCGAGCCTGTCCGCGCTGATCGGCACCTTTGCCAATATTCTCGCGGCCGTCCTGATCGCGATATTCGCCATCCGGTTCCGCCGGCAGATCGGCCACCTGATCTCGTTCCGGCCGCTCGCGACACGCCAGTCCTACCCCGCATGGATGGACGTGCTGCGGCTGGCGGGCCAGGCATGGCATCTGCCCGTGCTGGCGGTGGTCATCGCGTCCGTGCTCGGCACGCTGATGGCCAGCGGACGGGCCGACGAGATCCTGCGCCGCGCCGTGGTATCGGTGACGCTGTTCGTGGCCGCGACGTTGCTGAACCTCGTGGTCGGCCGCTCGCCCAAATCGACCACACGGCCGCCGCGCCTGCGCGATCGCCTGCGCTCCGCCTATATCGCGCGCTTCGGCCGCTTTGCGGTGGCGCTCATGCGCGTGGTCATCTGGTTTGCGTTCCTGGAGATCACCGCGCGGGTCTGGGATACCTCGCTGATGCAGCTCGCGCAATCGACGCTGTTCGGCCGGCACGTGGTGCAGGCCACCGTGAGCGTGATTGCCATCGTGTTGCTCGCGTGGCTGATCTGGCTGCTGATCGATACCGCGATCACGCAGACGCTCTCCCCCACGCATGGCCGCGTCGGGCAGCAGCCGAGCCTGCGCGCGAAGACGATCCTGCCGCTGGTGCGCAACGCGTCGTTCGTTGCGCTGCTGATCATCGCGCTGATCGCGGTGCTCGCGAACCTTGGGGTCAACGTCACGCCGCTGCTCGCGGGCGCGGGCGTGGTGGGCCTGGCCATCGGTTTCGGCGCGCAGAGTCTCGTGCAGGATCTGATCACGGGCCTGTTCATCGTGATCGAGGACTCGATCGCGATCGGCGATTCGATCGAGCTGCCCGACCATTCGGGCGTGGTGGAAGGCATGACCATCCGGACCGTGCGCCTGCGCGACGGCAAGGGCGCGCTCCATACGCTGCCCTATAGCCAGATCAAGGCCGTCAAGAACCTGTCGCGCGGGTACGCGTACGCCGTGTTCAATATCTCCGTGGCCTACGACAGCGACTTCGATCGCGCGCTGGAGATCATCCGGAGCACGGGCACGGAGGTGTCGCGCGATCACCGCTATTCGCGCAACCTGCTGTCGAGCCTCGATATCCTCGGTCTCGACCGATTCGACCCGAATGGCATCGTCGTGCTTGCGCAGTACAAGACGCGGCCGCTCATGCAATCCGAAATCGCGCGCGCGTTCAACGTCCGCCTCAAGCGCAATTTCGACAAAGCCGGTATCCGCATGGCCGCCCCGCGCGTGACGGTGCAGGTGGATGGCGGCGCCGCGCATACGGATGCCGAGATCCAGGCTGGGCAGGCTGCCGCCGACGATATTGCCAAAGCCGCGGGAGCAGCAACCATCACTTCCGCAGCCACGAATTCTGCCTGACGGATTCTCGCTTAATGCCGAAATTGCGAAATGGGACGCCTATGGCATATGGCTGTCGTTTTTGCGCAAACCCTGTCGAATCAAACGCTTGACTGATTGCAATCGCAAGGCCGGCGCGTAGTATTGCGCGAGCTATCGATTGTTGGAACGGGCGTGTGATGCGCAATGCCGGGTGCCCGCGCAACGAGGCGATAGGACCAGGCATGACAGGACCTACGTGATTGCCAACTTTCCCGCAATCTGAGTAGGGACGGCGAAAGCCGCTGCTGTCAGCCCCCTCCAAGGCGGGATTCTCCCGCATTGGGTTTTTGGCCGATGATTGGTCTATACGAAGCGGAAGGCACCAGTCGCCATCCCGCCCGAGAGTCGCGACAAGAGAAGCGTTGCCGCCGGCACCCGCCGGGGCGACGATGGTCAGCATACATATAAGGACCACGCCTCGCCGCAGTGGTCTGAGGAAACAAGGCGTTTGCCACCGGGGAAAATCATTATGGGCGAACACCCGTCTACCGACGATCAATTCCATCACCTCGTCGACTGCATTTACGAGTCGGCGATGGACGTGGCCGCCATGCCGGTCGCCCTCGATTTATTTTCCCAGTACACCTGCACGACGAGTCCACGCTATCTGATCTGGGACAAGCTCGCGGGTGAGACGCGCCTTGGCGTGACGCCGCACGGCTGCTTTACCAACGCCGCCGCCATGCCCGAGAGCATGCGGGTGGTGCCCGAGTACGTCGGGCATGGCAACGGATCGGCGATCGATACGTTCACCCGCGCCGTGGACAGCCCGCTGATCGCCATGCGCCCGCAGGCCATGACGCACACGTTCGACTGCCATGGCCTCGAACAGGGGATCCGGCTGTTCGATACCAGCGACGTCTGCGTGCTGATGAGCGCGATGGCCGGAAGTGCCGCGACGGGCGATCTGTCGAACGATCATCGCGAACGCCGGCTCGCGCATGTCATGCCCCACTGGGCACGTGCCGCGCGCATGCAGCATCGCAACTTCGAACTCAGCGGGCTGGCCTCGATGGGACTGGCCGGGCTCGACACGCTCGACTTCGGCGTGATGGTGCTGCAGGCCGACCTGCGCGTGCGCTATGCCAACAGCTGGGCCGAGTCGCTGGTGCAGGCCGATTCCCACCTCTCGCTCGAACATGGGATGCTGCGCGCGCGGACAGAGCCGCTGCAGGGCGTGCTGTCGAAGATGCTGCAGTCTGCCGCGCTCGGTGGCCGCAACGGTACCGCGGCTGCCGGTTCCTGGATGCATATCACCTCCGGCGGACAGCCTGTGCCGCTGATCGTGGTGCCGCTGGTGTCGCGCCAGCCCGTCGAAGGCCCCTGGCAGTTGCCGGCGGCCATGCTGCTGATGGGCAATTCCGAATCGCGATCGGTGCTCGACGCGGCGGTGCTGACCTCGCTGTTCGGCCTGTCGCGCAAGGAGAGCATCATTGCGATCCGGCTGGCGGCCGGCGAGACGCTCAACGAGATTGCCGAGCGCGAGTTTCTGTCGCCGCATACGGTGCGCGTGCATATTCGCGATACCCTGCGCAAGACCGGGACGCATCGGCAATCCGAGCTCGTGCGGTTGCTGCACCTGCTGCCCGGCGTGGATCTCGGACGTACGGGATCCGCGGCCAAGAGCGATGCGCGCAGTTTGGCCAGCTCGACCAGTTCGACCAGCGCCTCCAGTCCGCGGGAGGGGCGTCCGGCGCGGCAGGCCGTGCGTTCGCGCTGAGCGGAGGACGCCGGGCATAGGAACTTTGCCCATGCGTGGGGGTCAGTTTGTGCGACCATCTTCCTCTCCCCGACGCGAGTTTCCTCATGCCGCCCCTTCGTTCCCTCTTTGTCACTGCCACGCTGAGCGCCTGCGCGCTCGCCGCGCCGTTGGCGGCCATGGCCGCCGACGATGGTCCCGCCTATGGGCCTGAGCTCGAAGGCTTCGATTATCCTGCGCCGGTGCAGCGCTTCTCGTTCACGTCGCAGGAAGAGCCGATGCAGATGGCCTACCTCGACGTGCAGCCGACCGCCGCGCCCAATGGCCGTACCGCCGTGCTGCTGCATGGCAAGAACTTTTGCGCCGCGACCTGGCAGGAGACCATCAAGCAACTGACGGGCGCCGGCTATCGCGTGATCGCGCCGGACCAGATCGGCTTCTGCAAGTCCACCAAGCCGCAGCGCTACCAGTACACGTTCCAGCAGCTCGCGCGCAACACGCATGCGCTGCTGACCTCGCTGGGCATCGGGCAGGCGACGGTCATCGGGCATTCCACGGGCGGGATGCTGGCGATGCGTTATGCGCTGATGTATCCGAAGGAGACGCAGCAGCTCGTGCTCGTGAACCCGATCGGGCTCGAGGACTGGAAGGCCAAGGGGGTGCCGTCCCTGTCCGTGGATCAGTGGTATCAGCGCGAGCTCGGAACGACGGCGGACCGGATTCGCAAGTACGAGCAGGCGACGTACTACTTCGGGCAGTGGAAGCCGGAGTACGAGCCCTGGGTGCAGATGCTCGCGGGCATGTATCGCGGGCCGGGGAAGCAGATCGTGGCCTGGAACTCGGCGCTGCTGTACGACATGATCTATACGCAGCCGGTGGTGTACGAGCTCGGGGCGATCAAGACGCCGACGTTGCTGCTGATCGGCGATCGGGATACGACGGCGATCGGCAAGGATGCGGCACCGGCGGAGGTGCAGCCTTTGCTGGGGCGGTATCCGGAGCTGGCGAAGGCTACGGCCAAGGCGTTGCCGAACGCGACGCTCGTGGAGTTTCCGGAGCTTGGGCATGCGCCGCAGATGCAGGATCCGGGGGCATTCCACAAGGCATTGCTGGAGGGGATGGCTCGGGTGAAGTGAGGTTGGCCCTCTCCCCCGGCCCCTCTCCCCATGGGAGAGGGGAGAAAACCTAAAACAGTAGATTTTCTATACCCCCTCTCCCCCGGCCCCTCTCCCCATGGGAGAGGGGAGAAAGCCAAAAACAGTAGATTCTCTATACCCCTCTCCCCCGGCCCCTCTCCCCAAGGGGGGAGGGGAGAAAACCCACGGTTGCCCAAGTCCTGAGGCAAGAGGGGGAGCGTCCTCAGAATGGCAGGCTGATATAAAGCTTCCCCAGGTCCGTCAGCTGCCCATCCGCGCCAAGCAGGCTCGTGAAGTGCGTATCGTTGTCCCAGCGCCCCGTGAACCACGCATAGCGGAACACATCCGTGCGCTGCTCGCAGGTCGCGACCATGTCTTTCATCTGGGCCATCTGCTTGGCCGCCGAATCGATGGCCGCGTTGCCGTCGCCGACGTGCCAGTTGGCGAACTCGGTGACCCAGAACGGCTTGCCGTATTTCACGAGACGATCCAGCTGTCCCGACAGGCCATAGTCGTACCAGTGGAACGCGATGTAGTCGATCTGCGGATCGCGGTTGCCGTTGGCGGCGCGGTACTCGGTGTAGAACGCGTCCAGCCATGCCACCGGATCGTTGAACCCGTTCCCCATGTTGCCCCACGTGATCGCCGGACCCACGAGCTTGACGCCCGTGTGCTGCGCCACGGCCTCGTAACGCGGCCACAGTGCCGCCGCGTCGCGGGGTTGCAGGTTGGCCTGGTCGCCAAGGTTCGGTTCGTTCAGCAGCAGCAGGTACTTGATCTTCGGATGCGCGCGCAGGTAGGCCTCGATGGCATTGCCGTCGAAGTTGCCGTTCCACAGCATGGGGATGTAGTCCATGTTGTAGGCGGTGCTGGTATCGGACGCCGCGGCGCTGTTGGGTTGCGAGCCCCAGTTGTACCACCAGCTCACCCCGGGTGCGAGCGCGCCGAGGTCGTTGGCGCTGCGCAGGTCGTAGGCCACGCCGCGCTTGGCGCTCTTGGTCACGCCCGGCGTGCCGACGTTGCCCGTGCCACCGCTGTTGCCGGTGCCGCCGTTGTTGCCCGTGCCACCGGTACCGCCCGTGCCGGTATTGCCGTTGCTGCCCGAGCCCGACGACGGCGCACCGCCGGTACCGCCGCCGACGCTCGCGTCGTCACCGCCACCGCAGGCGGCGAGCGTCATCACGAGCAGTGCCGCGCCGAGCCAGCCCGCCGCGCGCCGCCACATTGCGCCCCGATTCACGGGGAACGTTGCCATCGCATTCGTTTGCAGGGTCATCATAGGGATTTCACAAAGTCGATCAGTTGCTGACGGTCGTCGGCGCTCAGTGCCTTGAACCGGTCCCGTGCGGCGCTGCCCTGGCCGCCGTGCCAGAGAATCGCTTCCTCGATGGTGCGCGCGCGGCCGTCGTGCAGGTAGCGCGTATTCGGATCGATGCTCGCGAGCAGGCCCAGCCCCCAGAGCGGCGCGGTACGCCATTCGGCGCCGCTGGCGTTGCCCTGCGGATAGTTGTCCGCAAGGTCCTGCCCCATGTCGTGCAGCAACAGATCCGTGTACGGATGGATCAGCTGGTTGCGCAGTTCGGCAAATTTGTGGGCGCCGCCGGTCGTGAGCGACGCCGCGTGGCACGACGTGCAGCGGGCCTGCGTGAACAGCTGGCCGCCGCGCGCCACGCGATCCTGCATGCGGCTCTCGGCCTGCTGCGCGGCGGTGATGGTAGCCCCGCCCTGCTTGAGCTGCTCGACGATGGTCGGTGCCGGAATGCCGTTGAACTGCTGGCCCCTGAAATGACGCTGGGCCGGAACGCCGAGCAGGCTCAGGTAGTGCGAGATGCGGTCGACATCGGCATCGGCAAGCTCGGGGCTGTTCGCATCGGCGGCACGGCAATCGCTGCCGGCCGTCGCGCGGCCGCAGAAATGCCTGGGCAGCATCGACGTGGTCACACCCATGTCGCCATTGAGCGCGTCGGCGGTCTGCTGCAGCACCGTGGACGACGATGCCTTCCAGCCGAAGCGGCCCACACGCGAGAGGCGCGGATCGAGCGCGTCGGGCACGACCTGCACGCGGCCGAGCGTGCCGTCCGGATCCGTCGCGCTGGCCTGCGCCAGCGCGACGAGCGTGGATTCGGGCACCGCTTCCAGCAGGCCCATGCCCGCAAGGTGCGGCGACGCGCGCACCGACATGCGGTCCGGCATCGGCAGCGTGTTGCCGCTGACGTCCGTCAGCGTGTAGACCGGCGTTTGCAGGGTATAGGCGGTGCCATCCGGATACTTGCCCGACGTATTGCGATAGCTCGACACGCGCAGGATCGCATTGCGGCCATCCCACGTGCGGCCGCCATCGGTGACGAGGCCCTGCCAGATACGGCCGCCGAAGCGGCTATCGGGCACGACGTTGCCATTGGCATCGGCCGAACCCGTCAGCACGACCATATTGTTGAGCGGTACGTTGAAGCCCGGCGAGCTCTTGCCGTTGTTCGTGTGGCACTGCACGCAGGCCGCTTCCTGAAACTTCGGGCCCGCGCGGTTCGCGAGCGTGTCGAACAGCGTCGGATTGCCGGCCTCCACGTGCGCGCCGGTCAGGAACGACGAGTGGAACAGGCGGCGGCCTTCCACGAACGGCTGGATATTGCGGCCGGCGATGTTCGGCGACGCCTGCAGCAGCTGCATCTCCGGTTCGTTCGACGCATCCTCGTGCAGCGTCATCATCGGTCCGCCCGCGAACGCTTCGATCGGAATCAGCTTCGTATCCCACGGAATCGCGGCGGCGTCGCAGCATGGGCCGCGGAACCACGGCACCACGCCGGGCGAGCCGACCTTGTAGGTGATGACGTCGGCGTAGTAGTTGAAGCGGCCCAGCGCATCGCCCTGCCTGCCCGCGAGAAAGATGCCGAGCTCGAATTCGACCAGATCGCCATTGCGCAGCCCGCGGTTCAGGCGCGGCAGCGTCTTGATCTGCTTGACCAGCACGAACTCGCCATCCTGCGGCGGCACGTTGAGGTCGGTGTCGTAGTTGCTGTCCGGATCCTCGCCCAGACTGTCGTAGTTGGCGATGGGCGTGCTCAGCTCCTGGCCGTCCTTGAGCATGCCCACCGGCAGGCGCTTGACGCCGCCGTTGTCGCCGTACAGGGCCACCGCGGTCGGGCCCGGATCGTCGCCATCGCGGCGGCCGATAAACCCGAAGCGGAAATTGGTGCCATACATCCACCATTGCGGCTTGATGACCAACGTGAGGATTCGCTCCGCCGGATTGGCAGGCGATACGTTGTCATAAATGGTAATCGCGTGGGTCCGGCGTTCAAAATAATGCGGCGCGAAAATGCCATAGAGATCGCCGCCGGCATTGGTGCCCGTTTCCGACGATTCGCGCGCGTGACGATCGCGCACGCGGCCGCCGACGCGGGTCACGAGCGTGCCGTCCGCCAGCGTGTATTGGGTAGACGGCTCGACGCTGGACCAGCTCAGCGGCGTAAAGGCGCCCACCGGCAACGGCTGGTTGGTCGAGGGACCGGTGCCGCCGCTACTGCCATTGCCACCGTTGCCGCCGCTGGCGCCGCTGCCGCCGGATCCATCGCCGCCGCCGCAGCCCGTCAGCGCCAGTATCCCGGCGAACATGCCCGCGCCCAGCAGACGACAGGCGGCCGCCATCCAGCGCGATGGCGCGTCGTTTCCCTGATGCATCATTGACCCTTTTTTGTATGAACGTGCTTTCTTTTTAAATTCGCACGTGTCGAACCATCTGACTCGATAAAACCGTTCGAAAATGCTTGCAAATCGCTAGCGGTAAATAATCGATGCCGATGACACGCGGATGATAAATTAATTGGATGGCTTGTAAATACCCTCCCCGTTAATTTCCGCGATGGTGCACGCGGACGGGGGCCGGCGCCAAACGGGGGCATAATCGGGCGGTCTGGAGGAGTGCGCCACGGCGCGCCTCGTTCCTGGGGTGATTCCCCCCAATGCATCATGACTTTCGACCTCTTCGACTCGCTGCCGCCGGAACCCGATGACGATCCGACCGAGACCCTCGCGCCCGGCGCGGTGTTGTTGCGGCGCTTCGCCCGCGACGACGACCAGGCGTTGCTCGCCGCAGTGGGCGACGTCACGGCCAGCGCGCCCTGGCGGCACCTGATCACGCCCGGTGGCCTGCGCATGTCCGTGGCCATGACCAACTGCGGCAGCTATGGCTGGGTGTCGGACCGCGCGGGCTATCGCTACGATCCGATCGACCCCGACAGCGGACTGCCGTGGCCGTCGCTGCCCGCGCCGTTTCTGTCCCTGGCCGCGCGGGCCGCGGCCGCGGGCGGGTATGACGGGTTCGTGCCCGATGCCTGCCTGATCAACCGGTATCTGCCCGGAACGCGGCTGTCCCTGCATCAGGACCGGGACGAACAGGACATGCGCGCGCCGATCGTTTCGGTGTCGCTAGGACTGCCCGCAACGTTTCTGTTTGGCGGACTGCGCCGGGCCGACCGGCCCGCGCGCGTGCGGCTCGCCCATGGCGACGTCGTCGTCTGGGGCGGCCCATCGAGGCTGGTATTCCACGGGATTGCGCCGCTGGCCGATGGCGACCATCCATTGCTGGGCCACGAGCGCATCAACCTCACGTTTCGCAAGGCGCGATAAGGCGTCGTGGCCTGAAATCGTAAGGGGTTGCCTAAAAAATGTAACTCGGGGGGCGCGCGTCGTCGTACGATTGCCGGACCACGACAATACGCACCGACGCGCACGCGGACGGTGCCATAGCCGAGACAATCGCCATGACCACCACCCCCGCCGCCCCGGCCGCCGTGACGACCGGACGCGCGGCAGACTCGATTCGCGCCGCCCTGCTGATTCTCGCGTGCATTGCCGTGGCGACGATCGCCGGCCACGCGGCGGGCGCCTCGCCCAAGCTGATCCTGGCCGCGGCGCTCGTGCTGTCGACGGTGTGCTGCTGGGCCGTGGGCGTGCTGCCCGAGCCGACCACCACGCTGTTGTTCTTCCTCTGCGCCGTGGTGTTCCATATCGCGCCGCCGGCCGTCGTGTTCTCGGGCTTTTCCTCGGCCGCGTGGTGGCTGATGTTCGGCGGCGCCGTCACCGGTGTCGCGCTGCGCAATACGGGGCTGGCGCTGCGGCTGGCGGACCGTATCTTCCATCAACGCGCCAATCGCTACACGCAGGTCATCGCGACGGTCGCCGCAACGTCGGTCGGCCTCGCGTTCCTGATGCCCTCGACGACCGGACGCGTGCTGCTGCTGATGCCGATCGTGCTGGCGCTCGCGGATCGGCTCGGCTTCGGTCCGCACTCGAACGGGCGCATCGGCATGGTGCTGACCGTGGCCGCGGCGAGCTATATGCCGCCCGCGACGATCCTGCCGGCCAATATCCCGAACAGCGTGCTGCTCGGCGCCGCGAGCTCGCTCTATGGCATCAACCTCAGCTACGGCAGTTACCTGCTGCTGCATTTTCCGGTGCTGGGCCTGCTGAAGACCGTGATCCTGGTCTGGCTCGTGTGCAAGTTGTTTCCGGAGAGCGGGCCGATGCCGCCCCAGCAGGGCGCGAGCCATGCCGCGATGAGCCGGCAGGAACGCCTGCTCGCCGTGATTCTCGCGGTGGCCGTCGCCGGATTCGCCACCGATGCGTGGCACGGCATCTCGCCCGCATGGATTTCGCTGGCCGCGTGCATCGTCTGTCTGCTGCCCGGCATCGGGCTCGTGCCGTCGAAAGCGCTGAACGAGCAGGTACACCTCGTGCCGCTGCTGTACGTGGCCGGCTTTCTCGGTCTGGGCGCGGTCGTGGAGTCGACGGGGCTCGGCACCGCGATCAGCGGCGCGCTGCTGCATTGGCTGCCGCTCGCACCGGGCCATACCGTGGGAAACGTGGGCGCGTTGAGCGCCATGGGCGCCGCGCTGGGACTGGTATCGACGCTGCCGGCGTTGCCGGCCGTGCTGACACCGCTGGCGAAGGATCTGGCCACGGCCACGGGGCTGCCGCTGGAGACCGTGCTGATGCTGCAGGTGCCGGTGTTCTCCACCGTATTCCTGCCTTACCAGTCGCCGCCGATCATGATCGCGATGCAGCTCGGCGGCGTGGGGTTGCGGCACGGCACGCGACTGTGCCTCGCGCTGGCCGCGATCACGGTCGTCGTGCTGCTGCCGCTGGACTACCTGTGGTGGCGCGCGCTCGGCTATCTGCATTGAGCGCGCGCCAGGCGACCGCCGGGCCTCAGGCCCTGCCGTAGCCACCGCCTCCCGGCGTTTCGATCACGAACGCGTCGCCGGCATTCACCGTGGCGGTGTGGGTGGCACCGAAGTGCTCGACGGCGCCATCCGCGCGTTCGATCCAGTTGCAGCCCGCGGCCGCATCGCTGCCACCGGCCAGGCCGAACGGCCGCACGCGACGGCGTCCCGCGAGGATGCTCGCGGTCATCGGCTCGCGGAAGCGGATCTTGCGGATCGCGCCGTCGCCGCCGCGCCATTTGCCGTCGCCACCGCTGCCGTAGCGGATCGCATGCGTTTCGACGAGTACCGGGAAGCGCGTCTCGAGCACTTCCGGATCGGTCATGCGCGAGTTGGTCATATGCGTCTGCACCGCCGACGTACCGTGATGGCCATGACCGGCACCCGAGCCGCCGGCGATCGTCTCGTAATACTGCCGCTGGGCGTCGCCGAACGTGAAATTGTTCATCGTGCCCTGCGAGGCGGCCAGCACGCCCAGCGCGCCGTACAGCGCGTCGGTCGCGGCCTGCGAGACTTCCACGTTGCCCGCGACCACGGCGGCCGGGTACACGGGGTTCAGCATCGAGCCCGTCGGAATCACGATATCGATCGGGCGCAGCACGCCTTCGTTCATCGGAATCGCTTCGTCGATCAGCGTACGGAACACATACAGCACCGCCGCCTTGCAGATGGAGCGCGGCGCGTTGAAGTTCGTCGGCCGCTGCGTGCTCGTGCCCGTGAAGTCCACCTTGACCTGGCCGCGCTCGCGATCGATCGACACGCGCACGCGGATCACCGCGCCGTCGTCCATCTCGCACGCGTACTCGCCTTCCTTGAGGTGCTTCGCGGCGCGGCGCACCGCTTCCTCGGCGTTGTCCTGCACGTGGCCCATATAGGCCATGACGACATCGCGGCCGTAGTGGTGGATGGCCCGCATGAGCTCGTTGACGCCGGTTTCGCACGCGGCAACCTGTGCAATCAGATCGGCGATGTTCTGGTCGATATTGCGCGCCGGATGCGGGCCGCTCGCGAACAGCTCGCGCACGGACTGCTCGAGGAACACGCCATTGCGCGCGATACGCACATTGTCCAGCAGCACGCCTTCCTGCTCGATCGACACGCTGGCCGACGGCATCGAGCCCGGCGTGATGCCGCCCACGTCGCCGTGGTGGCCGCGCGCGGCTACGTAGAACAGCAGGTCGCCGTCGTTGCGATCGAACACGGGCATGACCACGGTGATGTCCGGCAGGTGCGTGCCGCCGTTGTAGGGCAGGTTCAGCATGTAGACGTCGCCGGGCGCCATATGCGCGCGGTGGCCGTCGATCACGGCGCGAACGCTGTCGCTCATCGAACCGAGGTGCACCGGGATATGCGGCGCGTTGGCGATGAGGTTGCCCTCCGCGTCGAACAGCGCGCACGAGAAGTCGAGGCGCTCCTTCATATTGACCGAACGCGAGGTCTTCTCGAGCGTGGTGCCCATCTGCTGCGCGATGGACATGAACAGATTGTTGAAGATCTCCAGATGCACCGGATGGCGTTCCGTCGTGATGCCGCCATGACGGCTGCGTTCGCCGGTGCGCGCGAGGCGCAGCGTGCCATCGTCGAGGACGGTCGCGGTCCAGCCCGGTTCGACGACGATGGTCGAGATGTCCTCGCTGATCAGCGCCGGGCCCGCCACGCTGTCGCCCGCGGCGAGCGCGCGGCGGCGGCGCAGCGGGACGTCGCCCCAGCCGGCTTGTGCGCCGTCGTCTTCCGACGTCACGTGCAGCGTCACGGTTTCGTTCGCCGGCACGGCATTGCCCGCGGCGGCGGACTTGCCCTGATGGCCCGCCGCGGCCAGCGCGCCTTCGCGCGTGCCCGCCACATCCATCACGCCGATCGCTTCCACGGCGATGGACTCGATGACCAGCGGCTTGCCTTCCATCGCAAAGCCGAAGCGCTGGCGATGCGCCTGCTCGAACGCAAGCCCCATGTCGGCGGCATCGGCACGATCGACTTCGATCGGGGTATCGGTGTCCTTGTACTTGATACGCGCGCGCTCGACGTAGGTCACCGCATTGGGCGGCACCTGCTGTGCCGCGAGCTCGCCGCCGGCCTCGTCGGCCACGCGCGCCCATACGCCTTCCAGTGCCGACACTGCGCGGTCGTCGAGCACCTCTTCCACCGCGAATTCGCGTAGCGCGCGCAGGTCGGACAGGCCCATGCCAAGCGCGGACAGCACCCCCGCGAACGGATGGATCACCACGCGGCCGATGCCGAGCACGTCGGCCACGCGGCAGGCGTGCTGGCCGCCCGCGCCGCCGAACGAACACATCGCATAGTCGCTGACGTCATAGCCGCGCTCCACCGAGATCATCTTGATCGCGCGCGCCATGCTGTCCACCGCCACCGACAGGAACCCTTCGGCCACGGCCTCCGGCGTCATGGCCACGCCGCTCTGCGCGGCCACGTCGTGGGCCAGCAGCGCAAAGCGCTCGCGCACGACGTCCACGTCGATGGGCTCGTTGCCTTCGGGGCCGAAGACATGCGGGAAGTGCTCGGGCTGGATGCGGCCAAGCATCACGTTGCAATCGGTGACCGTCAGCGGGCCGCCGTTGCGATAGCAGGCGGGCCCGGGATTGGCGCCGGCCGATTCCGGCCCGACCTTGAAGCGTCCGTTCTCGAACGTGCAGATCGAACCACCGCCGGCCGCCACGGTATGCACGTGCATCATCGGCGCGCGCACGCGCACGCCCGCCACCTGCGTCTCGAATACGCGCTCGTATTCGCCGTCGTAGTGCATGACGTCCGTCGATGTGCCGCCCATATCGAAGCCGATCACGCGATGTTCGCCGACGTTGGCACACGTCTTGACCGCGCCGACCACACCGCCGGCGGGGCCGGACAGGATCGCGTCCTTGCCCTGGAAGCGCTGGGCGCTGGCCAGCCCGCCGCTGGACTGCATGAACATCAGCGGCGTGGGACCCGTGTGCCGCGTCACGCGGCCGACGTAGTCGCGCAGGATCGGCGACAGGTACGCGTCCATCAGCGTGGTGTCGGCGCGACCGACGATCTTCATCAGCGGGCTGGCCTCGTGGCTCACGGAGATCTGCGTATAGCCGATTTCGCGCGCGATCTTCGCCACGCGGCGTTCATGTTCGCCGTGACGATAGCCATGCATCAGCACGATGGCGATCGCGCGGATGCCGGCCGTATAGGCATCGGTCAGCGCGGCGCGCGTCGCGGCTTCGTCGAGCGTCCGTAGCACGTTGCCCTGCGCGTCCACGCGCTCCTCGATCTCGACCACGCGCTCGTAGAGCTGGTCGTGCAGCGCGATATGGCGCGCGAAGATGTCGGGCCGGTCCTGATAGCCGATGCGCAGCTGGTCGCCGAACCCCCGCGTGATGGCCAGCACCGTGCGGGCGCCCTTGCGCTCGAGCAGCGCGTTGGTCGCGACCGTGGTGCCCATCTTGACCACTTCGATGCGTTCGTGCGGCAGCGGCGCGTCGGCGGCAAGGCCGAGCAGGTCGCGAATGCCCTGGATCACCGCGTCTGGATAACGCGAGGGGTTTTCGGAGAGCAGCTTGTGCGTGACAAAGCCGCCGTCGGGACGCAGCGCGACGATGTCCGTGAAGGTACCTCCACGGTCGACCCAGAATTGCCAGCGGCGGGCGGTGTCGGATGCGAACGATGGGGTGGGAGCGGGGGTAGGCATGGTGGCAGTCTTCCTCTTCGGCAGCTTCGGTGGCGTATGCACGGTGGCATGTGGAATTTTTCGGGCATTCTGCAAAACGACGGCGGCCCCGGTCCAACTAGAAATCTTCGGCCCAATGCATAAGAAAATCGCATGCTCCTTTCCGATGCCCTACACTGCCCCACTTTGATGCCTGCTCGCGGGCATTCGCACCGTTCTCGCACGCGCCATGAATCTCAAGTTCATCGAAACGTTCGTCTGGGTCGCGCGGCTGCGCAGCTTCAGCCTCGCCGCGGACAAGCTCTTCACCACGCAGGCATCGGTATCGAGCCGCATCTCCGCGCTGGAGCGCGAGCTGGACGTGCGCCTGCTCGAGCGCAACTCGAAGACCGTGCGCCTGACGGCCGCCGGCTTGCGCGTGCTGGCGGAGGCCGAAGCGGTGAGCGAATCGGTGGAGCGGCTGCGCACGGCCCTGCGCGCGGACGAGAACGCGAGCGGCGTGGTGCGCATCGGCGCGATGGAAACCGTCGTGCACACATGGCTCGCCGAGATGGTCACGGCCGTGACGCGGCGCCATCCGAACCTCGAGGTGGAGCTGGTCGTCGATACGGCGCTGCGGCTGCATACGCTGCTGCGCGAGGGTCAGATCGATATCGCGCTGCATACCGACCTCACGCACGAGAGCGGTATCGCCAGCACCGCGCTGCTCAGCCATCCGCTTGCATGGATCGCGGCGCCCGACCTGCCCGACACCGCGCGCGATCGCATCATCACGTTCTCGCGGCATTCACGGCCGTATCAGGACCTGGCGCAGCTGCTGCGCGAGCACGGCATGGCGCGCGCGCGGCTCAACGGCATCAACTCGGTGGCCGCGATGGTCCGGCTGCTGATCGGCGGCTTCGGCGTGGGGGTGATTCCACCCGCGATCGTCGAGGAACCGCTGGCGCGCGGCGAGCTCGTCGTGCTGGACGACGCGCTGCCGCAGCCGCCCGCGCTGCCGGTCACGGCCTCGTGGCGCACCGATATCGGCTTTCAGGCCACGCAGCGCATTCTCGATCTCATCGACATGACGGTGGAACAGTACGCGGCCCGCGTCGGGCCCCAGCGCGCGGTGCTGGCCGTACGTTGAACTGCGTATTTACCCTGAGACACGGCGGCGGCCTGCGTATGCCCATGGTGCGGACGATCGTGCGGATGCGGCGTCAACCGTGGCTTTGGGGGAAATGACCCGCACGTGTTCACAAATACTTGACGCTGCCGGCAGAAATAACTTCGTCGCCAGACATTTTTTTTACTTCTAAGGTTGGAACCTTCATAAGCCGCTCGTTCCATCCATGTCCCTCATGTCATCCCCCGACCGGTCCAACGCCCTGCCCTCGCAACTGCGCAGGGCGGTGCGCGAGCGGCTCGTCACTGGCCCCACGGCGGGCTTCTGCGGCGAGTATGCGCAGGCGAACCTCGCGATCCTGCCGAAGGCCCATGCCGACGACTTCCTGCGCTTCTGCTTCCTGAATCCGAAGCCGTGCCCGTTGCTCGCGGTCGGCGAGCCCGGGCAGTGGCAGATCCCCGCGCTGGGCGAGGACCTCGACATTCGCACGGACGTCCCCGCCTATTACGTTTACGCGCACGGCGAGCGCACCGATGAGGTGCAGGATCTGCGAGCGCTGTGGCGCGACGATCTGGTCGTGTTCGCGATCGGCTGCTCGTTCTCGTTCGAGGAGATGCTCAAGCAGGAAGGCATTCCGCTGCGCCATGTCGATTGCGGCGTGAACGTGCCGATGTTCCGCACGAACATGCCGAATCACCCCGCTGGTCCCTTCGGCGGCAACCTCGTCGTATCGATGCGCCCGATGAAAGCCGCCGATGCGATTCGCGCGATCCAGATCACGAGCCGCTTTCCCGGCGTGCATGGCGCGCCCGTGCACCTCGGCGATCCCACGCTGATCGGCATTCGCGATCTGTGGCAGCCCGACTTTGGCGACGCGGTGCCCGTGCACGAGGACGAAGTGCCCGTGTTCTGGGCCTGCGGCGTGACGCCACAGGCCGCGATCGAAAGCGCGCGCCTGCCGTTCGCGATCGCGCACAAGCCGGGCCACATGCTGGTCACCGACATTCCGAACCGCACGCTCGCGGTCATCTAGCAACGAGGGAGCTACCAGCGATGGCGATCGATATCGAAACGAATCTTCCGGGCGCGGACGTGCAGGACGGCGCGAGCACATGGTACGGCCATATGACGCGCCCGCAGCGCAACGCGTTCTGGTCTTGCAAGCTCGGCTACATCCTCGACGCGATGGACACGCAGTTCCTGAGCTTCGTGATTCCCACGCTGATCGCGGCGTGGGGTATCACGCGCGGCGATGCGGGATTGATCGGCACCGTCACGCTGCTGACGTCTGCGGCCGGCGGCTGGATCGCGGGCGTGCTGTCGGACCGTATCGGCCGCGTGCGTACGCTGCAGATCACCATCGTGTGGTTCGCGTTCTTCACACTGCTGTGCGCGTTCGCGCAGAACTTCGGGCAACTGCTATGGGCGCGCGGGCTGATGGGCCTGGGCTTCGGCGGCGAGTGGACCGCGGGTGCGGTGCTCATCGGCGAAGTCATCCGCGCGAAGGATCGCGGCAAGGCGGTGGGCATCGTCCAGGCGGGATGGGCCATCGGCTGGGGACTATCGACGCTGCTGTTCACGCTCGTGTTCTCGCTGGTGCCGCCCGAGTACGCGTGGCGCGTGCTGTTTGCCATCGGCATCGCGCCCGCGCCGTTCGTGATCTGGATTCGCCGCTACGTCGAGGAGCCGGAGGTGCATCAGCGCCAGCAGGCGGCGCAAGCCGCGGGCGACGCGCAGCGTGCATCGTTCCTCGACATCTTTCGCGGCGATATCGCCTGGACCACGCTCCGCGCGTCCGTGCTCGCCACTGGCGTGCAGGGCGGCTACTACGCGATTACGACGTGGTTGCCGACCTACCTCAAGACCGAGCGCGGGCTCAGCGTGATCGGCACGGGTGCCTACCTCGGCGTCGTGATCGTGGGCTCGTACTGCGGGTATCTGGCCGGTGCGTGGGCCAGCGACAGACTTGGCCGCCGGCGGGCCTTCATGCTGTTTGCGGTCGCATCGGTGATCGTGGCGACGGTCTATACGCAGTTGCAGCTCGACAACGTGCTGATGCTCGTGCTGGGATTTCCGCTCGGGTTCTGCGCGTCGGGTATCTTCTCCGGCATGGGTGCGTTCCTCACCGAGCTCTATCCCACGCGCATTCGCGGCAGCGGACAGGGCTTCTGCTACAACTTCGGCCGCGCGGTGGGGGCCACGTTCCCGTTCCTGATCGGACACGTGTCGCAGGGTATGAGCCTCGGCCACGCAATCGGCCTGTTCGCCGCCGTCGCATACGGCGTCGTCATCCTCGCCGCGCTGACGCTGCCCGAAACACAGGGTCGCGCGCTGACCGAGTAAGCGCCCGCAGACACTCCCCCGGCGCTCAGCGCTTGATGTATAGCGCCAGTTCGTAGACCTCCATCAGCGCGAGCAGCTGGGCCGCGCTGATGGTCTCCGGATTGAGCTCCATATGAGAAATCCAGCTCTGGCTCACGTTCAGCCGCGCCGCGGCCTCCGCCTGACTGAGACCGGCAATCGTTCGTGCCCCCTGAAGCACCCGACCGAGGTCGAGTGCCGTGGCGATTCGTTCTTCCATAGATTTTTGTTTCCCTCCATCTGCTGGCATTCCGCGCGGTGCCCTTCTCCTGATTTAGCAGTCACACGCATATTGCGCAACCCATGGCATTGCAAGCCGTTGCAACAAGCCTTGCAATAACTACCTCCGCCACACGGGCGAAAGCCGGCCAAATTGCGTGATTTTGCGGCGTTCCTTCGAGTGGAACGGACCTTGCGGCGCAAGGCATGACGATCCCTGACTCGCACTGGAGACCATCATGCAAAAGAACCGAATTGCTCCACCGCTCACCGATTTTCACTATGGCGGCCACAGTGGCGTGAATGACGAGAAGAGCCGACCCGAGCGTCCGGTACGCGCGGCGGACGATCCCGCGCCAGGCTCGCATACGAATCTGCCAAAGCAGCCATATCGGCCGCAGCCGGGCTCAAACGAGCCTGCCGGCGTCGAGCGCTACGGCATGTATGGTGTGGCGCCGGGTTCGGACAAGCTTCCGCCCGAATTCGCGCAGTCCGGGCAGCGGCCGCTACCGGGCCCCGCGGCGCTCGGCCAGTTCGACGGCGACGATATGCGACCGCTCGAGCCGCTGAACGATGCGCAGCGCCTGGAGGTGCTGCATGAACGGCTATCGATGGTCGTGGACCCGGGCATCATCAGCATCGACATGATCGACGGTGCTGTAACGCTGCGCGGGACCGTGCGCGATGCCCCCACGCGCAAGGCCGTGGAGAACATCGTCATGGGCTGCCTGACCGACCACTACGTGCGCAGCGAGATCGATGTCGCGGCGACGCGGTGATGACTATTTGAGGTAATTCCCATACCGCGCGCGGATATCGTCGATATGCGCGAGCGTGCCCGACAGATGCTCACGCAGCACCGCCTCCGCGCGCACGCCGTTGCCCACGGCAATGGCCTCCACGATGGCCGCGTGGTCGCGCAGGACTTCATGCGCCTTGCCGGCGATGGGCAGATGCAGGCGTCGCAGCCTGTCCAGGTGACCGCTCTGCCGGCGCACGAGCGCGTGGAGGTCCGGGACATTGGCCGCATCGTACAGCGCGCGGTGGAAGGCCTGATCGTTGTCGCTGAATTCGTCCAGCGCATGCACCTCGAGCATGCGCGTGGCGCGCGCCACCGTCGCACGCAGTTTTTCGATCAGCCGGGCATCGGGTGCCGCGGCCAGCGTACGGACGATCTCCAGTTCCACGGAACGCCGCAGGAAATGCGCCTGGCGCGCCAGTGCGACGTCGATGCGGCTCACGCGCGTCGCGTGCTGCGGAAAGATGTCTACGAGCCCTTCCTCCGCCAGACGGATCAGCGCGTCGCGGACCGGCGTCTGGCTGATGCCGTACTGCGCGGCCAGATCGATCCGCGACAGCACCGTGCCGGGCGGCAGCGCGAGCGCGATGATCTGCTCGCGCATATGCTCGAACACCTGCGGCGCCGCCTGGCGCGTGCGGTCGAACTGGAACAGGGTCGAAGGTTCCTGCAGCAAGGTTTCCATATTGGGGCGCGATTCTAGCCGAAAGCCGTCCGGGCAACGTCGTTGACGTACTAATATATTAGTGCTTTAATCGTCGGCATCAAGGCCGGCCATGCAGACCGGCTCCGCCATCTATATGGACATGGAAGAGACAACCATGACGGCACGAAAAACGCCCGACGCGCTGCGCAGCGCGCGCTGGTTTGCCCCCGACGACCTGCGTTCCTCCGGTCATCGCTCCCGCATCATGCAGATGGGCTACGCGCCCGACGAGTGGATGGGCAAGCCGGTCATCGCGATCATCAATACCTGGTCCGATATCAATCCCTGCCATTCGCACTTCAAGCAGCGCGTTGACGACGTCAAGCGCGGCATCCTGCAGGCCGGCGGCTTTCCCATCGAACTTCCCGCGATCTCGCTCTCCGAGAGTTCGGTCAAGCCGACCACGATGCTCTACCGCAATCTGCTCGCGATGGAGACCGAGGAGCTCATTCGGTCCCATCCGATCGACGGCGCCGTGCTCATGGGCGGCTGCGACAAGACCACGCCGGGGTTGCTGATGGGCGCGACCAGCGCGGGCGTGCCGGCCATCTACGTGCCGGCCGGGCCGATGCTGCGCGGCAACTACAAGGGCAATGTGCTGGGCTCGGGCTCCGACGCGTGGAAATACTGGGACGAACGCCGCGCGGGGAACATCAGCAAGACCGAGTGGATCGGGATCGAAGGCGGCATCGCGCGCAGCCACGGCACCTGCATGACGATGGGCACGGCGAGCACGATGACCGCGATCGCCGAGTCCATCGGCATGTCGCTGACCGGCGCTTCGTCGATTCCCGCCGCCGACGCCAACCATATCCGCATGTGCTCGGAGTCCGGCCGCCGCATCGTGGAAATGGTGTGGGAGGACCTGACGCCCGCGCGCGTACAGACACATGCGTCGTACGAGAATGCGATTGCCGTGGCCATGGCGATGGGGTGCTCGACGAACGCGATCATCCACGTGATTGCGATGGCGCGGCGCGCGGGCCATGACATCGGGCTGGAAGACTTCGACGCGATGAGCCGCCACGTGCCGGTGCTCGCGAATATCCGGCCGAGCGGCGACAAGTACCTCATGGAGGACTTCTACTACGCGGGCGGCCTGCCGGCGCTGATGAGCCGCATCACGGACAAGCTGCATCTGGACGCACCGACGGTCACCGGCCGCACGCTTGGCGAGAACATCGCGGGCGCGGAGGTGTACAACGACGACGTCATTCGCTCGCGCGAGAACGCGCTGTATCAGGAAGGCGCGCTGGCCGTGCTGAAGGGCAATATCGCGCCCGATGGCTGCGTGATCAAGCCGAGCGCGTGCGAGCCGCGCTTCTACAAACATACGGGGCCAGCGCTCGTGTTCGACGATTATCCGTCGATGAAGGCCGCGATCGAGCGCGACGACCTCGACGTGACCGCGGACCATGTGCTGATCCTGCGCAACGCGGGCCCGCAGGGCGGCCCCGGCATGCCCGAGTGGGGCATGTTGCCGATTCCGAAGAAGCTCGTGCAGGCGGGCGTGCGCGACATGCTGCGTATGTCCGATGCGCGCATGAGCGGCACGAGCTACGGTGCCTGCATCCTCCACGTGTCGCCGGAAGCGTATATCGGGGGGCCGTTCGCGCTGGTACGGACGGGCGACATGATTTCCGTCGATATCGACCAGCGCCGCATCCATCTGGAGGTCTCCGACGAAGAACTCGCGCGACGCCGCGCCGCGTGGCAGCCGCTGCCGCCGAAATTCGGGCGCGGCTACGGCTGGATGTTCGCGCAGCATATCCGGCAGGCTCACGACGGTTGCGACTTCGACTTCCTGCAGACCGACTTCGGCGAGTCCGCGGGCGAACCGAGCATCTACTGACCGAAGCGACAGGACCCTCATGACCCAGCTCAGCCCTTCCCTCCACGACAGGCTCAAGTCCGTCAGCACGGCCACGCTCTGCACCGCCCTGTTCAAGCGCGGCCTGCGCAACCAGTTTATCCAGGACGTGCATCCGCTCGATCCGAGGCATGCCGCGAAGCACGGGACGATGGTCGGCGAGGCCTTCACGCTGCGCTATATCCCCGCGCGCGAGGACCTCAATCCGATCACCGTGTTCCAGGACCCGAACCATCCGCAACGGCAGGCGATCGAGCAATGCCCGCCAGGTGCCGTGCTCGTGATCGACAGCCGCAAGGATGCGCGCGCGGCGTCGGCTGGCTCGATTCTCGTCACGCGGCTGATGCAGCGTGGATGCGCGGGAATCGTGACCGATGGCGGCCTGCGGGACTCGCCCGAGATCGCGCAGCTCGATATCCCGTCGTATCACCAGCGCGCCTCCGCGCCGACCAACCTCACGATGCATCAGGCGCTGGAGTTCGACGTGCCGATCGGCTGCGGCGACGTGGCGGTGTTCCCGGGCGATGTGGTCGTGGGCGATGGCGAAGGCGTGGTCATCATTCCGCGCGAACTCGCCGAGGAAATTGCCACCGAGGCAGTCGAGATGACCGCGTTCGAGGACTTCGTCACCGAGGAAGTGAAGAAGGGCCGCTCGATCATCGGCCTCTATCCGGCCACGACCGAACAGGCGCGCGCGGATTTCGCCGCATGGCGCAAGGCTTCTGGCCGATAATGGCCGTCTCGATACCCCAACAGGAAACATTCGCATGAAACCCCGCCTTCTGCAGCATGGCCGCCTGCCCGAACATATCGAAGCCCGACTCGCCGAACACTTCGACGTGCATCCGTTCTGGGCCGAAAAGGATCCGGCTGGCTATCTTGCGAAGCACGGCGGCGAATTCGTCGCGCTGACCGCGCGCGCCGCCACCGGCGTCGATGCGGCGACCATCGCGGCCTTGCCCGCGCTGCGCGTGATCTCCAGCTTTGGCGTGGGTCTCGACAAGATCGACCTCGACGCCGCGCGTGCGCGCGGTATCGCGGTGGGGTACACGCCCGACGTGCTCAACGACTGCGTGGCGGATACCGCGTTCGCGCTGCTGATGGATGCCGCGCGCCAGATCAGCGCGGCGGATCGTTACGTGCGTCGTGGCGAGTGGCCCAAGGCGCCCTACCCGCTGACCACGCGCGTGAGCGGCAAGCGCCTCGGCATCGTGGGTCTCGGCCGCATCGGCCATGTGATTGCCAAACGGTCGAGCGGCTTCGACATGGAAGTGCGTTACTTCGGCCGCAAGCCGCAGGAAGGCGTGTCGTACGGCTTCGAGCCGTCGATCGAAGCGCTTGCGTCGTGGGCGGATTTTCTGGTGCTGGCGACGTCGGGTGGCCCGACGACGAAGCATCTGGTCTCGGCCAGCGTGCTCGAGGCGCTCGGCCCCAAGGGCTATCTGATCAATATCGCGCGCGGTACCGTGGTCGATGAAGCGGCGCTGGTCGATGCGCTCGCAAACAAGCGCATCGCGGGCGCGGGGCTCGATGTCTTCGAGAACGAGCCGCACGTGCCGGAAGCGCTGTTCAAGCTCGACAACGTGGTGCTGCTGCCTCACGTGGCCAGCGGCACGCACGAGACGCGCAAGGCGATGGCGGATCTCGTATTCGACAATCTGCAGGCGTTCTTCGAGACGGGCAAGGTGCTGAAGTCCGCGGTCTGAGCGGGCTGCCCGCATAAAAAAAAACCGCGCCGGATGGCGCGGTTTCTTATTTGGCGTCAGGCGTTACTCGGCCTTCGCGCCCGAGTCCTTGGCAACCTTGATCCACTTCGTGGTTTCGGTCTTGATAAACGCCGCCAGCTGCGGTGCGTTCATATCGCCGGCGGTCACGCCCTGCTCGTCGAAGCGCTTGACGACGTCGGGCTGCTTGAGCACCTTGGCCAGCTCCGCGCCCGCGCGCTGCTTGATCGCATCGGGCGTGCCCCGCGGCGCCATCAACGCGTACCACGTCACCACTTCATAGCCCGGCACGCCGCTCTCGGCCACGGTCGGCACGCCGGGATAAGCGGCCGAGCGCCTGGCCGACGTCACGGCCAGCGCGCGCACCTTGCCGCTCTTGATATGCGGGTTCGCCGACGGGCTGGTCTCGATGGCCATCTGGATCTGGCCGGCGATGATGTCCGTCATCATCGGCGCGCCGCCCTTGTAAGGCACGTGCGAGATATCGGTGCCCGTGGCCGAACGGAACAGTTCGCCTGACAGGTGTTCCGTGCTGCCGATACCGGCCGAACCGTAGTTGACCTTGCCCGGATGCGCCTTGATGTAGGCGATGAGCTCCTGCACGGTCTTCACGGGGATCTGCTCGTTGACGATCAGCACATTCGGCGTGGAGGCGACCATGCCGATGGGCTCGAGGTCCTTCTGGAAGTCGTAAGGCAGCGACTTGTAGATGCCGGGCGCCATCGTGTGGGCGATGGTGGCCAGCAGGAACGTGTAGCCGTCCGGCTGGGCCCGCGCCACGTTGGCCGCGCCCAGCGTGCCGCCGGCGCCGGGACGGTTGTCCACGACCACGGGCTGGCCCAGCGCTTCGCCCAGCTTCTGGCCGACGGCCCGGCCCACGATATCGGTGGTGCCGCCCGCGGCGAACGGCACGACCAGCGTGATCGGCTTGCTGGGCCACGCATCGGCGGCATGGGCCATCGGGAGGGTGGCGCCCGTGGCGATCAGCGCGGCACTGAGCATGGCCTTCAGCGCTGTACGACGCGCATGGCGGCGTGGCATCGATTTCATCTTGGTGTCTCCTCGGAACCTCTGGTGTTATGCGCCGGGCCGTTGCTGCCCGGCGGAATCACCCACTCTAACGCTCGCGAGGTCTCCCGCCCAGCCCCTGTTCGGCATGGGGGGATCACAAATCGTGAAGGCTCATGCCGTACGGCCGAATGCCTCGCGCAGCTTGCCTTTGGCACGCCGCAGCGTGGCCAGGCGCTCCCTGGGCAGATTGCGGCCCGCCCGGTTGATATAGAAGTTCAGCATGGACATCGCCGACTGGAATGGCGTGCCCTTGCGGCGGCGGCTACGCGTGGCGGAGTTCTTGAGCGAAGCGGCCACTTCCTCCGCAGTGCCGGACTTGAAGATGTCGTGCTTCAGGTCCATCGCGTCGCTGGTCTCGGTCACGTGCTGCGACCAGCGCCGCGCCTTGCGGCGCGCGCCGCCGCTGGCGGGACGATGACGGGTCGTTGCCATGGCAAGCTCCTTGCGGAAACCAAATGTCTGGCATTGTTGCGACATCCGTGCCAGCCTACCCCCCTGCTTACCCGGGTTCATCCCCGCGTTGAACGCGTCCAGAATGCCGGTAGGCTTTCTTCCCGCAGCGCATCTCACTGGAGTTCGCCATGCAAAGCATTCCACCGACTCTGTGGCCGATGACGGCGTTTTTCCCGCACCTGCAGGCCATGGGCGCCGCCGAAGGGCAGCAATGGAACGAGAACTGGGCCCGGCTGATGGGCCTGAATACCGATTTTGCGCGGTCGATGTTCGACGAGGCCCGTTTCGACTGGGCATCGATGTTCGTGATGCAGGACCCGGAATCGCTGTACGTACGGCAGATGACCAACCAGATTCCGGCGCTGAGCATTCCGCTCCACTACGCCTCCGCCTTGCTCGAGCTCGGCTGCGCCTCCCAGCGCGCGTGGCTCGATGTCTGGGGGCACTGGCTGGGCGTGCCTGCCGTACTGGTCGCGGACACGGCCGCCGGGGATGTGGAGGATGTGCCACGGCATGCAATTCGTGAGACGCGGCATCCCCGTAGCGGACGAAGCCGGGAGCACTAAGCAAGATATGCGCAGATCCTGCCAGTTTGACGCTTTTACCGGTACAAGCTACAACCGCCTCGCCTACATATGGACATTAAGACATCCACACCGATGGCACAACCAATGCGTGCTTCATCTAAAACTAAGGCATAGTGTCGTCTGCACTGACAGAGGGCTATGCTTGCAGAGTGCAGCATTAAGCTGCCTGTCCGATCGACGCGGGGCGCAGTCGACACAGGTATTCGGATCGCGCCCAATTACTACATCGCGAGGCACCTTATGAAGAAGACCCATCTCACCAGTCTGATCGTCGCGGCCGCGGCCGTGGTTGCCGCGCCGCTGGCCATTGCGCAGCAAAAGCAAGTTGACCCGTACACCCAGGGCGCCAAGACCGGCAAGCCCGATCCGTACACGGACGGCGCCAAGACCGGCAAGTTCGACCCGTACACCGATGGCGCCAAGTCGGGCTCGACCCGTTCGGACCTCGTGAACAGCAAGCGCGATCCGTACACGGACGGGGCCAAGTCGGGCGCGCGTGACCCGTACACCGACGGTGCGAAGACGGGCAAGGCCGATCCGTACACCGACGGCGCCAAGAAGCAATAAGACACACTTCGGGCTTCGGCCCGCCGGCGCCTCCTTCGGGCGGCGCCGCGGAACGCCCCTCTCCTGGCGGAGTGGGGCGTTTTGTTTTTTGCGGTACCGTTTTTATGACACCGATCAGGGCACGGGATTGACGGCGCCATCGATGGCGATGACCGCACCGTTCACGTAGGCCGCGCGGCCCGAACCGAGAAAGACGACCATGTCCGCGACTTCCCCGGGCGTGGCGAGACGACCCATCGGCATCTTGTCGGTGAGCGCGCGCATGGCTTCTTCCTTGCTGACCTTGGCCGCCGCGGCTTCCACCTCCATGCGCGCATGGTAGCGATCGGTCTCGGTCGTCCCCGGATTGACCGCATTGATGCGGATGCCATGCTTCGCGTAGGCGTGGGCGAGGCCCGTCGAAGCAAGCATCAGCGCCGCGTTGGCCGCGCCCCCGCCGAGGTGGAACGTCGAGGCGACACGGCCGCCCACACCCACCACGTTGACGATATTGCCGGTGCGCCGCTCGGCCATGCCTGGCAACACGGCTTCCATCATGTGGATGTACGTGAAGTACTTGGCCTCCATCGCCGCGTGCCAGTGCGCGGCGGTCAGTTCTTCCGCGGGCGTGCGCTTGGCCGCGCCGGCGGAGTTGACCAGCACGTCGATGGGACCGAGCGCGGCTTCCACGCGCGCCTTGAGGTCCGCGGCCTGCGCGGGCACGGTCAGGTCGGCGGCGAAGCCCCTGGCATCGAGACCTTCGGCGGCCAGTTGAGCCACGGCCGCATCCAGACCCTCCGGTTGACGCGCGGCAATGGCCACCTTTGCGCCCTCCTGCGCGAACAGGCGCGCGCACGCGAGGCCGATGCCCTTGCTGCCACCCGTGACCAGCACGACCTTGCCCTTCAATTGCAGATCCATCGCTCCCCCGATTTGTAAGAAAAAATCAAAGCGCTAATATACGCCGCGCTATCGCCTGCCGCACCGTCCGGCCTGCATGACCCGCTGGCCCGCGCTGTGCCTTGGCCATTTCTTTCAAAGGCTGAAAGGTCGAAAGTTCCCGTCCGATTCGTTCGCAAACCGAAACAGTCAGTTATCGGAATCGGGCTGTTACTCCGCAATGATTGGCCTAGAGTAAGGACTTCGAATCGCCCTGCCGATTGGTCTGAACAAGGAGCCCCATCATGCGACTCACGCCTGAAACCCTGCTTCCCGCTTCGAACGAAGTTGCCGCTGTTGCCGCCGATGATGTGGTGACCGCGATCCGCCATCAGGACATCGTCACCGCCTGGTCCGGCACGATGGCCGAGCAGCGTGTGGCCGTGCTGCACATGCTCTATCCGCGTACCGATGCGCGCACGCACCGCAGCCTCGACGCGCTGGTCAATGCGCTGCATGTGCACGGGCTGCATCAGGTGGCCGAGCTGATCGAGCAGGAAGCCCACTACCTCGTCTTCAAGGACCCTGTGAAGGCGTGGAAGGCCCTGAACGAGATTCGCCATGATTCGCTCGCGATCGGCGTGCATCTCTATTACAAGGGCCTCAGCGGTAACGAGGCGGAAGTGGCGCTCGATCGGGACGCGCATCGCAAGGGGTGATCCTCCCCTTTCACCCTGCGCGGGCATGGGCGGAAATTACAAAATCGCTCATGCCTGCGGGTGCGGTTCTTCCACGGCTGATACCGTCCGTCACGGTATTTCCAGTGCTTCCGGCGATTTGACCGGCTGGTACGGATTCTGCGCGGGACCACGTTCTCACATCCCTCATCACGGAGAACGTCATGGACCCCAACAATCTCGATCCGCAGGACTCTGCTTCCCAGGCGACGTCGCAACTGCGCGCAAGCACCGACCAGCTCGCGCGCGATCTCGACGATCTGCTGACCCAGCTTCCCAACCTGACAGGTGAGGCCCTCGACGCGGCCAAGAAGACGTTTCTGGCCAAGGCCGAGCGCGGGTCCAGCGCGTTGCATTCGCTGAAGGAAAATGCATGCAGCCGCATGGAGCACGCGCAGGAGTGCGCACGCGACTACGTGCACCGGGAGCCGGTGCGCGCGCTGGGCATGGCGATGGGAGTGGGATTGTTGCTCGGGGCGCTGATCTGCCGGCCCCACGGACGGGACTGAACCCCGGACGGAAGGCGGTCCCTCTCCCCGATGGGAGAGGGACTACCGTGTGGCTTACGCGCCGGCGGTCTTGCCTTCGACTTCTTCATCCGGCCAGCTGCGGCCGACCATCCATTCGTAGAGCGTCGGCAGCACGATCAGCGTGAGCATGGTGGCGGTGATCAGGCCGCCGATGATCACGATGGCCAGCGGGCGCTGGGTTTCCGAGCCGATGGCGCGGGAGATGGCCATCGGGAACAGGCCCAGCATGGCCAGCAGCGCCGTCATCAGCACCGTGCGCAGGCGGTCCATCGAGCCCGTGATCACGGCCTGCCGCAGCGGCATGCCTTCGTCGCGCAGCTGATTGAAGTACGTCACCATCACCACGCCGTTCAGCACGGCCTGGCCGAACAGCGCGATAAAGCCGATAGCCGCCGACACCGACAGCGGAATGCCCGTCAGGAACAGCGCGAACACCCCACCGATCAGCGCGAACGGGATGTTCGAGATGATCAGCGTGGCGCTCTTGAACGACTTGAACGCGTTGAACAGCAGCAGGAAGATCAGCAGCACCGACAGCGGCACGACGATCGACAGCCGAGCCATCGCGCGCTCCTGGTTCTCGAATTCGCCCGACCAGCCGATCTTCACGTCGTCGGTCTTCACGTTCTTCTTGACCAGTGCCTGCATGTCCTTCACCACGCTACCCATGTCGCGGTCGCGGATGAAGATGCCGATGGACGTCGTACGCTGGCCATTCTCGCGGCTGATGTTCATCGCGCCCGAGGCCGCGCGGAACGTCACAAGTTGTGACAGCGGGACCTGCGCGCCATCGGCCGTCTGCATGAAGATGTTCGGCAGGTTGGGCAGCTCGCGCTCGTTGGGCTTCAGCCTGACGGCCACGCTGAAGTGGCGCTCGCCTTCCCAGAGCTCGGTCGCCGCCTTGCCGGCCAGCGCGGTTTCCATCAGGTCCTGCACGTCGGCCACGTTGATGCCGTAGCGCGCCGCCTGGGCACGATCGAAGTCGAGCACATACTGGGGCAGCTCGCCATCGCGGTCGATGAACGCGCGCATCACGCCCTTGACCGTCTGCACGTTGGCCAGGATCTGGTCGGCCACCTGCTTGTTGTGCTCGAGGCTGTCGCTCTGCACCTTGATGACGATCTGGCCCTTGATCTGCGAAATGCTCTCGAGGATGTTGTCACGCACCGGCTGCGAGAAGTTCGGCTCGATGCCGGGCAGCGCGCGCAGGTTGCGGTCGATCTCCGTGATGATCTTGCGCTTGTCGTAGCCCGACCGCCACTGCTTGTCGCCCTTGAGGTCGACCAGGATTTCCACGGTGTTGATCAGCTTCGGATCGGTACCGTCGTCGGGACGCCCGACCTTGGAGATCGTGGTGTTGACCTCGGGCGTCTTGCGAATGACGTCGCGCAGGATATGCGCCTGTTCGCGGGCCTCGTCGATCGACACCGATGCGGGCAGGTCGAAGCTGACCCACATCGAGCCTTCGTCGAGTTCCGGCAGGAACTCGCTACCGAGGAACTTGCCCACGCCGACGGTGGCAACGAGCAGGCCCAGCGACACGCCGACCACGGCCTTCTTGTGGCCGAGCGCCCACGTCAGGATCGGCTCGTACAACCGCTTGCTGTGGCGCACGATGAAATTGTCTTCGTGCGAGATGTTCTTGGTAAGCAGCAGATGGCACAGCAGCGGCACCACGGTCAGCGAGAGGATCAGCGAGCCGATCAGCGCGCCCGTCACCGTGTACGCCATCGGCGCGAAGATCTTGCCCTCGTGCCGTTGCAGCGTGAAGATCGGGATATGCGCCGCGATGATGATCACCATCGAGAACACGGTCGGCCGGCCCACTTCCGTGGTGGCCTGCAGAATCGCGTAGAGCCGCGCCTTCTTGTCCTTGATCTGCTGTTCCTTCAGCTCGCCCAGCCGCTTGAAGATATTCTCGACGACGATCACCGCGCCATCGACGATGATCCCGAAGTCCATCGCGCCGAGCGATAGCAAGTTGGCCGGAATGCCCACCCACGTCAGGCCCAGGAACGTCGACAGCAGTGCCAGCGGAATCACGAGCGCGACGATGGCCGCCGCGCGCACGTTGGCGAGGAACAGGTACAGCACCGCCATCACAAGCAGCGCGCCCTCGACGAGGTTGCCGAACACGGTGTGCAGCGTCTTGTCGATGAGCGTCGAGCGGTCGTAGTACGGCACGATCTTGACGCCCTTCGGCAGGATCGAGTCGTTGAGCAGCTCGATCTTCTGCTTCAGCGCCTCCAGCACGATCGACGGGTTCTCGCCCTTGCGCATGACCACGATGCCCGACACGATGTCGTCCTCGTTGTCCTGGCCCATCAGGCCCTGCGGCGGCGCGGCGCCGATCTTCACTTCGGCGATGTCCTTGACGAGGATCGGCGTGCCGTTGTTCTCGGCCACCACGGTATTGGCGATATCGGCCGAGGTGCGGTAGCTACCCAGCGAGCGCAGCAGGTACTGCTGGCGGCCGTGGCTGACGGAGCCGCCGCCCGCGTTCGAGTTCGCGCGCTGCAGCGACGTGAACAGCTGCGACAGCGAGATCTTGGCGTCGCGCATGCGCGCGAGGTTCGGGTTGACCTCGTACTGCTTGATGGTGCCGCCGATGGTCACGAGATCCGCCACGCCAGGCACCTGGCGCAGGTTCTTCTCGACCACCCAGTCCTGCAGCGTGCGCAGCTCCTGCGCGCTGTAGCCCTTGCCGGTCAGGCGGAAACGATAGATTTCACCAATGGCCGTGGAAAGCGGCGCGAGTTCCGGGCTGACGCCGTCGGGCAGGTCGACGCCACGCAGGCGTTCGAGGATCTGCTGGCGCGCGGTCACGTCGGTGGCCTTGTCGTTGAAGGTCACCATCATGAACGACAGGCCGAACTGCGTATGCGAGAACACGCGTACGGAGTTCGGCGTGCCCGCGAGCGCGGTCTCGATCGGAATCGTGACCTGGCGCTCCACTTCCTCGGCCGCGCGACCCGGATACAACGTGATGACGTTGACCTGGATGTCCGAGACGTCCGGGAATGCCTCGATGGGCAGGTTCTTGAAGGCGGCCAGGCCGCCGGCGATGAAAATAAGCAGCCCCAGCCAGACGAACAGCTTCTGGTGAAGCGCAAAACTGACGATGCGCGAGATCATGTGGCCGCGGTCCTCACTGCTTGGCGGCGGCGGCGCGCACGCTGTTGACGGCGGTGGCATCGCGCAGGATGTCCTGCAGGTACAGGTTGCCGTCGGTCACGACGACTTCGCCATCCTTGAGCCCCTCGAGCACTTCCGTGGTGCCGGGCAGCGACACGCCGAGCGACACCTGACGGCGCTCGAACACGTTCTGCGACGGACGCACGAACACATAGTTCTTGTTGTCGGCCAGGAACACGGCCTTCGACGGTACGGCGATGCCCTTGAACGACGCGGCCTGCAGCTTGGCCGTCACGAACATCTCGGCCTTGAGGCGGCGGTCTGCGTTCGGCACGACCAGGCGCACCTTGACGCTGCGCGAGTTCGGATCGACGTAGTCGGCCACCTTGATCACGGTGCCCGGGAACGTCTCGCCCGGATAGGCGGCGCTCGACAGCTTGACCGTGACGCCCGGCTTGAACAGCGCGAGGTCCGCTTCCGTGGCGTCCAGCTGCGCCCACAGCGTGCTCGGATCGGTGATCAGGAACAGCGGCGAGGCGGGCGGCTGGTCGGGACGCAGTTCCTGGCCCGGGTTGATATTGCGCTCGACCACGAGGCCGTCGATCGGGCTGCGCAGCGAGAACTTCTGGTTCACATTGTCGTTGGCGGTGCCGTACATGCGCAGCGCGGCCTGCGTGCGCTGGAGGTCCGCCATGGCGCGGGCGCTGTCCGCCTGTGCCTGCTCGAAGTCTTTCTGCGCGATCACGCCGGCATCGTAAAGCTCGCGCTGGCGCGTCAGCGACTTCTGCGCGAAGGCGCTATCGGCGGCCGCCTTGCGCGCGTCGGCCTGCGCGAGACCGAAGTCCGGCGAGGTCAGCATCGCGAGCGGCTGGTTCATCTTCACGGCGGTACCGGGCTGCACGAGGATCTCGGTGACGCGGCCCGCGAACGGCGAGCTGATGCGCACGGTCTTGTCCTCGTCCCAGACCAGGCGGCCCGGCATGCTCAGCATGCGTTCGCCGCCCAGCTTGACGGGCTGGCTCGCGATGCCGGGCAGCGAGCGGACGCTTTCCGGGAACGTGATGACCTGGCCGACGACCTTGGGATCGTCGTCGTTCTCTTCCACGGCCTTCTTGCCGCACGCCACGAGCGCGAGCGCGCACAGCGAGACGGCGGCGAGCCGGGCCACGCCGGCGCGGGACAGGACGGACATCTCGGTAAATCTCTGCATGCTGTTATTGACGCGGCGCATCGGTACGGACCTGGGGAAGCTTGTTGATATCGGTATTGGTGGCCTGCAGGGCCGTGCGGTAGGCGGCGAGCGCCTTGGCATAATCGCCCTGCGCCTCCACGGCATCCAGCCGTGTCTGACGCAGCGCGCGACGCGAATCCAGCAGATCGAGCACGCCGGAAGCGCCCTTGCTGTACGCGAACTCGGCGCTGTTGGCCACGCTCTCGGCCGCGGGCAGCACGGACTCGCGCATCTGCTTCAGCGACAGGCGCGCCGACTCCAGCTGCGCGCGCAGCCGCTCGATGTCGTTCTGCGCTTCCAGCAGGATGCGGTTGCGATCGTCGAGCGCCGCGTAGTAATCGACCTCGGCGCGGCGGGCTTCGCCGCCGAAGCTGTGGCGCACGAACAGCGGAATCGAGACGAACACGCCCCAGCTGTTGCCGCTGCCGGTGGTGTTGGTCTGCGAGATCGGATAGTGCTCGTATTGCGCGCCGACGGTCACGTCGGGCACACGGCCCGCGCGGGCCACGTCGCGGCTGGCCGCGGCCGCCGCAAGGCGCGCCTCGGCGGCGGTCACGTCGGGACGGCGCTGGAGCGTATCGGGATCGACCGGCGGCACCGGGGTGTCGAGCGACGGCCAGTCGGGAATCAGGCGATTGTCGGCCAGCGTGCCCGGCACGCCGATCGTGGCGGCCAGCGCGGCCTTGTCGCGCGCGTGGTCCGCTTGCGCCGCGCGCAGGTCGTTCTGCGCGCGCAGCGTGTCCAGCTGAAGCTTGGTCACGTCCGAGCGCGATACGTCGCCGGCCTTGAGGCGCGCTTCGTTGGCCTGCTGGGTGCGCCCGTACAGCCCGACCATATCGGTCAGGACTTCCACGCGCTCCTGGCTGACCACGGCCTCGTACCACGCCTGATCGACGGCGCCGACCTGCTGCGCGACGATGGCCTGCAATTGCTCGCCGGCGGCGGCATTGGACTTGCGCGCCGCATCCACGCGCAGGTTGCCCTTGTTCGCGGTCTCGATCACCTGATCGACACGGAACGTCGAATCGACCGTCTTGCTGCGGAGATTGCCCGCCCCAATGCCGTAGGTCTGGTTGATATTGGCCACGCCGACGCTGAGCACCGGATTGGGCCGTTGCGAAGCGATCTGGATATCGGCCTGGCTGGCCTCTTCGGTTCGGCGCGCGGCAATGATGTCTCGGTTGCAGCGCTCGGCGTCCAGGCGCGCCTGCGGCAGCGTCAGCGCGGCCTTCGAGGGCGGTGCCACGCAAGGGCCGTCGGGCGGCAGGGGCTGGCTGGCAGCGCGCCCGCCGGTGGCCGCCAGGGCCAGCAGCATCGCCACGGCAGCACGGGAAACAGGAAAATGCACGATCAGTTCGGCTCGAGTCGACAACGGTCAGAGGTAAACGACCGTGCCAGCCGAACGGTGCACCGGAATGGCAATTTTTCTTTTTAGACGCCCTTTATCCCGGATAACCGCAGTCCAATATGTTTTTGTTGATGACTGAGCACGATCTCCCGAGCGTCATTCAAACCGACCTGCATTACAAACGGCTTTCATCTGACCGCCAAAACGCAAGAAATCAGGCTAACCCCGTATAAAGGAAAACCCGAATGGCATTATTCGGCGATTCCCTGCGTCCTGCTCGCACGCGCGCGAATATTGCGCGGCCGTGATGAGGGCGCCGCGGTTTTGACGGGTTTCCGACACGCGGAGAGGTGTCGCGGCGCGCATTTTATTGCGCGCGCGGTGCCCGCGGTGGCCCTCACCGCGCGGCCGCCGCCACGATCCGTAGTGCCCGGTCGAGCACGGGCTTGTCGACCATCTTCCCATCCACCGCAATGGCGGCCCCATTGGCTGCGGCCGCCTGGTCGACTACGCGCCGTGCCCAGGCCACGGCGTCCGCGGACGGCGCCAGCGCCGAGTGCACACCAGCCACCTGACTGGGATGGATCAGCAGCTTGGCACCAAACCCGAACCGGCGCCCTCTCGCGGTGTCCGCGGCCAGCGCGTCGGCATCGCCGATCGCGGTGCAGACGCCATCCACGGGCGCGGGCAGGCCCGCCGCGCGGGAAGCGGCCACGATGGCGCTGCGGAAGTAATCGAGCGGCGTGCCGTCGTCGGCCACGTCGAGGTCGGCCATCAGGTCGATGCTCCCGAACAGCAGTCGCTCGACGCCGGGCGAGCGCGCCACGGCGCGCAGGTCGTCAAACCCGGCCGCCGTCTCGAGCAACGCCAGGCAGGGCGTATCGGGCAGCTGCGTCCGCATGGTACGCAGCGCGGGCGGATCGGCCTTGGGCAGCACCACGGCGACCACGTCCATTTGCCTGCAACTGGCGAGATCGGCTTCGAACCATGCCGTATCGGCGCCGTTCACGCGGACGAGCAGTGCCACGCCGGCGGCATCGGCCTGCGGACGCAGGGTCGGCCACGCTGTGGCGAGAGCGGCACGCGCCGCATCCTTGGCGTCCGGCGCGACGGCATCCTCCAGATCGACGATCACGGCATCCGCACCGGCGGCGATCGCCTTGCCGATGCGGTCCGGACGCGACGCGGGGACGAACAGATAGCTGCGGACCGCCATCAGACCACCTCCCGGGCGTGGAGACCGGCAATCGCCTCGGCCGAGTAGCCGAGTTCGGCAAGGATGGCATCGGTATGCTGGCCCACCGCCGGCACCGGGTTCATGCAGGCATCGGTCTGGCCCGGCGGCAGCAGCGCGGGCAACGGGCCGACCGGCGAGTCGATCGTGCGCCAGCGGTCGCGCGCCGCGAGTTGCGGGTGCTGCCAGACATCGGCCATGGTATTGACATTGGCGTTCGCGATCTTCGCGCGCTCCAGCCGCTCGACGACCTGCTCCGCCGTGAGCCGCGAGAACGCTTCGACGATATGGGCGCGCAGCGTGGCCCGGTTGGCGCTGCGCAGCGAATTGCTCGAGAAATCGGGGTGCGTGGCCAGCGCGGGCTCGCCCAGCACGATATCGCAGAACACCGCCCACTCGCGCTCGTTCTGCAGGCCCAGCATCACGGTCTTGCCATCACCGGTCGGGAACGGGCCATAGGGATAGATGGTGGCGTGCGCGGCACCCGCGCGCGGCGGCGGCGCGGCGCCCTCGAACGCGTAATACATCGGGAAACTCATCCACTCGACCATCGACTCCAGCATCGACACGTCGATGCGTTTGCCCCGGCCGGTCTGGCCGCGCTCGATCAGCGCGGCGAGGATATTGCTGTAGGCATACATGCCGGCAGCGATATCGGCGACCGAGGCACCGGCCTTGACGCCCTCTTCCGGCGTGCCGGTCACCGACACGAACCCGGACTCGCTCTGCACGAGCAGGTCGTAGGCCTTCTTGTCGCGATACGGGCCATCGCCGCCGTAACCGGAGATATCGCAGACGATCAGTCGCGGATAGCGTTGCGAGAGCGTCTCGAAGTCGAGTCCGAGCCGGGCCGACGCGCCCGGCGCGAGATTCTGGACCAGCACGTCGGTCCTGGCCAGCAACGCTTCCAGCAATGGCGCGGCATCAGGCGCCTTGACGTCGAGCGACAGGCTTTCCTTCGAGCGGTTGGTCCACACGAAGTGGGACGAGAGCCCGCGGACGCGCGTGTCGTAGGCGCGCGCGAAGTCGCCCGGACCCGGCCGCTCGATCTTGATCACCCGCGCGCCAAGGTCCGCCAGCTGGCGCGTGCAGAACGGCGCGGCAATGGCCTGTTCGAGGGAGACGACGGTGATGCCTTCGAGGGGACGTGACATGGCGGAAGCGGACATGGCAGAAGAATGGGCGGCTGTTCGATGCCGCTCATCTTCCCGCCAAACGGCCCCGCTGTGAACTTGCGATTGCGGAAGGCTCGGTAAGGCTATGCAATAGCCTGCTCGGCGGGCCTCGTCAGCGCCGGAACACCAGGCTGAAATTGTTGGCCGGCATCGGCAGCTGCGCCTCGCAGGTCAGGCCATGGGCGGCCGCGAGCTCGATCACGGCCTCCATGTCGCGCACACCCCATGTGGAATTGGCCGCGCGCAGCTGCTCGTCGAACGCGGCGTTGGTCGGCGCCGTGTGCGATCCGTTGCGGCGGTACGGCCCGTAGAGGAACAGCACGCCGCCCTCGCGCAGGATCTGGCCAGCGCCGGCAAACAGCGCCTCGGTCGCGGTCCACGGCGAGATATGGATCATGTTGATGCAGACGATGGCATCCGCGCGCTCGATGCCCCATGGCTGCCGGTGCACGTCGAGGGCCAGCGGCGCCCGCACGTTCGACAGCCCCGTATGCGCGGTCCATGCGGCGATGGACTCGCGCGAGGTGGCATCGGGATCGCTGGGTTGCCAGTCGAGCCCCTGCAATGCCCCGGCAAAGTGCACGGCATGCTGCCCGGTGCCGCTCGCGATCTCGAGCACGGTGCCGGTGGCGGGCAACACGTCGCGCAACACGGCGAGAATCGGTTCGCGGTTGCGTTCTGTGGCGGGCGCCATGCGGCGGGCATCCAGGTTCTGAGCGGTCATGGGAGGGGACGTTGGCGGCGGCTGAAATTGCAAGCGTAACAAAATCCGCGCCAACTGAGGTTGCCCTCCCTTCGTCAGCTTGCGTCCGTAACGTTCTTTCCCGACAAACCGTCAGACAACCGGTGATGCGCCGCCATCCACGTTGATGGCAGTGCCCGCGATGTAGGACGCGAGGTCCGATGCCAGAAAACACGCCATGGCCGCGAACTCGTCCGCCCGTCCCACGCGGCCTGCCGGGATATCGGCACCCATCTCCGCCAGCACCGCGTCGAGGGCGACACCGGTCTTCTCGGCCTTGCGCACCCACTGGTCGCTCTCGATGCGGCCCACGAGCAGGGCATTCACGAGCACGCCGAACGGTGCCCCTTCCTTGGACAGCGCCTTGGTCAGCGCCATGCCCGCGGCGCGGGACGCCGTGGTCGGCAGCGAGTTCAGGCCGGGCGCCTTCGCGCCGGTGTTCAGCACGTTGATGATGCGGCCCCAGCGCCTTTCCTTCATCTGTGGCCACACGAGCCGGGTAAGCCGGATGGCCGCGAACAGCTTGAGGTCGAGGTCGGCCTGCCACTCCTCGTCGGAGGTCGCCTCGAACGGGCTTGCGCGCGACACGCCGGCGTTGTTGACGATGATGTCGACCTTGCCGAAGACATCCATCGCGCCGTCGTAGAGCCGCCGCACGCCGTCCGCGGTGGACACGTCGCACGGCAC
The DNA here is from genome assembly GCF_008693385.1 of Cupriavidus pauculus. Classification (NCBI taxonomy): domain Bacteria; kingdom Pseudomonadati; phylum Pseudomonadota; class Betaproteobacteria; order Burkholderiales; family Burkholderiaceae; genus Cupriavidus; species Cupriavidus pauculus. The sequence goes on from NZ_CP044067.1 coordinate 1,285,988, forward strand.
CGCGGCGACCTTTGCCCCGTATCGTCCGGCAAGCGCGCTGCGCGCGGCCTCCAGTGCCTCCGCCCCGCGCGCCGCGAGGACGACCTCCGCCCCGCATGCGCAGAATTGCTCGGCCACGGCCAGTCCGAGTCCCTTGCTTGCGCCCGTCACGATGGCCGTGCGCCCATTCATCCGGATTTCCATCTTTGTCTCGACTTTCTGCTTCCTGCTACGTTAAAGGAACCAGGCCGTACTCCGGCCCGGATGTCTGTGCCAGTTGCGCCAGGATCGACTTGATCTCCTGCCGCACGTATCGCATGGCCTGCGTCACGGGACGATTGGAGGCTTCCGCGACCATCAGCCGGGTTTCCACCGTGGGTTCGTCGATGCGCACCTCCGAAACCTGCCCCGCATCGAGCGCGGGCTTGTAGGCTGGCCGCGCCAGCACCGTGGATGCCGCGCCGCCCTTCACGAGGTCCATGGCAAGGCGCAGGGCATCGACCTCGTATCGCACATCGAGCGCGATGCCGGCATGGCCCGCCGCAAACTCCAGCGTCCGGCGCAAGCCATGGTTGCGCCCGGGCAGCGCCAGGGGAATGCCCTGCAGCTCTCGGATGGCGATATTCCTGCGGACGCGATTGCCGATCTTCATGCCACGCGGGGTGACGAGCGCCAGCCGCGCGATGCCGACCGGATCGACGGCGACCGTGGCGGAACGCCGGGCGTCGTGCAGCACGGCGATATCGAGCCGCGCATCGACGAGCCATTCATGGATATAGCCGCTGTAGCCCGATACGACATTAACGGTGATGTGTGGATACTTCTCGGACAGCGCCGTCAGCAGCCGCAGGCCGATCAGGTCGCAGACCGTCGGCGTCAGCCCGAGAATCACGGTGCCCTTGGGTTCTTCCCTGCCGTGCCTGAGATCGGTGGCGATGGCTTCGAGCTGCCGGACGAGGGGCCGTGCCCGTGCAATCAGCTGCTCGCCTTCCGGCGTCAGCGAGACCCCGCGCCCATGCCGGTAGAGCAACCGGGCGCCGCACTCCTCCTCGAGCTTCTGTATCTGCCGGCCGAGGGCCGGTTGCGCAATGCCGAGCACGGCGGCGGACTTGGAAAAACTGCCGAAGGTCGCCACATGCATCAGCAGTTCGAGTCTACGCAGATCCATCGCGGGTTACCCCTGTCTAGTGTCCGACGGAGCTTAACACCGGCCCGGATCCGCCGCGCCCTAGTTCCCGGAGCGCGCCTGCACGGCGGGCTGCGACGCGCGCGGGAGTATCGCGTCGAGACTGGTCCGCACTTCGATGAAGTAAGGCGCCTGCGCGTGGAAAGCCCGATCGAGTGCGCCGTCGATCTGGTCCGCCGCGTCCACACGCTCGGCCTGGATACCGAACGCGCGCGCGATGGCCACGAAATTCGGATTGCTCAGCGTGGTACCCACATGGCGGCCGGGATAGGTCTTGTCCTGATGGACGCGAATCGAGCCATAGCAGTTGTTGTTCGACAGGATAAAGACGATGGGCAGCGCGCGCTCGACCGCCGCGATCATTTCGTTGCCGGTCATCAGGAAGCCGCCATCGCCCACCATGCAAACGACCGGGCGTTCGGGATGACGCAGCTTCGTCGCCACGGCCGCGGGCGTGCCGTATCCCATGGCGCCGGACAGCGGCGCCATCAGCCGTTGCGGATAGACGAACGAAAAGTGACGGTACACCGGTGCGGCAAAGGTGCCCGCATCGAGGCAGACCGCGAGATTGGGCGGCGCGATGGCGGCCAGCCGTTCCACCACGCTGGCGAACGGCACGCCATCCTCCACCGCGATCGATGGCCATCGGGCGATGTCCGCGTGCATGGCGTGGAGTGTGTCGGCCCAGGCCTGACGGCCCGCCCGAGTCTCCACCGGCGTGTCTACCAGCGCGCGCTCGACGCGATCGGCCAGCGCCTCCGCGAACAACGCGGGATCGCACACTACCCCGACATCGGCGGAGACATGCAATCCGACGATATGGTCGTCGGGGTACACATGGACGAGCGGTTGCCGGGGTTTCGGCAAACTGGGAAACGCATAGCCCTGCGTCGTGATATCGCCGAGCCGGGTGCCGATGGCGAGAATCAGGTCGCTCCGATCGAATGCGGCAATCTGCTCGCGCGGGTTCACGAGCCCCAGATCGCCGACGAACAGCGGATGCGTGTTCGGGAAGATATCGTGCTGGCGGAACGACACCGCCACGGGAACATGGGCCGCCTCGGCCAGACGCCGTAGGGCATTGCGGCCGCGGTCCGAGTCCAGTGCGCCGCCCGCGATGATCAGCGGGCGCTCCGCGGCGCGCAGGAGATCGACGACCTGCTCCAGCGCGCCCGGCGACGGCACGGTGGCGGCTTGCGGCGACACCGTCCAGTGCGGCTGGGGCACCGTCTGCTGCTGGATATCCTCGGGCACGACCAGCACCACCGGACCCGGCGTGCCGGACGTGGCAATGCGAATGGCCTTGAATGCGGCCTCCGCGAGCTTCGAGGGGTCGGTCACCTCGACGACCCATTTGGCGATGGACCCGTACATCCGCTGGTAATCGATCTCCTGGAATGCCTCCTTCCGGAGATCGGCCTTGGGGATCTGGCCAATGACGAGGATCAGCGGAATGGCGTCCTGCTGCGCGTTATGGACGCCGATGGAGGCGTTGGTGGCGCCCGGCCCCCGGCTCACCATGACGACGCCGGGCCGTTTGGTCAGGCGCCCATCCGCGCAGGCCATGAAGCTTGCCCCGGCTTCATGCCGGCAGGTCACGACGTCGATGTGCGGAAAGTCGCTCAGCGCATCGAGCACACCGAGGTAACTCTCTCCCGGCACCAGAAAGACGCGGTCGAGGCCGTTATCGGCAAAGACCTGAAGCAGCGCGTGCGCCGATGTGGTCACGATGATTCCTTCACGTTGAATTCATGGACGATCTTTCCCCAGTCCTCGTACTCGCGCTTGAGAAAGCCATCGAACTCCTCGGGTGACGACGACGTGCGGACCTCGGCGCCGAGCTGCGTCAGCTTCTTGCGCGTCTCGGGCTCGGCCAGAATGGCGTTGACCTCCGTGGCCAGCTTGTTGCGGATCTCGGCCGGCACGCCCGCCGGCGCGACGAGACCGAGCCACGCGCCCATATCGAAACCGGGGAAGCCCTGCTCGGCAACGGTGGGGACACTGGGCAGCAGCTCGGTGCGCTTGGGCGTGCTCACCGCCAGTGCCTTGAGCTTGCCGCCCTTGACCATCGGCAGCAGCGAAACCATGGTGTCGAAGGTCGCGTTGACCTGCCCGCCGATGATGTCCGTCTGCACCTGCGTGCTGCCCTTGTAAGGGACATGCGACATGGTGACGCCCGCGCGCGACAGCAGCACCGACATCACCAGATGGCTCGTCGTGCCGACGCCGCTGGTGCCGTAGTTCACCGACGATGGATTCTTGCGGGCGTTCTCGAGCCAGCCGTTGAGGTCCTTCGCGGGATTGTCCGGCGCCACGACGAACAGATACGGGAGCCATACCAGCAGGCCGATGGGCGAGAAGTCCTTGCGCGCGTCGTAGGAGAGCTTGCTGTAGATATGCGGATTGATCGCCTGCGGCGCCGAGGCCCCGATCATGATGGTGTAGCCATCGGGCTTCGCGCGCGCCCCGATGCCCGCGCCGATGCTGCCGCCGGCACCGGGCCGGTTATCGACGATGAACTGCTGCCCCAGCCGCTGGGAGAGTTTCTCGCCGACCAGCCGCGCCACGGTGTCGGTGGCCGTGCCCGGCGGGAACCCCACGACGATCGTCACGGGCTTCGAGGGATATTTCTCTTGTGCCTGCGCGGCAGATCCCGCGATAAGCAACGCGCCGGATAACAACGCCGATACGACCGCGCCGGCTCTGCCCGCGGCAGACCGGATATCTCTTCGTACCATCTCGTCTCCTTGATTTGCCCGTGGATTGGGCTTTGTTTGGATCGGAGCATCGCATAGGCATGCCGCGCAAGCAGCACCGCTGGCGCTATAGCAGCTATACAACTTCGGCATAGGAGCCCGGGGCTGCTTTCGCACCGGAGCGGTACACTGCAGGCTTCCACGCCGGTTTTTCCCTGCTGTCTTGCCAACCCTGCCTTGCCAACCTATACGCTTGCCTCCGCGGTGCATGCGGATATCGAAATCCGCAAGAGCCGATTTATCGCCCAGGCCATATCGGTCGCCGATCGCGATGCCGCCATGGCGGAGATCGGGCGGCTGCGCGCCGAGCATCCCACCGCGACGCATGTCTGCTGGGCGCTGCTGGCCGGTGGCCAGTCGGGCATGTCCGATGACGGCGAACCATCAGGTACCGCCGGGCGGCCGATTCTCGAAGTGCTGCGTCACCATGACCTCGACGGCGTGCTGGCGACCGTGGTGCGCTATTACGGTGGGGTGAAGCTCGGTGCGGGTGGGCTCGTGCGCGCCTATACCGATGCGATTGCCGCGGCGCTGAAGCAGGCCGAACGGATCGAGCGCATTGCGTACGCCACGCTGGCCATCGAGGTCGACTATGCCGACGAGCCGCGCGTGCGCCGGTGGCTCGAGCAGGCGGCCGCGCAGGGATGTTCGCTCGCGGATACCGCGTATGGCGCGCTGGCGCGGCTCGATATCAAGTTACCCGCGGCGATGCGCGCGCAGGCCATCGACGCGTTGCGCGATGCCACGCATGGGCGTGCGCGCTTTCCTGACGATGGTGCCGACGGTGGTGACCATGGTGGTGACCATGGCTGACGATCGCACGTTCCACGCCACGGTGCTGCCCGACGGCACGACGTTCGAGGCGCCGGCCGACCTGAGCCTGCTGGAAGCCGCCCTGCTCGATGGCATGCGCCTGCCGAGCTCGTGCCGCAATGGCACCTGCCGTGCCTGCCTCAGCAAGCTGCATTCAGGCAGCGTGCGGTACCGGATCGAGTGGCCGGGGCTCAGTCTCGACGAGAAGGAAGACGGCTATATCCTGCCCTGCGTGGCGTGTCCTGCCGAGGATGTCGTGTTCGAGCCCGTCGGCACGACCTGATGTTCATACGGCACCGCGTCCATTGACCGAGAAAAAACGCAGCGCGATCTTGAGTGCGTCCGGTCCGGTCGGATCGGAGAATGCCTGTCCGGGCGCTCCGCCGCTCCATGCATGGCGGAGCCCTTTCACCTTGACGAGCCGCAGGAACGGATGCGACGCCGAAGCGCGGACCTGTCCGTCGGGCACCTCTCCACCGCGCGCCTGCCAGTCGAATACCTCTATGGCGCGACGCGCGCCGCGCCGGATGCGCTTGACGGGCATTGCCGTTGCCGTGCCCGCTTCCGCAGGCATCAGTTCCAGCCATAGCGCCGCCGCGCCCGTCGCACTGTCATACGTCACGACAGGATCTTCATCGCCGTGCAGCAATACCAGTGGCGGCGGACGACGGCCAGCAAGGGCGAGCTTCGCGGCGCCCGCATCGGCCCCACGCTCGCCACGCATCGCGCGCGCGGCCTGCGCCGCGTTGGTCGCGCTGTATGGCGCCGCGCCCGAGTGCGAGGCAATGGCGGCAAAGCGTTCCGGATAGCGCAGGCCCAGCATCATGGCCATGGCACCGCCGGCGGAGAGACCCATCGCGCAGACGCGATCCGCCAGCACCGCATAGCGGCGGCAAATATGGTCGATCATGGACATCAGCAAGGCGGCTTCCGCCGCGCCGCGCGTGGCGGGCGTGAACCACTGCCAGCAACGCTGCGCGTTGGCTTGCACCGACTGTTCGGGCATCAGCACGATCCATCGCGCATCGCGCGCGATCGTGGCGACGCGGGTGCTGGCCGCAAAGCTGGCGGCATCCTGTCCGCAACCGTGCAGCAGGACCAGCAGCGGCGCCGGGCGCGCGGCGCTGACGCCGGGGGGGACATATAGGCGATAGCGGCGCTGCGTGTGGCCGAGGCCGAAACCCAGGCCCCATAGCCCTTCCTCCCAGATGCCGCCGGTGCCGTCCTTGCGGGTGACGGGCGGGCGCGCGGGCGTGGCCACGCCGGACAGGGCCTGGCGCGTGGCGTTGCCTACCGCCTTGCCGACGGCGGTGCTTTGCTGCCGCGCGGTGCGCAGGACCGAATCCGTGACGCTACGTTGCAGCCGCCGCGCACTGCGCGCGGCCTGCTTGCCCAGCGTGGTCCACAGTTTGGTGCTGCCTGTGCGCCGCTTCATGCCGACTCGCCTCCCTTGCCGTGCCCGTCACGGTTGCCGATCCGCCAAACCATGATCGTGCACTAGTTTGCGGCGGCAATGTGTCAGCTATTTGCGGCGTCTGTCGTCAGAAAACGCCGCGCAATGCGAGTTCCGCACCCAGAATCAGCAGACCCGAGAAAAACAGCTTGCGGAAGCGTTCCGCGCTGATGCGGTGGCGCAGCCATTGGCCGATAAACATCCCCCCGAGCGCGGGCACCAGCGCGAGTGCCGAGGTCCAGAGCACCGGGGTGTGCAGCAGCTCGCCGTTCATGGCCAGGCCGATGGCCAGCGCGATGGTGGAGATCGAGAACGACAGGCCGAGTGCCTGGATGAGGCTTTCCTTGTCCAGCCCGAGGCCCTGCAGATACGGGACCGCGGGAATCACGAACACGCCGGTCACGGCGGTGATCGCGCCCGTCACGAAGCCGACGATCGGGGCGAGCCAGCGCTCGGCGCGCGGCGGCACGTTGAGCTTGACCGCGGCGAGCCCCATCAATGCGTAGATCACGAGTGCCACGCCGAGCGCGGGCGTTGCGTTAGCCATCATCTTCGCCGGCACGAGCGCGGCGCAGGCGATCGTGCCCGCGCAGATCATCACGAGCATCGGCCATAGGCGCCGCACCAGTTGGCCGAAGCGCGGGCCGCTGAACAGCTGGACGATGTTGGTGACCATCGACGGGGCGACGAGCAATGCCGCCGCCTGCGCGGGCGGCATGGTCAGGCCCAGCAGACCGACGGCAACGGTCGGCAGGCCCAGCCCGACGACGCCCTTGACGAAGCCGGCAAGCAGGAACGTGAAGGCGATAAAGACGTAGAGTTCGATCGACATGCTGGTATGCGTTCCGGATTAGCGATCGTGAACGGCACGGCTATCGGCCGGCGCCTGGTCGCGCTCGTCCATGCCGTAGTCGCGCAGCACCTGCGCCACGCGCAGCCGGTAGCCGGCAAACACGCCACCGCGTCCCGCCTCCTGTGCGCGCCGATGCTCGAACGTATTCCGCCACGCCATGACCGCCTGCTCGTCACGGAAAAACGACAGCGAGAGGATCTTGCCGGGGGTGGTCAGACTCTGGAACCGCTCGACGGAAATAAACCCGTCGATGGTTTCCAGTATCGGCTTGAGGGTGGCGGCGATGTCGAGGTAGGCATTCTGCCTGCCCTCGGCGGGCTGGACTTCGAAGATGACGGCGATCATGGGGGCTCCTTGTTGTTATGGGTATGGGTATGGGTGTGGTGTCAGCGGATGCAGGGAATGATGACACGCGGAGCCGCGGGATGCTTCATGGGGGCGTGAAGTGTGGAATGCCCATGTGCCGCCGCCAGACTGTGTCGTCGTCGAACTCGGCGCGTGGGTGGGACCAGAGTAGCGTTAGCAAAACCACGATCACGAACCCGACGGTGCGGAGTCGGTCAGCGACGCATTTCAGCATGGTCATGCATTTCACGCGTCATTCCATTCGCCCTGCACCGCGCGGAGGGCGTGCCATACGTTGTCGACCGTTGGGCACTGTGCGACATTGCCGAGGTTCATCGCGCGGGGGGACTCCACCACGCCCGTTTGCGCCGGGTCGGTGTCCGTGTAGAGCGCGACCAGTGGCACGTTCAGGGCATTGGCCAGATGTGTGAGGCCGGTGTCCACGCCGATGACCGCGGCGGCGTGGCCCATGAGCGCGGCCGCGTCCTTGATGCGGGTATGCGGGGCCACGATTGCGTGGGGAATCGCCGCGGCCAGCCGCTCTGAACGTTGTCGCTCCGTGGCACTGCCCCACGGCAGCACGACCGGCAGGCCCTGCTCGGCATGGAGCCGGCGCCCCAGCGCGGTCCACATCGCCTCGGGCCGCCTTCGTCCAACGATGGGCGCCAGTGTTCATCGCTGGGGAGAGCAACGAGATTGCAGCAAGCCCCCGCCGTCAACACGGCGGGCAATTGATCGAGGGCGTCGGCCGAGATTTTTGTCATACTAAAGAACTTCAATCCCGCTTCTTCATTTTCCACCAGGCCCGTGATCTCGGGTGGGGATCCGAAATCAATTCCACGCAGTCGCAGTCTACCTGTCGCACCATGATGTTTGACAACTCTTGTGTTTGGTTGCCAGATCGGATCGCCGATCAAAACAAATAGATCGCGAAAAACACCACTTTGACGGAATACATCATTTACATAGTGGATGGATGCTAGCAGTGCTGCGGTAGCATCCGCCTGATTTTTGACCAGGTATTCGAATACGCCACGATTTTCCATGCCCCCCTCGAACTCGACACTCACATTACCCAATGGTGCGCTCCCGATACTCTTCGGCCTGACCGATCGCCGCGCCGTAACAGCCCACACAGGCGTTTCACCGTTTATCTTTATTCTTCTTCCCATGGCCCTCGCTTAGGTGGAGGGGGGGCTCCCCTCTCTCTTCACGGGAAATGGAACGAAGTTCCTTGATCAATTGGTAAGTTATACCCACGAATATTGTTACGTAAACGGGGAGACCGCCGATAATTGGCTTCCATCCTGCACCCTTCGTCAACGAAACGACTAAGAACATAAGCGGAAGACACAGCAGACATATATATCCAATCGCAAATTTTTTATACACAGTTTTTCGTTTTTTAGAAATTTCATCCATTTTATTGATAACGACCTGAACTGATCCGGGGGCGACCTGCGTCACCTGATTTATGAACTTACAAATGGGGCCCGGGAAAATATTTTAAAAGCCCATTTAAGTCGCTGCGGCGCCGCTTGCCGACTGCGGTGTTCGTCTTGCTCAGTACTGATAAACAACCTGCAATCCTGCCGTCACCGAAGCTGTGTGGAACTGCTCTGGCTTGTACACCGGCGTGCCGAGGAACACGTCGTATGACACCCCGCCAAACTTTGCCGAACCCATACCGCCGCGCAGGCCAATGACCGCGCCCGCGAGTTGCGTGCCGACCAGTGCCTCGGTGGAGGGGCCATAGACACGGCCGTAGTCCACGCCGACGTACACGGCCTGGTTGCTTGCGCCCAGAGGCGCCTGTAGTTCGTTGCGCCAGTAGAACCCTTTCTCGCCCGCCAACTGGCTTTCTCCGTCGAAACCTCGCACGGTATAGCGGCTGCCGATTGTCAGGTCGTCGATGTAGTAGAGGCGGTCGTTGGTGAACTGGCCTCTTACGGTGGTCACGTATCGCAATGCCTGCTCGGCGACCTTGAAGGGGACCGACAGGTTGGCGTCAAGCACCATCATCCGGTAGCGCCATGTGGGGCCGCCATCCCACGCCAACGCATCGTCCTGCGCCCCAAGCGCGCCGATGCCTTGACGGAAGGAGAGCGTCGCGTCCAGTTGCGACTGACCGAAGTAATGGCGGTCCGTCACGCCAACTTCCACGATCGTGTTGTTGCGATGCTGCTGCGGAATTTCGGTGTCTTCGATGTAGCTCTTGCCGAAACGGCGCGTCAGCCTGACCTGCATGCCGAAGATGTCGTTCTGACTGCGGCTCAGGACCCGATGCAGTTTCAGGTCAACGTTCTCCGACTTCCCGCTCGACACAAACGTCGTGTTCACGCCCGCGATCTGCTGGAAGTAGTTGCTGCTGTATGCCGACAGCGTTGCGGTCCAGTAGCCCCATGGCACCGAATAGAACCCGTTCCATCCGCGCGTGCCGTGCTCCTTGTTGCTGAACATCAGGTCCTGGTTGTAGCCGATGTTGAAAATGTCGCTCAGGCCCAGCGGGTTGTCGATGCCGACGCTGACGTTGCCCTGCCATTTGCCGGTGGACCTGGAACCAGAGTTGTCTACCGACGCTACGACGGTCCATGGCTTGTTGCGTTTGACCGCAATCACGACATCGCTGCGGCCGGGCACAGCGGTTGGGACAATCTGCATGCCGACGTCCTGACTCGCCACGCGCTTCATCTGCTCGAGCCCTTGCTCGAGATCGCGGAGGTTCAGCAGTTCGCCCGGGGCGGTGGGAAACGCGCTCTTCCATGTACCCCAGAGGTCGGGGTCGCTGAAGCGAATGTCACCGATGACGCCGGGGATCAGGGACAGGATCAGCGTGCCTGACGATAGATCCTGAGTCGGAATCAGGACGCGGGTGGTGACGTAGCCTTTTGACAGGATGGTCTGCGACAGGCCCTTTACCAGCGTTTCAACGCCCTGCTTGCCGATGCATTCGCCTGCGTAGTGGGATAGCCATTGCTGGGCGAAGGCGAACGGGTCCATGGGCAACGCCGAAGCGCCGATGGCTTGCATGGCAGGCGGGAGGTCTTTTGGGACTTCGAGCTGGAACTGCGTGATGCGGAAGCATGGGGCTTCATTGTGCAACGCAGGGTACTCAGCGCGCGCGATGGCCTCGCCGCGAACGGCGGGGGCATTGATCGCGGCGGCGCGCTCGCGGGATTCTTGTTGTTGGCGCGTGCGTTGGTCTTGTTCGGCAGCGCTCAATGCCGCTGATAGGCTCGAATTTGGAATTATTTGAGCGTTGGCGAAAGAAGAGATCGCCCCCCCGATTGAAGCGGCCAGTACAGTTTTTTTATTGAATTTAATCCATTTCATCGCAACTCGATAACAACCACCCAAAAAATGTTTATTACTACGAAATATCGTCTGGCGTCCTTTCAATCCTCTTCCCAAGGACTCTTCCACGGAGGAGGTTGGGGCTCATCTCGCTCATCCCGGGCTAGTGCTCGAAGCTCCTTGATAAACTGATAAGTAAGTCCGACAAAAAACGTCAAATAGACGGGGACTCCAACAAGAACCGGCCTCCAACTGGCGCCTTGGACGAGACTAAAAGCAAGAGCAAACAACGGCATCGATATCCATGCGATATAAGCCACTAAGAATTTTTTGTACAATTTTTTTCGATTTTCGTTCATGCCTATTATTTTTTGTTTAGATCTTTCTCAATAGATGTTTGGAGAGGCATTGATCGCGGCGGCGCGCTCGCGGGATTCTTGTTGTTGGCGCGTGCGTTGGTCTTGTTCGGCGTTGGTTAGGGCGGCGGATTGACTGGGAGGTTGGGGAACCTGAGCGATCGCGTTGGATGCGTAGAGGATGACCGCAATCGTCGTTGCGGACGCGAGGGGGAAGCGATTGTGAGACATATAGGAATTTGCAACAGTGACCGAACCGCGGCGCTACTAACGCCAGCATCAAAACGTTTCGACATCAGCCTTTATCTTCATCGGACTTCGCTACGAGTACTTCCTGCTTCGTTTCAGCATCATCCTGATATGTTCGCTTAGCCTTTTTCCGCTCTGGCTCTCCGAAAACCCGTAATCAAGGGAGCCTTAATGTCTACATCGATTACATTCCAATAACACAAAAACACCTACTTTATTCCTCTTCCCATGGTCCCCTCCGCGGAGGCGGTTCCAATTCGCCACGATCTCGCCGCTTCTGCGCTCGCAAATCCTTTACGAAGTAGTAGGTAATAGCCACGAAGAATGTGAGAAAAACTGGCAAGCCGGCAATAAGCGGCCTCCACCCGCCCCCCTGAGCCAAGGAGAAGCCTGCCGCCACAAGAACGAGATACGTCAGACTGAGATAGCCCACAATAAGGCGCTTGAATATTTTCTTACGATTATCTGCCGAACTCATTTCCGTTCCTTAAGACGACTCTCTATCCCGGCAAGGGGCCTGCATTCATTTGGATCAGTAGGTTCGCAACACTCCGACCGGTCCCCGAGCAGCGTATTGAAGGCCAGGTCCGATTACCGCAGATGCAGCTGCCAGCCCTCCAGCGAGGCCGGGATTCTGAGTGGGGCTAAAGCCAAATGCTGCTTCACCAGCCAATCCAGAAACATTTAAGGATGAGAATGATTGTCGGAATCTTTTACTCTTCAACTTTTGGGAAACTGGCAGAGCCACCTCAACCATTCCTCCACCAAGGTCCCATTTCGCGAAGAGGACGACCCAATATCCTGGCGTTTCTTAATGGCGACGGAAGGTAAATCAGCAAGTAGATTCCCACCAAGACAGCCGTTGGACAGAATACTAATAACATGCTTTCTCGCTCATCGAATCCAACTATTTTTTGTGCTGCCCCTGCGAAAACCATCCCCCAAAAAATAGCCCCAACTGACGCAGCACCGCCAACTACGATGCAGATCTTCAATGCGTAGAAGATTTTCATCCAATTCATTTTTATTCTGACCTCGGGTGATTCCGTTAGATGAGTAGAGGACCGCCGCAATCGCCATTGCCGTTGCGCCCGCCCGAAGCAAGACCCCTCCTTCTTTGACCATCAGCCTTTATCTTTCGTCGGGCTTTGCTGCGGGTTCTTCCTGCGTCTTTTTCATTATGATTCTTATATGTTCGCTTGGGGCGGTTGCACTACCGCCAGTCAAGTACCCAAGTCCAATCATGCCAATTCCTGCTACCGTGGTGCCGATGGGATCTTACGCAACGTTGGGAGTCACTAGTTGATTGTAAGTCTGCCGTACCAAATCTCGCCTGATAATTCATCAACCGCGATAACTCACATCCTATTTAACTAATATAAAATAGAACAATAAGTTAATACAAACCCTCGAAAAAACTCCACATATCCATTACATTTGACCACTCCCCGGCAATCTAGGAATGTCAGCAATATCCCAATTCACTGGAAAAGATCTTAAGGATGTAAAATCCACTTTCCATATGTCTATTTCGCACGGAATATGTTCCCTATCGACGAAGAGCGTAGCCAAGACGAGCACCCCATCCGAGTCGAATGATTGCGCAGTCGAGACCATTTCTTTATATGTGCTGCTCTGATAATCGGGAGGCACCTCGGCTACCAACTGAAAACTTCCCATCCCTCCATCGCCCAGACTCTGCACCATTAGGCCTTCTAAGTTGTCAGGAAGGTCAACTCGCTCGCCGATACCGCAAAGGAATTTCAGAAGAGATGCTTCCGCGCTAGATATAGCTCTCATTTTTCGCCCTGCTTGCCGATGCATTCGCCTGCGTAGTGGGATAGCCATTGCTGGGCGAAGGCGAACGGGTCCATGGGCAACGCCGAAGCGCCGATGGCTTGCATGGCAGGCGGGAGGTCTTTTGGGACTTCGAGCTGGGACTGCGTGATGCGGAAGCATGGGGCTTCATTGTGCAACGCAGGGTACTCAGCGCGCGCGATGGCCTCGCCGCGAACGGCGGGGGCATTGATCGCGGCGGCGCGCTCGCGGGATTCTTGTTGTTGGCGCGTGCGTTGGTCTTGTTCGCCGTTGGTTAGGCCAAAAGATTGTATAGGTGGGACTTGGGCATTGATAGCCGTCGAAAACCACGCAATTCCAACGAAAACAACTAGTTTCCGAGACCAATTCTGTGACATTACACGCAAAATGAGGAAGATAAAATTCACCATTAAAACAGTGCTTGCACCATAGAATCGAATATGGGCGCCTGGGAAACGACCAACCGATTCTGTCAACTTATTTCAATGGCCGCGTAGCTTCGTTTTATAAAATCGATAAAATCCGAATTCTCCTCCATATCAATAGCATCCCACGACAACAGATTCCGACGAGCAAGGTTATCCGTAAGTTTTTCTGTACCAACAAAATATAGGATATTCCATATGTCATCGACATCGAAACCTCGGCTGACATCCCCATTGGTCAAATAATCCTCCACCAACTTGACATCAACTATCAACGGCTTTCCAGGGTAATCATTAAGCTTAAGCAGACCACATGCCAAATTTACGCACAAGAACTCCACAACAGCATGCCTCCATTTTATGGAATTATCACCAAATGGCCCGCCCGCGTAATCAGATAACGCCGAAATAGGAGTGAAGTCATCCAAGGCTGCGTATATCAATTGCCGTTGATAAGATATAGGAGAGAAAAACCGAATTTTCATATTAACTAGAAGGAAATTCTATTTTAGCCGGCCTACCTTTATTCAGCCCTCGAATAGATGCATTATTAATTTCAACCGTCGCAGTGTTGGGATCAGCACGATCTATTGTCACCGTATCCAATTGATCCAGTTCAAGCCCGATATATTTTCGGCGCCCACCTAATCCACGCATGCCGCGCGCCGCTCGGATGGATACGTCATGTACAGGTATCCATTGCGCGTATCGTCATCAAGCATGATGAGAGCAGAGGCACCACCCTTACATAAGAATATTTTTTCGCCATAATCCTTCGATGTTATCCACCCCAACGAATTCAATGTCTCCTTATATTTTTTCATCAAAACTGCAGACCATGCATCGGACGAAACCGTAAGCCTTAGCGTAGCGCTGCTTATTTTTGTTTTCTTGTCATCATCAAAATCGAGAATCTTTACATTTTCACTGCGGATGATGTCCATGTCATGCCGCATCATCTGACGAGCCGATCTTGTCTCTGCAAGAGACGGATTCGACTTGAACGAATATCCTATACATATTAAAACAATAATAAAAACAGTCGAAAGCAAAATCGAACAAAAGCTGCGCAATGTGGCTTCCCACGTTCCAGGCGTTGCGATAACACCTTTCCCTCTTTGAGCCTCAGAACGTTTCGACATCAGCCTTTATCTTTACCGGAGTTTGCTGCGGGTGCTTTCTGCGTCTTTTCATTATTATCCTGATATGTCCGCTTGGCCTTTTTCCAATCTGGCTCTCCGAAAACCCATAGCCCGGACAGCTGTGCACGCGCGGAAAAAAATCCCACCAACGTCAGTAAGAATCCAGTTATAAGGAGAGTGAAAGCTAGCCATCGCGACCGGACTTGAATCCATAGAACACCACATATCATTAAAAAACCAATGACGCACATCAACGATTGTGCTAGCCCCGTAAAATTTCCATTCTTAAAAAATCGATTCATTTCTCCGCCCCATTTATAATCTTCCGCCAGAGCTGATTCATTTGCCGCTTGATTTCATCCATCGAGACTGTACCTTTAATGGTTTCGCCAAATTCGTTCAGAAATGGTCCCGCAACCGGCACTTTGACACTCAGCGCTCCGATCTCAGCACCAAGGACACTCTCACCCACGTACTGCCCGACGTCAGGCCGAGCAAGCTGCTCAAGACCGCCTAGCGCCCAACTCGCGCCTCCGAAAAAGAGCGATATTGCATCCGCCGGAATCGCGACCGTGGGATTCGTTGCTCCCACCGCTGCGGCGATAGCGCTGGCACGCCCCGTTTGCGTACTTAGAGAACTTGCGATGTTCGCCACATCAGTCGCACGCTGCTGTATCTCCTTATCAGTGTAGGGGGGCGGAACTCCCGCCACGCAATCGGCTTGTCCCGCGCCACACCTTGATGTCGGAAGCGCCCCCGGAGAACTAGTGAAACGCGGCACGCTGCTGTAGTCCTGGCGATGTTCATAAGGAATATCACCGAGGATAGCTTTCTGTTGCGATTGAATGTACGCCATGATTGCGGTGTCCGGCTTCGCTTGGACCTCTTGAATGCGGGTAGTCCCTGCAAGCGACGTCCATTCCACGCTACCGTCTGTTGGTTTGGATGTCGCCGCATCAATCACGTCTCGATTGCCGGACTCCAGTACGTTCCCGTTCATGTCTACCAAACTAGACAATCGCATCTGGGCTTCGATTTGTTCGACGGTGTAGAGGCCTCCGCTGTTCTCCGCCATCCGCTTCGCCAGCGCCTTCTCATCCGGATGCAACTGCCGATTAAACCGATCCGCATTCGCCGCAGTCGCTGCACCTGAGCCACCGCCAGCAACAGCGCCGATGCCTCCCGCCGCGAGGTTCGCCGCCAGGTTGCCGATGGCTTTGTCCAGATCCTTGTTACCGGTGTTGGCGCTGTCCGCCACGGCTTTGCCCAGCGCGGCGAGCTGTTCTGCCGCGAGCGATGACAGGCCCGCGCCTGTCGCGCCGGCGAGGGCGTTGCCGCCGCCGAGGGCGGCGATCATGGCGCCGCCTGCGGCGTGGAGGGCTGCGCGGTAGGCGCCGCCTTCCTTCCAGCCTTCGACGTCTGCCTTGGCTTGATCGAGCGTTGCGCGGTTCTCTTCGGACGGATTCGCGTCGTAAGCGATCTGCGCGGCCTTTTGCGCGTCGGTCGCTTCCTTGCGCTTCGCATCCGCAATATCCCCGACCGTCCTCCCAACCGCCTCCCCAGCCGCCTGCGCCGCCGCCATCATGTCGGCCTGCTTGCTCAGTACGTCGTCCAGGTCCGGGCCCTTGCCGACCGTGGTGTTCGTGTTGCTCAGGTCACGGTTCAGTGTCGCCACATCCCGATTCTGGTTGGCCTGATCGGTGATCGTGATCGTGCCGGCTGCGATGCCCGCCTGGCTGACGCCGCTCTGGCTGCCGCTTTCGCTTTGCGGGATGAAAGGGCTCACACCGCCCGTGTTGTACCCTGCCGTCTGGCCCGACTTCTTGTCGATGACCTTCTGCCCGAAGGTGAGCCCTCCTGTCAGGCCCATCGACGTGCCGCTGTAGTCCGACTTGTTCTCGATATCGCTCCAGGTAAGCGTGCCGGTCGTGAGCTTGTTCTTGTCCTCGTCGGCCGTGCTCGCAATGATGGCGCCCTTGAGGTCCGTGTTGCCCTTGACGTTGATATCGAACCCATCGTCGCCCGCGCGGATGCCGGATTGTTCCGTCACGTTGGCGTAGTTGCTGTCGGCCTTGCCTTTTGACGCCGAGAACGAACCACCCGCGCCGCCCTGGCTGATGCTCAGGCCGCCGCCCATGCTCTTCTGCTCGGCGTGGCTGACTTCCGTGTCCTGACGGCTGGCGATATTCAGGTTGCCGCCAATATCGGCCGACACCTTGCCGCCGCTGACCACCCCGCCGAGGATATTGGTGTCGTTGCCCGATACGATCGTGACCGACTCGCTGCCATTCACGTGGCTATTTACCTGCGTGGTGCCGACCGTATCGCTATTGCCTTTGCTCATCTGGCCGGACACCGACACGCCGAAGCCCTGCGCGCCGTAGGAGACGCCGATGCTGCCGCCGCTCGACTTGTTCGTGGAATGGGTTTCGTAGGTATCGGTGGCCGAGACGATATTGACGTCGCCCCTGGCGCCCAGACCCACTTTGGTGGCCGAGACGTCGGAGCCGATGATGTTCAGGTTGCCGGCGGTCTTGTTGCCGTCGGCATCCACGCCCGTTGCGATGAACGTGGCGGTGCCGCCCGCCTGAATATTCGATCCCGTATGGGTCGTACTGTCCTGCGTGAGCGTGTTCTTGCTCTGGCTGGTGCCGAAGGACAGCGTGATGGCCGCGCCCTGCGGTCCCTCTCCCGCTTTCAGGGCGTCATAGGCGGCGCCTGCACCAGCGGCCGCGTCATAGGCGTCCCGACCTGCTGCGATGCCCCACAACGCCGACGCGCGCCCATCTTCGCTCTTCGTGCTCGCGTTGATCTTCTGGCCGGCATTGATCGCCGCGCCGATGGCCCCGCCGCTCACACCGAGCGTGAAGCCCGTCTGCTTGATCTCATGGGTCTCGTCGTGGTGCTCGCTGCCTTTGGCGGCCTCGATGATGACATCGGCGCCCACGCCGGTCAGGTCCTTCGCCGCGATGACCTGACTGCCGGTGATCTGCAGCGTGCTGCCTGCTTTCAGGCTGACGCTGCCGTCGGTGCTGCCGACGAGGCTGCCGGTCTGTGTGACCGAGCTGTCATGCGTCGTGTCCTTCTGGTCGCGCATGCCGTAGGACAGACCGCCGCCGGTGGCACCGAAGCCGGTGGCCTTCGTATGGGAATACGTCTGGCTTTCGCTAGTGCTTTCAGCCGTGGTGATGGTCAGGTTGCGACCCGCTTCGAGGCTGAGATCGTGCGTGCCGGCGACGGTCGAGCCGGCGATGGTCATATCGCGGCCGGCGCTGCCGGTGATGGTGTCGCCCGACACGACCGAGCCGACGGCCACGCTGTCGCGCGTGCTCGATGTCGTTGTCGTTTCCTTCTTCGACATGAAGCCCGAGCTTTCGGTATGGGACCAGCTGTCGCTGCGATGTTGCTCGGTCGCCGTACCGATGGTCACGTCGCCGGTGGCAACCAGCTTGACGGCGCCGTCCGTGCTCGACACGCCCGAGCCGAGGATCGCCACATTGCCAGTGCCGTCGGACTGCGCGGCAGCAATACCGTTGCCCTGCAGGATCTGATTGACAACGGCGGTCTGCCCCGCGCCAAGCGTGACATTGCCGCCCGCGTCGATGGTGGCGGCGCGGGTGCTTTCGTCGTACGCGGATTGCGTGAACTGGGAGGCCTTGTTGCTCATCGCACCGGCGGCCTGCGTGTGCGTGTCCATGGTAGCCGTTACGGTCGTGTTGCGGCCGGCCACCAGCGCGGCGTCGCCGCCGGCGTCGATGGACGAGCCCGTCAGCGTCGCATCACGTCCCGCCACCGCAGTCATGCTGCCGCCGGTCTTCACTGTGCTGCCGGCATTCACGGTGGTCTCTTCGCGCAGGTAGTCCTTCCCGCCATGCGCGGTCGCATCCTGCGTCGTGCCGAGTTGTACCGTCCCGATGTTCAGGTCTCGCCCCGCAGCCAGCATCGCGTTGTTGCCTGCGTCCACCGTACCGCCAGCGATCGTGATGTCGCGGCCGGCCAGCATGGCGACATTACCGGTACCTTCGATGGTGGCCACCGCGCCGATGCCGGTGGCGCTTGCGCGGTTGCCGTTGGCCAGCGTCGTCGTGTTGGTGATCGTCTGCGACTGGTTGACGATGTCGCGGCCGGCGGCGACGACGACATCCTGGCCGCCGATGCGGCCGCCCAGGTTGCGGACGTCCTGCGTCGCTGACACGACGGTCGTGCCGCTGCTGCCGATGCTGCCCCGGTTGACGATGTCGGTACCGACGATCTGCGTGGCAAGGTTGCCGACAATCGAGCCGCTGTTGTCCACGGTGCCGGACGCGTCGATGGAGACGGTATTGCCCGCGACCAATGCGCCGGTGCTGTTCAGGTCAAGGCCGTTGCCTTGGGCCAGATAGACCTTTGGCACGAGCACCGACTGGGTGGTGCCGTCCGGCAGCGTGACGTCCTGCGACACCATCCATACCATGTCGGTGGTGAGCTGGCGCATCTGCTCGTCCGTGAGACCGACGCCCGGGGTCAGGTCGAAGGCCTTGGCATAGGTGACGCCGTTGTTCATCAGCGCCTTGTACTCCTCCAGCTGGTCCGTATAGCCCGTGAGGAAGGTCTTGCCCGTCAGTTGCGTAATCTGGTCGCGGACCAGTTTCTCTTCGTAGAAGCCGTCGCCGAGGCGCCTCTGGGTCTTCTGCGGATCGAGACCGAGCGCGCCCAGCATGTAGTCGCTCGAGATGAAGTTCGTGTACTGCGTGAAGCGCGGGTCCGTGGCGACAAGGTAGGTGTCGCCGGGGGCAGTGCGGAAGCGGTAGAGGCCGTTGGTGGGCAGCGTGAGGTTGGGGATGCCGCCTTGCGGCGTGCCCAGCGTCTGCACTACGCCCTTGACGGTGCTGGTCCCGACTGCGCCGGCCTGCCCTGCATTGCCCGTGGCACCGGCGGCCTGCGTACCGGTGGCACCGCCGCCGGAGACCGTCGCGCCCGTCACCGCGGCGCCGACGGTGTTCACCGAGGCCACGGTCACGTTCTGCGCCGTGGTCTGGACGTTCTGGTTCGCAGTGGCCACTGCGGCGAGCGCCGACGTCGTGGTGGGTGCCTGCGGCGCGCTCGGGTAGGCGACGACCTGCGTGTCCGAACTGCTGCCCGTGCGCTGGTGCCAGTAGTAGGTGGAGGTGTCCTGCGTCGTGACCGTTTGCTGGAGCACCGTGCCAACGTCCTGAATCGTCCCGTTCGCGGCCGCGCGGATCAGGTTGCCACCGGCCGCCATCGTCGACGACTGATTCAGGATATTGCCGTTGTTGCTATTGATGCGGATGCTGCCCGATGCCTGGATCTTCGCCGCGTCCGTCGCGCTGACGAGCTGGTCCGTCGCGGTCGTCGTCACCGTGGTACGGCTGATCTCGTTGTAGTCGTGACCGAAGTTAGCCTGTTTCACCTCGTCCGGGCGGATGTGCAGGTTCGGGTCCCAGTCGGGCCATAGCGTGATGCTGTAGGTCGTGCCGTTGTCTGTGATCGACTGGTAATACTGCGTGGGCCGCGTAGCGATCTCGCGCGTGCAGATGCCCGTGGTCTGGTCGCACGGGGAACTCGGCGTGGCGATCTGGTCGATGTACTCCTCGATGGGAGACTTCACGAACGACAGCGTCTTGTTCGTCGTGTCGAGGTTCTTGATATCGGCCTTGTCGACGGTCACCGTGATCGGGCCACGCAGCGCGTTGGTTTGTGGCGTGCTGACCTGCGCGCTCTGGGTGTTCCAGTTCCACTGGGGGAACGTCAGGCTGGTATGGATGGCCAGATCGATGCCCGAGAGTCCCGCCTGCCACAACGTCAGCGTCTGCGACGCGGTCTGCGTCGGCGTGCCGGCCGTGGTGACGATGCTCGTACGCGTGTTGCTGAGCTGATTGGCGGCGATGTCGATATCGCCGTCGGCCTCGATATTGGCCGAGCGGTTGACAAGCGTGTTCGTCTGGTTGACGAGCAGGCCCGTACTTGCGTCACGCGTGCCGTCGCGGGCGATCTGCAGGTTGCCCGCGCTATACAGCGTCGCACCATCGAGGTTCTGGACCGAGTTGGTCGCGTACAGGTTCAGGTTCTGCACGGCGGCCATCAGGGCCGAGGGGCCGTTGTTGAGAATATCCGTGCCCTGCACCTGCACGTTGTTGCCGATGACCGTCCCGGTATTGCTGACCGTCGGGCCCGTGACCTTGACGGCATCGCCCTCGATACGGCCGGCGTTGGCGACAACGTTGGTGGCCGTGACCGTGGTGGTCGTGGCGTTGATGTCTGCGGAGTTGGCGTTGACCACGTTGGTGCCTGTCACCGTGACAGCGCCTGCGGAGGCGAGCGTGCCGGTGTTGGTCAGGGTGCCCGTGGCATTGACGCTCAGGTTGCCGTTGGCGTGGACTTGATTGGCAGCGTCGTTGGTGTAGTCGCCCGCGACGTTCAGCGTGAGGTCGCGGCCGGCGATCATGGTGCCACTGCCCGATAGCGCGCCTGCGACGGCGACGTCCTGATTGGCTTTGACCGCGCCACCGAGGTTCGACACGGATGCGATGTTGAGGCTGACGTCCTTGCCGGCGAGGATCTGGCCACTGGCGTTGTCGAGCGTGGTGGCGGTCTGGTTCAGCGTCAGGATCTGGCCGTAGAGGGTGCCATTGCGGTTGTCGAGTTGCGAGCGGATCTGCAGGTCGAGCGCGCGCCCGGCGGCGATCTGGGCGCCGGTGTCATTGGCGAGCGTTTGCGCGGCGATCGTGATGTCGCCGTTGGCGCCGATCTTGCCCGACGTGTTGGTCAGCGCGTTGGTGGCCGTGATCTTCGTGGCGCCATCGCCGGCGTTGACGAGCGCGCCACGCGTGTTGTCGATACTCGTGGCGGTGACGATTGCCGTGGTCGTCGCCCCGTTGGCGGCCAGCGTGCCATCGGTATTGATAAGGGCGCCGGTAGCCCCGACGGACAGATTGCCGGCGGTCTGGGCCGAGCCCGCGGTGTTGTCGATGCTGCCGCCGCTCGCAAGCGTGAGGCCGGTGTTGCCGAAGACCTTGCCCCGCCGGTTCGACAGGTTGCCGCTCGTGATAGCGGTGGTCTTGCCCTGCGCGGACAGCGTACCGCTGGCGTTGTCGAGCGTCGTGGCCTGCGCGGCGAGGTTGCCGTTGGTCTGGATGACGCCGCTCGCATTGGAAAGCGTCTGCCGGCTCGTGACCGAGAGATCGCCCGTACCCGCGTGAGATACCGTGCCGCTGTCGTTGACGACACTGCTGCCGTCGATCGAGAGGCTCGCGCCGTTGGCGACGATAGTGCCGCCGGTGTTGTCGAGCGTGCCCCCTGCCGACAGCGTCGTGGCCCCCTGGCCGTATTGCTGGATCGTGCCGCCGCGGTTCGAGAGATCGCCGGTGGTGGTGACCGTTACGCGGTCGCCATCGAGCCAGCCGCCGGCGTTGCCGACAGACGCCGCGGTGATGGTGGTGCTGGCGGCCGAGATTTCGCCGTCGCGGTTCGTGGTGGCGCCCGTGCTCGTCAGCTGCAGATTGCCGCTGGCGGTCAGGCTGCCGGTGTCGTTGTCGATCGTTTGCGCGTTGAGCGTTGCGTTGCCGCGCGAGGTGATGGTGCCCGCATTGATGATCGTCGTGCCGGCGTCGAGCTTCATGGCGCCGTTGCCGCCGATCAGGCCCGTGTTGGCGTTGACGATGGCCTGTTGCGCGGTGACTTGCGTCAGGCCGTCGCCTGCGTTGGCGATGCGGCCGTCGGTGTTGTCGACGCGCGCGGCGGCTGCCGTCAGGGTGCCACTCGCTGACTCGATGCGGCCACCGGTGTTGGTGAGCTGGCCGTTGGCGTGCAACGTGAGGCCGGTTTCGGCGTGGAGCGTCGCGTTGGTGTTGTCGAGGGGGCCGTCTGTCGTGACGGTGAGGGCCTTCTGCGATGACACCGTGCCGCCGGTGCTGTTGAGCGACCCAAGGCGTGCGGTGAAGTCGCCATTGGTCTGGAGCGTGCCGGTGGCGTTGCTCACTGCGCCCTGCGTCGTGACCGCGAGTGCGCCGGTGCCGGCGTGGGAGATCTGGCCCGCGTCGTTGGTCAGCGTCACCGCGTTGACGGTCAGGTTCTGCGCGTTGGCGGCAATGGTGCCACCGGTGTTGTCGAGTGCGCCGCCGGCGGTGATCGCTGTATCGGTAGCGCCGGTCTGCTTCAGCGAGCCAGCGCGGTTGATCAGGTCGCCCGTCGTCTGGATGGCGAGTTGCGTGCCCTCGATCTGGCCGGAAGTGTTGTCGAGGGACTGGGCCGTGATGGCAACGCTGGTCGCCGAGACGGTGCTCTGGCGCGTGCTCAGCGCGTCTGCGTGGGTCGTCAGTGCGCCAGCTGCCTGGACGGTTGCGCCGGACAGGTCCATGGCGCCGCCCGACAGCGTCAGGTTGCCATTGGCCGCGGTCTGGCTACCCGCAAGGTTCAGGCTGCCACCCCGCAGCGTGGCATTGCCGCTGGCGGAATTACGGCCCGTGGCCGTGACGGCGCCCGTGGCGTTGACCGTGAGGTCGGCGGACCCGGCGGTGGCACCATCGGGCATCATGCCTGCGGCAAGTGTGCCGGTTGACGCGACGCTCTGCGCGTTGACGCCGAGCCACTGCTGCGCGGCCAGCGTGCCGCCGTTCGTGAGCGTGCCCTCGGTACGGACGTCTACTGCACCGACGGCATATGTCGTGCCACTGTTGTCGATGCCATCGCGCGCGGACACCGAGAGATTGGTGCTCGCGCTCGTCTGCCCCGCCAGCACGAGCTTGCCCTGCGCGGTCAGCGTCATGTCGCCGGCCTGCGCGGCCGCGATGCCGCGGAGCGAGACGCCGACGCCGAGTTCCGTGGATGCCAGCAGGATCTTGTTGGCGTACATGCCGCCGAGCTGGCTGACGTCGATGCCGGCGGACGGCGCGGGGCCATTGCCCGCGATGGCGTTCGCTTCGAGCGTGTTGTAGTTGACCTGGTTGGCGCCGGCCACCACGTTGAGGCGGTTGGCGTAGAGCGCCGCGTTGGCCTTGACCGCGCGCGCGATCACATCCACCTGGTCGACGTTGGCGGCGTTGAGACCCGCGCCCTCGAAACTGATCTGGCCACCGGTCACGCGGAACGCGTCGAGGCTGCCGCTGCCGCCGTAGATCGGCGTGCCCGTCGTCAGCGTCGCGCGCGGCGTGTTGATAAAACCCGCGCCGTCCACGAAGATGCCGTTCGGGTTCGAGATGACCACCTGCGCGCCGGGGCCAGCCACTTCCACATAGCCGCGCAACTGGCTCGGGGACATGCTGTTGACCTGGTTGACGATGATGCGCGCGGAGCCGCCGGGCAGCAGGTTCGGGTTGCCGTTGATCAAGCCGGCCTGCTGCGTGTTGACGATGCCAGGCGAGTTATTGAGGATGGCGCCGCCGCGGTTGACGTCGAATTGGTTGTAGTGGTTCGTTGAGACGCCCGCGGCGGAGGGACGGGTGATATTGACCTGAGGCAAACCGTTGGGGGTCGCGATGACCGTGGGGCGGTTGGCGCCCGCGTTCGGGTCGGCGACGATCTGCGCCGCTGCCGTCATCGGCACACCCATGCAGGCCCCGAGGGCGATCCATACCGCGAGACGGATAGCCCCGATCGTTGAGATCGCGAAGCGATGCACGGCCGCCCCGGGCAGCGTGCCGCGCTGCGCCCTGCCCAGGGCGGCACTGTGCCGGCCTGTTCCGGTGCTGCTGGCTGTCTCCGCCACGGCCATTGGGATGGCGCGCGTGCGGTTGAAGACGATGCGGTAACAAAGGCGATTCATGGGACCCCGGATGCATGGCGTGTCGCTTGGCGCATCACACGGCGACATGCTGGGAATCCGCTGCAACCTCGGGGCAAAACACCAACGCACTACCCTTCGTACCGCGCGCAACTACAGCTGTAACCATTTGTAACGACACTGACGGGGCGCAGCGTAGAGGATGTGTAAAGGGATTTACACCCTACTTTTTGGCTAGCTCAAGTCTGTTTTGATTCACAAGTCCTCAACGCCCGCAAGAGCATACGGCTGTGCAACCGCGCTGGATATGGCATTACAGCCATTTTCCGGCGTTCGAGATAACCGCTGTCTCCTGATATAAAAGATATTTACATCAGATTTAAATGTACGATCGGCGCAACGATTTCTACTGCGCAAGCCACCCCGGCAACTGGGCAACGAGATATAGCGTCGCGCCAATCAGGCCCCCGACGATCGTGCCGTTCATGCGGATGTACTGGAGGTCCCTGCCGACGTTCAGTTCGATCTGCCGCGACATGTCGCGCGCGTCCCAGCCGCGTACCGTGCCGCTGATATGCCGCGTGATGAAGTCCGCGAAATCGGGCGCCATTTGCCCCGCGGCGTCGCGCAGGTGCTGGTTGATCGATTGCCGGAGCGATGCGTTGCGCGCGAGTTCGTCGCCGACCCATTGCCCCGCGGCAACAACGCGTTGATAGACGGACGAGTCCTCGCGCGTCAGGTCTTCCTTGAGCCGTTCACGCCAGTCGTTCCACAGCTCGCCGATATACGCGTGCAGCGCCGGATGTTCCTGCAGATAGCGCTTGATATCGTTGGCCTTCGCGTGGAACGCGGCATCGTCGCGCAGCCGGCGAATCAGGTCCTGCGTCACCTCGTCGAACTTCTTGCGCAGCGCGTGGCTGTCGTCCTGCTCTACCTGCGTGAGAATGCGCAGCAGCGCGGCGGAGATCATGTCCGCGCCGCGATTACCGATCCATTCGGTCGGCAGCACCTTTTCCTTGGCAGGATGCTCGGCCTTGAGCCATTCGACGATACGCGCCGCGATGAGCATGCGTGTGTTGGGCTCGTTGAGCAGCGCGACCAGATGCGTGATCGACTCCTTGAGCAGCACCTGATGGCGGTTGTCGCGCGTGAGCATGTCGAGCACGTCCGCCGCGGCCTGCGTCAGGTCGATGCGGCGTAGCACCGCGTTGATGGCATCGCGCGCGAACTTGCGCATGTCGTCTTCATCGAGCAGGTCCAGCATGCCGCGCAGGAACTTCGCCACCGCGTCGCCAATCCTGCGTGTGTTCTCGGCGGACTGGAGCCAGTCCGCTACGGCCTGTGCCGGGTTATGCCGGTCGATCAGCGCGACGACCGAATCCTTGTCGAGGAATTTCTCTTTCACGAACACCGCGAGGCCATCGGCAATGTCGTCGCGCTTGCGGATGATGATGTTCGTGTGGCCGGACAGGCCCGGAATCGGAATACGGCGGAACAGCGCGGCCACGGCGAACCAGTCGGCGAGCCCGCCGACCATGGCGGCTTCCGCGGCCGCGCGTATCCAGTCGGTGGCCAGGCTATGCGGCATGAACAGGGTGGCGGCGAATATGCCGGCCGCGGCGAGCAACAGGGCGGTGGCGCGGCGCTTGGCCTTGCCCAGTTCCTGCGCCTGCGTCATCGCATTCGTGTCGTGTGCGTGAGGGGTCTGCATGGGGCTATTGTCGTCCATTCGCGGAGCAGGCTCACGAGCCATATAGCGAAACCGCCTATTCACATGCCAAATGGTCAGTTCGGGATGCAGGCGCGCAGCCGTAGGATGCAAGGCTCGCCTCTCGCCCGTACATCATGTCCATCGCTCGCATTCTTTCGCGACGCGCGGCGCTGCTCGTCCCTACGATTGCCGCCACGCTGTCGCTGTCCATCCTTGCCAACGTCTCCGCGCATGCGGAGGGTGTGTATCCGCAGAAGCCGATCACCTGGGTCGTGCCCTACACGCCCGGCGGCACCAATGACAATGTGGCGCGCATCGTCACCAAGCGGTTGTCGGAGAAGACCGGGCAGCCGGTCGTGCTCGAGTACAAACCCGGTGCGGGCGGCACGCTCGGCGCGGGCTTCGTCGCGGCGGCCGCGCCCGATGGCTATACGTTGCTGAACACGTCGATTGGCAATCTTGCGATTGCGCCGCAGCTGATGCCCGTGAAGTTCGATCCGTTCCGGGACCTCGTGCCTGTGGCCTATATCGGCAACTCGCTGGCGACGGTCGCGGTGAATCCGCATGTGCCCGCGCAAACGCTGCCGCAGTTGATTGCCTATGCGCGCGCGCATCCGGGGCAACTGACGTTCTCCAGCTCCGGCAATGGCACGCCGGGCCACCTTGCCGGCGAGCTGCTCAAGCAGACGGCCAATATCGATATCCGGCACGTGCCATACAAGGGCAGCGCGCCTGCTGTGGCCGATGTGGTCGCGGGGCACGTGGATATCGTGTTCGATCCGCTGAGCGCGCAGTTTATCCGGCAGGGGAAATTGCGCGCGCTCGCCTATTTTGGCGGCAGCCGCGCACCCGACATGCCCAACGTGCCGTCGATCCGTGAGTCGGGCGTGAAGGATTGGGAAGATTCGCTCGCCGGCGCGTTCTTCATCACCGCGCCGCGCGGCGTGCCGCCCGAGGTGCTCGCGAAATTGCGGCAGCTGATCGGTGAGATTCTCGACGAGCCCGACACGCGGGCCGCGCTCGCACGCGTGCAGGTCGATGTGCAACGCCTGACGCCGGAACAGACGTCGCAACGGATCCGGCAGGTGCATGACATTGCCGCGCGGGTTGCCACCAGCGGTGCGCTGGCGGCGAACTGACCAGTCCCCCGCCGGGGTTCCGCCTGGTTTTTGACTACCGCCCGCTCGCCGCGCAGATGGCGAGCGGTTTCCTTCCCACCTTCTTCATTCCCCCAGATGAAACTCGGTCTCTTCCTGCTCGCCGCAGGCCATCATGCCGCCGGCTGGCGACACCCCGACGCGGAATCCGGCACCGAAAACATCGACCTCGTCGTCCGCATGACGCAAGCCGCCGAGCGCGCGACGTTCGATATGGTGTTCTTCGGCGATCGCCTGCTGACGACCCCCGACTCGCATCCGTCGATGATCACGCGGCCCGATCCGCTCGCCATGCTCGCCGCGCTGTCGATGGTGACCACGCGGATTGGACTGGCCGCGACGGCCTCCACCACGTACACCGAGCCGTTCAATCTCGCCCGCACGCTCGCCACCGTGGACACGCTGTCGCGCGGGCGCGCCGCGTGGAACATCGTGACGACGTTCGCCGACGGCTCCATCAACTTCAGCCGTTCGCGGCACCCCGATCACGACGAGCGTTACGAGATCGCGGAGGAGCATGTCAGCGTGGTGAAAGGCCTGTGGCGCTCGTGGGACAAGGATCCCTACGTGCAGGACAAGCAGGCCGGCATCTACGTCGACGTGAACAAGATGCATGCGCTCCACCACGAGGGCAAGCATTTCTCGGTAGCAGGGCCGCTCAACGTCACCAACAGCCCGCAGGGACACCCGGTGCTGATCCAGGCCGGCTCGTCCGGTCCGGGGCAGGCGCTCGCGGCGCGCCACGCCGAGGTCGTGTTCACCGCGCAGCAGGACCTCGAGGCCGCGCAGGCCTTCGCGCAGGGACTGAAGGCACAGGTCCGCGATGCCGGCCGCGATCCGCGCCACTGCCTGATCATGCCGGGGCTGATGCCGATTATCGGCCGGACGGAAGCGGAAGCCCACGAGAAACTCGCGCAGCTGCAATCGTTCACTGACCAGTCAAATGCCCTGGCGATCCTCAACGAGCAGCTGGGCATGGATGTGTCGGCGTACGCGCTGGACGAACCGCTGCCGCCGCTCCCCACCGACATCGTCGTGCACAGCCGCAGTGCGCTGCTGATCAAGCTGGCCCGCGCGCGCAACCTCACGCTGCGCCAGCTCTACCACCTGTGCGCGAGCGCGCGTGGCCATCAGATCGTCGTGGGCACCGCGGAACAGGTCGCCCAGCACATGATCGACTGGGTGCGCGCGGGCGCGGCCGACGGCTTCAACATCATGCCGGCGTACTTCCCGGGCGGCCTCGAGGAATTTCTGAACGAGGTCGTCCCCATCCTGCAGACACGCGGCGAATTCCGCCGCGAGTACGAAGCCGACACGCTGCGCGGCAACCTGGGGCTGCCTCTGCCCCGCTGACCGCGACGCCATCGACAATCCTCCTCGCGCCCCGGAGTGACATTGACTAATATAGGTCACTGCAAGGGCAACGGGACTTGTCGATGTCATGCTGAATCGCAGATCGTTCGTTCTGGGCAGCACGGGAGCGGTGGCGCTCGCCATCGGCTGGGTGGTCTGGTCTCCGGACCGCCGGCTGACCGGCAAGGCCACGCCCGCCAGACCCGCGCGTGGCGACGTGCCGCTCAACGGCTGGGTCATGATCGACGCCGACGACAACGTCACCGTGGTCATGTGCAAGGCCGAGATGGGCCAGGGCATCCATACCGGTGCCGCCATGATCCTGGCCGACGAGCTCGGCGCCGACTGGTCCCGCGTCCGCGTGATACAGGCCCCCATCGATTCGCTGTACATCAATCGCGAGATCCTTCCCGCCAGCCTGCCGTTCCGGCCCGACGATAACGGCGTAGTGGCCCGCACACTCAGACGCACGGTGCGCCGCGTGGCGCCGCTGGCGGGATCGATGGCGACGGGCGGCTCGACCAGCATCGCCGACCTGTGGACGCCGATGCGCGAAGCGGGCGCGTCCGCACGCGCGATGCTGTGCGCGGCGGCGGCCAGACGCTGGGACGTTCCCGTCGGCCAATGCGATACGAAGGATGGCAAGGTCTTCGACACCTCGGGCCGCTCGCTGACCTTCGGCGAACTGGCACTGGCCGCGAAGGACGAAACGCCGCCGCGCGATCCGGTATTGAGGACCGAGGGCCGATTCACGCTGATCGGCAAGCCCGTCAATCGGCTCGCGCGCGAAGCGCAATCCAAGCTGAACGGCTGCGCGCGGTTCGGCATCGACGTGCAGTTCGACGACATGCTGTACGCGAGCGTGATGATGAACCCCTCGCTCGGCGGCACGCTGAAGCGATTCGACAGGTCGGCCGTCACCCATACCGAAGGCGTGCAGGGTTTCTATCCCATCGACGGCTACAACGGCGGCACCGCCGGCATCGCCGTGATTGCCGCCAATCCATTCATTGCCATGCGCGCGCTGAGCGAGCTGCCGGTCGAATGGCATCCGGGCCCCGCCGCGGAACTCGATACCGCGGCCATTCGCGATACGTTGCTGAAGTCGCTCGATGACGATGACGACAACGTCCATAGCTTTTACAAGACGGGCTATCCCGACGCGGCGCTGAAGCAGCTGAAGACCGTCGCGGAGATGACATACGAGGTACCCTACCTCGCCCACGGCGCGCTGGAGCCCGTGAACTGCACGGTGCAGGTCGAGCGCGATGTCGCACACGTGTGGGTCTCCACGCAGGTGCCCATGGATGCCCGACGCGCGGTCGCCGATGTGCTCCGCCTGCGCGAGCGCGATGTGCATATCCACGAGCAGCTGCTCGGCGGTTCGTTCGGCCGGCGGCTCGAAGTCGATTTCATCGCGCAGGCCGCGGTCATCGCGCGGCACGCCACGCCGCGGCCCGTGCAAACGATCTGGTCGCGCGCGCAGGACACCACGCACGATTTCTATCGCCCCGCATGCGTGGCGCGATTCACGGGTGGACTCAATGCCCGCGGCGAACTGGTGGCGTGGCGTAGCGCTTCGGCAAGCCAGTCGATCGCCGCGCAGGTATTGCCGCGCGCGTTTGGCCAGCCCGAGTGGTTCGCGCGGCTGATGCCGGACGCGTCGATGGCGGAAGGGGCGTTCGACCAGCCGTACGAATGCAGCAATATATCCGTCAGGCATCATCGCGTGGACCTGCCCTTCCCCGTGGGTTACTGGCGTTCGGTCGGGCATTCCCACCAGGCCTTCTTCGTCGAGAGTTTTATCGACGAGATGGCGACGGCGGCCGGCAAGGATCCAATCGCGTTTCGGCTCGGCATGCTGACACAGCGCGCGCACGCGCGGCACGCGGCCGTGCTGCGCGCGGTGGCGACGCTGGCCGGCTGGCGCGCGCCGCATCGCTGGCGAGAGGGTGCGGATGCGGGGAGCAACGCGGGGGGCAACGCGGGGGGCAAAGATTACGCCCGCGGCGTGGCGCTGCACGAATCGTTCGGCAGCGTGGTAGCGCAGGTAGCGGAAATCCGGCGGGAACGCCGCGGGCAACAGGAAGGTTTCACCGTAACGCGCGTGTTCTGCGCCGTCGACTGCGGCCGGGCAATCAACCCCAGCCTCGTCGCACAGCAGATGGAGAGCGGCATCGTCTTCGGCCTGTCGGCCGCGTTGGGACAGGCCATTACCGTGCGTGACGGCGTAGTGCAGCAGCGCTACTACACCGACTACCCGATGGTCTGCATGGCGACATGCCCGGAGATCATCGTCAAGGTGCTTGCGAGTGACGCCCCGCCGGAAGGCGTAGGGGAATCGGGCACACCGCCCATCGCACCCGCCGTCGCAAATGCGCTGTTCGCACTCACAGGCAGACGGCATCGCGCGCTGCCGCTGCTGGCGCCGCCGAAACCTGCGGAGGGAGAAGACAAATGGAGCACGTGGTGCAGATCGATCTCAACGGACAACCCACCGAGTTCCACGCCGAAGCCGCCACTCCCCTGCTTTGGGCCCTTCGGTGCGACAAGCACCTGACAGGCACGAAGTTCGGCTGCGGGGTCAGCGTCTGCGGCGCGTGCACGGTGATCGTCGACGACGAGGCCGAGTATGCGTGCCAGTTGACGCTCGGTCAGCTGCGGCAACGCGGCGCCCGGCACATCACGACCATCGAGGGCCTGTCCGGCCCCGTTGCCGCCGCCCTGCGGCAGGCGTGGATCGATTGCGATGTCGTGCAATGCGGTTACTGCCAGAGTGCGCAACTGATGGCGGCCGCGCAGCTGCTCGGGCATGCGCGCAATCCTTCGGACGATGCCATCAAGGAGGCCATGAGCCGCGTGTTGTGCCGTTGCGGCACGTATCCGCGCATTCTCAAGGCGATCAGACAGGCAGTGACCCAGCTGGGCCGCGGCCGCTGACGTCAGTGGCGCCGCTGGCGTCGAGGGTGTTGTCCGCGCCGAACAGCGCGTCGCGACAGCAGGTCAGCGCGTCGCGGATCATGAAGTTCACCAGCGTCGGCGACACGTTGAGCATGACGGCGATGTCCTTCTGCGGCACCCCGCGAAAGCGATACATCTCGAATGCCCATTGCGTGCGTTCCGGGAGCGATGCCAGCGCCTGCATGACCGAGCCGAGCGCCTGCTGGCCCAGCATGACGTTCTCGGGCGACGCGGCCTCGCTCGTCACGAGCAGGCCCTCTTCCTCGCCACCGACGTGGCGGTTTTCCACCTCGTTATGACGATGCCTGTCGATCGCAAGATTGCGAACGGTCTGAAACAGATAGCTGACCGGATAGCGCACGACGATGGCCTTTTCCTGGTCGAACAGTTTGACGAACGTGTCCTGCACCACGTCTTCGGCGCTCTCGCGAGAGCCCACGATACGTGCCGCAGCCTCGATCAACGCGCGGCGATAGCTGATGAACACCCCATACAATTCCTGGTTCATCCGCACGGGCTCCGCACCCCTTGCGTCCGCGACATTCCCTAGCTCCATCGACTTCTCGCTCATGCGATACCCCCGGGAGAAATTCGTCAAATATGCTACGTGAAATGCGAATCATTCGCAATGCATTTGCAGCATAGGGTCATTTCGATGACGGGGGTATGACGGCGCAAAGAGCGTCGGAAACGGGGCTGACCGTGCCCCGGCTTATCGGAAAAGCGGCAGAAAACTTCCGAGCGACGGCCTAGCGCGCCGCGGCATCGTTCCCCTGCGCGGGGCGTTGCGGATCGAGGGCCGCGGTCAGTTCGGGCGACAGCTTCCCCGTGACCTGCCAGACCACGAGGGCCTGCCTGAATTGCTCCGCATGGCGGGGCGATGTCCCCAGCCATTCCAGCAGCCGTTGTTCGGCCGTGGCGTCCAGTTGCTGGTCACGCATCAACATGACCCAGCCAAGCGCCGCATCCCAAACGGGATCGTTGCCCGTCTTGTGCAGTTCTCCCACGAATGACTCCCAATTACCCGTTCCAACACCGGCCTCAAGGCTGGCACTTGTCGTGTCATTGTACTCACACGCCGTGATGTGGCGGCGTTTATCCGGCTAGCGATTGCAAACATTCGTTCAGGCGACACGCGCGTTCGCGTGCGTGTCCGCGCCGGTGGCGGGCGGTGTATCGGTCAGCCGGCCGTTCTCGATCCAGACCATGCGGTCCGCGGCGTCGAAGTAGCGGTCGTCGTGCGAGATCACGAGCACGGCCTTGCCCTGCGCCCGCAGTTCGCCAAGGATCTCGCGATAGAAGATGGCCTTGAAGGCGGGGTCCTGGTCGGCGGCCCATTCGTCGAGCACGATCACCGGACGGTCCTCGAGGCAGGCCGCCACGAGCGCGAGCCGCTTGCGCTGGCCCTGCGAGAGCGCCCGCGTGGAGAACATGCCGTTGGCGACCGACACCTTGTGCTGCAGCTGCAGCCGCGCGATAAGCCGGTTGGCGCGCGCGTCGATGCCCTCGCCCGCAAGCCCGACGAGGCTGTCGAACAGATGGAAGTCGGAGAACACGGCCGTGCATTGCTCACGGTGCATGGCGGCGCCGACGCTGCCCGATAACGTTCGGCCGTTCACGCTGACATGACCGCCCTCGGGCGCGTACAGGCCTACGAGCAGCTTCGCCAGCGTGGTCTTGCCGCTGCCATTGCCGCCGACGAGAAACACCACTTCGCCCGCGCGCAGCGACATGTCGATGGGGCCGAGCAGGAACGAGGCGTCCTCCGCTTCGCGGTGATAGCGATGGGTGACGCCATGCAGGGCGAGCTCGCGGAACGGTTCGATGGCGCCATTCACCGTGGCCTGCATCGGCGCCGCATGATCGGCATCGAGCGATGCCGCGGCCTGCTCGATGCGCTGGCACGCCACGCGCGCCAGGTTCATCTGCGGCAGGCTGTTGAGCAGCCCTTCCAGCGGCGCCATCATGTAGAGGAACACCAGCGTGTAGCCGCTGGCCACGGCCGCATCGGCGCCCAGCGGGCGTTGCAGCACGAACAGGATGATACCGATGACCACGAAGAACAGCGTGCTGCCGATGGTCAGCGACAGATATAGCAGCGACAGGCCCGCCGTGCGATGCGCGCGCACGCGGTCGATGGCATCGGCCAGCGGGCCGCCCAGAAACGCCGCGGCGCGTGCGCGATTGAGCTTGAGTTCCTTGGCACCGCTGAAGATCGCGCTGAAATGTCCGGTCAGCACATCCTGCCATTGCGCGGCTTCGCGCAGCGCGCGCTGGGAACGCTTGCGGCTGGCGCGGTAACACAGCGACCCGCCGAACACGGCCACCAGCGACAGCAGGAACACCTGCCACGACAGCCATGCGAGGTAGCTCAGGCAGCCCACGACGATGGTGCCGTTCATCACGATGAATGGCATGGCAACAAGCAGCGTGGCCACCTGATTGGTGTCCTCGCCCAGCAACGCCATGCCCTTGCCGCCGCCCAGACGTTCCAGATCGCGATACGGCGCGGCCAGCAGGCGCGCGCCGACATGTTCGCGCAGGCGCGCGAGCACGGTCTGGTTCAGTCGGACGAACAGCATCAGCGAGACCGTGCGGCAAACCAGCACGAGCACCGCGAGCGCGGCGAAGCGCAGGCCCAGCGCGGCCAGCGCGTCGGGCGGCGTGCGCAATGCCGCGTTGATGGTCGCGACCAGTCCGACGGCCGCCGCGCCGCCGCCGAGGCTGGCGACGGTGCCGAGCACGAGCAGCCGGCCGGACGCCTGGAACAGCACGTGCCGGAGCGACAATCGCGCCGATGCCGATGGGGCGTCAGGCGCGGCGGGCGCGGTCGGCGCGGTGGAGGGCGGAGACGACGAGGCGGAAGCAGGGGAAGCGGTCATGCGCGGGTCCGTGATGGCGTTCGTTATCTGGGATGACGAACGACACCGGCCGCGAATTACCCCTTCCCTGCCCTTTCCTCCCATTTCCGCGCCTGACGACGCGTATTTCAGCGTATTACGATCAGCAACATCAGAAACGATAGGTCGCCGTGCCGATCACGTTGCGGCGATAACCGTAGTAGCAGGTGGTCGCGCTCCCGCACTGGCCGACATATTCCTTGTCGAGCAGGTTGTTCGCGGTGATCGAGAAGCGCCAGTGCTGGTCCAGCGTGTAATGGAGCGCGGCGTCCATCAGCCAGACCTCGGGCACCTCGAACGTATTGAGCGCGTCGCCGTAGCTCTTGCCGATATAGCGCACGCCGACGCCGCCGCCCAGGCCCTTGGCCCAGCCCGTGCGCTGGGTGTAGTCCACCCACAGGGAGGCGACATGGCGCGGACGGTTGGTCGGCGTCTTGCCGAGGTCCGTGTTGTTGCTCTTGGTGACTTCCTGATCCATGTACGTGTACGCGGCCAGTGCCTTGAAGCCATTGTTGAAATCGAACGTACCGTCGATTTCGAAGCCGCGCGAACGGATCTCGCCCGTCTGGATCTGGAACAGCGTGTTGGCCGGATCGCGCGTCAGCACGTTCTGCTGGCGCAGGTCGTATAGCGACGCGGTGACAAAGCTGTTGAAGCCGGTGGGCTGGAACTTCACGCCGACTTCGGTCTGCTTGCCGGTGGTCGGCTGGAACGGCGTGCCCTGCGCGCTCACGCCGGCCTGCGGCTGGAACGACGTGGAATAGCTCGCGTAAGGCGCCAGGCCGACCGGCGTCTCATAGACGAGGCCGAAGCGGTACGTGAAGTCGTTCTGGTCGATACCGGCGTTTGTCGGCGTGGTGGTCGCGCCCGTGGCCGCGGTCTGCCGGCGCGTGTTGGTACTCGCGTTGGCCCAGTCCTGGCGGCCGCCCGCCACGAAGGTCAGGCGCTCGGTCAGCTTCATCTGGTCCTGGAAATAGAGGCCGAGCTGGCGCTGCGACTGGTCCACCAGCGTGTAGGTGGCGATGGGGTTGATCGTCGCGCCGTAGACGGGATTGAACGGATTGATCAGCCCCAGCGGCGGCGTGCCGACGGTGCCGAAGCCCTGGCGGTCGTCGAAGCTGCCGTGCTGGTAGTCCACGCCGACGATCGCGGTATGGCGAATCGGACCGGTGGAGAACTTGGCCTCGAGGTTGGTATCCAGGCCGATCGTGTCGAGCGAACCGCCCGCGCTCAGCGAGCCGCGATTCAGCAGCGTCTGGGCCGCGTTGTTCCAGCCCACCGCATACACGCCGGTGTAGAACAGGTTCGAGTGCATGTAGCGCGCGCTCTGGCGCACGCGGAACGTGTCGTTGAAGCGATGCTCGAACTCGTAGCCGATGGCATATTCCTCGCGGTCGAACGTATTGAACGACGGTTCGCCCGTGAAGAACGACGTGGAGATGCGGCGGCCGCCGACCGTATCCGTGACCGAACCCTGCCGCGGCAGGAAGTTGATGGCCGTGCCCTGCTTGTCGTGCTGGTAGTGGGTCAGCAGCGTGAACGTGGTGTCGGCGCTCGGCCGGATGGTCAGCGACGGCGCGATGAAGATGCGATCGTCGTCGGCCCAGTCCACCTGCGTATCGGACTTGCGGAACAGGCCGGTCAGGCGATACATGACGGTCTTGTTCTCGTCCACCGCCCCGCCGATATCGAAACTCGCCTGCTTGCGGTCGTACGAGCCGTACTGGAGGTTGATCTCGCGCAGCGGATCGGCGGTCGGGCGCTTGCTGACCAGGTTCACGAGTCCGCCCGGCGCATTGGCGCCGTACAGCACGGAGCTCGGCCCGCGCAGAATTTCCACGCGCTCGAGGCCATAGGTCTCCACGCGCGGCATCAGGTAGCCGCTGGCGTAGTAGTTGACGTACAGGCCGTCCATATACTGGCGCGCCGCAAAGCCGCGGATCACCGGCTTGTCGTAGCGGCCCTCGGCAACGTTGTCGCCGATGATGCCGGCCGTGTACGCAAAGGCGTCCGACAGGTTCTGCACGCCACGGTCTTCCATCTGGTCGCGCGTGATCACGCTGATGGACTGCGGCGTTTCCAGCAGGGTGGTGTCCGTCTTGGTCGCCGTGGCACTGCGCTTGGCCACGTAACCCGCCAGCGGGCCGGTCGGCGTTTCCACCGGCGCGCGCACCGTGACTTGTGGCAGCACGCTCGCGGCGGGCGCGGCCCCGGCCGCACCGGCGGCATTGGCGGCATTGGCGGCATTGCCCGCTTCCTGCGCGTGAGCGGCACCGCCCGCCAGCGCGAACAATACGATGACCGCGCGCCCGACTTCCGTCCGGCGCGCGCAAGACACCTTGGCTCCCATGAAAAGCTCCCCTGCTTTGTTGTGCGAAAAATTAGAAAAGGACCAGAAACGCGCCAATTATTTTCTAAACGCAAACGTTAATACGAATAATTCGCATTATTACGTATAGCGTCAGGCACAGGCAACACACTTTCCCTTGGGAGACGCGGGGTTTTTAGCGGCAACTAAATTTCCGGCGCGCCAAAACGTCACCAGTAGTGCGTGCGCGTGGCGCGCCGCGCCAATCGTCCGGAGATTTGCTTGCTGCCAGAACTCGCACCGTTCTTTCCCGGCCCGCTCCGCGCCTATGGCGAGGGGCTGACGGCATTGCCAGCGCCGCCGAAAGCCACGCCTGGCGCGCGTCTCGCGGAAATCGACGGCATTGCCGAACTCGTGCGCGGCTACGGCAAGGTGCTTGGCGCCACCGATATGCCGGCGCTGGCATCGTGGTGGACGCGTCGCTACTGCCTCGCCATCGTGCCGCCCGTGCTCGTCGCCGCGGTGGTGCTGGAACGCGCATTGCCGGTGGCGCTCGACGACATCGAGGTGTCGCTTGCGCGCGACTATCGGGCAGAACGTATCCATATTGGGCACGCGCGTACGGTCGTCGGCCATGACTTTGTGGTAGCCATCGACCTGCTGGTCCGTCACAACCTTGCCCCGCTCTTTCAGGCGATGGCGCCGCTGCGCGCGTCGCCGCGCGTGCTGTGGAGCCATGCCGCCGAGTTCGTGCAGACCGTGGGACAGGTGCTCTGTGGCCACCCGGCCGTGGACCCTGCGCGGCGCGAGGCGCTTGCGCACTGGCTGGCCAACGCGGGCGCGCTCGGCCCGGCCTATCGGCACCTGCCTCCGATTGCCGTGGCCGATGGCGGCGACGGCCATGCGCGCCGCGTGCGCCGCGTCTGCTGCCTCAACTACCGGCTGCCCGACGAAGACTATTGCGGCGTCTGCCCGCTGACCTGCGCCAAATCGCGCGCCAACACGACAGACACGCATCCCGCCTAAATTCAAACCGCCCTCCCTCGTCTACCAGATGACGCATTCACTGGAAGAGCTGCAATGGCTGGCAAGACGCGCGAGACGCTGCTTCATCATTTGCTGGATCTGGCGACGACGCGCCCCGACGCGCCCGCGCTCACGATCGTGGACGACGCGAACCCCGATGGCATCGACTACAGCTATCGCGAACTGATGCAACGCGCCGCAGGCCACGCGCGCGTCCTGGCGGGCATGGCACAGCCGGGCGACCGCGTGATGCTCGTGCTCGACACCGGCATCCACTACGTCAGCGCATTCTTCGGCTGCCTGCTCGCGCGCATGATCGCGGTGCCCGCGTTTCCGCCCGAGTCGTTGCGCCCGCAGCATCTGGCGCGGCTCGACGCCATACTCGCCGACTGCGATGCGCGGGTGGCGGTGACCGAGGGCGAATTTGCCAACGCCTGGGCTGGCCAATCCGCGCGGCTTGCCATGCTCGACGTGGCGTGCAGCGCCGATGTCGCGGCGACGCTGCCCGACGCGCTCGACGCCATCCATGCCGACGACATCGCTTTCCTGCAGTACACATCGGGCTCCACCGCCACGCCCAAGGGCGTGATGGTCTCGCACGCGAACATCATGGCCAACGAGGCCGCGATTGCGGAATCGTTCGGCACGCGCGCCGACGATGTCATGCTGAGCTGGCTGCCGCTGTATCACGACATGGGCCTGATCGGCGGCCTTATGCACCCGCTCTACACGGGCACGCGGCTCGTGCTGATGTCGCCCGGTGACTTCCTGCGCCATCCGCGCCGCTGGCTCGACGCGATCTCGCGCTTTCGCGCGACCATCAGCGGCGGTCCCGATTTCGCGTACCGCCTGTGCGTCGACCGCATTCGCCGGACGCCCGGCGACGCGCTGGACCTGTCCTGCTGGCGTCTGGCGTTCTGCGGTGCCGAGCCGATTCGCGCCGAGACGATGACGCGGTTCGCCGAGCGGTTTGCTGCTTCCGGTTTTGCGGCTGGCGCGCTGTATCCGTGCTATGGCATGGCGGAGGCGACACTGCTGGTCACGGGATCGCGCGCGGGTTCGGGCGCGCATATCGCGCGATTCGATGCGGACGCACTGGCGCAGGGCCGCGCGCAGCCGGGCGCCGATGCGGACGCGAGCGCGCTCGTCGCCAGCGGCTTCGCGCCGTCCCGCCATCTCGTCGACATCCGCGACGTGACGACCGGACAGTCTCTGCCCGACGGCACTGTCGGCGAAATCTGCATTCAGGGCCCAAGCGTCATGCGCGGTTACTGGCAGCGGCCCGATGCCACCGCCGAGGCGTTCTTCGCCGATGGTGCGCTACGCAGCGGCGACCTGGGCTTCCGCGCCGACGGCCGGCTCTATGTCGCGGGGCGCCGCAAGGATCTGATCATCGTGCGCGGCGTCAACGTGTACCCGCAGGATGTCGAGATGACCGTGGAGGGTGCGGTCGATGCCGTGCGGCGCGGGCGCGTCGCGGCGTTTCCATATGTGTACAACGGCATCGAGTCGATCGGCATTGCGGCGGAAGTGGCGCGCACTGCCATGCGCGGCGGCGACGATGCCGCCTCGGCAGCGGCGATTGCCCAGGCCATCCGTGCGGTGGTCGCCGAGGACTGCGGCGAGCCGCCGGCACTGGTGCTGCTGCTTCAGCCCGGCGAACTGCCGCGCACGACCAGCGGCAAGCTCCAGCGTTCGCGATGCGTGCCCGCATGGCGGGCCGGGGACCTCGATACCTGGGCGGTGTTCGAGGGTGACGCGGCCTTCCTCACTCCCGCTGGCGAAACGCGAGACCTCACGGCGACGGAGGCCAGGCTTGCCGATATCTGGCGGGAAGTGCTCGGCATGCGGCCCGGCGCCGATGACAGTCTCTTTGCACTGGGTGGCAATTCCGTGCAGGCCGCGCAGATCGTGGCGCGCGTGCGGGAGCGGCTGCACGCGGGTTTCTCGCTGGCACTGCTGTTTGCGCACCCCACGCTCGCGGCTTGCGCCGGGGCGATCGATGCGATGGAGGCGGCGGCCGATAGTCTGCGGTCCGACGTGGGCGTCGTGGGCGGCGCGGACGCCGACGCAGCGCTCTCCCCGATCCAACGCGGACTATGGGTGCTCTGGTGCCTGGCCCCCGAAAGCGGCGCCTACAACGTGTGCGGCGTCATGCAGCGCTCGGGCCCCTTCGACACCGCGGCCCTGCAGACCGCCATCGATACGCTCGCCGAACGCCATGTGGCCTTGCGCACGCGGATCGTCGTCGAGCGCAGCTCGCAGCCGTTGCAGCGCGTGCTGCCCGCGTCGTCCGTCCCGATCGACGTCCGGCATTGCGCGACCCGCGCCGAAGCCGAGCAGGCCGTGAGGCGCTGGAGCGAGCAGCCCTTTGCGCTGACCGCGCAGGCCGCGTTTCGTGTGCTGCGTGTCGTCGTGGAAGGCACGGAGTGGGTTGCCCTCTGCGTCCACCATCTGTTCGTGGACGGATGGTCGATGAACGTGATGGTCGACGAGTTCTGCGCGCTGTACGAGCGACGCGGCGCGCTGCCGCCCGCGACGCAACATACCGAGATCGCCGCCGGCCATGCACGCGCGCTTGCCGCGTGCCGGACCGATGCCATCGACTACTGGACGCGCACGCTGGGCAAGGATCCCGTGGTACTCGAACTGCCAACGGACCGCCCGCGCCCGGCGCAACCGAGCGGACACGGCGACGCACTGGACTTCTCGATCGACGCCACGCTCGCCTCCGGGCTGCGGCAGATGGCGGCCCGGCAGCAGACGACGCTGTTCACGGTGCTGCTGGCCGCCTGGCACGCGCTGCTACATCGCTACGCCGGCCAACGCGATATTCGCGTCGGCGTGCCGTTTGCACTGCGCGACAGCGTCGCGGCCGAGCGCGCGGTCGGGTACTTCATCAGCACGCAGACGATTCGCGCCACGGTAGAGGGCGCGCAACCGTTCGAAGCGCTGCTGCGGCAGGTGAGCGGCGCAGTCCGCGCGGTGCAGCCTTACCTCGCGTTGCCGTTCGAAGAGGTCGTGGACGCGCTGCAGCCCGACCGCACGCTTGCCCACAATCCCCTGTTCCAGGTCAAGTTCAACCTGGGGCTTCCCGTCGCGGCACCGGCCACACTGGCGGGCGACACGTTGCTGGCCATGCAGATCGAAGGCGACGTGACGCGTTTCGATCTCGCGCTGGATATCATCGATGGCAGCGATGCACTGGCGGGACGTCTTGCCTTTGCCACCGATCTGTTCGACCGCGCGACCGTCGAACGCATGATGCGGCACTATCTGTCCGTGCTTGCGCACGTGGCGGCGGCGCCCGAGACGGCCATCGCGCTGCTGCCGCTCGGCGACGATACCCCCGCGCTGGTTGCGGGGCCGCTGCCGGACGCCCCCATGGACGTGATGGCCGCGTGGAGCGCCGCGCTCCATCGCGATGCGCAGGCGGTCGCGCTGTGCGACGACACGCGAACGCTGACCCGCGCCGAGGCCGATGCGCTGGCCAATGGCGTGGCGCTCGCCTTGCAGGCACGCGGCATCGGCCGCGAGGATGTGGTCGCCATCGACCTCGAACGGTCGGTGCCATTCGTCGTGGCGCTGATCGGCACGCTCAAGGCCGGTGCCGTGGCGCTGCCGCTCGATATTGCGCAACCGGTGGAACGCCGCCGGCAACTCGTCGATGCCGCCAACGCGCGCGTCGTCATCGGCAACGCGGACCTCGGCGTCGATGGCCTCGATATCGCGACCGTGTCCCCAAGCGAACGCTTCACGGGCGTACCGGTGTTGCCGCAGCAGGGCGCATACCAGATCTTTACCTCGGGCTCCACGGGCACGCCAAAGGGCGTGATCGTCAGCCGGCAGGCGCTCGCACACTATGTCGCTGGCGTACTGTCGCGTCTGTCGCTGCCCGCCGGCACCAGCATGGCGATGGTATCGACGCCCGGGGCCGATCTCGGCCACACCGTACTTTTCGGCGCGCTATATGCCGGGCACTGCTTGCATCTGATCGCCCCGTCGCGCGCGACGGACGGCGACCGCTTTGCCGAATACATGGCCCGCTACCGCGTCGGCGCGCTCAAGATCGTGCCGAGCCATCTGCGTGCCCTGTTGCATGCCGAGCGTGGCGCCGACGTGCTGCCGCATGCGGCACTGATCCTCGGCGGCGAGGCCGCGCCGGCCGAGCTCATCGCGCAGGTGCGGGCGCTGCGGCCGGGTTGCCGCATCTTCAATCACTATGGACCGACGGAGACCACGGTTGGCGTGCTGACCCATGCGCTGGGCGACGATGAAACGATCCTGCCGCTCGGCGAGCCGCTGCCCGGCGTGCGTGCGTATGTGCTCGACGCCGGTCTGTCGCCGTTACCCGAAGGCATCGCGGGCGAGCTCTACATTGGCGGCTTGCAGCTCGCGCGCGGTTATCGCGATGCGCCCGCGCAGACCGCGGAACGCTTTCTGCCCGATCCGTACGTGCACGGCGCGCGCATGTACCGCACCGGCGATCGCGTGCGGCGCCGGCATGGCCGGCTGCATTATCTTGGGCGCGCCGACGAGCAGGTCAAGATCCGGGGCTATCGCGTCGAGCCCGCCGAGGTGGCGCGGATGCTGCGGACAAT
Organism: Cupriavidus pauculus; assembly: GCF_008693385.1. Classification (NCBI taxonomy): domain Bacteria; kingdom Pseudomonadati; phylum Pseudomonadota; class Betaproteobacteria; order Burkholderiales; family Burkholderiaceae; genus Cupriavidus; species Cupriavidus pauculus. The sequence continues at coordinate 1,328,392 of NZ_CP044067.1, forward strand.
GGAAGGCGTGATGGATGCCGCCGTCATCGTGCACGACGAGCGGCTGATCGCGTACGCCGTGCTGGCACCGTCGATGGAGAGCACCGACGTACTGCGCATTGCCGCGGCGCGGCTGCCCGCCTATATGGTGCCGGCGCAGGTCGTGGCGATGGATCGCCTGCCCGTGACGTCGAATGGAAAGCTCGATCGCCGCGCGCTGCCGGCGCCCGTGTTCGAAGCCGCCGGACATGCGGAAGCCGCGAACGAGACCGAGATGGCGCTCGCGCGGATCTGGCAGGACGTGCTTGGCATCGAACGCGTCGGCGTGACGGATAATTTCTTCGAACTCGGTGGCGATTCGATCCTGTCGATCCAGGCCGTCAGTCGTGCACGGCGTGTGGGGCTACGGTTCACGCCCAAGGATCTGTTCCTGCATCAGACGGTACGCGCGCTTGCCGCGGTGGTCACCCGCGTGCAGTCCGCCCCCGTGAAGTCCGATGCGCCGGGCGGCGAGGTGCCGCTACTGCCGGTGCAGCGCGCGTTCTTCGAGACGCACGTTCCCGCGCGGCATCACTGGAACCAGGCGGTGCTATTGCGGCCAATGCAATCGCTCGACGTCGTACGTCTCCAGACGGCGGTGGATCGGCTTGTTGCGCATCATGACGCGTTGCGGTTGCGGTTTGCCGGGCGCGATGGGGTCTGGACCCAGCAGTATGCGGACACAGCGATCACGACCGTGACGCACGACGCGGTGACCGAGGACGCGCTGACCGACGCTTGCACGCGCGCGCAACGGGGCCTCGATCTGGAGCACGGCCCGCTGTTACGCGTGGCTTTGTTCACGTTGCCCGATGGCTCGCAACGGTTGCTCATTGCGATTCACCACCTCGTGGTGGATGGCGTGTCGTGGCGCATTCTGCTGGAAGACCTCCAGCAAGCCTACCGCGATGACGCAGCCCTGCCCGCGCGCACCTCGTCGTACCAGACATGGTCCCGCAAGTTGCAGCACCAGGCCGCTTCGCTCGCACACGAGCTCTCATTCTGGCGCACCCAGCAGGGGCCCGCCGTTGCCGCGCCCCGCGATGTGCGACTGCGCGACGCGACCGTGGCAACGGTATCGCTGCCCGCCGCGGCCACGCGTGCGTTGCTGACCGATGCGCATGGCGCCTACCGGACGCAGATCAACGACCTGCTGCTCGCCGCGGTGGCACGCGCGGTCGGGCAATGGCAGGGATTCGATACGGCCGCGGTCCTGCTCGAAGGGCATGGCCGGGAAGCGCTGTTCGACGATATCGATCTCTCGCGCACGGTCGGCTGGTTCACAAGCCTGTTCCCGGTCGCGCTGCCCATCGACGACGACCTCGGCGTGCATATCAAGCGCGTCAAGGAAGCCGTGCGTGCGGTGCCGCGGAACGGCATCGGTTTTGGCCTGCTGCGCGACGCATTGCACGACGTGGCGCGGCCGTCGATTACCTTCAACTATCTTGGGCAGTTCGATGCGCGTGACGGCGGCATGTTTGCCCACGCGCAGGAACCGGCCGGCGATAGCCGAGATCCCGATGCACCGGTCGGCAATGCGATCGTCATCGACGGCATGGTCCGCGATGGCGAGCTGGCGTTCACGCTGACGCTGGCGGACCCTGCGTTCACGCCGTTTGCCGGGCGGCTGCGCGGGGCGCTCGAAGACATTGTCGCGCATTGCCTGCAGGCACCCGCCGGCGCGCTGACGCCGTCTGACGTACCGCTGTCCGGTCTGACGCAGGCTCAACTCGATCCGCTCGCCGGCGCGGCCATCGCCGATATCTATCCGCTGACGTCGATGCAGCAGGGGATGTTGTTCCATGCCCTCTACACGCCCGATGCGGGGATGTATGTGAACCAGATCGCGGTGGATCTGGAGGGGCTCGATGCCGACCGCATGCGTCGTGCCTGGAACGACACGATTGCCGCGCACGATATCCTGCGCACGGCCTTCCTGCATGTCGATGGCAAGCCGCTGCAGGCCGTGATGCACAGCGTGCCGTCACCGGTTCTGATCGAATCGCACGGCGATGTGGAAGCGCTGGCGCTGCACGATCGCGCGCGTCCGTTCTCGCTCGACACGGCGCCGCTGATGCGCGTGCGGCTGGTCGCGCAGGGCGCGTCGCGGCACCGCATGATTTGGACCAGCCACCATCTGCTGCTCGATGGCTGGAGCACGGCGCGGCTGATTGGCGAGGTTCTGCAGCGGTATCACGGCCAGCCCGTGGAGGCCGTCGCTACGCGCTATCGCGACCATATCGCTTGGTTGCAGGCGCAGGATGCGTCGGCCAGCGAGGCGTTCTGGCAGCAGCGGCTGCCCGCGCTCGAGACGCCGACGCTGCTTGCGCAGGCGCTGCCCGCGCCGGCCGAGCCTATGACGGGCCATGCCGTGCAGCGTGTGCGCATCGATGCCATCTCCCTGCAACGTGCCGCGCAGCAGCAGCGCGTCACGCTCAACACGCTGCTGCAGTCCGCATGGATCGTCGTGCTGCAACGCTATACTGGCCAGCGTGCGGTCGCGTTCGGCGCCACCGTGGCGGGCCGCCCGGCGACGTTGTCCGGCGCCGACACGATGCTCGGGCTGTTTATCAACACACTGCCTGTGATCCAGGCACCGGCCCCCGACCAGCGCATCGACGCGTGGTTGCAGGCCTTGCAGCAGGAGAACCTCTCGCTGCGCGAGCACGAACACGTGCCGCTGTACGAGATCCAGCGCTGGGCCCATCAGGGTGGCCAGCCGCTGTTCGACTCGATCCTCGTGTTCGAGAACTACCCGATCGACGCCGCGCTGCGCGAGCGGGAGCAGCACGGTCTGCGCATTGGCGACGTCGATCATGCCTCGACGACCAACTATCCGTTGACGCTGGTCATTACGGGCAACCAGACGCTGGACGTGATGTTCAACTATGCGACCGAGCTGTTCGAGGCGGATCGCATCGCGCAGTTGCAGCGGCACTTCGTCGCGACGCTGGAGCGGATCGCCGCGCAGCCGGACCAGCGCATCGCGGATCTGGTGCTCGAACAGCCGGACGCCGTCACCGACGAAGACGATCGCTTTCGCGACGCCCCGCCCGTGCATGTCGCCATCGCAATGCGGGCTGCCAGCCAGCCCGACGCCGTGGCCGTGCGCTGTGGCGAGCAGACGCTGACCTATGCCGGGCTCGATGCCGCATCGGGCGCGCTGGCGCTGGCACTGCGCTCGCGGGTGACCGCGCACGAACCCGTGATCGGCGTCGTGATCGATCGCACGCCCGGCATGATCGTGCGGCTGCTGGCCGTGCTCAGGGCCGGTGCCGCGTATCTGCCGATCGATCCCGAACTCCCGCAGGCACGGATCGACGAAATGATCGACGGCGCCCGCGTGCAGCTGCTGCTTGGCTCGCGGGCGCTGCGTCCGCGCCTCGATGCGAAGGTGCCATGGCTCGACATGGAGGACGCCGAGTGTCTTGTGCCTTCCCCCGGGTCGCTGCCCGAGGTCTCGCGCCAGCAGCTGGCTTATCTGATCTACACCTCGGGCTCCACCGGCAAGGCCAAGGCCGTGGCCGTCGAGCACGGACCGTTGGCCATGCATTGCCACGCAACGGCCGAGCAATACGGCATGGCGCCGGGCGAGCGCGAGCTGCACTTCCTGTCGTTCAGCTTCGACGGTGCCCACGAGCGCTGGATCGTGCCGCTCGTGGCCGGCGCGGAGGTCGTGCTGCGCGACGACGAACTGTGGAGCGCGGAACGGACGCTCGCCGCCTTTACGCTCCACGGCATTACCAATGCGGGGTTCCCGCCGGCCTATCTGATGCGGCTGACCGAGGCGGCCGATCCGGATGCGCCGCCGCTGCGACTGCTGTCGTTCGGCGGGGAGGCGATTTCGCGCGAGAGCTTTGCGCGCGTACGCAAGACGTTCCGCCCGCGCACGCTGATCAATGGCTACGGTCCGACCGAAGCCGTGGTCACGCCGCTCGCGTGGGTGGCCGACGCCGATACGCCCTGCACGCCCGCCTACGCGCCGATCGGCCGGCCCGTCGGCTCGCGCCATGTGTATCTGCTGGACGCGGATCTGCATCGGGTGCCGCAGGGGGTGATTGGCGAGCTCTATATCGGGGGCTATGGCCTTGCGCGCGGCTATGCGCAGCGCCCGGGGCTCACCGCCGAGTTGTTCCTGCCAGATCCGTTCGTGCCCGGCGCGCGCATGTATCGCACCGGCGATCTCGTACGCCAGGGTCCCGATGGCGCCATCGAATATGTGTCGCGCCGCGACCATCAGATCAAGATTCGCGGGTATCGCATCGAGCCGGGCGAGATCGAGGCGCGTCTGCGTGCGGCGGCGGGTGTGTATGCGGCGGCGGTGCTGGCGGTGCCGACACCGCAGGGATCTCAGCTCGTTGCCTATGTGGCGGGCGACGGCGACACGACGCCCGATACGGACAGCCTGCGCGCGATGCTCGCGGCCGCGCTCCCGCCCTATATGGTGCCCGCGCAGATCGTCGGCATGGCGCAGTGGCCCGTCACGGTCAACGGCAAGCTCGATCGCCACGCGCTGCCGGCGCCGGTGTTCGCGAGCCATGACCACGTGGCACCGCGCACGGAACGCGAACAGGCGCTGGCTGGCATCTGGCAATCGCTGCTCGGCGTCGAGCGCGTCGGCATCCACGACAACTTCTTCGAGCTTGGCGGGCACTCGCTGTTGCTGACGCAGCTGGTCTCGCGGCTACATCGCGAGATGGGGCTCACGCTGAGCCTGCGCGACGCGATGGCACATCCCACGGTCGCGCAGCTGGGCGCGTGGATCGATGCGCGTCCCGATGCACGCCAAGAGACCGCGCGGCAGCTTGCCGCGCTGGACGACCTGATGGCAGATTTGGAGGCTTCCTGATTGATGATCGATCCACAACAAGGCCGTGACCTCGTCCGGCGTTATGTCGCGCTGCCGCGGGACAAGCGGGGCGTGCTGCTCGAACGGCTGCGCGCGCAGGGCATCGATTTCTCGATTTTGCCGATTACCGCGGACTGGCGTGGGACGGCGGCGGATGCGCAGGCGCTACCGCTTTCGGCCGCGCAGCAGCGGATGTGGTTTCTGTGGAAGCTGGATCCTTTGGGGAGTGCCTATCATCTGGCGGGGATGTTGCGGTTACGAGGTCGGCTCGATCTTGTTGCGCTGCAGGCGAGCTTCGATGCGCTCGTGGCACGGCATGAGAGTTTGCGGACGACGTTTCATGAATCCGACGGGGTCGCGGTGCAGCGGATCCATGCTGTGCTGCCCGTGACGATTCCGGTTGTGGATGTCACGGAAGGTTCCTTGACCGCGCATGTGGATGCGGAGGCCCAGGCACCGTTCGATCTCGAGCATGGGCCGCTGATGCGCGTGCGGCTGCTACGTCTGGCCGACGACGACCACGTGCTGCTCGTGACCATGCACCATATCGTCTCGGACGGATGGTCGATGGGCGTGGTCATCGACGAGTTTGCCGCGCTCTATACCGCGCACACGCAAGGACGGCCTTTGGCGCTGCCGTTGCCGGACGCGCAGTATGCGGACTATGCGGCGTGGCAGCGGAACTGGCTCGAGGCCGGGGAGCGGGAGCGGCAGCTCGCGTACTGGCACGCGACACTGGGTCCGGACCCCGTCGTGCTCGAGCTCCCTGCCGATCGGGCTCGGCCTGCGGTGCCTTCGCATCGCGGGGGCTTTGTCTCGTTCTCGCTTGGGCGTGATGATGTGCGTCAGCTTGGCGAGCTGGCCCGTCTGGCCGATACCACGACGTTCACGGTGTTGCTCGCGGCGTTCCAGATTCTGCTCTATCGCTATACGGGGCAGCAGGATATTCGCGTCGGCGTGCCGGTCGCCAATCGCAATCGTGCCGAGACCGCTCGGACGGTCGGGTTCTTTGTCAACACGCAGGTGTTGCGCGGTCTCGTCGATGGCTCGCGTAGTGTGTTGCGCTTGCTGGGCGAGGCACGTGAATCCGTGCAGCAGGCGCAGGCGCATCAGGAGCTCCCGTTCGAGCAACTGGTCGAGGCATTGCAGCCCGAGCGGAGCCTGTCGCATAACCCGCTGTTTCAGGTGATGCTCAACCACCAGCGACGGGATCTGCGGGCATTGCGGCAGTTGCCGGGCCTCACGCTAGAGCGCGTGGCGCGGACGGCGAGTGCGGCCAAGGTGGATCTGGCGCTCGATACACAGGAGGATGAGGACGGGATCGAGGGTGTGTTCGGCTACGCGAGCGATCTGTTCGAGCATGCGACGGTGGAGCGGTTGCAGGGGCATTATGTGGCGGTGTTGCGGCAGATGATGGCAACGCCCGATGGATTGGTGGCCGACATCGTGCTCGAGCATGCCGACGCTCGGGATGAGGATCCTCGGTTCCGGGAGGCCATGCCTGTGCATATGGCCATCGCCCGGCAGGCGGTGGTGCAGCCGGATGGGATTGCTGTGCGATGCGGCGTGGATACGCTGAGCTATCGGGAGCTCGATGGCCAAGCCGAGCGGCTCGCCCGCACGTTGGTCTCGCGCCTTACGGGCGGCAAGACTAGACCCGGCGTAGCGCCCGCGACGCGCGCGGCTCGTGACGAGCTCGAGGACGGCGTGGCCATCGACCGCGCGCTCGCGACGCGCGCGGCTCGTGGCGGGCCCGAGGACGGCGTGGTCATCGGCCGCGCGCTCGCGACGCGCGGGACTGGCGACGATCCGGTCGCCGGCCGGGCGAGCACGACGCCCGAGACGCGTGGCGAGCCCGTCGTCGGGGTCGTCATCGACCGTACCCCCGCCATGATCATCCGGCTGCTGGCCGTGCTCAAGGCCGGGGCGGCCTATGTGCCGATCGATCCGGAATTGCCGGCGGCCCGTATTGCCGAGATGACCGACGGCGCGCGCGTGCAGCTACTGCTTTCCTCGCAGCGGCTGCGTGGGCGCGTGCAGACTGCCCTGCCCGTGCTGGAAATGGAGAGCGTCGGCGACAGCGACGCAGCATTGCCCACTGTGCTGCCGGGCCAGCTCGCCTACCTGATCTACACCTCGGGTTCCACCGGCGCGCCCAAGGCCGTCGCCGTCGAGCACGGCCCGCTCGCCATGCATTGCCACGCGACCGCCGAGCAATACGGCATGGCCCCCGGCGAGCGCGAGTTGCACTTCCTTGCCTTCAGCTTCGATGGCGCACACGAGCGCTGGCTCGCACCCCTCGTTGCCGGCGCCGAAGTCGTGCTGCGCGATGACGAGCTCTGGGATGCGGAACGAACGCTGGACGCATTCACGCGTTACCGCATTACCAACGCCGGATTCCCGCCCGCCTATCTGATGCGCCTGGTCGAGGCTGCCCGTGGCAATGCCCCGGCATTGCGCCTGCTGTCCTTCGGCGGCGAGGCCATCTCGCGCGAGAGTTTTGCGCATGTGCGGGATACCTTCCGCGCGAAGACGCTGATCAATGGCTATGGGCCGACCGAAGCGGTCGTCACGCCGCTGGCATGGGTGACGGACGCGCAGGCGCACTGCAGGCAAGCTTATGCGCCAATCGGCCGGCCCGTGGGCTCGCGGCATGCGTACGTGCTCGATGCCGATCTGAACCCAGTCCCGTATGGCGCCATCGGCGAGCTCTATATCGGTGGCTTCGGCCTTGCACGCGGGTATGCCCATCGGCCGGCGCTGACCGCAGAACGGTTCCTGCCCGATCCGTTTGCAGCCGGTGCACGCATGTACCGGACCGGCGATCTCGTGCGGCAGGCGCCCGATGGCAATGTCGAGTACGTCTCGCGGCGCGATCATCAGGTCAAGATTCGCGGGTATCGTATCGAGCCGGGCGAGATCGAGGCGCGGCTTCGGGCCTGCGCGGGTGTGGCGGAGGCCGCCGTACTCGCAGTGGAGACCGCGACCGGCGCGCAACTGGTCGCGTATGTCTCTGGCGCGGCTGACCCGCTGGTGTTGCGGCGCCTGCTCGAGGACACGCTGCCCGCCTATATGGTCCCGGCGCAGATCGTCGCGCTCGACCGGTTGCCCGTCACCTCGAACGGCAAGCTCGACCGGCGTGCGCTGCCCGCACCGGTCTTCGAGGCGACCGAGCATGTGGCCGCTGCCACCGACATCGAAGCCGCGCTTGTGCGGATCTGGCAGGACGTGCTCGGCGTCGAGCGTGTGGGCGTCACCGACAACTTCTTCGAGCTCGGTGGGGACTCGATCCTCTCGATTCAGGCCGTGAGCCGGGCCCGGCAGGCGGGACTGCGCTTTACGCCGAAGGATCTGTTCCTGCATCAGACGGTACGGGCGTTGGCACAGGTGGTGACGTCCGCGCAGAGCGCCGGGGAAGCGATGCCCACGGGCGAGGTGCCGCTGCTACCCGTGCAGCGCGAGTTCTTCGAAGCGCCGATTCCTTCCCGGCATCACTGGAATCAGGCGGTGTTGCTGCGGCCGACGCAAGCGCTCGACGTCGCACGGTTGCAGATCGCGGTCGATCGGCTCGTCGCGCATCATGACGCGTTGCGGTTGCGGTTCGCCGAGCGTGACGGCGACTGGACGCAGCACTACGCGGACACGGCAATCACGACCGTGACGCACGATGCCATCACAGAGGACACGCTGACCGATGCCTGCACGCGCGCGCAACAGGGACTGAACCTCGAGCACGGGCCGCTGCTGCGCGTGGCATTGTTCACGCTGCCCGATGGCTCGCAACGGTTGCTCATTGCGATTCACCACCTCGTGGTCGATGGGGTATCGTGGCGCATCCTGCTGGAAGACCTCCAGCAAGCCTACCGCGATGACGCAGCCCTGCCCGCGCGCACATCGTCGTATCAAGCGTGGGCGCGCAAACTGCAACAGCATGCCGCGTCGCTCGCGCACGAGCTGCCATTCTGGCGAACCCAGCAGGGTCCAACGCTGAACGCGCGGAAAGACGTGCCCGCGCGCAACGCCACGGTAGCAACGGTATCGCTGCCCGCCGCGACCACCCGCGCGTTGCTGACCGACGCGCACGCCGCCTACCGGACGCAGATCAACGATCTGCTGTTGGCCGCCATCGCACGCGCGGTCGGCCAGTGGCAAGGCTTCGAAACCGTCGCTGTGCTTCTGGAAGGCCACGGCCGGGAAGCGCTGTTCGACGACATCGATCTCTCCCGCACCATCGGCTGGTTCACGAGCACGTTCCCCGTCGCGCTGCCCATCGACGCCGACCTCGGCACGCATATCAAGCGCGTCAAGGAAACCCTGCGCGCCGTGCCGCAGCATGGCATCGGCTTCGGCCTGCTACGCGACGGCCTGCGCGACATGACGCCACCGTCGATCACGTTCAACTACCTGGGGCAGTTCGAGCAGGGCAGCCAACCCAACGCGCTGTTCTCGCGCGCCGCGGAATCCGCGGGCGAGACGCGCGGTGCCGATGCCCGGCTTGGCAATGCCATCGTCATCAATGGCATGGTGCGCGACGGCGCGCTCGTGTTCGATCTTGCGTTTGCCGAGCCCGGCCACTCGGCATTGGCGCCGCTGCTGCAGCGCGCGCTCGAAGCCGTCGTCGCGCATTGTGTCGCGATGCCGGCCGGCGCGCTCACGCCATCGGACGTGCCGCTGTCTGGGCTCGATCAGGTTCAACTCGACCGACTGCCGGGCGCGGAGATCGCGGACATCTATCCGCTTGCGCCGATGCAGCAGGGGATGCTGTTCCATGCGCTCTATGCGCCGGACACGGCCATGTATATCAACCAGATGTCGGTGGATCTGGCGGGACTCGACGCCGAGCGCATGCGCCGCGCCTGGAACGACACGATTGCCGCGCACGATATCCTGCGTACCGCATTTGTCCATATCGATGGCGAGCCCTTGCAGGTCGTGCGCCGTGATGTGCCGTCGCCTGTGCGGATCGATGCGACCGGCGATGCCGATGAACTGGCCTTGCAGGATCGCACGCGGCCGTTCTCGCTCGACACGGCGCCGCTGATGCGCGTGCGGCTGGTCGCGCAGGGCGCGTCACGGCACCGCATGATCTGGACCAGCCACCATCTGCTGCTCGATGGCTGGAGCACCGCGCGGCTGATCGGCGAGGTTCTGCAGCGGTATCACTGCCAGCCCGTGGAGACGGTTGCCACGCGCTATCGCGACCATATCGCGTGGTTGCAGGCGCAGGATGCGTCGGCCAGCGAGGCGTTCTGGCAGCAACGGCTGCCCGCGCTCGAGACGCCCACGCTGCTCGCGCAGGCGCTGCCCGCGCTGGCCGAGCCAATGACGGGCCATGCCGTGCAGCGTGTGCGCATCGATGCCCAGCCGCTGCAACGCGCGGCACAGCAGCAGCGCGTGACCTTGAACACGTTGCTGCAGGCCGCATGGATCGTCGTGCTGCAACGCTATACGGGCCAGCGTGCGGTCGCATTCGGCGCCACCGTGGCGGGCCGCCCGGCGACGTTGCCCGGCGCCGATGCGATGCTCGGGCTGTTTATTAACACATTGCCCGTGATTCAGGCACCTTCGCCCGACCAGCGCATCGATGCGTGGTTGCAGGCATTGCAGCAGGAGAACCTGTCCCTGCGCGAGCACGAACACGTGCCCCTGTACGAGATCCAGCGCTGGGCCAATCAGGGCGGGCAGCCGCTGTTCGATTCGATCCTCGTGTTCGAGAACTACCCGATCGACGCCGCGCTGCGCGAGCGCGAGCAGCACGGCCTGCACATTGGCGAGATCCGCCATGCCGCCACGACGAACTATCCGCTGACGCTCGTCGTGGCGGGCAACCAGACGCTCGACATTGCGTTCAGCTATGCGACCGGGCTCTTCTCGGCCGACCGCATTGCCCAGTTGCAGCAACACTTCGTTGCGGTGCTGGGGCAACTGGCCGCCGCACCCGACGCCCATGTCGGCACGCTTGGGATCGGCACGGCAGGGACATCGATCGATGGCGGCGATCCGGGCACGCCGACGCTGCTGCTCGATGCATGGGCGCGGCATGTCGAGGCCGACCCGCAAGCAATCGCGGTGCGGTACGAAGCGGAGGCCATGACGCGGGCCGAGATCGATGCGCAAGCGAATGGCATTGCGCATGCCCTGCATGCCAAGGGCATCGGCACCGAAGATGTCGTCGCGCTCTGCCTCGAGCGATCTCCCGCATTCGTGGCCGGCTGGCTCGGCATTCTCAAGGCGGGCGCCGTATGCCTTCCGCTCGACGCGTCGCAGCCCGAGGGCCGGCTGCGGCAACTGGCCGATGCCGCCAACGCGCGGGCGACGATCGGTACGCTGTCCGATGTCGGCACGCTCGACCCCGCGCGGGTGCCCCCGTGCGCGCGGGCACCGGACGTGCGGATGCATCCGGACCAGGGCGCGTATGTCATTTTCACCTCGGGTTCCACGGGTACGCCCAAAGGTGTGCTGGTCAGTCACCGTGCGCTCGGCCAGTATCTCGATGGCGTGCTGACACGGCTCGCGTTGCCGGCGCACGCCAGCATGGCCATGATCTCCACCACCGCGGCCGATCTTGGGCATACCGTGTTGTTCGGCGCGCTCTACAGCGGCCGGACGCTGCATCTGATGTCGCGCGAGCGTGGCTTCTCGCCCGATCGCTTTGCCGAGTATATGGCCGCGCATCGCGTGGGCGTGCTCAAGATCGTGCCCAGTCATCTGCGGGCGCTGTTGCAGGCGGCAACACCCGCTGACGCCCTGCCGCATACGGCGCTGATCGTCGGTGGCGAACCCACGCCGGTGGACCTCGTCGCGCAGATCCGCGCGCTGCGTCCCGACATGGCCCTGTTCAACCATTACGGTCCGACGGAGGCGACGGTTGGCGTGCTGACGCATGCGAGCCACGCCGACGAACAAGGGGGCCTGCCGCTGGGCAGGCCGCTGCCTGGCATGACCGCGCATGTGCTGGACAGCGACCTGAACCCGCTGCCGGCGGGCATTGCGGGCGATCTCTACCTGCGCGGCGCGCAACTCGCGCGCGGGTATCTTGCGCAGCCCGGCATGACGGCCGAGCGCTTTGTGCCCGATCCGTTCGCAGACGGTCAGCGCATGTATCGCACTGGCGACCGCGTGCATGTCGATGGCGAAGGCCGGCTGCATTACCTCGGGCGTGCCGACGAGCAGGTGAAGGTGCGCGGCTATCGCATCGAACCCGGCGAAGTGGCCGAGCGGCTGCGCGCGCAGCCAGGCGTGCGCGATGCGGTCGTGCTCGTGCGCGGGGAGCGACTTGTGGCGTGGTGCGTGCTGGACGGCACCGATATCCACACGCTCAAGGCGCTGGCCAGGGCGCAGCTGCCCGACTACATGGTGCCGGCGCAGATTGTGGCGATCGATCGCGTGCCCGTCACGGCCAATGGCAAGCTCGACCGCCGCGCGCTGCCCGATCCGGTATTCGATGCCGAGTCCTACGTCGCGCCGCGCACGGACACCGAGGCGATGCTGGCCACGCTCTGGCAGGAGCTGCTCGACGTGCCGCGCGTGGGTGTGCACGACAACTTCTTTGCGCTCGGGGGGCACTCGCTGCTGATTACGCGCCTGGCCGGGCGGCTTGGTGTGGCGCTCGATCTGACGTTGCCGCTCAAGGTCTATTTCGACGCCGCGAACCTTGCAGAGATGGCCGCGCATATCGAAGCCGAACGTGCCGCGCGTGGTGGCGGCAGCGCGGATGCCGCGGGCAATGCCGAGGCGTGGCAGGACATGGAAGACTGGATGGATGATCTGGAGACGCAGGCATGAGCCTTGACAAGATGCGGCTTGCCCAACGTTTTGCCGGCCTGCCGCCGGCGGCGCAGGAACGCTTTCTTTACGAACTGCGGCAGCGGGGGCTCGACTTCGGCAGCCTGCCGATTCCGCCGCGTGGGCAGGCGGAGAGTGCGTTGTCGTATGCGCAGCAGCGGTTGTGGTTCTTGTGGCAGATGGACCGGGGCGCCGGGCTTTACAACATTCCGCGGGCGGTGCGGTTACGGGGTCGGCTCGATCTTGTTGCGCTGCAGGCGAGCTTCGATGCGCTCGTGGCACGGCATGAGAGTTTGCGGACGACGTTTCATGAATGCGACGGGGTCGCGGTGCAGCGGATCCATGCTGTGCTGCCCGTGACGATTCCGGTTGTGGATGTCACGGAAGGTTCCTTGACCGCGCATGTGGATGCGGAGGCCCAGGCACCGTTCGATCTCGAGCATGGGCCGCTGATGCGCGTGCGTCTGCTACGTCTGGCCGACGATGACCACGTGCTGCTCGTGACCATGCACCATATCGTCTCGGACGGATGGTCGATGGGCGTGGTCATCGACGAGTTTGCCGCGCTCTATACCGCGCACACGCAAGGACGGCCTTTGGCGCTGCCGTTGCCGGACGCGCAGTATGCGGACTATGCGGCGTGGCAGCGGAACTGGCTCGAGGCCGGGGAGCGGGAGCGGCAGCTCGCGTACTGGCACGCGACACTGGGTCCGGACCCCGTCGTGCTCGAGCTCCCTGCCGATCGGGCTCGGCCTGCGGTGCCTTCGCATCGCGGGGGCTTTGTCTCGTTCTCGCTTGGGCGTGATGATGTGCGTCAGCTTGGCGAGCTGGCCCGTCTGGCCGATACCACGACGTTCACGGTGTTGCTCGCGGCGTTCCAGATTCTGCTCTATCGCTATACGGGGCAGCAGGACATTCGCGTCGGCGTGCCAGTCGCCAATCGCAATCGTGCCGAGACCGCTCGTACGGTCGGGTTCTTTGTCAACACGCAGGTGTTGCGCGGTCTCGTCGATGGCTCGCGTAGTGTGTTGCGCTTGCTGGGCGAGGCACGCGAGTCCGTGCAGCAGGCGCAGGCGCATCAGGAATTACCGTTCGAGCAACTGGTCGAGGCATTGCAGCCCGAGCGGAGCCTGTCGCATAACCCGTTGTTTCAGGTCATGCTCAACCACCAGCGGCGGGATCTGCGGGCATTGCGGCAGTTGCCGGGCCTCACGCTAGAGCGCGTGGCACGCACGGCCAGCGCGGCCAAGGTGGATCTCGCGCTCGATACACAGGAGGATGAGGACGGGCTCGAGGGTGTGTTCGGCTACGCGAGCGATCTGTTCGAACATGCGACGGTGGAGCGGTTGCAGGGGCATTATGTGGCGGTGTTGCGGCAGATGATGGGGGCGCCCGATGGATTGGTGGCCGACATCGTGCTCGAGCATGCCGAGGCTCGGGATGAGGATCCTCGGTTCCGCGATGCCGTGCCGGTACATACGGCGATTGCCTGGCAGGCGGCGGTGCAGCCGGATGGGATTGCTGTGCGATGCGGGGAGATTGCGCTGACCTACGCGCAACTGGACCGCGAGGCCGACCGACTCGCCCGCGCGCTGGTCGACCGCCTTGCGGGCGGCGAGCCAGTAGTCGGTGTCGTCATCGACCGTACCCCCGCCATGATCATCCGGCTGCTGGCCGTGCTCAAGGCCGGGGCGGCCTATGTGCCGATCGATCCGGAATTGCCAGCGGCCCGTATTGCCGAGATGATCGACGGCGCGCGCGTGCAGCTACTGTTGTCCTCGCAGCGGCTGCGTGGGCGTGTGCAGACTGCCCTGCCCGTGCTGGAAATGGAGAGCGTCGGCGACAGCGACGCAGCATTGCCCACCGTGCTGCCGGGCCAGCTAGCCTATCTGATCTACACCTCTGGTTCGACCGGCACCCCCAAGGCCGTCGCCGTCGAGCACGGCCCGCTCGCCATGCATTGCCACGCGACCGCCGAGCAATACGGCATGGCCCCCGGCGAGCGCGAGTTGCACTTACTTGCCTTCAGCTTCGATGGCGCGCACGAGCGCTGGCTCGCGCCGCTCGTTGCCGGCGCGGAGGTCGTGCTGCGCGATGACGAACTGTGGAGCGCCGAGCGGACCATCGAAGCCTTTGCCGCGCATCGCATCACGAACGGCGGCTTCCCGCCCGCCTACCTGGCCCGCCTGGCCGAAGCCGCGCAGGCCAGCGCCGACGAGCCCCCAACGCTGCGGTTGCTATCGATGGGCGGCGAGGCTATCTCGCGTGAGAGCTTCAACAATGTTCGTCGCGCATTCCGCGTCAAGACCCTCATCAATGGATACGGACCGACCGAGGCCGTGGTGTCGCCGCTGGCATGGGTGGCCCATCCCGACACGCCATTCACGGCGGCCTATGCGCCAATCGGCCGGCCGGTGGGATCCCGGCATGCATATGTGCTCGATGCCGATCTGAACCCAGTCCCGTATGGCGCCATCGGCGAGCTGTATATCGGTGGCTTCGGGCTTGCACGCGGGTATGCCCATCGGCCCGCGCTGACGGCTGAACGGTTCCTGCCCGATCCGTTTGTGGCCGGTGCACGCATGTACCGTACCGGCGATCTGGTAAGGCAGGCGCCCGATGGCAATGTCGAGTACGTTTCGCGGCGCGATCATCAGGTCAAGATTCGCGGGTATCGGATCGAGCCGGGCGAGATCGAGGCTCGGCTACGGGCCTGTGCGGGTGTGGCGGAGGCCGCCGTCCTCGCAGCGGAGACCGCGATCGGCGCGCAACTGGTCGCGTATGTCTCTGGCGCGGCTGACCCGCTGGTGTTGCGGCGCCTGCTCGAGGACACGCTGCCTGCCTATATGGTCCCGGCGCAGATCGTCGCGCTCGACCGGTTGCCCGTTACGTCGAACGGCAAGCTCGACCGGCGCGCGCTGCCCGCACCGGTCTTCGAGGCGACCGAGCATGTGACCGCTGCCACCGACATCGAAGCCGCGCTTGTGCGGATCTGGCAGGACGTGCTCGGCGTCGAGCGTGTGGGCGTCACCGACAACTTCTTCGAGCTCGGTGGGGATTCGATCCTCTCGATTCAGGCGGTCAGCCGCGCGCGGCAGGCAGGACTGCGCTTTACGCCGAAGGATCTGTTTCTGCATCAGACCGTGCGGGCGTTGGCACAGGTGGTGACGTCCGCGCAGAGCGCCGGGGAGGCGATGCCCACAGGCGAGGTGCCGCTGCTACCCGTGCAGCGCGAGTTCTTCGAAGCGCCGATTCCTTCCCGGCATCACTGGAATCAGGCGGTGTTGCTGCGGCCGACGCAAGCGCTCGACGTGGCACGGTTGCAAACCGCGGTCGATCGGCTCGTCGCGCATCACGACGCGTTGCGGTTACGGTTTGCCGAGCGAGACGGCGACTGGACGCAGCACTATGCGGACACCGCGATCACGACCGTGACGCACGATGCGGTGACCGAGGACGCGCTGACCGACGCTTGCACGCGCGCGCAACACGAACTGAACCTCGAACACGGCCCGCTGCTGCGCGTGGCATTGTTCACGTTGCCCGATGGCTCGCAACGGTTGCTCATTGCGATTCACCACCTCGTGGTCGATGGGGTGTCGTGGCGCATCCTGCTGGAAGACCTCCAGCAAGCGTACCGCGACGAGGCAGCGTTGCCCGCGCGAACATCGTCATATCAGGCGTGGTCCCGCAGGCTGCGGCACCACGCGCAATCCACCACGATGGCCGACGAATCGGCATTCTGGCTCGGCCAGCCCGATGCCCCGCAACCCGTCCCCGACCACGACGTCCCCGCGCTCGCCCGCGATGCCGCGCACGAGACCGTGCGGATCGACCCCCACCGCACCGCGCAGTTGCTACAGGACGCGCACGCCGCCTATCGCACGCGGATCAACGACCTCCTGCTTGCCGCGGTCGCGTCGGCCACGGGTCAGTGGACCGGCCACTCGCGCATCGGCATCGTGCTCGAAGGCCATGGACGCGAGTCGCTGTTCGAGGACGTCGATTTGTCGCGAACCGTTGGCTGGTTCACGTCGATCTATCCGCTTGTGCTGCCCGTCGGCACGGACATCGGCGACGGCATTCGCCAGGCCAAGGAGGCGCTGCGCGCCGTGCCATCGCAAGGCCTCGGCTATGGCCTGCTGCGCCATGACGGCCCTGACGCCGTTCGCCATGCATTGGCCGCCCGCACGCTGCCCCGCATCACGTTCAACTATCTGGGGCAGTTCGATCAGGGTAACACCCGGGACCAGGGCGCGCTGTTCGAGCGTGCGAACGAACCATCGGGGGACAGCCGCAGCCCCGATGCACCGCTCGGCAACTGGATCACGATCAACGGACAGGTCTTCGACGGCGTGCTGGAGTTTCGCATCGGCTACAGCCGGGCGCAGTTCGCGACCCTGCGTCCGCTGGCAGAGGCGTTGCAAGCCGCGCTCGAAGGCGTGGTCGACCACTGCGTCGCGCAGGGCACGGACGCCCATCATCAGAGCATGACGCCGTCGGACCTCGTGAACGTGACAATGGATCAGGCGTCGCTGGACGCGCTGCTCGACACCGTGTTGTAGGACATACGCATGACTTCGGAACGACGCAAGCAGGATATCGAAACCATCGCGGCCCTCACGCCGCTGCAACAGGGGGTACTGTTCCACGCCCTCGAACGCGGGCACGAAGATCCCTATCACTACCAGCGCGTCTTCGTGCTGGAGGGCGACCTCTCCGTGCCGC
Organism: Cupriavidus pauculus; assembly: GCF_008693385.1. Taxonomy (NCBI): domain Bacteria; kingdom Pseudomonadati; phylum Pseudomonadota; class Betaproteobacteria; order Burkholderiales; family Burkholderiaceae; genus Cupriavidus; species Cupriavidus pauculus. The sequence goes on from NZ_CP044067.1 coordinate 1,345,772, forward strand.
GCTTCGAGCAGGCGTGGCAGCAAGCCGCCGATCGCCATCAGGCCCTCCGCACCGACTATATCGTCGGCGAAAGCGATACCCCGCTGCAGGTCATCTACAAGCGCCGCCCCGTCACGCTCGAACAGGTCGACTGGCGGGATCAGGATGCAACGAGCCAGCGTGCCGCGCTCGAGGCGTGGCTCGCTGTGCAACGCGCGGAAGGCTTCGGCTTTCGCCGTGCCGCCGATCTGCGGCTGCGGCTCATGCGGATCGGCGCGGACCAATGGTGGCTGGCCTGGAGCTTTCACCACGTGCAGATGGATGGCTGGAGCGTCGGCATTGCGCTGTCCGACGTGCTGCGCGCCTATCGCGGCGACGCGCTGCCACCGCTGTCGCGCCCGTTCAGCAGCTATCTGCTATGGCTCGGCCAGCGCGACCATGCCGGCTCGCTCGCGCACTGGCAGTCGGTGCTCGATCTCGCCGACGGGCGCACGCCCATGCCGTATGAGGGCATTGCGCAACGCGCGGCACGCGCGGGCTATGCGGAGCAGAAGCTCAGTTGCGGTCCCGCGCTCAGCGCCGCATTGCGCGATCGCGCGCGCGGCGCCGGTGTCACGCTCAATACGATCGTTCAGTCCGCATGGGGCTGGCTGCTCGCGCGCCACGCCGGCACCGATGGCGCGATGTTCGGCACGACCGTTTCGGGCCGTTCGGGGGAGTTGCCCGGCATCGAGCAGACCGTCGGCCTGTTTATCAACACGCTGCCGCAGTATGTGCCGGTGCCGGCCGATATGGCCGTGCGCGATTGGTGGCAGGCCGTGCAGCGGCAGGCCGTCTCCAATCAGCAGCATGAACATACGCCCTTGCCCGATATCCAGCGTCTGCGCGAAGGCGGTACGGACGGCGGCGCGCTGTTCGAGAGCATCGTGGTGTTCGAAAATTATCCGGTCGATGCCGCGCTGCGGCAACCGATCGACGGCCTCGCGATCCGCCTGCTCGATCTGCGCCAGCCCACGGGCACCGGCGAGGCGGTAACCACGCATGGCCGCAACAACTTCGCGCTGAGCCTGATCGCCGTTGCCGAAGCGCAGCTGCATCTGACGCTCGCCTACCGGCGCGATGCGTTCGACGACGACGCCATGACCACGCTGCTGCGTCAGCTGGAATCCGGGCTGCAGGCCATGGCCGACGACTCGGGGCAACCGTTGGGCGCCCTCGCGCTGCCCACCTCGGACCGGGACGGTATCGTGCGCGGCGAACCCGCGCCTCCGGCGCCCGGCGTGCTGGACCGCTGGCAACAGCATCTGGCCGCCAATCCCGACGCCCCGGCGCTGCAGGACGACGCCACCGTGCTTACGCGCGCGCGGGCCGATGCGCTCGCCAACGGTATCGCCCATGCGCTGCGCGCACAGGGTGTCGGCGCGGAAAGCGTGGTGGCGCTATGCATCGATCGATCGGTGGCGTTCGGTGTCGGCTGGCTCGGCGTGCTGAAGGCGGGCGCCATCTGCCTGCCGCTCGATCCGGCCCAGCCCGCCGAGCGCCTTCGGCAGTTGCTGCACGATGCGGATGCGGTGGCCATCGTGGGCACACCCGTCGGCGCGACGCCGTTGCCCGCCATCGACCCCATGACGGCCACGCCTGCCGAGCGCCCTCGGCAATTGCTGCACGATGCGGGTGCGGTCGCCATCGTGGGCACACCCGTCGGCGCGACGCCGTTGTCCGTCATCGACCCCATGACGGCCACGCCTGCCGAGCGCCCTCGGCAATTGCCGCACGATGCGGGGGCGATGGCCATCGTGGGCACACCCGTCGGCGCGACGCCGTTGCCCGTCATCGACCCCATGACGGCCACCCCCGCCGAGCGCCCTCGGCAATTGCCGCACGATGCGGGGGCGATGGCCATCGTGGGCACACCCGTCGGCGCGACGCCGTTGCCCGTCATCGATCCCATGACGGCCACGCCGCGGACCGATGCGCCGGCCAACCCGTGGCGGCCCGATCAGGGCGCCTACCTGATCTACACATCGGGATCGACGGGTGCACCGAAGGGCGTGGTCGTCAGCCATCGGGCAATCGCCCACTACACGGCCGGCGTTCTCGCGCGGCTCGCCCTCCCGCAGGCATCGAGCATGGCGATGGTCTCGACGCCGGCCGCCGACCTCGGTCATACGATGCTGTTCGGCGCACTGTGCGGCGGCCATCTGCTGCACCTGATATCGGCGCGGCGCGCGACCGATCCCGATCGGTTCGCCGAATACATGGCGTTGCACGGCGTCGGCGCGCTCAAGATCGTCCCCGCGCATCTGCGCGGACTGCTGGAGGCGAAGGACGCAGCCCATGTGCTGCCGGCCCACGCGCTCGTGCTCGGTGGCGAGGCCACGTCCGCGGAGCTTGCCGCGCGCCTGCATGCGCTGCGTCCCGAGATGCAGCTGTTCAACCACTACGGTCCCACCGAGACCACGGTCGGCGTGCTGACCCATCATGCGGAAGCTGACGCGTTCGCGGCCGGCGGCCCAGCCGTGCCCACGGGCCTGCCGCTGCCGGGCACACATGTCCATGTGCTCGACCGCGCGGGAAACCCCGTGCCGCGCGGCGTGGCCGGCGAGCTGTACGTGGGCGGACCGCAGGTCGCGCGTGGCTATCTGCGGCAGGCGGGCGTCACGGCGAGCCGCTTTTTGCCGGATCCGATCGTGCCCGGCGGCCGCATGTATCGCACCGGCGATCGCGTGCGGCAGGATGAAGCCGGCCGCATCCACTACATCGGCCGCGCCGACGATCAGGTCAAGATTCGCGGATACCGTGTGGAGCCCGGCGAGGTCGCGCATGCGGTGCGCGCCATCGCGGGCGTACGCGATGCGGCCGTGCTCGTGCGCGATGGCCGGCTCGTGGCCTGGTGCGTGCTCGACGGCGTGACGGCGGACGCCGTGCGTGCCGCGCTGCGGGGTGCCCTGCCCGACCATATGGTGCCGTCGCATGTGGTGCCGGTGGACAGGCTGCCGGTAACCGCCAATGGCAAGCTCGATCGCCACGCATTGCCCGATCCCGAAGCGACGGCCCACGCGTTCGTTCCACCGCGGACCGAAACGGAGACTGCGCTCGCGCAGGTCTGGCAGGACGTGCTCGGTGTGCCGCAGGTCAGCGCCACGGACAATTTCTTTGCGCTGGGCGGCGATTCGATCCTGACGCTCAAGATCATTGCGCGGCTCAAGAAGGGCGGTCGGCGTCTGCTGCCGAGGCAGGTGTTCGAGTCTCCGGTGCTGACTGACCTTGCCGCGGCCATCGACGCCGCGACACCCGCTGCCACGCCGGCGGCAACTCAGGCGGTGACCGCGCCCGCAGCCGTCTCCCTCGCCGACCGCACGCGTCCGCTCGCGCTATCGTTCACGCAGCAGCGGCTCTGGTTCCTGTGGCAACTCGATCCGCAGGGCGGCACCTACAACATCCCGCGCGCGGTCCGTCTGCGCGGCACGCTCGATCGCGACGCGCTGCAACGGACCTTCGATGCGCTCGTGGCGCGGCACGAAGCGCTGCGCACCACGTTCGACGCGGAAGGCAGCGAGGTCTGGCAACGCATTCACGCGCCCGCCCGCGTCGATATCGCCATCACCGATCTGCGCGCGGCGCCGGACACCGCGCCCGTGCATGCCGATGCCGAGGCGCTGGCCCCATTCGATCTGCGCCAGGGTCCGCTGTTGCGCGTGCGGCTGCTCCAGCTCGCCGACGACGATCACGTGCTGCTGGTCACGCTGCACCATATCGTCGCCGACGGCTGGTCGATGGGCATCGTAATCGACGAGTTCGCGCGGCTCTATTCGGGCTTTGCCACCGGCAATGCGGTCACCCTCGCGCCACTGGCCCAGCAGTACGCGGACCACGCCGCGTGGCAACGGCGTCCCGAGCAGACGGCCGCCATCGCGCGTCAGCTGGACTGGTGGCGCGCGCATCTGGATGGGGCGCCGCGTGTGCTGGCGCTGCCGACCGATCGCGCGCGTCCGGCCACGCCGTCGCATAGGGCCGACGTGGTGCCCGTTGACTTCGCACCGGCACTGGTCGCGCAACTCCGGGGGCTTGCACAGTCGTCCAACACGACGCTGTTCGCGGTGCTGCTCGGCGCGTTCCAGGCGCTGCTCTATCGTGTGTCGGGGCAGACGTCGCCGTGCATCGGCGTGCCGATTGCCAATCGCCATCGCGCGGAAACCGCGGAGGTGGTCGGGGTGTTTATCAATACGCAGGTGTGGCGCGCGCGGCTGGCGCCCACCATGACCTATCGCGAACTGCTTGCGCAGGTGCGGCAGACCGCGGCCGATGCGCAGGCCAATCAGGACCTGCCGTTCGAGCAGCTCGTGGAAGCGTTGCAGCCCGCGCGCGATCTGTCGCGCAATCCGCTGTTCCAGGCGATGGCGAACCATCAGCGGCGCGACCGCGGCGCGGCGCGGCGCATTGCCGGCCTGACCGTGGAACCCGTGGAACGGCTCTCGCGGCGGACCAAGATGGATCTGTCGCTCGACACGCAGGAGGACGAGACCGGCGCGCTGCAGGGCATGCTGGGCTATGCCACCGATCTGTTCGATGCGGCGACCATTGCGCAATGGCGCGATCTGTATCTCGATATCCTCGCCCGCATGGTCGGCCAGCCCGATGCGGCATTGGGTGCTACCGATGCGGTGCCGCCGGTGGCCGAGCCTGGGCGGCCGGCTTCGGTGCCGGGCTATGTCCCGCCGCGTACGCCGACGCAGCGCTGGCTCGCGGATGTGTGGGCGCGTGCGCTTGGCGTGCCACGCATCGGCGTGCATGACAATGTGTTCGAGGCTGGCGCGCACTCGCTGCTGTGCCTGCAGGTGCTGGCGCAGTTGCGTTCCGCTGCTGCGGGCATGCACGTGGAACTGCGCGATCTGATGCAGTATCCGTCGATCGTCACGCTTGGCGAGGTCATCGATCGACGTTCGCGCGGCGAGGCGGAGCCCGAGGCGCGGGACCATGCGGTGCGGCTCAATCGCGCGGTTGCCGGGGCTGCTCCGCTGTTCTGCGTGCATGCCTCGTTCGGTACCGTGTCCGACTATGCCGCGCTGGCACAGGCGCTCGATGGGCAGCGCACGGTGTACGGTCTGGCGTGCCCGCCGGTCGAACGCTTCGACGACATCGAGGCACTTGCGCTTGCCCATGTCGAGGCTGTATGCCGTACGCAGCCTCGCGGGCCCTATCACCTGCTCGGCTGGTCGCTCGGTGGCGCGCTGGCGGCGCGCATCGCGTCGCTGCTCGAACAGCGTGGCGAGACGGTTGCCTTCGTTGGTCTCGTGGACAGTCATGTGCCAAAGGCCGCGGACCACGTGAGCCAGCCGCGCGGGTCGATCGAGGAACTGGTCGATTATCTCGGGCAGGCATTGCCGGGGCTCGACCGCGCCGCGTTGGCGGTAGAGGTGGAAGCTGCGAGGGCGGAGGCCGACGGGGCCGCGCGCGTCGAACGCATCGTGCGCGCCGCGTTCGCGCAGGCCGGCGGTGCGCCGGATGCCGACATTCAGGCGGAAGTCACGCGTATGCTCGGCACGGCGACGCGCCTGCGCGCGCTGGTTGGTGCGGTGACGATCGCGCCTGTACGCGTGGCGGTGGACAACTGGTGGACCGCGGACCGGGCGACGACCGACATCGCCCGCATGCACGCGCTACTGCCGTCGTGCACGGCGGCGCAGCGTATCGACGCGACCCACCTCGGCATCGTCCGCGCGGCGGACTGGCTCGCGGCGGTCGGCGCAAAGGTCGCGCAGGGCGAGGTGGCGACGTTGGCACGCTAATCCCGCGCCGGCCGCCTGCCCCGCGCTGGGCCATCGCCGGCGCACCGTTCGGCCGAGACTCACGCTCCGCGCCAGGCCATCGCCGGCGCACCATTCGCACGGGACTCGCGCTCCAAGCCGGGTCATCGCCGGCGCACCGTTCGTCCGAGGCTCGTGCTTCGCGCCGGGCCATCGCCGGCGCACCGTTCGCACGGGGCTCGTGCTCCGCGCCGGGCCCTCGCCGGCGCACCGTTCGCACGGGGCTCGCGCGCCGCGCCGGGTCATCGCCGGCGCACCGTTCGTCCGAGGCTCGTGCTTCGCGCCGGGCCATCGCCGGCGCACCGCTCTCGCACGAGGCTCGCGCGCCGCGCCGGGCAAGGGAGGCACGCACCCGCCCCATCAACGCCCATCCGCACGAGGCTCGCGCTCCGCGCCCGGCAGGGTGGCCGCACGACTGGGCGCGGCCTCGCGTGCCCTCGCGGCGGGCTTCAGCGCATACCAGAGCCCCGTCGCCGTCATCGCCCCGAGCGCGATCCACGAGATCCAGTCCCAGATGCCATCGGCGAACAGCGCCGCGGCCAGGCCCACGAGGCCGATGGCCGCGAGCCACAGCGGTGCGCCGTAGATCCACAGAAACGTGCCCGTCGCCTTGCGGTCGCCGCTCATCGCGCGGCTCCCGCATTGGCCGGTGCCGCCGCCCGATGCGTGGCTTCGATATCGCGCAGGCGCGACTGCATCTGCCGTGTGCGCCCAATCCACAGATACAGGCCACTACCAAGCAGCACGATGGCAATCACATCGAGCACAGCCCACAGCACCTTGAGCGGCATCGCGCCATAATCCCCGAAATGCAGCGGCCCCGAGATCCGCAGCGCCGCCACATACCACGGCATATCGCGCTTGGCGGCGAACGCGCCAGACTCCGCATCCACGAGCACCGGCTTGATCAGCCGCGACGTGATATGCGCATCGCCGCGCATGAACACCGCATAGTGCCGCGGCCCCGCGAGCGGCGTCCCCGGAAACGCGACAAACGCCGTCGTCATATGCGGCTCCTCGGCCTGTGCCAGGCCAATCGCCTTGTCCAGCGAGCTCAGCGCGCGCGGCGCGCCCTGCCCCACGAACGGCGCGACCATCGCCTTCAGTTCCGTCGATTGCCAGATGCCGTAGGTCGGCTTGGCCAGCGTCAGCAGCACACCGGTAACGCCCACCACCGTCAGCCAGGAGAGCGTCGCCATGCCCAGCACGTTATGCAGGTCGAGCCATTTGAGGCGCGGCGAACGTTCGCGGCGCACCGTGCCGAACGGCAGCTTCTTCATCAGCGGGCCATACACGACCACGCCCGACACAATCGACACCACGAACAGCAGCCCCATGAAGCCGAGGAACAGCGTCCCCGGCAGCCCCGCGAACAGATCGGTATGGAGCTTGACCATGATCAGCATGAAGCCCGAGCGCAGCGGCGTATCGCGCAGCAGATCGCCCGTGCGCGCGTCGTAGGTCAGCAGCGCGCCGCCCTGGCGCGGCGACTCGCGCGAGGACAACGACACGAACCACACCGGCTCCTCGTCGTCCGCCGTAACAAAGCGCACAGCCGAGCCCGGCCGCCGCTCGAGCGCGTCAGCGACGATGCGATCCACCGGCATGCGCGCCGTATCCGCGGGCATCTCCGGCGCTTCCACGCCATTGCCGAACCAATGGTCGATCTCGTGCCCGAACACGAGCGGCAGCCCGGTCAGGCACAGCAGGAGCAGGAAGACGGTGCAGACGAGGCTGGTCCATTTATGGACCAGATACCAGATTCGAAACGTGCGGATATGCATGGCGATCCGGCGGTTTTGAGAACGATTCGCATTTTAATCGAGTGCGGTGACGAACAGCTACCTAAATTCGCCCCGGCCCAATGCGTCTCCCCGGATATCGGCCCCGTGTGGGGCCGTGCAAACAGATCCGGGAAAACACCATGTCGACTGCATTCACACCCATCCAGGGCTTCCGCGCCTTCGAGGCCAGCGGCAGATCGCTCCTCGTCGCCGCGGACGCCGACCGCCTGACGGTGCGCGCACAGGGCGCCGCCGAAGCCGAGGCCAGCTTCGTACTCGTGCCCGCGCAGACGCCCGTGCTGCGGCTGGCCAGCACCACCCTCGATGGCAAGCCGCTGACCGACGCCACACTCGCGGCACTGGAGGCCATCACGACGCACTGGGGCGTGCGCACGGTCGGCCTCGATATCGAGCACGCGGCCACGCTCGATGCGTTATCGCGCATGGGCCTCGCCGAACCGGCACATGGCCTGCCGCGCGCGCAGCACCAATGCCGGGCCGAGATGCTGTGGCAGCATGCGCCGCTGTGGATGCCGGAGAAAACGCCGTATCCGCTGCGCTACACGATGACCGGCGAGAAGCGGCATCCCGTGCGTGCCCCCAAACCCGGCGGCACCGTCTACGCGCGCTACATTCCCTGGCTCGGCCGCACGCTCAAGCTGCGTGCCGCCACGGTAGAGGACGACACCGCGCTGCTGCATCGCTGGATGAACGATCCCGACGTGGCGTACTTCTGGCAGGAGGAAGGCGACGAGGACAAGCATCGCCGCTATCTGCAGGGGCTCGTCGATGACCCGCACATGCTGCCGCTCGTGGTCAGCCTCGACGACTCTCCGTTCGGCTACTTCGAGATCTACTGGGGCAAGGAGAACCGTCTGGCGCCGTTCTACGACGCGCACGATCACGACCGTGGCTGGCACGTGCTGATCGGCGAGCCCGCCTTCCGCGGCAAGTCGTTCCTGACCGCGTGGTTTCCGGCCATCCAGCATTTCCAGTTCCTCGACGATCCGCGCACGCAACGCATCGTCGGCGAACCGCGCGCCGACCATCACCGGCAGATCGCCAACCTCGACAAGGCCGGCTTCTCCAAGGTCAAGGAGTTCGATTTCCCGCACAAGCGCGCGATGCTGGTGATGCTGCTGCGCGAGCGTTTCTTTGGCGAGGGCCTGTACCTGCCGCGCGCCGAGGCCGCGGCCTGAGCGTCGCCTGATTGCCGCGCGAGCAGGCGGCCCGGCGACAGCCGGCCGCCTGCATCGTCATTGCGACATCGGCACCGGTTCGGCCATCGATGCCTGCGCGCGGGACACGGCATCCAGCGCGGGCAGCGCCCCCCCGTCGCCGGCGCCCTGATGCAGCGCCTCGACGATCTCCTGCGAACGGATCGACAGCACCGACAGCAGCGTATCGCTGAGCCCATGGCTGTCCTCGCAGGCGCCCTGCAGGAAGATCTGCGGCTCGCACGACTCGCACGTCTTGAGCCGGTAGCGCCGATCGACGCCAAACCCTTCCGCGGGCAGCAATGCGCCGAGCGGCGCGAGCATGCGCTGGTACGCATCGCGCCGATAGCCGGTGGCCACCACGACGAGGTCATAGACATGACGCTCGGTGCCGCCCTCCCCGCGATCGCGCAATACACATTCGATGCCGTCGGCCGATGGCGTCACGAGCTCGATATCGCGGCTGGCCAGCAACGCATGCTGGGCATGCCCGCGTACGCGCTGCTGGTACAGCAGTTGATAGATGCGTTCGATAAGATCCAGATCCACCACGGAATAGTTGGTGTTGCGGAACTCCTCGAGCATGCGGCGGCGGCGCTCGTCGGGCTGCCAGTAGATATAGTCGGTAAAGCCAGGGTTGAAGATCTCGTTCACGAACGGGCTGTCGTCGGACGGCTTGAGCGCGCCGCCGCGCATGATCAGCGAGACCGACGCCTCGCCAAAGCGCTGCACGAGGTCCATATAGACCTCGGCCGCGCTCTGCCCGCCGCCAATCACCGCCACGCGGCGCGGCCGCAGCCCCGGATTCGCGCGCAGATGCTCGAGGTAACGTGACGAATGGACGATGCGCGCATCGCGCACGCCCTCGAACGCGTCCGGCACCAAAGGCTCCCCGCCCACGCCGATGACGAGGTTCCGCGCAAAGCGCTCGTGCAGACGGCCATCCGCATCGCGCGAGCGCACCACCAGGCGGCGCACCCCGCCACCGGTACCGGCCGCCGTGGCGGCGGCCGACCCCACGCCATAGTCGGGGAGGATTTCGACCACGTCTTCGCCGTAATGGCAGCGGTTCTCGAAATGACCGGCCACCCACGACAGGTAGTCATTGAACTCGAGCCGCGACGGAAAGAACGTCTTCAGGTTGATGAACGATTCCAGCCGCCCCTTCGCATGCAGATAACTGATGAACGAGTAGGCACTGCGCGGGTTGCGCAGCGTCACGAGGTCCTTCATGAACGAGATCTGCATGTCCGCGTCTTCCAGCAGCATGCCCCCATGCCAGACGAACGACGGCTTGCGTTCGATGAACGCGAACTGGGCGCGCGTGCCGTGGCTGGCGGCGTACTCCTCCATGGCGATGGCGAGCGCCACGTTGGACGGGCCGAAGCCGATGCCCAGAAAGTCGTATTCCATTGCTCGATTGTTCATGCTGTCGCACCTTTCTCCGACTGTTCCGATACGGGGTTGTCCCCCAGTGACGAACCGGCGCGCGCGATATTTACCCCGGCGCCGTGCTAAATCCGCACAGGGGCCGTTCGTCTATGCCATATCGACACCGGGAGACCGACAACATGAGCATCGACAGCGACACCATCGATTTCCACGTCGTGATCAACGACGAGCAGCAATATTCGATCTGGCCCGCCTATCGCCCCGTACCCGCGGGCTGGCGGACCGTGGGCGTCACCGCGCCGCGCGCGCAGTGCCTGGCCTATATCGAGGAGCACTGGACCGACATGCGCCCGGCCACCCTGCGCGCCCAGATGGACGGCACAGCCGCCGGCACGCACTGACGGACCCCGCACGATGCACGATCCCGTGACGCTCTGGTGCCTGCCCAATGCGGGCGCCAGTGCCGCGCTCTACGCGGGTTGGCGCCGTCATCTGCCTGCCGTGGCAGGGCAACCGCCAGAGCCTGCGCTCCGGGTTGCGCCGCTGGAGTTGCCAGGACGCGGCGCGCGCGCGGCCGAGCCGCTGTGCGAGGACTTCGGCGCGCTATGCGACGACCTCGAACACGCGCTGACGCGTCAGCTTTTGCCCGGTCAGCCCTATGCACTGTTCGGGCACAGCATGGGCGCGCTGCTCGCGCACGAACTCGCCCACCGGCTGCGTGACCGGCATCCGCCGCGCGCGCTGTTCGTGGCGGGCGCCGCCGCACCCGCGCTGCGCGACCCCTCGCGGTTTGCCGGGCCGCTCGACGACGCGAGCCTGCTCGCGCAGATGCGGGCGCTTGGCGGCACGCCGCGCGAACTGCTCGACGATCCCGAGATGATGGCCATCGCCTTGCCGATCCTGCGCGCCGACTATCGCGCGTGCGCCAGCTATCGGCCGCGTGCCACGGCGCCACTCGCGTGCGCGCTGCATGCGTTTGGCGGACGCGACGATCGTGCGGTCGGACAGGCCATTACCGGCTGGCGTTGCGAGTCCACCGGGCCGACCTCGGTCACGTGGTACGACGGCGGGCATTTCTTCGTGCGCGACGCCGTGCCGGACCTGCTCGCGCGCATGGCGCGCCTGCTTGCGGACAGCCGCGTGCCGGATGCCGTCGCGCCATGCTGATCGAGAACACGTTCCAAGGCACGGAGGAAGACGCGGTGCGTTGGTGGCTCGTGCATATTCCCACCGCGCACGAACCGCCGGACGACCTGCTGGCCGACCTCGGCGATGCGGAGCATCAGCGTCTGCGCCAGTACCGGCAGCGCGCCGATCGCGCGCGCTTCGCCACCGTGCGCGGCACGTTGCGCAGGCTGCTGGCCAGCCGCCTCGGCACCTCGCCGCGCGATGTGCCATTCGAGACCGGCGCGCGCGGCAAGCCACGCCTCGGCCGCGGCGCGGGCGGATGGTGCTTCAACGTCTCGCACAGCGGTGCATGGGGCGCGATTGCCATGGCGCCGGACACCGCATGCGAGGCCGTGGGCATCGATCTCGAGCAGTGCGCGCCCGTTGCACCGCTGCCGCTCGCGCAGGTCACGTTCTCCGCGCGCGAAACGGCAAGCCTGGCCGCGCTGGCCGACGACGCCGCGCGCATGGACCGCTTCTACACGCTATGGACCGTAAGGGAGGCCTATGCCAAGGCCACCGCCATGGGCATCGCCGATCCGCGCTGGCAGGCGACGACCTTCGTCCCGGGCGCATCCCGCGCCTGGCATGCCGACGACGGCGGCACCACGCGCGTGTGGTCGCTCGCGCTCCCGAACGATTGCGCGGAGCTCCGGCACTATCGGGCGGCCATCGCACTGTCGCCAACGGTCTCCCCCGCGCATTCGCGCCAGACCATCACACCCAACGACAAGAGGTTCGCATGACCGATCTTTCGCAACCGACGCCCGCCATCCTGCAGGGCGAACTGCCGCGCATCGTCAGCGCCACGCGGGCGGGCGAATCGTTGCTCGAGGCACTGCCGCGCCTGCGGGCCGATATCGAAGCCACGCTGCTTACCGTGGGCGGCGTCCTGCTGCGCGGCTTCGACGTCGGCGGTGCCGAAGGCTTCCGCGCGTTCGCGGCGGGCTTTGGCCATCCGCTGCTGACTTACGAGTTCGGCTCCACGCCGCGGAGCCAGGTCACGGGCGGCGTCTACACGTCCACCGAGTACCCCGCGCACCAGTCCATTCCCCTGCATAACGAGCAGGCGTACACGCGCGACTGGCCCATGAAGATCTGGTTCTATTGCGAGACCGCGGCACCGGTCGGCGGCGAAACGCCGATTGCCGACAGCCGGGCGATCTATCGCGCCGTGGACGCCGGCACGCGCGAACGCTTTGCCTCGCGCGGGCTCATGTATGTGCGCAACTACGGCAACGGGCTCGACGTGCCCTGGCAGCAGGTGTTCAACACCGGGGAACGGTCCGAAGTGGAAGCGTACTGCGCGCGCCATCGGATCGCGTGCGAATGGAAGGACGATGGCGAACTGCGCACACGACAGTTGGTACAGGGCGTCGCGACGCATCCCGTCACGGGCGACCCGGTCTGGTTCAACCAGGCGCACCTGTTCCACGCCTCGGCGCTGACGGAGGAGATGCGCGAGGTACTGGTCGATGCGGTCGGGGCCGACAATCTGCCGCGCGACGTGTTCTATGGCGACGGCACGCCCATCGCCGACGCCGAGCTCGATGCCGTGCGCGGCGTGCTGGACGCGCACAAGATCGTATTCCCCTGGCAGCAGGGCGACGTGGTGATGCTGGACAACATGCTGACCGCGCACGCGCGCGAGCCGTTCAGCGGTCCGCGCAAGGTGATCGTGGCCATGGCGCAGGCGCACGGGGCCGCACCGCCGTTGTGACGGGTTGCGCGCGGTAATCTGCGACAATGCTGGCCGGTCTACTTCGCACATCAGGGTGACATGGCTTCGAGTCGGGAAAAGCAGCCGGGCGCAACCCCACCCGCCAGCGTCATGGCGGCACCGCGCCGTGCGCCCACTGCGCACGATGTGGCGGCGCTCGCGGGCGTTTCGCAGTCGGCCGTCTCGCGCTGCTTCACACCCGGGGCCAGCATCTCCGAGGAGACCCGGCAACGCGTGCAGGCGGCGGCCGAACAGCTCGGCTACCGCCCCAACCTGATCGCGCGCTCGCTGATCAAGCGCCGGTCGACGATCATCGGCGTGGTGATTCCCGGCCTGCAGAACCCGTTCTACGCGGCGATGCTCGAAGCCCTGTCCGCCGACCTCGCCACCGCCGGCTATCGCATCCTGCTCTTCAACGCCCCCGCGCGCGGCACGCCCGATCCCGTGCTCGACGAGATGCTCAACTACCGCGTCGATGCGTTGATCCTCGTCTCGTCGTCGCTCTCGTCAGGGCTCGCCGACGAATGCCAGAAGATCGGCCTGCCGGTGGTGCAGCTCAACCGCACCACCGAACGCAGCACGGTCTCGAGCGTGGTCGGCGACAACCACGGCGGCGCGGAAGCAATTGCTCGCTTTCTGCTCGCCTGCGAACACGAGCGCTTTGCGTTTATCGCCGGACTGGAGACCTCGTCCACGGGCAAGGCGCGCGAGGCCGCGTTTCTCGGCACGCTCGGCGCCGCCGGCAAGCCCGTGGCGCGCGGGGTGGCGAATTACGCGTTCGAAGAGGCCGAGGGCATCGCACGGCAGATGCTCGGCGGCGCCAATCCGCCCGATGCGATCTTCTGCGCCAGCGACCATATGGCCATCGCCGCGCTGGGTGTAGCGCGCACGGAGTTCGGGCTCACCATTGGCCGCGACATTTCCATCGTCGGGTTCGACGATATCCAGATGGCGGGCTGGCCGCAGATCTCGCTGACGACGTACCGCCAGCCGGTGCGCGCAATGTCGTCACGTGCGGTGGCCATGATCGAAGCGCAATTACAGGGCACGGGCACCGGCTCCGGGCTCAGCGAAGTCGTGCCCGGCGATCTGGTCGTGCGCGGCTCCACGCGCGAGCCGGCGCATGGCGTGATCGACCTCGGATACGAGCGCGTCTGGCGCCCATGAGGGTGCCGGCAGCCTAGGCTGCCGAGAATTTCGCCCCGACTTCCAGCAGCCACGTGGTGAACGCCACGATCGCGGGTTCCTCGCGGCGCGCGTTGTGCACATAGCAGCCGTATCGCCATGCGGGTAGCGCGGGCCCCTCGAACGGAAAGACGAGGCGCCCTTCCCTGACATCGAGCGCCACGAGCGCCGTGGGGCCCATGGCGATCCCCAGCCCGTCGATCGCGGCCTGCAGCGTCAGATAGAAATGGTCGAGCTGCAGCGACTGGCCGCCGGCCAGTTGCGGGCTGCCGCATGCCGTAAGCCATTGCGCCCAGAGCTCCGGATAGGTCGCGGTATGCAGCAGCGTGTGATGCGCGAGGTCCGACACGTCGCGAATCGGATGCGCCTGGAGCACCTTCGGCGAACACACGGGCAGCCGCACCTCCGTCAGGAATTCGGTGACGACATACCCCGCGGGCTGCTGCTCGCCGCCGCGAATGGCCACGTCGAACGGCTCGCGCACACGCTCGATGGGCTCGTCCGAGGTCGTCAGACGGACCTCGATCGACGGATGGGTCAGCTGGAAATTCGATAGCTGCGGCAACAGCCAGCGCAGGGCGAACGTGGTGGGCGCGTTGACGCGGATGACCTGCTGGCGCGTGGCCTTCAGTTGCTCCGCGGTGGCGAGCGCGAGCCGGTCCAGCGCGGCCGATACCTCGGACAGATACCGGCGCCCAAGCGGCGTCAGGACCACGCGCCGGCCTACCCGGTCGAACAGCCCATGCCCGAGCCACGACTCCAGTTGCGCCACCTGCCGGCTGACCGCGCCATGGGTCACGGACAGCTCGTCCGCGGCGGCGCTGAAGCTCTCGAGGCGCGCGGCGGCCTCGAAGACGCGGACGGCGTTCAGTGGCGGCAATCGGCGCGGCATCGTCTATGTGAGTTTTCCTGACAAGAACGCTGAGTTTATATCGATTTTCATCGGCGTGGATGGCGGCTACATTTCGTCCGCAGGACACGGCATGGCGTCGGACCTGTCTCTTTTCATCACAACAGGAGCTGATCGGATGTCGAACGTCGTGGTAGTGGGCGCACAGTGGGGCGATGAAGGAAAGGGCCGGATCGTGGACTGGCTCGCGGAGCGCGCGGATATCGTCGCCCGTTACAACGGCGGCCATAATGCGGGCCATACGCTCGTGATCGACGGCAAGACCTACAAGCTCGCGCTGCTGCCGAGCGGCGTGGTGCGCGGCAAGCGCGGCGTCATCGGCAATGGCGTGGCGCTCGATCCCGAAGCGCTGCTCGCCGAGATCGCGCGCATGGAGGCGCTTGGCGTGCGCATCACGCCCGATCTGCTGCAGATCGCCGAGACCGCGACGCTCGTGCTGCCCATTCACCGGGCCATCGATGCCGCGCAGGAACAATTGCGGACGCGCCTGCAGGAGTGCCCGCTCGGGACCACGCTGCGCGGCATCGGCCCGGCCTACGAAGACAAGGTGGGCCGCCGCGCGCTGCGGGTCTGCGACCTCGCCAATCCCGAATACCTGTCGGCACGGCTCGACCTGCTGCTGGCGCACCACAATGCATGGTTCCGCGGCCTGGGTCTGGAGACGTTCGAGAAGGCGCCGCTGCTGGATGCCCTGCTCGCCATGGCGCCGAAGGTCCTGCCGTTCGTCGGCCGCGTGTGGGAGCAACTTGACGTTGCCCACCGCGATGGCCAGTCGGTCGTATTCGAAGGTTCGCAGGCCGTGATGCTCGATATCGACTGGGGGAGCTATCCGTACGTGACGTCGTCGAGCACGGTGGCCGCGGGCGCGGCCAGCGGCACCGGTATCGCGCCGTCGCGCATCGGGCATGTGCTCGGCGTGAGCAAGGTCTATGCAACGCGCGTGGGCGAAGGTCCGTTCGTGTCGGAGCTCGACGGCGAACTCGGCGGGATGCTGCGCGATCGCGGCCGCGAGTATGGCGTGAACACGGGGCGTCCGCGCCGTTGCGGCTGGCTCGATGCGGTGCAGCTGCGGCAGGCCGTCAAGGTGGGCGGCATCGACCGCCTGGCGCTGACCAAGCTCGACGTGCTCGACGGCTTTGCTTCCATCAGCCTCTGCGTCGGCTACGAACGCGATGGCCAGCGCATCGACTACATTCCCGCGAGCGATGCCGCGCTGGCTGGGGTACGGCCCGTGCTGCGCGAGTTTGCCGGCTGGTCGCGGCCGACGCAGGGCGCGCGCACGATGGATGCGCTGCCTGCGGAGGCAGTGGCGCTGATCGAGGCGATCGAGGCCGAAGTCGGCGTGCCGGTGACGATGGTTACCACCGGCGCGGAGCGGGACGACGTGATCGTTCGCAACGCCGCCGTCTAGGCACGGCGCCTATTGTGGACGGACGACGGCGTCGCGCGTGCGAACGCCGTTGACCAGACGCTCGATCGCTAGCGGATTGCCATCGCGCAATGCCTCGGGCAACAGCGCGTCGTCGAAATCCTGATAGCACACGGGCCGCAGAAAACGATCGATCGCCAGCGTGCCTACCGACGTGCCGCGCGCATCCGACGTGGCCGGATACGGGCCGCCGTGCACCATCGCATCGCATACCTCGACGCCGGTCGGGTAGGCGTTGATCAGCAGGCGGCCCGCTTTCTCTTCCAGCACGGCAACGAGCGCGCCGGCACCGGCAAGGTCCTCGCGCTCCGCGATCACCGTGGCCGTGAGCTGGCCCTCTAGCGCCTGCACGGCCTTGTGCAGCTGTTCGGCATCGTCGAACTCGACGAGCACCGTGCAGGGACCGAACACTTCCTGCTGCAATCGCCCATCCGCCTGAAACAGCAGCGCGCTGTCGGCACGCCACAGTTGGGCCGGCGCGCGGCCGGTCTCGGCCACGCCTTGCGCGAGCAGCATCATGCCCGGCGTATCGGCAAAGCGTCCAACCCCCTGCTGGTAGTGCGCAAGCCCCGCGGTATTGAGCATGACCTGCGGGGCAATACCGGTGATGGCCGCCTGCAGATGCTCGACAAACGCGCCGAGCGCCGGGGAACGCACCGCGAGCACGAGCCCGGGGTTCGTGCAGAACTGCCCGGCGCCCAGCGCGACCGACGCCGCGAGCTGCGTGGCAATCGTCGCGCCGCGCCGTTCGAGCGCATGGGGCATCAGCAATACCGGGTTGACGCTGCTCATCTCGGCAAACACCGGAATCGGATGCGGGCGCGCCGCCGCCATGTCGCAGAGCGCGCGGCCGCCGCGCAACGACCCCGTGAAGCCGACCGCACGAATCTCCGGATGCTTGACCAGCGGCTCGCCCACGCGGTCTCCATAGATCATGTTGAACACGCCGGCGGGCATCTCCGTGCGGTCCGCCGCGGCGACGATGACCTCCGCCACCATCGCGGCCGTTGCCATATGGCTCGGGTGAGCCTTGAACACGACCGGGCAACCGGCCGCGAGTGCCGACGCGGTATCGCCGCCCGCCGTCGAGAAGGCCAGCGGGAAGTTGCTCGCGCCGAACACGGCCACGGGGCCGACGCCAATGCGGTACTGGCGCAGGTCCGCGCGCGGCAGCGGCTTGCGTTGCGGCTGCGCGAGGTCGATGCGCGCGCCCAGGTAGTCGCCGCGCCGCAGCACGGTGGCGAACAGCCGCAACTGACCGCTCGTGCGCGCGCGCTCGCCGGCGATGCGCGCCGGCGGCAGCGCGGACTCGCGGCAGACCAGTTCGATAAAGCCGGCATCGAGCGCGTCGAGACCATCGGCAATGGCGTCGAGAAAGCGCGCGCGGCGCTCCGGCGACAGTGCGCGAAAGGCCGGGTAGGCCGCCGCGGCCGCGCTGGCCGCCGCGGCCACTTCGCCCGCCGTGGCCTCGCGGAACGTGTAGGGCAGACGCTCGCCCGTGGTGGCGTCCACGCTATAAAGCACGACGCCGCTGGCGGCGACCTGCCCGCCGTTGATGAATTGCTGGAAATGCCGGATGGTCATGCGTGTCTCCTTCATCGATGTCGGAGCACTCTATGGGGCGTCGCGCCGCGCGGCTAATGAAAAGACCTGATCGGCCGATGCTTGCCGGTTATGTCCCGCCAGCAACGTCGTTGGTATAGTGTGGGCTTTTGCGCGCCCCGCATGCGTTCCACGCCCCTGCCCTCCCTCGCCACCATCGCGTCGCGCCTGCGCCTCAAGCAGTTGCGGCTGCTGATCGCGCTCGACAATCACGGTTCGCTGCACAAGGCCGCCGACGAGATCGCCATTTCGCAGCCGGGCGCCACCAAGGCGCTCCGCGAGATCGAGGACATCCTCGGCATGGCGTTGTTCGAGCGGCAGCCCAAGGGGCTCGTGGCCAACGAACTCGGCCAGTGCGTGACACGCTATGCGCGGCTGATCTACAGCGACCTCGAGCACCTGCATGCGGAGATCACCGCGATTGCCCACGGTCATGGCGGGCACCTCGCGGTGGGCGTGATCATGGGCGCCATTCCGCTGCTGACCCGCGCGATCGCCGCCTTGCGCGCGGAACAGCCGCATCTGTCGGTCGAGATCATCGAGAACACCAGCGCCACGCTGCTTGCACTCCTCGACGAAGGTCGCATCGACCTCGCCCTTTGTCGATGCGGCGTAAGCCGTCGTCCGGGCGCGTACGAGTGCATGGCGCTGGAAATGGAACCGCTGGCCGTCGTCGCCGCGCCATCGCACCGGCTGGCCGGCGCCGCGGCGCTGGAGCTGGCCGATCTGGCCGGCCTGCCGTGGATGGCATATCCGGTAAACACGCCGATGCGCAATACGCTCGAGCGCGAACTCGGCGACGCGGGCATCGACCTGCCCCGCTATCCGCTCGAAACTGCCTCCGCGTTCGCAATGCTGACGATGCTGCAGGAAACGCCGGACCTCGTCGCGGTGATGCCGCGCGCGGTGGCCGAGTTCGGCGAACGCTTCGGCATGCTCGTGCGGCTGCCCGTCCCGATGCGCGCGCTGGAAGATCCGTATGGCGTGATCACGCGCACCGGCGCGCAACTGTCGCCGGGCGCGCGCCTGCTCATCGATGCGTTGCGGGCGCACCGGACGGCGCCCCTTCCCGACGACGACGCCGCCTGACCGACGTTATTTGATTGGCGAGAAGTCGGCGGGACGCAGCAGCTTCGACTCCATGTTGACCAGCATCGGAAACGCCACGGGCACGAATTTCTCGAGCCAGTCCTTGTCCTCGTACAGCGCATTGCGGCGCGCGATGCGGTCGTCGAGGCTTTCGTACGCCCAGATGTGCACGACCTGGTTCAGCTCGCCGATCTCGGTGTACCACCAGCCGACGAGCTTCGCGTAGCGCGAGATGACGGGCAGGCCCTCCTTCTCGAAGTGTTTCAGATAGTCCTTCATCTTGCCGATCTGGACCGTGTACGTTCGCATTTCGTAATACATGGTGCTTCCTGAAGCGTAGTTAAACGAGTTCTTCGATATTCCCGCGATGTGCCGCAACGATGATGCGTTCGATATCGCCCGCATTCGTCAGTCGCGGATTCACGAGCACATTGCCGCTGCGCATCGAGTCCTTGACCATCTGCGGCAGATGGGCGAGATCCACGCCGAGCTCGCGGATATTCGAAGGGATGTTCAGCGCGCGATTGAGCGTCCGGACCTCCTCCACCACGCGCTGCGCGGCCGTCAGATCGTCGAGGCCCGTGACGTCCGCGCCGAGGGCCTGCGCGATATCGCGGAAGCGTTCGGGACATGCGGGCACGTTGAATGCCACCACGTAGGGCAGCAGCGCGGCATTGGCGATGCCATGGGCGATATCGAACACGCCGCCCATCGTGTGGGAGATGGCGTGCACATTGCCGAGCTTTGACTGCGAGAACGCCACGCCGGCCAGGAACGAGCCGAGCAGCATGTCTTCGCGCGCCTGCAGGTCCGCGCCCACGTAGTACGCCTTGCGCAGGCTGCGGCCGATCATGCGGATGGCGTGCAGCGCCAGCGCCTGGCTGATGGGGTTGGCCTGCTTCGACACGTACGACTCGATCGCATGCGTGAGCGCGTCCATGCCGGTGGCCGCTGTAATCGCGGGCGGCAGTTTCAGCGTGAGTTCGGGATCGAGAATCGCCAGCTGCGGGAACAGCTTCGGGCTGATGATCACGGTCTTGAACAGCGTCTCGCGATTCGTGAACACGGTGGATGCCGTGCATTCGCTGCCCGTGCCCGATGTGGTCGGCATCGCGATGATCGGCAGCGGTGCCTCGCGAATGCGGTCGTATCCCTCGTAGTCGAGAATCGAACCCGCGCTGGTCGCCATCGCGGCCACGCCCTTGGCCGTATCGATGCTGCTGCCGCCGCCGACGCCGGCCACCGCCGTGCAGCCATGCTGCCTGAGGAACGCCACCGCGCGCTCGAGCACGCCGGTATCGGGGTTCGGCGCCACGCCGTCGAATGTCTCATAGGCGATCTCGGCCGCGCGCAGCGAGGCGAAGAAGCCATCGAGCACGCCGCTGCGCATCAGGCCTTCGTCGGTGACGACCAGCAGCTTGGCGCTGGCGGGGACGAACGGCCGGATCAACGCGCCGGCCTGCGCCGCGAGGCCGTTGCCGAACTTGAGCGTGGTCGGAAAGTAATAGGGGAAGGCATGCATGATGTTGTCGTCCTGAGGTGTCTCCGGCTTCAACGTTACAAACCTGCCCCGGCGCTGCCTAATGAAAAGGCGTGATGCCCCGATAACCAAACGCCACCGAACGCCCTCCGCATATCCGTTGGTTATCGCGTGATCACATCCCGTCATTAGCCTTGTGCGATGGCTGCTCATACATTGCCGGGAACAATCACAAGGACGAGACAGCCATGCCATCGACGCATCCCACCGCCTCTTCGACCGCACTCTCGAATGCGGCCGCACCCCACGCCGCAACCCACGCCGCCGCCATGCGGCCCACCAACGTGCGCTGGCGCATTTTCCTGATCATGCTGCTGCTGACCGCGATCAACTACATCGACCGCGCGTCGCTGTCCGTCGCGCTGCCGCTGATCGCTCCCGAGTTCAACCTCACGCCCGCCATCGAGGGCCTGATGCTCAGCGCGTTCTTCTGGTCCTACGCGCTCATGCAGATTCCCGCCGGCATGATGCTGGACCGCTACCATACGCGCGGCATCATCGCCACCGCGACCATCGCCTGGGGCGCCTTCCAGGCCCTTGCCGCGGCCTCGCACAACTGGATCATCCTGCTGCTGACGCGCATGGGCCTGGGCGTGTCGGAGTCGCCGATCATGCCGTCCGGCGCCAAGCTGATCGGCTCGTGGCTCACGCCGCACGAGCGCGGCCGCGGCGCGGTGCTCGTCGATGGCGGCGCCCCGCTGGGCAGCGCGTTCGGCGCCATCATCATCGCGGGCCTGATCTCGTGGCTGGGTTCGTGGCGCATCGCGTTCGTCATCGCCGGCATCGGTACGATGCTCGCCGGCCTGCTGGCCTGGCGCTATATCCGCAACCATCCGTCGGAGCATCCGGACGTCAATGCGGCCGAGCTCGAGCATATCGCGCGCGGCAACGCCACGGACAACCACGCCGCGGCAGAGAAGATTCCGATGCGCGAACTCATCCGCGACCGCTCGGTGCTCGCGATGTTCGCCGGCTACAGCTGCATCCTTGCCGTGTTCTACGGCCTGCTGACATGGATGCCGAGCTACCTGCACAAGGCGCACGGCTTCAATATCGCCGCGATGGGCGGCGCCACGTTCCTGATCTTCATGTCGGGTTTCGTCGGCGAACTGATCGGCGGCTATATCGGCGACAAGTGGAAGGCATCGGGCGCCTCGCCGAACCTCGTCATGCGCACGATGTTCAGCGGCTCGTCGCTGGTGGCCGCCGCCTGCATTCTCGCGGCCGCCTATATCGCCGACTCGGCGGTAGTGGTCGCCCTGCTGTGCGTGGCACTGTTCTTTATTCGATTCTGCGGCATGTACTGGAGCCTGCCGGCCGTCATCGGCGGCCCGGCGCGCGCCGGCGTGCTCGGCGGCACCATGAACTTCTGCGGCAACATGGCCGGCGTGGTGGTGCCGATCCTGATCGGGGTCATCGTCCAGTGGTCGGGCTCGTACTTCCTCGCGCTGCTGTTCTTCGTGGCCATGGCCGTCGGCATCGCGGTGTTTTCCAGCATGATCGACTATCGACCGCGTTCGCCAGGAGGTCAGGCATAAAAAAGTCAGGCATAAAAAATTCATGCATAATCGCGCCATCGCGGAGATGGCATTCCTCCCTCAACCGCCGTTTGCTTCGGGACTTTTCCGATAGTCCCCGAGCCTTCGTGCTGATGATGCCTGCAAGTTCCTGGGCACAGGAAGTTGCGGGCGCTCGTCCATCCCGTACGCGATCGATCCCCCGCAGCGTCCTGCTGCCCAGGTTTGAGTCCTTCAGATCTGGTCATACCATGCACAATCGCTTCATCCGCAGTGCTGCCCTCAGTGCTGCCCTCAGTGCCGCCCTCAGCGAGTCGGTATCCATGCTCGGCTACCTCGGCAAATGGCTGTCTCTCGCCTCGCTCGCCGGCCTGCTGGCCGGCGCCGGCTCGTCCGCGCTGTTGCTGGCGCTGGACTGGGCCACGGCCACGCGCGTCGCCCACCCCGCCCTGCTCTGGCTGCTGCCCGTTGCCGGACTCGCCGTCGGCCTGCTGTACCGGCACTTCGGCCAATCGGTCGAAGGCGGCAACAATCTGCTGATCGACGAGATCCACGATCCCAGGCGCGTGGTGCCCCGGCGCATGGCGCCGCTGATCCTGCTCGGCACCGTCATCACGCACCTGTTCGGCGGGTCCGCGGGGCGCGAAGGGACGGCAGTGCAGATGGGTGGCAGCTTTGCCGACTACCTCACGCGGTGGTTCCGGCTATCGCACGACGACCGGCGCATCCTGCTCATGGGCGGCATCAGCGCGGGCTTCGCGTCGGTATTCGGCACGCCGCTCGCGGGCGCCGTGTTCGGGCTGGAAGTGCTGGCGATCGGCCGTCTGCGTTACGACGCCATCCTGCCCTGCTTCGTCGCGGCGGTGGTCGGCGATCTGGTGCCGCCGCTGATGGGCGTTCACCATACGCACTACGCGATTGCCGCCGTTCCTCCTGTCGCGCCGGCCGCGCTGGGTGCCGTCGTGGTGGCCGGCGTCGTGTTCGGTCTGGCGGGCATGGCGTTCGCCGGACTGACCCACAGCCTGTCGCGCCGCCTCAATCAGGCCATCGCCTACGCCCCGCTGCGGCCATTCCTCGGCGGCTGCGTCGTGGTGGCGGCCGCGATGCTGCTGCCGGATAGCGGCAAATATCTCGGGCTAGGTATTCCGACCATCGTCGATGCCTTCCATCAGCCGCTGCCCGCCTACGACTTCGCCGGCAAGGCCGCCTTCACGATCGTCACGCTGGCATCGGGCTTCAAGGGCGGCGAGGTGACGCCGCTGTTCTATATCGGCGCGACGCTCGGCAACGCGCTGGCGTGTCTGCTGCCGCTGCCGTTTCCGCTGCTCGCGGGCCTCGGCTTCGTCGCCGTCTTCGCCGGCGCGGCCAACACGCCGATCGCGTCCACCATCATGGCGATGGAGCTGTTCGGTCCCGAGGTCGGCACGTTCGCGGGCATCGCCTGCGTGGTGAGCTATCTGTTCTCCGGCCATTCGGGCATCTATCGCGCGCAGCGCGTGGCGCACGCCAAGCGGGCGCCGGTAACCGCGGAACGGCACGACGCCTGAGCGCCGTCGACGCAAAAAGCCGCATGGCACACGGGTCGGCGCCATGCGGAAAGCCCTCACATCAATCGAACGTTCCTGCTCAAATCATCTGCACGCCGGCTTCCGTCATCAGCGCCTTCCAGCGAGGCAGCTCGTCCGCCAGGAACGACGTCAGCGCGGGACGCGTCAGCGGCGGGTACTTCAGGAAGCCCATGTCGTTCGTGGCCTTCTGAATGCGTTCCTTGGCCAGCGAGACGTTGATCTCCTTGTTGAGCAGGTCGAGGATGTCTTCCGGCGTCTTCTTCCGGGCGAACACCGCGTGCCACGACACGAGGTTGTACTTCTCGCGAATGGCGCTCTGGATCGTCGGCAACTGCGGCGAGAACGGCAGCGGCTGGTCGCTCGTGACGGCGAGCGCCACGGCACGTCCTGCCTGCACCATCGGTGCCGCCACCGACCACGCTTCCAGCATGAACGTCAGACGGCCCTCGACGAGATCGCTCGTAATGCGGTTGTCCTTGTACGGAACGTGCACGATCGACGACAGCCCGACCTTCTTGAGGAAGATGGAGGCCGACACGTGCGACGACGTGCCGATGCCGTAGCTGCCGTAAGACGCCGCCTGCTGGTTGCGCTTCAGGTAGTCGATAAGGCCCGGAACGCTCGTGACGCCCGTCTGCTTGCCGACGATCAGCACCAGCGGCAAACCGACGGTACGCGCGATCGGCGTGAAATCCGCGATCGGGTCGTACGGCAGGTTCTTGTACAGCAACAGGTTCGTCAGGAACGCGGCCGTGGTGTACAGCAGCGAATGCCCATCCGGCTGCGCGCGCAGCACGCCGGACGTGCCGATACTGCCGCTCGCGCCCGGCTTGTTCTCGGGAATGAACTTGCCCCCGAAGCGCGTGCCGACATCCGTCATGATCATGCGGCCCATATAGTCGGTGCTGCCGCCCGCCGTGAACGGGATGACCACATTGACCGGGCCGGTCGGATACTCGACGGCCTTTTCGGCCCAGGCCATCCGCGGCAGGACTGCCGACCCACCGGCACCGACGCCGAATGCGGCCATCGCACGCAAGAAACTGCGACGCTGATTACTCACAACAAGCTCCCCTAGAACGTTAGCGTCGGCAGATCCGAATGGCGCTCCGCCAGTTCGGTATAGGCCGCATTGACCTTGGCGGGACCGGCATCGCCGATCTCTTCGCCGATTGTGGCGAAGATCGAATTCTTGACGTAGTGGCGCCACGTGATGGGCACCTGCGCAAGGATCTTCGTCAATGCATCGTAGCGGCTGCGCGTCCAGACCGCTTCGAACGCATCGCGTTTCTCGCCATAGCTGAAGTGGGCACCGTCCTTCCAGAGCGGGCGGGCGGCGCGCAGCACACGCGTCTCGGTTTCGTTCACCGACAGGTCGTCGGTCAGCGACACCCCGTAGACCGATCGCGCCGCCTCGCGGCTCACGAAGCCCGCAGCCACGTCGCGTGCCACGGAATGCACGCAGCGCTCGAACGGGTCGCCGTAGCCGCCGCCGCCCGGGCCGATGATGCGCAGCACATCGCCGGGCATGCAGCTCACCACATCCGAGTTCACGAGGTCGACCTCGTTCGGCTGGCCCGGATTGCGCAGGAACTGCGAATTGCCACCCGCGTTGCCGCCGAGCACGCCCCACGTGCTGAAGCGCGTGCGGTTGCGGTTACGCGCGGTCACCACGGAGTTCGGCGAGAACACCTTGAACTCCATGACCATGCCGAGGCCGCCACGATAGCGGCCCGCGCCGCCGGAGTCCCGCACCAGGCCGTACTTCATGACCTTGATCGGCACCTCGGTCTCGATCATCTCCACAGGCGTGTTCTTCAGGAACGAACGGTTGCCGCCGCTGCCTTCGGCGCCGTCGTCCGACACCGAGCCGCCACCGCCGCCGCTGATCGGGCCGATGGACGCCATGATCAGGCGGCCGCGGCGATCGTTGGTCTTCACGTTCATCAGCGATGCGCTGCCGGCCGGTGCGGCCGCCAGGCGCTCGGGCAGCGCCTGCTGGAACGCGCCCAGCACGGCCAGCTGCGACACGGCCACGGTCAGGCTGCGCATGCCGCAGGCGGCGGGCGCTTCCGCGTTCATCACGGTCCCGCGCGGCAGGATCGAGTTCACCACACGCGACGTACCGGCGTTGAGCACGAGGTGCTCGTTCAGCGTGGCCAGCGTGTAGATCAACGCGGGCGTGACCAGCGCGTGCTGCGGGTGACCGCCGGTGGGCATGTTCAGCGACGAGGCCAGTTGAGGATCGCTGCCCGTGAAGTCCATCGTCAGCGCATCGCCCTTGACCGTGAGGGTCACCGCGATCCGGCACGGGTAGCCGTTGACGGAGTCCTCGTCGGCATAGTCCGCGAAGAAGTACTCGCCATCGGGAATGCCGCGCACGACTTCACGCGCCTGGCTTTCGGCGTAGTCGAGCAGTTCGCCCTGCGCGGCCTTGAACACGTCCACGCCAAAGCGGCGAATGATCTCGTGGATACGACGCTCGCCCGAGTTCATCGCGGCGATATGCGCCTTCAGGTCGCCCCAGTTCTGATCGGGCGTGCGCACGTTCAGCAGCAGGATGTTCAGCACGTCGTCGTTGAACTTGCCGCCTTCGACGAGCTTGGTCGGCGGAATGCGGATGCCTTCCTGATGCACTTCGTTCAACGAGCGCGACAGCGATGCGGGCACCGCGCCGCCCACGTCGGTGTTGTGCACGTGGCCGGCCACGAAGCAGACCAGTTCCCCTTCGTGGAACACCGGCTTCCACATATGGATGTCCGGCGTATGCGTGGCAACGAAACCGCTATACGGGTCGTTGGTCAGGCAGATGTCCCCTTCGCGGTAGTCCTTCACCAGCGGCAGCACGCCCGAGTAGTTGATGCCCGTGTACCACGTCGCGCCAAGGCCCTTGGGCGATGCGAACGTCTCGCCGCCAGGGGTCACCAGTTGCGTCGTGAAGTCTTCCGTTTCCTTGACGAACGAGGAGTGCGCGGTGCGCATCACCGTGTACGCCATCACCTCGGTCGCCGCCGCGCAGTAGTCGGCGAGAATCTGAAGCGTTGCTCGAGTGAGTTTCATCGTTTAATCCTGTTGAGCCGGGTTGGACGTGATGCGCAGGTTGCCGAATGCGTCCACGCGGACTTGCATGCGCTGCGGTACGAAGGTGGTCGTGTCGTCTTGCGTGACGATGGCCGGCCCCGCGAACGTCTGGTTCGCGAGCAGTTGCGCGCGGCGGTACACGGGGGTCTTGCGACGCGCGCCGTCCGACCACACCTCGACGGTCTTGACCGGATCGGGGCTGCCGGTGCCTTCGTCGATGCGGGGCATGTTCGGCTGGGGCGTCTTGCCGCTGACCACCAGACGCAGGCTCACGATCTGGATCGATGCCTCGGGATCGCTGTGGCCGTAGAGCTTCTCGTGCGCGTCGTGGAATGCCTGGCGGATGGCTTCGTAATCGCCCGTCTCGATCGCCTTTTCGTCGATCGTCGCCTCGATCTCGTACGACTGCCCGCGATAGCGCATGTCGGCCGTGTAGACGTACTGCTCCTCGCCACGGTAGTCCTGTTCCTCGCGCAGCCAGTTCACCGCGGTGCGCCGCAAGCGGCGATACTCGTCCTGCAGGATCTTCACGGTCTCCGGCTCCAGATCCTCGTAGACCGTCTTGATGAAGTCGTTCTTGAGGTCGGCGATCAGGCCGCCCATCGCGCTCAGCACGCCCGGCACCAGCGGCACGATGATCTCGGTCATCTCGAGTTCGCGCGCCAGCAGCGCACCCATCATCGGGCCCGCGCCGCCGAACGGCAGCATGGCCATCGAACGCGGATCCACGCCGAAGCGCGTCACCAGGCCGCTGACCTTCGCGAACATGCCCGACACCGCGATATTGATGATGGCTTCCGCCGTTTCCTCCACGGTCTGGTTCAGCACCGTTGCCAGCGTGCCCACGGCCGTGCGCGCGCGCTCGATGTCCACCTTCACCGCGTTGAAGCCAATCTCGCCCTGGCCCACGATGCCGCAGACCGCGAACGCGTCGGTGATGGTCGGGCGCTCGCCGCCGCGGCCGAAGCACGCCGGGCCGGGGCTCGAGCCCGCGCTATCCGGACCCACCTTGAGCACGCCGAGCGAGTCCACCCAGGCGATGGAGCCGCCGCCGTCGCCGA
The DNA here is from genome assembly GCF_008693385.1 of Cupriavidus pauculus. Classification (NCBI taxonomy): domain Bacteria; kingdom Pseudomonadati; phylum Pseudomonadota; class Betaproteobacteria; order Burkholderiales; family Burkholderiaceae; genus Cupriavidus; species Cupriavidus pauculus. The sequence goes on from NZ_CP044067.1 coordinate 1,373,820, forward strand.
TCGACGTCACGGACACCGACGGGATAAAGATCTGGTGCTCGCCGATGTACTCGCCGATGCCGTACTGCGGCTGGCCGTTCACGATCAGCGCCACGTCCGCGCTGGTGCCGCCGATATCGAGGCTCATGCACTCGGGCACGTCGCATTCCTTCGCCACGAACGCGGCGCCGATCACGCCGGACGCCGTGCCCGACAGGATCATCTGCACGCATTCGCGCTTGGCCTGCTCGGCCGTCATCACGCCGCCGTTGGACTTGGTCACGCGCGGCTCGGGCTGCACGCCGGCCTGCTTCAGGGCCTTCTGGAACGACGACAGGTAGTGCTCGACGCGCGGCTGCACGTAGCCGTTGATGATGGCAGTGGTGGTGCGCTCGAACTCGCGCACGATCGGCCAGATCTTTGCCGAGCTGAACACGGGCATTTCCGGCGCGAGGCTCTTGATCAGGTCGCACGCGGCCTGCTCGTGCGCGGCATTGCGATACGAGTGCAGGAACGAGACGACCACGCCTTCGGCACCGGCCTTCTTCGCCAGCGCAAGCGCTTCCGCCACGCTGTCGAGGTCCAGCGGCTCATCGACGGCGCCATCGCGGAACAGGCGTTCCTTGATGCCGAACACCATCTCGCGCGGCACCAGCGGCGCGGGGCGCTTCGACAGCAGATTGAACATGCTCGGCAGCTTCAGGCGGCCCAGTTCCAGCACGTCGCAGAAGCCTTCCGTCGTGAACAGCGCGAGCTTGAGGCCCTTGCGCTGGATAACGGCGTTCACGCCGACCGTCGTGCCGTGCGTGAAGTAGGTGACTTCCGCGGGATCGATGCCATAACGCTCGGTCAGCGTCTTGACGCCGGTGATCACTTCCGCGCCCGGCTCGTCCGGACGGGAGAACACCTTCAGCGCCTGCACCTGAAGCGTTTCCTCGTTCAGTACCGCAAAATCGGTGAACGAGCCACCAATATCCACACCAATTCGATAACCCATGATCGTCCCAACAGGTTGATTTCCCATGCGGGACCACCTGCGAGAGATGGCCACCACAGCGTTGCGGAACGTCGCGCGAAACAATGCGACGTCACGCTGTGATGACAACTGTAGGGGCGTGAAGAAGGACCAACAATTGATCCTTTTTCAGACGGTCATTCCAGAAATTCAGAGCCCCTGGAATGCGGCCGCGTCGAGGAGCCAGCGGCGGAACGCGGCGATGCCGGGCGCTTCGGTGCGGTCTGGCGAATAGAGCAGATAGTAGCGCTGCTGCGGCCGGAAGCACGCGTCCGACAACTTGACCAGCTGCCCCTGCTCGATCGCCTGCTCGGTGAGGTAGTCGGGCAGCAGCGCGCAGCCGAGGCCGCTGACCGCGGCCTGGAAGCCCAGCGAGAGAATGGAGTAGCGCGGGCCGCCGAGATGAGACCCCTTGCTCTGGCACTTGCCGAGGGTCGCCTCGTCGCCCTGCGCGCGGAAGAACTCGCTCCAGGCCTCGGGAAAGAGCGACTGGTGCAGCAGCGGCAGTTCCGCGATCTCGGCCAGTGACGGCATGCCCTTGCCATTCAGCAGCGACGGCGCGCAGACCGGATACGACTCGAGCCCCATCACGAGATCGCTGCCATACCGCGCGGGCGGATTCGCGTTCGTGACGATGGCTACGTCGAGGCCTTCCTCGTTGAGATCGGGAATGCCCGTCCGCGTCGTGATATTCAGCGTGATTTCGGGATAGCTCTTCGCGAAATCGGACAGCCGCGGCAACAGCCAGAACGACGCGAACGACGGGACGACCGACAGGTTGAGGCTGCCGGCCTCGCCGCGCATCGCCATCAGGTCCGCCGTGGCATCGTCGAGGTCGTCGATGATGCGCGTGACGCGCCGCAGGTATTCCTTGCCCGCGACGGTCGTGACGACGCCGTTCGGCGTCCGCTCGACAAGCTTGAGGCCGACGAAGGATTCGAGTTCCGAAACCTGCTTGCTGACCGCGCTCTGCGTCAGGGACATCTCGCGCGCCGCGAGCGTGATGCTGCCCAGGCGGGCGGTGGTGGCAAACGCGATCAGGTTCGAGATTGCCGGCAGGTTGCGTCGGCCAATGCGTTTCATCGGGCAGGTCGTTCCATCAGGCCGGAAGCGCAGCATCCGGAACTTTGGGGGGCGTCGTGGGGGACAACAATCGCGAATCGTAGCATCGGCCCTCCGCGCCGCTCAAGACCGGCACGGCGTTCGGCGATGGTAGGGGGGGCTACCGAACGATTTCCGCACCAACCCGGACCCCTGCAGTCGCAAGTTGGTGCGGAGATTCCCAATCGTGGGGAAGGACGGTCCGCTAGAACGTCACACGAATGCCCGGTCGCCGCACTCAGCCGCCGCCCGACGAGGGCGGTGCCGCCGCGGGCACCGTCGTCGCGCGCAGCCGCTGGTATTCGGCCAGCTGCTTCTGCAACGAGGGATCGAAGAACGCCGGCGCGCCGTCGCCCCTGTAGCGGTTGCGGAGCCCTGCCTTCTCCCACGCCTCGAGATCGGCGCGCACTTCCTCGCGCGTGAGCCCGCGCGGCGCCCCCTGGTACGCGGGTTCGGCGGCCAGGGCGGCAACCGGTGCCAGCGCGCTAGCCAGCAACGTGACAGATATCAGGCGCTTCATGACGGCTGCTCCTCGCCGACACCCGGGTGCCGGCAAACGACATCGACGATACGACACGTATCAATGAAGCAAGCATAGACGCTATCGCCGATTTGCCTCCGCCAACTGTCGACGTTTCACAGGAATTTGCGCCTGAAGCAGATAAACGCCCCCGAGGATGCACGCGGCGGCAACGATATCGAACGGCCGCAGCGTCTCGCCCGCGATCCACGTGCCCATCGACAGTGCCACCACGGGTGGGATATAGGTTACGCCGGCGGCGGTCAGCGCGCCCAGCCGGCCCACGATGTAGTAGTAGAGCAGATAGGCGATGCCCGTGCCGCATATGCCCAGCCCCAGGACGATCCCGGCAAGCGCGCGCGGGTCTTCCGCGATGCGCCCCATGCCGCGGAAATCGGTCAACGCGGCCACGATGACCAGCGCAATGCCGATCTGCCATGTGGAAAGCGCGAGCGGCGACATGCCGGTGCCAGACAGATACCGGCGGGCATAGACGAACGAACAACCGACGCTCAGGCATCCGAGCAGCATGCTGCCGACGCCAGCAAGGCTGACGCCATCGCCGCTCACCCGCCATGGCTGGGCAATCAGCAGTACGCCAGCGAAGCCGCACACGAGCCCTATCCCCATGCGGGGCGTGGGCCGCTCGTCCCGGAGCAGCAGCCACGCGCAGACCGCTGACACCAGCGGAATCGCGCCGCTGAGCATGCCGGCCGCGCCCGAAGCCAGCAGGCCCGTGCCCTTGGCGAACGCGTAGTAATAGATGACCGTGGCCAGCAGCGACATCACGACGAAGTGGTGCGCATGGCGCAGATCCCGCCAGCGCAGCGCGCCTTTCGCCAGCGCGGACAGCAGCAGCGGCAGAAAGCCGCAAAGCACACGCAGGAACACGATCTGTGCGGGAGACAGGCTCGCACTGGCCCACTTCATGAACAGGAAGTTGGTGCCCCAGATCAGGCCGAGTGCCGCGAAGGCAAGTTGAGGAAGGTACATGGCATGGGCAAGCGGATAGGTTCTTGCCCATTGTCTGCAGCGGGAAGATGGAGTACAAACGATTTGATCTGCCCCATGCGATAGAAAAACTGCATCATGAGCGCCATGCCTCCTTTGAAAGCCGTCATTGCATTCGAATCCGCAATGCGACATGCGAGTTTTTCTACGGCGGCGGAAGAGCTCGGGGTAACGCCGGGCGCGGTGGGCCAGCAGGTGCGCAAGCTGGAGGACTGGCTCGGCGTGGCATTGTTCCTGCGGCAGACAAGGCAGATCGTGCCCACGCCCGAAGCCATGACGTATATGGCGCAGATACAGCCAGCGCTATCGGAAATCGTGCACGCCAGCCGGCGCATGCGGGAACGCCGGCACAACGCCGTGCGACTGTCCATGCCACCGAGTTTCGCCGCCAAATGGTTCGCGCCACGGATGGCGGACTTTCTGCAGCATCACCCTGGCATCGCGCTAAGTCTCAGCACGTCCACCACGCTGGTGGACTTCGAGCACGAAGGCATCGATCTCGCCGTGCGCCATTTCGGCGGCGACGATTCTCGGCTGGCCGTCCAGCTGCTCCATGCCGATGAAGCGCGTGCCTACTGCACTCCCGCGTACGCGCGAAAGTGGAAGCTCAAGGGGCCCGACGATCTGCAATCGGCAACCCTGCTGCACAACACGCTGCACCCGCACTGGGCCGCCTGGCTCGCGCGCTATAGCGGACTGAGCGCACGCCGCATCCAGTCCGTCGCCGGTATTCAGTTCGACCAGTCGCTGATGGCCATCGACGCCGCGGTACGCGGTCAAGGGGTCGTGCTGACGAGTCCGATCCTCGTGGAGAACGAAGTATCGGGCGGGTTGCTGGTGGAGCCGTTCGGCAAGGGCCTGCCGCTGCCGAACGGCTATTACCTCGTCCATCCGCGCGCCGCGCCATTGCACGATGGCGCGGCCGCGCTCAGCCAGTGGTTTCTGGCACAACGACAGCGCGCGCCGTGACGCTATTCGAGCTTCACCCCCGCCTCCTGCACCACCTTGTGCCAGCGTGCGAGTTCCGCCTCGATATGCGCGCCGAGCGCGTCCGGCGTCGAGCCCACGGGTTCGTAGCCGCTAGCCGCGATCTGCGCGCGTAGTTCGGGCTGCGTCAGCACGCTCGCGATCTCGGTGCTGAGCTTGTCCACGGTCGCGCGCGGGGTGCCGGCCGGCGCGAGGATGGCGTACCAGCCGTTGATGTCGAAGCCGGGCACACCGGCCTCTGCCAGCGTGGGCACGTCGGGCGCCATCGCGGCGCGCTTGCTGCTGGTGACGGCCAGCGCCGTCATGCGGCCCGCGCGGATCTGGGGCATCGATGTGGAGATGCTGTCGAAGGTCAGCTGGATATCGCCGGCCAGCATCGCGTTGACCACCTGCGCGCTGCCCTTGTACGGCACGTGCGTCATCTTCACGCCGGCCATCGCGTCGAACAATTCCCCGGCAAGATGACCCGTGTTGCCATTGCCCGCGGAACCGAACGTGATCTTGCCCGGTGCGGCCTTCGCGGCGGCAATCAGTTCGGGCACGGTGCGCGCCTTCAGCGATGCGCTGCCGGCCAGGATCAGCGGCAGGTTGGCGACCAGCGACACCGGTGCGAAATCCTTGCGCGTGTCGTAGGGCAGCTTCGGATAGAGGCTCGGATTGATCGCGTGCGCGGCCAGCACCATGATCAGCGTGTAGCCGTCCGGCTTGCTGCGTGCCAGCGCCTGCGAGGCAATAGTGCCGCCGGCACCGGGACGGTAGTCGAGCACGATCGGCTGGCCGAGCTTTTCCTGCAGCTTTGCACCAAGCGGACGCGCCAGCAGGTCCGCGCTGCCGCCGGGGGGATAGGGAATCAGCAGTTGAATCGGCTTCGTCGGCCATGCGTCCGCAGCCAAGGCGATCTGCGGCGCGGCGCCCGCCGCCAGCATCGCCAGCATGGCACGCAGCATCAGCCGTCTGCTTCTCGTCAGCGTCGTCATCGTCGTCTCCTATGGCTATTACGCGGCGCGCAGCACGCGGCAATCCGGTGCCAGCGTCAGTGGTGCGGCCGTTAGCGCCTGTACCGTCTCGAACGGCACGCCGTCGAGCAGTCCCGTCACGCGCAGCCCCTGCCCGGGCACCACGTCGATGATCGCGAGGTCCGTATAGATGCGGTCGACGACGCCCAGCCCCGTCAGCGGATAGCTGCACCGCTCGACGATCTTCGGCTGGCCGTCGCGCGTGACGTGTTCCATCATCACGAACAGCCTTGCCGCGCCGACCACGAGGTCCATCGCACCGCCGACGGCGGGAATCGAGTCGGGCTCGCCCGTGGACCAGTTGGCAAGATCGCCGGTCGCGGAGACCTGGAACCCGCCGAGCACCGTGATATCGACATGGCCGCCGCGCATCATCGTGAACGAGATCACGTGGTCCGAGATGGAGGCGCCGGGTACGAGCCCGATGTGGGCCTTGCTGGCATTGATCAGGTCCGGATCGGTCTCGCCCTCCCGAACGACGGGCCCCATGCCGAGAATGCCGTTCTCGCTGTGCAGCACGATCTCGCGATCGGGCGGCAGATGGTCCGAGACCAGCGTCGGCATGCCGATGCCGAGGTTGACGATGCTGCCGCCGGGAATATCGTGCGCGATGATGCGCGCCATCTCGGCGCGGCTCAGCCGGGGCATATCATGCATGGGAAGTTCCTCCAGCCAGCGCCACGGCCTGCACGAAGATGCCGGGCGTCATCACCGACTCCGGTGGCATCTCGCCGAGCGCCACCACCTCGTCCACCTGCGCGATCGTGTGGCGCGCCGCCGTGCACATCACGGGCCCGAAGTTACGCCCGGCGTAACGGTAGGTGAGATTGCCCCAGCGATCGGCCCGATGCGCCTTGACCAGCGCGAAGTCCCCACGCAGCGGTTGCTCGAGCACGTATCCCACGCCATCGATCACGCGGCTCTCCTTGCCTTCGGCCAGCGCGGTGCCATACGCCGTGGGCGTAAAGAATGGACCGAGCCCGGCGCCCGCGGCGCGGAGGCGTTCCACGAGCGTGCCCTGCGGCACGCATTCGAGCGTCACCTTGCCCGCGCGATAGGCGTCGATGAACGCTTCGGCATTCGTCGAGCGCGGATGCGAGCAGATGACCTTGCGCACGCGCCCCGCGCGGATCAGCGCGGCAATGCCCGTATCGCCGTTGCCCGCGTTGTTGTTGACGATGACGAGGTCCCTCGCCCCCTGCGCCAGCAGCGCGTCGAGCAGCGCATCGGGAACGCCCGAGCCGCCGAACCCGCCGACCAGCACCGTGGCGCCATCGCCGATGCCTGCCACCGCGGCTTCGAGCGACGGCGCGATCTTGTCGATCATGAATGCTCCTTCAGGGATGCTGCATGGCTACTGCTGCGGAATGCCGGTGTCCTTGACCACGCGCGCCCAGCGCTGGCGCTCCTGGTCGATGAACTGCCCGAAATGCTGCGGCGTGTCACCGCCCGCCTGGCCGCCGAGTTCGGCGAGCCGCGTCTTGATCTGCGGCTCGGCCAATGCCGTGGACGCCGCCTTGTAGAGCTGGTCGATCACGGCGGGCGGCGTGCCCGCGCGCGCCACCAGCCCGAACCATGCCGTTACCTGAAAGTCCTCGTAGCCGGCCTCTTTCATCGTTGGCACGTCGGGTAGCTCGGGCACGCGTGCCGCGCTGGTCACCGCGAGCGCGCGCAGCTTGCCGGCCTGTATCTGCGGCAGCGAGCTGGGCAGGTTGTCGACCATCATCGTCACCTGTCCGGCCACGAGGTCGGCCACCGCCGGCGCGGCGCCCTTGTACGGCACGTGAATGATGTCGAGGCCCGCGCGCTTCTTGAACAGCTCCCCGGACAGATGCACGGACTGGCCCGTGCCCGACGAGCCGAACGACAGCTGTCCCGGCTGCGTCTTCGCATAGGAGACCAGCTCCGCCACGTTGTGCGCGGGCACCTTGGGGTTGACCACGAGGATGTTCGGCACCGAAACGACGAGCGTGATGGGCGCGAAGTCCTGCGGCTTGTAGGGCAACTGCTTGTAAAGCGCGTAGTTGATCGCGTTCGGGCCGATATTGCCCATCATCAGCGTGTAGCCGTCGGCCGGCGCCTGCAGCAGTGCCTGCGATCCGATGATGCCCGCTCCGCCCGCGCGGTTATCGACGACCACCGGCTGCCCGAGGATCTCGCTCATGCGCTTGCCGACGAGCCGCGCGGCGATGTCCGTGGTGCCGCCGGCAGCGGCCGGGACGATCAGGCGAATCGGGTGGTCGGGGTAGGCGGCTTGCGCGTTGCTGGCGATGCCGAGCGGGAGCAACGATGCAAGCGCCCATGCGGCGGCCAGACGACCCGGGGTCATCGATGTGGTCATACCTGTCTCCTGTCCGGCATCGTTCCACCGTTTCGCTGGCAACGCCGTATTGTTTTATGGCGGGTTCACGATAGGCCACGCCGGGAGACAAGGGAATTCTTGATTCCGAAGACTGGGCTTCGGGTTCGTGAAAGGCGGTCAGCCGACCTTCCGGACCTCCGTGCCCGCGGCGGCGATGACGGACCCGTCTTTCGCCAGCGGCTGCATGGGCGGCACGGGCTTGCCCGTGCGCTTGTCGATCAGCACCGAATGCGGCTCGCCGCGCGAGAACAGATGGCGCTCCCCCCACTGACGCAGGGCAACGACGACCGGAAACAGCCGTTCGCCCGCGGGCGTCAGCACGTATTCGAGATAGGAAGAGCCGTCCGACGCGGGCTGCGTCTCCATGACCCCGGCCTCGACCAGCTTCTGCAGCCGGTCCGTCAGGATATTGCGCGCCATGCCGAGCCCGCGCTGGAAATCGCCGAAGCGCCGCACGCCGTCGAACGCGTCGCGCACGATCAGCATCGACCAGCGGTCGCCAACGACGTTGAGCGAACGCGCGACAGGGCACGGCTCTTCGCCGGGGGAACGGATTCTGGTCATGGCGGCGCTCGGCAGTGAATGTGGTTGCATTTTAAAACTAGTCCGCATAGCATTCAACCAGTTTCATTTTGCAACCACATGAACCATGACCAGCCTGTCGATGCCGCGCGCCCTGTTGATGTTGTTTGCCACTGCCAGCGGGCTCAGCGTGGCCAACGTGTATTACGCCCAGCCGCTGCTCGATGCCATCGCGCGCGATTTCGGCCTGGCGGAGGCCGCCGTGGGCAGCGTGGTCACGATGACGCAGGTCGGTTGCGCGCTTGCGCTGGTGCTGCTGGTGCCGCTGGGCGACCGCCTCGACCGACGCAGACTGATGATGGGCCAGCTGGCGGCGCTGATCGTGGCGCTCGTCGCGGTCGCCGCCGCACGTTCCACGCCCTTGCTCTACGCCGGCATGATGGCCGTCGGGCTGCTCGGCACGGCCATGACGCAGGGGCTGATTGCCTACGCCGCGAGTACGGCCAGCGGCGACCTCGCGCATGAACAGGGCCGCATCGTCGGTGCCGCGCAAGGCGGCGTGTTCATCGGCCTGCTTGGAGCCCGCGTGTTCTCGGGAGCGATCGGCGACATCGCGGGCTGGCGCGGCGTCTACCTCGCATCCGCCGGGCTGATGCTGGCGCTGGCGGTTCCGCTCTGGCGATCGCTGCCGCGGCTGTCCGCGCCACGGGTCGATGTCGGCTATGTTCGCCTGCTGGGGTCCATGCTCACGCTGCTGCGCGAGGAGCGCGTCCTGCGGCAGCGCGGCATGCTCGCGCTGCTGATGTTCGCGGCGTTGAACATCTTCTGGAGCGCGCTGGTGCTGCCGCTGAGCGCGCCGCCCTTCTCGTTTCCGCATACGGTCGTCGGCGCCTTCGGGCTGGTCGGCATCGTCGGCGCGCTGGCCGCATCGCGCGCCGGACGCTGGGTCGATGGCGGCCATGAACGCCGCACGACGGGCATCGCGCTGGTCGTGCTGTTGCTGGCATGGTGGCCCCTGTCGTGCCTGCAGGCGTCGTCGATGCCCATCGCGCTGTCCGCCCTCCTGCTTGGCATCGTGTTGCTCGACGCCGGGGCGCAGGCGCTGCACGTGACCAACCAGAGCATGATCCTGCGCAGCCGGTCACAGGCGTCGGGGCGGCTGATCGGGCTCTATATGCTGTATTACGCCGTGGGAAGCGGCCTCGGCGCGATCGGGTCCACAGTGGTCTATGCCCACGCCGGGTGGCAGGCGGTATGCCTGCTCGGCGCCGGCGTCAGCGCGCTGGCCCTCGGGTTTAATGGCAGAATCTCCAGCATTCAACGCCGTTTAATCCCTCGCCCATGATCAGCCTTGACGATCTGCGCCTGATTCGCGCCGTCGGCGCGTCCCCCTCGCTTGCAGCCGCCGCGCAGCTACTCGATCTGACGCCGCCCGCGGTCACCGTCCGCCTGCAGCGGATCGAGGCGCGGCTCGGCGTACGCCTGGCGGTGCGGCAATCGCGCGGCATTTCGCTGACCGATGAAGGTCATCGCCTGCATCAGGAGGCCATCGAGCTGCTCGACCGCATGGAAGCGCTGCCGGCGCGCATCTCGGGCGACGATGGCGGCATCCGCGGCAAGCTACGCATCGTGGCGCCATTCGGCTTCGGGCGCAAACACGTGGCGCCGATCGTGCGCGACTTTCATCGCCAGCACCGCGAACTCGAGATCTCGCTGCATCTGTCGGAAAGCCCGCTCTCCGATGCCTCCGGTGCCGATCTCGTGGTCACCATCGGCAAGCTCAAGTCTTCCTCGTGGGTCGCGCATCCGATTGCGCCGAACGAACGCATCCTATGCGCGAGCGCGGCCTATGCACGCCGCGTCACCGGCCTCGAACACCCGTCCGACCTCACGCGCTATGCCTGCCTTTGCCTGCGCGAGAACGAGGAAGACGTGACGCGCTGGCGCTTTCTGCCCGGCAACGGGCGGCACGCCGACGCACGCAAGGCGGTGACGATCCGCGTGCCGGGCGTGCTGTCGTCCAACGACGGCACGATCATTTCCGACTGGGCATTGGCCGGGCTTGGCATCGTCGAGCGCTCCGAATGGGACGTGGCGCCCCTGATCGCTTCGGGCAGGCTCGTGCGGCTGCTGCCGGGCTGGAGCCTGCCGCCTGCACCGGTCATGGCCCTATTGCCTTCGCGCACGGGCGTGTCGCTGCGGCAGCGCGCTTTCCTCGAAGCGCTGCGCGCGGCACTATCGCCGCCGCCATGGCGGAGCGTTAAATCCGCTTAAACGAAGCATTCATGCCGCATTAACCACGGCGGGACCGCGGGGTCCTATAGTGGCGGCATCTTTCATCGATAACGCCGCCTCGGCCGACATCATGCGCTTCGACACGCTGAACACCCCCGCCGCCCTGATCGACCTCGACCGCATGCAGCGTAATATCGCGCGCATGCAGTCGCGCATGGACGCCCTGGGCGTCGGGTTCCGCCCGCACGTCAAGACGACGAAGTGCCGCGAAGTGGCGGAAGCGCAGATCGCGGCCGGCGCGCGGGGCATCACCGTTTCCACGCTCAAGGAGGCGGAGCAATTCTTCGATGCGGGCGTCCGCGATATCGTCTACGCCGTCGGCATGGCGCCGACCAAGCTCGCGCAAGCGCTGGCGCTGCGCCGCAAGGGCTGCGACCTCAAGATCGTGGCCGATAGCGTGCAGACCGCGGAAGCCATCGCGGCCTTTGGCAACGCGCATGGCGAGGTCTTCGACGTGTGGATCGAGGTGGATGTGGATGGCCACCGTTCCGGCATTCCGCCCGAGAGCGGCACGCTGCTCGACGTGGGTCGCGCGCTCGTGTCCGGCGGCATGCGCCTCGGCGGCGTGATGGCCCACGCGGGCTCCAGCTACGACTACGACACGCACGACGCCCTCGTCAGGATCGCCGAACAGGAACGCGCGGGCACCGTGCTGGCGGCCGAGCGGCTGCGCGCGGCGGGCCTGCCCTGCGACGTGGTCAGCATCGGTTCCACGCCGACTGCGCTGACCGCCGAACAACTGGCCGGTGTCACCGAAGTACGGGCCGGCGTGTACGTGTTCTTCGACCTCGTCATGCACAACGTAGGCGTGTGCGAGACCTCCGACATCGCGCTGTCCGTGCTGACGACCGTGATCGGTCATCAGACGGACAAGGGCTGGGCCATCGTCGATGCGGGCTGGATGGCCATGAGCCGCGACCGCGGCACACAGCGCCAGAAGCACGACTTCGGTTATGGCCAGGTCTGCACCGAGCAGGGCGAGGTCATCGACGGCTATGTGATCAGCGGGGCCAATCAGGAGCACGGTATCGTCTCGCGCAACGGCGAGCCCGACCTTGCCATCGCCGAGACCTTCCCGATCGGCACGAAGCTGCGCATCCTGCCGAACCATGCATGCGCGACCGGCGCGCAGCATCCCGAGTACCAGGCCGTCAGTGCGGATGGCTCGGTGCGGACGTGGCCGCGTTTCTACGGCTGGTAGTCGCCCCCGCATTGCCGCGCGCGCCGAGCAGCAGCAGTCCGGTGGCCAGCGCGGCAGCGGTACCGAGCCACAACGCGCCCGGGATGCCGAGGCGGTCCGCCACGAGGCCGCCGACCAGCGCGCCCGCGCCGATCGCCACCTGCGCCATCGAGACGAACAGCGCGGCAATACTCTCCAGATGGTCGGGCGCGCTGCTGAACAGGAACACCTGCATCGCGATCGGCAGCATGCCGAATGCGAAGCCCCACGCGACCACCGCGCCGCTGGCGGCCCACATGTTCGCCCCGAACTCGAGCAGCAGCAGGATGGCCGTGCCCAGCAGCGCCACGGTGCCCAGCAGCGCGAGATGGCGATCGCGCGTGGCCGCCCAGCCCCCGAACAGGTTGCCGAAGAAGCCCGCCACGCCATAACCGAGCAGCACCGCGCTCAGGCCGCCGGCCTCGATATGCGACACCTGATTCAGAAACGGCGCGATATAGGTATAGGCCGCGAATTGCCCGAGAAAGATCAGGATCGTCGCCAGCAGGCCGATGCGCGCGGCGCGCCGGCGCAGCACGAGCGGAATGGCCTTGAGTCCCGACCCCGCCTGCGGCGGAATGCGCGGCAGCAGCGTGACGAGCGCCACCACGACGAGCGCGGCGATCGCGGCCGATGCCGCAAACGCGCTGCGCCATCCCATCAGGTTGCCGAGCAATGCGCCCGCCGGCACGCCTGCCACCGTGCCGAGCGATACGCCCGAGAAGATCAAGGCGGTGGCGCGCGGCCCTTCGCCGTCGCCGCGCAGGCGCGGCCCCAGCGAACCGCCCACGGTCCAGAAGCCGCCCACGCCGATGCCCAGCAGCACGCGGCCAGCCAGCAGCATCGGATAGTTGACGGCGGTGGCCACGAGCACATTAGAGATCACGAGCAGCCCGAGCATGAGCCAGAGCACGTGGCGGCGATCGAAGCCGGCCGCCAGCGCGATCGTGGACGGCGCCGCGATGGCCGCGAGCAGGCCGGGCACGCTGACCATCAGGCCGGCCTGCCCTTCGGTAATGCCGACATCGCCCGCGATCTGCGGCAGCAAGCCTACCGGCAGGAATTCCGTGGTCACGAGCGCGAAGGCACCGACCGCGATCGATGCGACCGCGGCCCATGAGGCGGCCCATGAGGCGGCCCATGAGGCGGCCCGCGACGCGGCCGGTCGTTGTGTGGATGGCGTTTCCATATCGGAGGCTAGTGGGTGCACCGTTTCACTGTGGACGGCACGAGAATCGGAATGGCATGCAGCGAACGCGCGGCGATCGCCTGATGGGCGAGTGCGGCTTCGGCAAGCTCGAAATGCACGACGTCGATGTCCCGGAAAAGTCCCGCCCGTATCGCGCCGAACAGGTCCGCGGTCGCCGCGCCGATCGTGCTGGCGTTGACGAACTGCGGGGTGCCACCGCGCAACACGTGCACCGCGCGCGCCTGCAGTCGCGCGGCGTCGTAGCGCTGCTCGCCGGACGCGCCGCCGATGGCAACGATGTCGCCGCCGTCGCGCACCGCTTCCACGGCAATCGCGGACGTGGCACTGCCCACCAGATCGAAGACCACATCGACACCGTTGGGCGCAATCGCGCGAATCCGCTCGGCCAACGCGGGGTCGCCCGCATGCAGGCCGTGGTGCGCGCCGGCGCGAACCCTGGCCAGCTTGTCGCGCGAGCCGGCCACGCCGATCACGGTGGCGCCCATCGCCTTGGCCCAGCGCGAGAGAATGCTGCCCACGCTGCCCGATGCACCGAGCACCAGCACGGTCTCGCCGGGCTGCAGCGAGTGCAGCGCCTTCAGGCCCATCCATGCGGTCAGGCCCTTCGCCAGAAACGTGGCCGCGTTGAACGTGCAGATGTCGTCGGGTAGCTTGACGAGCTTGGCGGCGTCGATCAGGCGCTCGCTGGCGTAAGCGCCCGCGGCAAAGAAGTACGCCACGCGATCGCCGGGCGCAAACCCGCCGGCATCCGGGCCGACCGCGGTCACCGTGCCCGCGGCCTCGAAACCGGGAATCGCCGGCAGCGGGAGCGGATAGCTGCCATCGCGCACCATCGTGTCGACGAAGTTCACGCCGATGGCTTCCTGCGCGATGCGCACTTCGCCGCGGCCCGGCGCGCCGATATCGGCTTCTTCGGCGTGCAGCACCTTCGGGGTGCCGTGTTCATGGATCCGAATCACCTGTGCCATGGTCATCTCCTTGGCGTGTGTTGTGGAACGTTGTGGAATGACGAAACTGTAGAGCGGCGATTCCGTTTTGATTAGGCGGTCTACAATTGATCCGTTTTCAAGCAATCATTGAAGGTGCCATGGAGACCCTCGCCAATCTGGAAAGCTTCGTGAAGAGCGCGGAGCTGAGCAGCTTTTCGGAAGCCGCGCGCCGGCTCGGCCTGACGCCGGCCGCGGTCAGCCGCAACGTGGCCATGCTCGAACGCAATCTCGGGGTCCGGCTGCTGCAGCGCTCGACGCGACGCGTCACGCTGACGGAGGCGGGAGAACGGTTTCTTGGCTCGATCGGCACGAGCCTCGATGCGCTGCAGTCCGCGATCGAGGAGACCGCGTCGGGCGCGGCCGAGCCGGCGGGCGTGCTCAAGGTCAGCCTCAGCCCTTCGCTCGGCAAGGACTTCATCCTGCCGCTGCTGCCCGCGTTTCTTGCCCAACATCCACGCGTCCGGCCCGAGTTCCATTTCGAGAACCGGCAGGTGGACCTCGTGCACGAGGGCTACGACCTGGCCATCGGTGGGGGGTTCGACCTCTCGCCAGGCATCGTCGCGCGCGCGCTCGCGCCCGTGCATGTCGTCGCGGTGGCATCGCCCGAATGCGTGCGCAAGGGGGCGGCGCCGTCGCGCCCGGAAGACCTCGCGAACCATCGCGCGATCGTGATGCGCAGCGTGACCACGGGCCGCATCCGGCGCTGGACCATGACCGACCGGCAGGGCAACGAAGCGCCCGCGATGCTCGGCGAGGACATCGTGATGAGCGATCCGGCGTCGATGCGGGAAGCGGTGCGGCTTGGACTAGGCGTGGCGATGCTGGCCGTGCCGGACGTGCTGGAGGATTTGAGGGCGGGAAGGCTGATCCGGCTGTTGCCCGAGTGGCATGCGGATGCGGGAATGATTTCGCTCTATTACGCGTCACGCCGGCTGTTGCCGGGCAAGACCAGAGCGTTCGTCGATTTTGTCATCGAAGCGTTCAGGCAGCAAGGGCTGGCGGCAAAGTTCGATGCCACCGCCCCCGGATCGAATCCCACATCGAATCCCCCGCGCGCGCGCCGGCCACGCAAGCCGGCGCACCGCTGAGGTATCGACACCCGGCGTCAATCGGCCGTGGCGCCCGACCGCTTCACCACGGTCGCCCATTTGCGGATCTCGCTATCGACGAACTTGCCCGTCTCCGCGGGCGTCATCGGCATCGGCTCCGATCCGCGATCGGTGATGAACTTGTGCAGTTCCGGCGATTGCAGCGCCTTGACGGTCTCCGCGTTCAGCAGGCTCACCGTGGCCTGCGGCGTCCCGGCCGGCGCCATCATCACGGCCCAGCCCAGCGCTTCGAAGCCGGGCACGCCCTCTTCCCGCACCGTCGGCACGGCCTGCAGCTGCGGCACGCGCCTGGCCGTGGTCACCGCCAGCGGCACGGCCTTGCCGGTATTGATCAGCGGCATCGCGGCGGTAACGGAGTCCACCATCAGCGGAATCTGGTTGCCGAGGAAGTCCGCCTGCGCGGGGCCGCTGCCCTTGTACGGGATATGCACGATGAACACGCCCGCCTGCGCCTTCAGCATTTCCGCGGACAGATGCTGCGTGCCGCCAATGCCGGCGCTCGCATAGCTGTACTTGCCCGGCGCGGACTTTGCCTTCGCGATCAGATCATGCAGCGACTTGAACCCCGACTGCGGCGTAGCCAGGAACACCAGCGGCACGGAGAAGACGCCGGTAACCGGTACGAAGTCGTGAAGCGGGTCGTAGTTGACCTTCTTGTAGAGCGTCTGGTTGATGGCCATCGCGCTGCCGGCCATCACGAGCGTATAGCCATCGGGCGCCGACTTGGCCGCGACTTCCATGCCGATATTGCCGCCCGCGCCCGCGCGGTTCTCCACGATGACGGACTGGCCCAATTGCTTGCCGAGTTTCTCCGCCAGCGCGCGGGCAAAGATATCGGTAGCCTGGCCCGGCGGGAATGGCACGATCAGCTTGATGGGGCGATCGGGATAGGCGGCGTGAGCACTGCCGGCAAGGCCAGCGATGGCGAACAGCAGCGCGGCGGCATGCGTGCGCGATGGCTTCAATGGAGTCTCCTTGTAGCATGCGTCGTCTGCGGACGACGTCTTGTCAAAGGAGAGAGGCTACCACGCCTGCATGCCGAGTTTGACCGCAAGCGCCACGAGCAGCGCGCCGACGATCCATCGCTGCGCCGCCAGCATGCGCGGATGGTCGGCCATCGCGGTCGCCACACGGCCCGATGCCACCGCCACGCACGCATTGACCGACGCAAACGCGATGGTCAGCGCGGCGCCGAGCGCCAGCGACTGCGTAAGGATGTCTCCGGCCTTGTCGTCGATGAACTGCGGCAGCACGGAGAGAAACACGAGCGCGAGCTTGGGATTGAGCAGGCTCGTCATCGCGCCCATCGCCAGCAACTTGCGCGTGCCCGTGCGATGCGGCGGCGCATCGGGTTGCATCGTCTCGAGCGGCGAGCGGCCGCCGGGCCGCAGGATCTTCCATGCCATGTAGAGCAGATAGCCGGTGCCGAACAGCGCCAGCGCGCGGGCGGCGCCCGGAATCGCCAGAAACAGCGCGCTGATGCCGAACGCCGCGCCCAGCATGTAGGTGAAGTAGCCGAGCATGACGCCGCCGAGCGAGATCAGCCCCGCGCGCGTGCCCTGCGATACCGAGCGCGCCATCACGTACACCATGTTCGGTCCGGGGGTGATGGCCAGCAGGCCGCCCACCGCCAGAAAGTCGTACATTGCCCGCATGGCCGCCCCTTGATATCGCACGTTCGAGGGCTTCAGTATTGGTTTGCGCAATCGATAAGTAAAACGGAATATACTGAATCGATTACTCAGCTTTCCTGACGAATAGAACACCCGGACGCCCCCTCATGCGCAAGCTCGATCTCGACGTGCTGGAGATGATCGTCGCCGTGGCCGACGCGGGCTCGTTCGCCCGCGCGGCGGAGGCGCTCCATCGCTCGCCCTCGGCGGTCAGCATGCAGATCAAGGCGATCGAAGATGTGCTGGGCAAGCCGCTGTTCGTCCGCGACACGCGCAACGTCGCGCTGACCGATGACGGCCGCACGCTTGCCGACTATGGCCGGCAGTTGCTCGCGATGCGCGAGGAAGCCTGGTCGGCCATCATGCGTCCCGAGATTCGCGGCCGCGTCACGATCGGCGTGCCCGACGACTACGCGTCGTCGCTGCTACCCTCGGCGCTGCGCAAGTTCGCGGCGGCCCATCCGCGCGTGGAGATTCGCGTTATCGGCATGCCGAGCCATGCGCTCGTGCCGCTGCTCAGGGACAACACGCTGGACCTGGCGTGCATCACGAAATCGCGCGGTGTCAGCGGCGAGTTCCTGCGGTACGAGCCCGTCGACTGGGTCGCGGGACGCGGCGGCACGGCTGTCTGGAAGGAACGCCCGCTCCCCATCGCGGTCTTTCCTCAGGGCAGCGCGGCGCGCGCCACGGCCATCCATGCGTTGCAGCGCGCGGGCATCCGCTATCGCATGTCATACGAAAGTCCGAGCCTGCTGGGGCTCATCAGCATGGTCCATGCGGGCCTGGCCGTCGCACCGCTCGCGCGTTGCAGCGTGCCGGAGCAAATGACCGTGCTCGGCGAGGCCGACGGCCTGCCCGAACTGCCGCCGCTCGAGGTCATCCTCGCGCGCAGCGCCCAATCGTCGCGCCCGCCCTGCGATTTTCTGGCGGAGCAACTGCTTGCGGATCTGAAGACATAAGGAGCGATGACTTGATGACGGAGCTTCAAACCCCAACGTCCCGTCCACGCGCCATCGGCCTCGGCAGCGCCGCGCGCGATCTCTATCGCGCGCTCTGGCTGCATGCGGAGGGCGTGCGCGCGCATATGCTCGGCGCGGCGGCGCTGCTCTCCGCCGCGCAATTGCTGCGGCTGACCATGCCGTGGCTCGCCGCGCAGGCGATCAACGCGCTCCAGCAGGGCCAGATGGAAACCGCCGGCCGGTGGATCGTCTACCTCATCGGTATCTATCTGCTCTCGTGGCTGCTGCATGGTCCGGGCCGTGTGCTCGAGCGCAACGTCGGCGTGCGCGTGCGCGAGCGTCTGGCCGACCAGCTTTACGCGCGCATCGCTTCCGCGCCGCTCGCGTGGCGCGACGGCCATCACTCGGGCGAGCTCCAGCATCGCGTGGTGCAGTCGAGCCGCGCGCTCTCGGACTTCGCGCAGAACCAGTTCGGGTATCTGCAGAGCGCATTCAACTTCGTCGGCCCCATCGTCGCGCTGGCCCTGCTCTCGCGGACCAGCGGCATCATCGCGGTGACCGGTTATGTGATCGTTGCACTGATCATCCTGCGCTTCGACCGCACGCTCATGCATCTGGCCCGCGCGGAGAACGATGCCGAGCGCCGCTACGCGGCCGCGCTGCTCGACTTCGTCGGCAATGCGGGGACGGTCATCGGCCTGCGGCTGCAGGCGGCCTCGCGCAAGCTGCTCGATCACCGCATGGCCGCCGTCATGGCGCCGCTGCGCCGCGCGGTCATGGTCAACGAAGGCAAGTGGTTTGCCGTCGATCTGCTCGGCATGGGCCTCACATGGATTCTGGTCGTGGTGTACGTGCTGCAATCGCGCCAGCCCGGGCAGGCCGTGCTGCTCGGCACGATCTTCATGATCTACCAGTACGCCCAGCAGGCCGCCACCGTCGTGGGTGCGATGGCGACCAACTTCCAGAGCTTCGCGCGCATGCATACCGACTACGGCAGCGCGGCACCGATCTGGGACGCGCCGGGCGACCCCGAGGCCATCGTGCCGGCGGTGGTCCCCGATGCGCCATGGCGGACGCTGGCCCTGCGCGGCGCGACCTGGCGCTACGCGAACGATGCACGCGGCGGCCTCCATGGCGTGGATCTGGAGCTCGCCCGTGGCGCGCGCGTGGCGCTGATCGGACCGAGCGGCGGCGGCAAGAGTACGTTGCTGCGGGCGCTCGCCGGACTCTATCGGCCGCAGCAGGGCGAACTGCTGCGCGACGGCGAATCACGCGACTGGAGCGAATTGCGGACGCTCGCCACGCTGATCCCGCAGGAGGCGGAGGTCTTCGAAGCCAGCGTCGAGGAGAACCTCACGTTCGGGGTACCGGCCGACGCGGCGGCGCTGCAGTCGGCCGTGCATGCGGGCGTGTTCGATGAAGTCTTGCAGCGCATGCCCGATGGGCTGGCCAGCACGCTCAACGAGCGCGGCAGCAACCTGTCGGGCGGTCAGCGCCAGCGGCTCGCCCTGTCGCGCGGGGCGCTCGCCGCGCAGGGCAGTTCGCTGCTGCTGCTCGACGAGCCGACCAGCGCGCTCGACCCACAGGCCGAAGGCCGTGTGTTCGACCGTATGTTCGCTGCGTTCCCGACGGCCTGCATCGTGGCGTCGGTGCATCGGCCCAGCCTGCTCGCGCGCTTCGATACGATCGTGGTGGTGGAAGCGGGCCGCGTGGTCGATGCCGGCCCGCGCGATGCGGTGCTGGCACGGCGGCCGGCATGATGGCTGCGGTCTAGCGAATCTTGCCGAAGCCGTCGGCGGCCCAGCGGCCCGCGCTTTCGCGCGTGAGGCGGAAATCGGGCCGCACATTGACGGTCGCGAGCACGTCGCCGAGCGGGTTCACCGCCGTCAGCGTGCCGAACGGCTCGAACTCGTCGGGCGTGATCGCGAGCCTGACGGAGATCACGTCGTCGCCGAGCTCGATCGACACCTGCTTGTTCAGTTGCGCGTGCAGCTGCTGCTCGTGGCGGCGAATGACCTCGGAAGCCGTCTTCACCAGCGTCTGATGCGCGGTGGCATCGAGCGGCTTCGGATCGACCTTGTTGCGCCCCATGGTCCAGGGACCGACCAGTGCGGGTTCGGCACTGCCATCGCGAATCATCTCGACAGCCCAGCCTTCGCCGTCTTCATTCTTGATGACGCGCGCGGTCCAGCCCTTGTCTTTCCAGAGGCGCGGCTCGTGAATCTGCTCGGGTTCAGCCGAGTCGGGTGCTTCGGTATGCGGGTCCATGCGTGAGGCCGGGAATGCGGAAATGCGTGCGGGGCATGGATTTTAGCCCAGTCCGCAGCGCGCAATGCCCGATTCCGACCATTGCAGGCCTAACCCGGGCCGATTCGGCGGCGCGATCCTGCCATCGACGATCTCCAGCGGCGCCTCGAGAATCGCGTCCGCCCAGCTCGTGTATTCGAGCCAGTGCGCGGTCGGCGTGGCCGCCAGCAGATGAATGCTGATCTCGGGAAACAGATGCGAGGACACGGGTACGCCCCGCGCGGCGGCGATCGCAGCGCCTCGCATCCATCCCGTGACACCGCCGATGCGCGCGGGGTCGAGCATCAGGTAATCGGCCGCGCGCGTGGCCACGACGTCGAATACCGCCTCCGGACCGTCGAGGTTCTCGCCAAGCTGGACCGGCGTATCGAGCGCCGCGGCAATGGCGGCGTAGCCCTGCAGATCGCCATGACGAATCTGCTCCTCGAGCCAGTAGACATTCAGGCCATCGAGGGCGCGGCCACGCTGGATCGCCTCGGGCACCGTCAGCGCCTGGTTGTAATCGACCATCAGCGCGGCATCGCTGCCCATCGCGCCGCGCACGGCGGCCGCAACCTCCCGGTCCACGCGCGCATCCGCGTGTCCCAGCCGCAGCTTCACCGCGTGGAAACCGGGTTCGAGCAGCCGCACGGCTTCCTCGGCCGCGTCCTTCGCGGGCATCAGGCCCAGGCCGTCGCTGTTGTAGGCCGGGATCGGATCGAGGGTGCCACCGAGAAACGTGGCCAGCGGCATCTCCGCCGCCACGGCCTGCGCGTCCCACAGCGCGATATCGATGGCCGCGAGCGCCATGCGCGCGACGCCGGTCACGCCGAGCAACGCATAGCGGCGCCCCAGAAAGTCCGCGATCTTCGCGGGCGCGGCCTCCATGCCCGCAATCAGCCCGTTGGCCTCCGCGAGGATCTCGGCGATGGCACGCGCGCCACTATCCCGATAGCAGAACAGATAGCTCCGGCCGATGACACCCTCTTTCGTCTCGAGATCGACGAGCAGCAGGGGCGCGGCGGTAACCCGGGCCGCGCTCGTGCCGAGCGGAAATTTCATCGGCACTTTGACGAACCGGGTCCGGATGGCGGAAATATGCAGGGCGGGCTTCACGGTGTTTCTCCAGGCGGGGGGCAGTGATAGAGTGTCAACCAATCGATCCGAAAATCTAACCAATCCTAGTCCAATGTCGTTCGATTCGCCAAATTGGTTAACCAAATGAGAACCGACGCCGCAGTCGAGAAAGTCCGCAGCCATCTGCTGCGCGGCAATGCCGAAGACGGCGCGAAGCTGCCGACCGAACGCGCCCTCGCCGAATCGCTCGGGGTCTCGCGCAATGTCGTGCGCAAGGCGCTGGCCGCGATGGAGATGGAAGGCCGCGTGGTCCGCAAGGTCGGCAGCGGCACCTACCTCGCGCATCAGCCACGGCGGCCGGGCGGCGCGCTGCCGGGCACGGACGGCGAGGTGCTCGACCTCAGCCCGAAGCAGATCGTCGAGGCCCGCCTGGCCGTCGAACCGAACCTCGCCGCGGTGGCCGCGATGAACTGCACCACGCAGGATCTGGCCCATCTGACGGCATGCGCCGAGCGTTACCACGTGGCCGACGACTTCGAGGCGTACGAACTGGCCGACCATGGTTTCCATCGCGCGATCGCCATGGCCACGCACAATCCGCTGCTGATCCGTGCCTACGAAGCATTCATCGCGGCCGACGAAGGCGTCGAGTGGGGGAGCATCCGCCAGCGCCTGCTGACTGCGGAGCGCCGCGTGGACTCGCGCCGCGAGCATGACAAGATCGTCGCGGCCATTCGCAGCCGCGATGCGGCCGCCGCCTACGCGGCCTCGCGCGAGCACCTCGAACACATCACCTCCGCCCTGCTCCGTCCGTAGCGATATTCGCCGCCATTTGACACGGGACGTTTGTCGTACCAAAATTGGACCAATAAATGTTATTGGTTAACCAATTGGAGGCGACAAATGAAGATTGCAGTCATCGGTTCGGGCGGCGTCGGCGGGTTTTATGGCTTCAAGCTCCAGCAGGCGGGCCATGACGTGACCTTCGTCGCGCGCGGCGCGCATTTGCGGGCCATGCAGGAAGGCGGCCTGCATATCGAGGGCGACAACGGCGAGCTGCAGTCCCTGAAGAAGGTCAAGGTGACCGACGACATCCGGTCGCTCGATCGGCCGGACATCATCCTCATCGCGGTCAAGCTGTGGGATCTCGAATCCATCGCGCAGGAGCTCCAGACCATTGCCGGCCCCGATACCGCGGTGCTCTCGCTGCAGAACGGCGTGATCAAGGACCACGTGCTGCGTCGCGTGTTCGGCGAAGCCGCCGTGATCGGTGGCGTGGGGTACGTGGCCACGACCATCGGCCGCCCCGGCGTGATCCGGCAGACCGGCGCGCTCCAGCGTGTCACGTTGGGCGAGTACGACGGCGTGCACCGCGAGCGTTCCGCGCAACTGGTCAAGAGCTTCGCGGAGATGGGCGTCGATGCCCTGCTCGCCCACGATATCCAGCGCGTGCTCTGGGAAAAGTATGTGTTCCTGGTCGGCCTCTCGTCGATGACCTGCCTTACGCATCTGACCATCGGACCGATCCGCGAGAGCGAAGGCAGCCGCGGCGTGTTGCGGTCGGTGATTGCGGAGGGTGTGCAGGTGGGCCGTGCCCTCGGCGTCCGGCTGCCCGAGGACTATGCGGACCAGTGCATGAAGCTCGTCGATAACCTGCCCTACACGATGACGTCGTCGATGTTCCACGACCTCGAGAAGGGCAATCGCATCGAGCTGCCGTGGCTGGGCGGCGGCGTGGTGTCGCTGGCGAAGGAAGCCGGCGTGGACGCGCCCGTCAACACGCTGATTGCCAACGCGCTGTCGCCGTATGTGAACGGGCGATAAGCGGCCGGCCCGAAACGCTAGTTGCCGGCCTGCAGCCGCTCGACGAGCAGCTTGCCGGTGCCGGCGATATGGGCCCGAAGCAGATTGCACGCGGCTTCCACGTCTCGCGCGCGGCAGAGTGCCAGCAATTCGCGGTGCTCCTGCTGCGATCGCTCGACATGGGACGTCGCTTCCCACGTATATCGCAGGTAGCGCTCGAACCCGAGACGCAGCGTCTCCACGAGCGCGATGGTCCGGGCGCGGCCGCATGCCGCATATAGCGTGCGGTGGAACTGCGCGTTCAGCTGGATCAGCTGTCCCACATCCTTCGCGCGGTCGAGTTCCTTCGACAACTGCTGTGCGGTATCGAGGTGGCTGTCCGTCATCAGCGGAATGGCCCAGGCCAGCGCCTGCCCCTCCACGAGAATGCGCAGCGCCGTGGTCTCTTCCGCTTCCTCGGCGGACATCAGCGCCACGCTGACGCCACGGCGCGGTTCGGCGACGAGGAAACACTCGCCGATCAGATCCTTGAATGCCTCCCGCGCGACCGTCTGGCTCACGCCGAAGCGGGTCGCGATGGCGTCCTGCTTGAGCCGATCCCCGGGCTGCAGCTTCCCCTGAATGATCTCGTTGCGGAGCGTATCCACGAGGATGCCGGCCGTCGAGCGGTCCGGCATCTCGGACGCCGTCGCGAGCAGTTGTGACGAAGGGTGCATGCGAAATCTCCTGATGGACCGAATTCTACACCAGAAGAACCACTTTACCGATTATCGATAATCGCTTATCGTTAACTCACACCTTCCCAACCCAGAGACCACACGCATGACCACGCTTCGTCTTTCCGACTTCGACGCCATCACCTTCGACGTCTACGGCACCCTGATCGACTGGGAGCCTTCCATCGCGGCGTTCCTGCTCCAATGGGCCGCGGAGAACGGCATCTCCGCCGATGCCGGTACGCTGGTGATGGCATTCGACGGCGCCCGCGCGCGCATCCAGAAGGAACGCCCCGCGCACCTCTATCCCGAGGTGCTCAATCGATGCTTCGACCAGATCTGCGCCGACTTCGGCGTGCCCGTGAACGAAGACCGCCGCCGCCAGTTCTCGGCGAGCCCCCATACGTGGCCCGCCTTCGCCGATAGCCACGAAGGGCTCGTGCGGCTCCAGCAGTCGGCCCGCATCGGCGCGCTCAGCAATATCGACGTGGCCTCGCTCAATACCTCGTGCCGCGTCCTCGATTTCCAGTTCGATGTGGTCGTGACCGCCCAGCGCGTCGGCGCCTACAAGCCGGACTGGCCGCACTTCGATACCGGCATTGGCGAACTTGCCCGCCTTGGCGTGCCGCGCGAGCGAATCCTGCACGTCGGCCAGAGCCTGCGCGCCGATATCACACCGGCCAACAAGCTCGGCCTGCGCTGCGCCTGGATCAACCGGCCGGAGCGTCTGCTCGGCCTGTCCGGTGAAGGCGCCGCGGAAGCGCGCCCCGACCTCACGGTGTCCAGCCTCGCCGAGCTCGTCTCCGCGCTGACGGACTAGCCCACGCCAGCGCGCCTGCCATTTCCCCTTCACGCGTTCCGACCCAGAGAGTTCCTGCCATGAAGACACTTCGACCGTTCTCGCGCCTTCTGCCCGGTGGCGCGCTTGCCCTGCTGGCCCTGATCGCGGCGGTCCATATTCCAGCCGCCCGCGCGCAGACTTCCGACGCGGTGCTCGACCGCATCAAGTCGAAGGGCGCCATCACCCTCGGCTATCGCGAAACCTCCATACCGTTTTCGTATCTGAACGACGACAAGAAGCCTGTCGGGTATGCGATCGACCTCTGCATGAAGGTGGTCGCGGACGTGAAGCAGCGGCTGAAGAATCCGGCGCTCAAGGTGGACTTCGTGGCCGTGAACCCGCAGAACCGCATTCCGCTCGTCGCCAATGGCACCGTCGATATCGAATGCGGCTCCACGGTCAACACGCTGGGCAGGCAGGCGCAGGTCGACTTCAGCGCGCCGCACTTCATCTCGACCACGCGTCTGCTCGTTCGCAGGAACGCGGGCATTCGCGAAGTGGAGGACCTCAACGGCAAGGCGGTGGCGTTGCCCATCAACACGACGCCCGAGCGGCTCGTGAAGTCGCTGATCGAAGCGAAGAAGCTCCAGGTGCGCGTGGTCCCCGTGCGCGACAACGCCGAAGGCTTTCTCGCGCTGTCCACGGGCCGCGCGGACGCGTTCTCCACGGACGACATCCTGCTCTTCGGCCTGCGCAAGAGCGCGCCAAACCCGACGGACTTCGAGGTGGTGGGCCGCCCGCTGTCGTTCGATCCGAACGGCCTCATGATCCAGAAGAACAGCACGGTGTTCCTGAGCCTCGTGAACGCGACGATCGCGCGAGCCGCGCGCGACGGGGAACTGAAAGCGTCGTACGACACGTGGTTCACGCCGCTGCAGGTACCGATGTCGCCCGACCTCGTTGCCGCGTTCAAGCTGGCCGCGCTGCCCGAATGACCCCGGCCGGAGCCCGACCATGAATTACGCGTGGAACTGGTCCGTGCTGGTCGCGGAACCCTACTTCGAATGGCTGCTGACGGGACTGCGCATGACGCTGGTCATCTCGCTTGCCGCGTGGGCGATCGCGCTGGCGCTCGGCACGCTGCTCGGCGTGGTGGGATCCCTGCCCGGACGCGTGCGCCTGATCATGCCGGCCTATGTGGCGGCCTTTCGCAATGTGCCGCTGCTGCTGCAGCTGTTTCTATGGTTCTTCGTGCTGCCCGAGCTGTTGCCCGCCGCCGCGGGTCACTGGCTCAAGCGCGACCTTCCCGCCCCCGAACTGTGGACGGCCATCGCGGCCCTCGGGCTCTTTACGGCGGCACGCGTCGCGGTGCAGGTGCGCGCGGGCATTCGAGCGACGCCGCGCGGGCAACGCATGGCCGCGATGGCGTCGGGCATGACACTCGCGCAAGCGTACCGGCACGTGGTACTGCCGCAGGCCATTCGCACGGTGCTGCCGCCGCTCACGTCGGAATTTCTCACGGTGTTCAAGAACTCCGCGCTGGCGCTGACCATCGGGGTCTACGAACTCACCGCGCAGAGCCGGCAGATCGAGAGTTTCACCTTCAACGGCTTCGAGGCGTTCACCGCGGCCACGGTGGTGTACCTGGCCATGGCGCTGATCGTGACCGGCGGCATGCGGGCGCTCGAGAAGCGGCTGATCGTCCCCGGCATGCGGAGCGCCTGATCATGACGAACGGTTTCGATATCTCCATCATCGCGCGGTCGTGGCCCTTTCTGCTGGACGGGCTCGGCACCAGCGTGCTGGTGACACTTGTCGCCATGGTTGCCGGCCTGTTCCTCGGATTGCTGCTCGCGCTCGCGCGGCTCTCCGGCCGGCCCTGGCTCGCGCGTCCCGCCGCGCTGTACGTGAACGGTTTTCGCGCCGTACCGCTGATCCTCGTGATCTTCTGGTTCTACTTCCTTGTGCCGCTGATCGTCGGCCGCCCGGTGGGCGCCATGCCTTCCGCGCTGATCGCGTTTTCGCTGTTCGAGGCCGCGTACTACTCGGAGATCCTGCGCGCGGGCCTGCAGAGCGTGCGGACGGGCCAATGGCAAGCCGCCGCGGCCTCCGGCCTGCGTCCCGCGCAGGCGCTGCGCTTCGTCGTACTGCCGCAGGCGCTGCGCAACATGCTGCCCGTGCTGATCACGCAGGCGGTCATCCTGTTCCAGGACACCTCGCTCGTGTACGTCATTTCATTGCGCGACTTCATGACATCGGCCGGCATCGTCGCCACGCGCGAGAACCGCCTCGTCGAGATGTACGTGTTCGCCGCGCTCGTCTACTTCACGCTTTGCGTGTCATTTTCCGCGCTCGCGCATGTCGCCGAACGCCGATGGAGCCATGCATGACTGCCGCAACACATACCCCGTCCTTCGCCCGCTCGCCCGTCGAATCGCCGCCGTCCACCAGCGACGCCATGATCGCCGTACGGCAGCTGCACAAGTCGTACGGCGATAACCCGGTGCTCAAGGGCTGCTGCCTGACCATCCGCCGTGGCGAAGTCGCCGTCATCTGCGGCCCCTCCGGTTCCGTCAAGAGCACGCTCATCAAATGCTTCAACGGGCTGGAGCCTTTTCAGGGCGGCAGCATCGAAGTGGATGGAAAGTTGCTGGGCGACCCCCGCACCGATCTGCACAAGCTGCGCGCGCGCGTGGGCATGGTGTTCCAGCACTTCGAGCTTTATCCGCACCTCAGCGTGCTCGACAACCTGTGCCTCGCCCCCGTGCGTGTGCTCGGCAGGGATCGCGCCGAGGCCGAGACCCGGGCGCGCGCGTTGCTCGACCGCGTTGGCCTGCCGACGAAGATCGATGCGTACCCCGGCCAGTTGTCCGGCGGTCAGCAGCAGCGCATCGCGATCGCGCGGGCGCTTGCGATGGATCCCGCGGTCATGCTGTTCGACGAGCCGACCTCCGCGCTCGATCCCGAGATGATTGGGGAAGTGCTTGCCGTGATGCTCGAGCTGGCCCAGGACGGCATGACCATGGCCGTAGTCACCCACGAGATGGGCTTCGCGCGGCGCGCGGCCAGCCACATGATCTTCATGGACCACGGCGAAGTCATCGAGGACGTCTCTACGGAGGCGTTCTTCACCGCACCCGCGACCGCTCGCGCACGGGACTTCCTTTCCAGACTGATGGCCCACTGAAACTCATGCGCAACGACATCATCGCCTCCCATATCGAGCACGAAACGCTCGGCACGCTGCGCGTACCGACCTACGCGGATGTGCAACGTGCCGCGGCGGTCATCGCGCCGCACATCGTCCGCACGCCATTGCTGCGCTCGCCCGCGCTGGACCGCATTGCCGGCGCCCGAGTCTGGCTCAAACCCGAATGCCTGCAGGTCACCGGTTCGTTCAAGGCGCGCGGCGCCTTCCACGCGCTGCTGGCCATGGACGCCGCACAACGCCGGCGCGGGGTCGTGGCCTACTCCACGGGCAACCACGGGCAGGCGATCGCCTGGGCCGCGCGGCAGCTTGGCATGCCCGCGACCATCGTCATGCCCGCGGACGCGCCGCGCAACAAGGTGGCGCGTGCCGAGGCACAGGGCGCGCGCGTGGTCCATTACGATCGCCGGACCGAAAGCCGCGAGGCCATCGGCATGCGCCTGCTCGCGGCGACCGGCGGCACGCTGGTGCCGCCCGGCGACAATCCCGATGTGATTGCGGCGCAGGGCACCGTGGCGCGCGAGGCACTGGACGACCTGCCCGCCGATGCGCTGGCCAACCTCGGCACGTTCGCGGCGCCATGTGGCGGCGGCGGCCTGCTCGCGGGCTGCGCGCTTGCGCTGGGCGAACGGCGCATGGACACGCAACTGGTCGCCGTGGAACCGCGAGACTTCGACGATACCGTGCGCTCCCTGCGTGGCGGCCAGCGCGTGCGCAACACGCCCGATGCGACGTCGATCTGCGATGCCCTGCAGGCCGTCTGCCCCGCGGAGCTGCCGTTTGCGATCAACCGCCACCGTCTCGACGCCGCCCTTGCCGTCTCGGACGACGAAGTGGCCGCCGCCATCCGCTTCGGCCTCGAAGAGCTACGCCTCCTGATCGAGCCCGGCGGCGCCGTGGCGCTGGCCGCGTTGCTCGCGGGCCACCTGCGAACCGGCGGTCGCGACACACTCATCGTGCTGTCGGGCGGCAACATCGATCTGCCGATGCTGGCGTCGCTGATCTAGCGACATTGTTCCCAGCCCTCACAAGAGTTGTACGCCCGGAACCGTTCCGCTTTGGCTGCCGCTTTTCCATACTGGTCTCAACCCGCGGCATTCATGCCGCGATCGAGACAAGAAACAGGAGCTGGCATGTCAACCGATCGCTTTCCCCAAACTTCCCCGCTGCACGCATCGCGGCGCCACTTTATCGGCGCGGCGGCGGCCGCTGTCGCAACGGCGTCCTTCAGTGGACTCGCCTTTGCCGGCGGCGATGCATCGATCACGCAGATCTCCAGTCAGGCGGGCAGCACTGCCATTCGCCCGCTGCGCGTGCACGTGCCGGAGGCACGCCTGACCGATCTGCGCCACCGTATTCGCGCGACGCAGTGGCCCGAGCGCGAAACCGTTGCCGATGCCTCGCAGGGCGTGCAGCTCGCGACCATGCGCAAGCTCGCGCAATACTGGGCCTCGGGCTACGACTGGCGCAAGGTCGAGGCGCGCCTCAATGCCGTACCGCAGTTCGTGACCGAGATCGACGGGCTCGATATTCATTTCATCCACGTTCGCTCCAAGCATCCGAATGCGTTGCCCATCGTCATCACGCATGGCTGGCCTGGCTCGATCATCGAACAGTTGAAGATCATCGGTCCGCTGACGGACCCGACCGCGTATGGCGGCTCGCCAGCGGACGCGTTCGACGTCGTCATCCCCTCCCTGCCCGGCCACGGCTTCTCGGGCAAGCCCACCGCCACGGGCTGGGACCCCGCGCGCATTGCACGCGCGTGGATCACGCTGATGCAGCGGCTCGGCTACGCGCGTTACGTTGCGCAAGGTGGCGACTGGGGAAATGCCGTCACCGAGCAGATGGCGCTGATCGCGCCGCCGGCGTTGCTTGGCATTCATACGAACATGCCCGCCACGATTCCGGACGATATCGCCAGCGCGCTGAAGGCCGGCGGCGATGCCCCCGCTGGCCTCGGTGACGACGAGCGGCATGCGTACGCGCAGCTCGACACGTTCTACAAGCACGGCCTCGGCTATGCGCTGGAGATGGCGAACCGCCCGCAGACGCTCTACGCGCTGGCCGATTCGCCGGTGGGCCTCGCGGCATGGATGCTCGACCACGACGCAGCGAGCCAGGCGCTGATCGCGCGTGTGTTCGATGGCCAGCAAGAGGGCCTCACGCGCGATGACGTGCTCGACAACGTGACGCTGTATTGGCTGACGAACACCGCCGTCTCGTCGGCGCGCCTGTACTGGGAGAACAAGCTCAACTTCTTCGCGCCGAAGCATGTGGCCATTCCGGTCGCGGTGAGCGTGTTCCCCGATGAAATCTACGCGGCGCCGCGCAACTGGGCGGAGCGTGCGTATCCGAAACTGATCCACTTCAACCGGCTGCCGAAGGGCGGGCACTTCGCGGCATGGGAGCAACCGCAGACGTTCACGGCCGAGGTCCGCGCGAGCTTCCGGTCCCTGCGATGAGATCAGGCGATAAACCCTGAAGGTGGCAGGCCTCCCGGCATCGTGTTAGCATCGGCGTGTCTTAGGGGAGTAGCTTGCCTCCACATGCTGGAGGCGCCGGCGTCAACACACTTGGTCATCTGGCCATGGCGTCGGCGGCAGGCTTCTGCAAGGGAAGCCCGTTCTGCGAGACCTTTGACTTTTCGTTCACCAGCCGGGGCTGGCACTGAACGACAAAGTCATTGGTCCATCTGTTGCCGGCCCCCGTTTGTTATCCATGACACTGGTATCGATCATCCTGCTGGCATTCGCCATGGCCACGGACGCGTTTGCCGCGGCCATCGGGAAAGGGGCCGCGCTCTATCGGCCCAGACTGACGGAAGCCATCAAGACGGGCCTTATCTTCGGCGTTATCGAAGCGATCACGCCCGCGGTGGGCTGGGCACTTGGCCGGGCGGCGTCGAGCTATATCACCGCGTGGGACCACTGGATTGCGTTCGGGCTCCTCACCGTGCTCGGCCTGCGCATGATCTTAAAGTTCTCGAGCGACCAAGCGCATGAGGACAAGCCGCAATCGCACTCGTTCTGGAATCTCGCGGTCACGGGTTTCGCCACCAGTATCGATGCGATGGCGGTCGGTGTGGGCCTTGCCTTCGTGAACGTCAACATCATGCTCGCCGCCGGTGCCATCGGCCTCGCCACCACGCTCATGGTCACGCTCGGCGTCATGATCGGACGACTCGTCGGCCCCGCGCTGGGGCGCTGGAGCGAAGCCATCGGCGGTGTCATCCTGATCGGCATCGGCGTCATCATCGTTGTGGAGCATCTCCAGCTTTTGGGATGATGCGCCGCCGATCAGGCGACACCCGCCTTTATGGGCCCCGATATCAGCCGTCGATACCGACGATCACGCTCGATGCCTTGAACATGGCAGCCGCGGCCGAGCCGACGGCCAGGCCGAGGCGATCCACGCTGTTGTTGGTGATGATGGCCGACACCGCCAGGCCGTTGGAACCGGTGATGGTTACGTCGGCGTTGACCGCGCCCTTGGTCAGCGCGGTCACCTTGCCGTCCACGACATTGCGCGCCGATACCTTGTTGGCGTCGGCATCCACCATGACGATCACCGACGTCGCCTTGACCAGCGCGACGGCCCTGGCGCCGGCCTTCAGACCCAGACGGCTGGCGCTGTCATGCGTGACGGTCGCGACGATCTGCGCGCCGCCGTCTGTCTCGATCGTGACTTCGTCGTTGACGGCGCCTGCGGTGACCTGGCCGACGATACCGGAGAACTGGTTGCGTGCGCTGGTTTTCATTTCAAGGTTCCTTGTTGACCACGACCCGTCCTGCTCGCAGGACTGCGCAGGGATGAGGTACCGCGCTTACTTGCGCGCCTGGTAGAGCTTGTCGAACTCGCCGCCATCGTTGAAGTGGCGCGCCTGGGCCTGGGCCCAACTACCGAACACTTCGTTGATCGAGAACAGCTTGATGGGCTTGAACACGTCGGCATGCGCCTTCAGCGCGGCGGCCGAGCGCGGGCGGTTGAACTGCTTCGCGATCTGTTCCTGGCCGGGCTCCGACCACAGGTATTGTAGATAGGCCGTGGCGACCTTGCGCGTGCCGCGCTTGTCCACCACCTTGTCCACGACGGCAACCGGTGCCTCCGCGATGATCGACTGGCTTGGGTAGACCACCTCGAAGTTGTCGCCGAGTTCCTTGCGGATCTGGTGAACCTCGCTTTCGAACGTGGCCAGCACGTCGCCGATCTGGCGCTGGGTAAAGGTGGTGGTCGCGCCACGGCCGCCGGTATCGAGGACCGGTACGTTGCGGAACAGCTTCGTCACGGCCTCGCGCGCCTGCGCTTCGGTACCGCCCTTGCGAATCGCCGCGCCCCACGCGGCCAGATAGGTGTAGCGGCCGTTGCCCGAGGTCTTGGGGTTCGGCACGATGACCTGCACGCCGGCGCGGCCAAGGTCGTCCCAGTCGTGGATCTGCTTCGGATTGCCCTTGCGGACAAGAAACACGATCGTCGAGTAGTACGGCGACGCATTGTTGGGCAACCGCGTCTTCCAGTCGCTGGCGACGATGCCGCGCTGGACCAGCAGGTCGATGTCGGTCTCCTGGTTCATCGTCACGACATCGGCTTCCAGACCGTCCGCCACGGAGCGCGCCTGCTTGCTGGAGCCGCCGTGCGACTGATTGACCGTCACGGTTTCGCCGGTATCCTTCTTCCATTGCGCGACGAAGCCCGGATTGATGTCCTTGTAGAGCTCGCGCGTGACGTCATAGGCCGCGTTCAGGATGGTGGTGTCCGCGAGCGCGGCGAGCGACAGGCCCGACAGCGAGGCCGCGACGAGGATATGGCGAAGACTGCGACGAAGTTCGAGTACGGACATGATCGGTCTTGTAGGTGGCCGCCGTGAACCCGGCGAGGTCGCGCATCGGCGGTCGGCCTCTGCGCGATGCCATTCTCCAATGGCACTCATGGCCCCGCAAAGATGATTTCCACATGTCGATAGATCGATTGGGTTATTTGCCGGCGCCGGCGCGACCGGAGACCCGCGATCCATCCGGTGTCTCGAGGGCGACGACGAGCAACGCCTCCAGTTGCCTGCCGAGACGCTCCGGCGTTGCGCGCCGTAGCGAAGGTACGTCGATCACCTGCCGCATCAGCTGCACGCCGGCGATAACGGCAAGGAAGACCGCGGCCCGTTGCGCGGCGTCCGTGCCCGGCAGCAGCGCCGCCAGTGGCCGCGCGAAGTGCGTATCGATCTTCTTGCGCAGGATGGCCGTGGCCTGCGGGTTGTTCGACGATCGCAGGAGGATCAGGAATCCATCCATCGGCGTCGACGCGGGCGATGTACGCGCCAGCAGCGCCCCGGCGACCTCGCGGCACAGCGTGGCAAGATCGGGCGCGTCGTTCATCGTCTCGCGCGTCAGAATGCCGGGCGCCGACAGCACCGTATCCACGACCTCCTCGAACAGCTGCTCCTTCGAGCCGAAATAGCGGTTGACGAGCATCGCGGTGACGCCCGCGCGCTCGGCAATCTCGCGGACGCCGGCGTCATAGCCCGATTCGGTGAAGACCCCGCGCGCCGCGTCGAGAATCGCTTGCCGCGTCGCGGCACCCTTCCTGCCAAGCTCTTGCATAATCACACACCCGTATACTTTTAGCTCACGAAATTCTACACTAGTAGAAATTTTGAAGCAGGAAGTCGTTCATGGATCTGAATCTGAAGGGAAAACGCGCGCTCGTCACGGGGTCGAGCGCCGGGCTGGGCGAGGCCATCGCGAAGCTGCTGGCCGCCGAAGGCGCCACGGTCGTCGTGCATGGCCGCCATGCCGGACGCACGGAAGCCGTCGCGGCGGAGATCGCGGCAAAGGGCGGCATCGCGGAAGTGGCGCTGGGAGACCTGGCCACGGACGATGGGGCCGACGCCGTGGCCGCCATGGCCAGCGAGCGCGGCACGATCGACATTCTCGTCAACAACGCCGGCTACTATCACCACCTGAACTGGACGACCGCGCTGCCCGATACATGGGTCGAGACCTATCAGGTCAATGTCCTCTCCGGCGTGCGCATGATCCAGCGGCTGGTGCCCGCGATGCGCGCGCGCGGATGGGGTCGCGTGATCCAGATCGGCGGCGGCCTGGCCGGGCAGCCCATTCCGATGCAACCGGATTACAACGCGTCTCTCGCCGCGCGCCACAACCTCGCCGTGTCGCTGGCACGGGACCTCAAGGACACGGGCGTGACATCGAACGTGGTCGCGCCGGGTGCGATTCTCGTGCCATCGGTCAGAGAACTGCTGGAGACCATTGCGCCGAAGTACGGGTGGGGCACGGACTGGGACGACATCGAGCGCGGCTGCGTGCGCGATCTCGTCCCCAACGACGTGGGCCGCCTCGGCCGCCCCGAAGAAATCGCCGGAGCCGTGGCCTACCTCTCGAGCCCGTTCGCGGATTACATCAGCGGCGCCACCGTCCGCGTCGATGGCGGCACCATTCGCGCGGCATTCTGAGCCGTCGGCGCGATCATTTGTCGATCCGATAGCGTTCGATGACCTCCGGCCGGAGCCTGATGCCGAGGCCGGGTTCCTGCGGGACATCCATATAGCCGTTCCGGATGTTCGGGAAGCCATCGGGAAGCTCCCACAGCAGCGGATCGCGCTTGCGGTTCGCAAAGATCTCCACGTACAGCGCATGGGGGTTGGCGGCAATCAGATGTACCGCAACCTGCGGCTCTTCGTGGTGCGCCATTTCGACGTTCATCAGCCTGGCCATGTCCGCCACGCGCTGCCATTCGGTGACGCCGCCGCACAGCGTGCAATCGAGGTTGAGGATCGACACGCCGCCCTTGGTGATCAGGTCCCGGCATGCGCGGCCGCTGATTTCGCCCTGCCCCACGTTGATGGGAATCGACGTCTTCATCGCCAGCAGCATCAGCCCGTCGGTCTGGTCATACCATTTGCAGGGCTCCTCCATCCATCGCACGCCGAGCTCCGCGCGTTCCATGGCCACGCAGAATTTCACGGCATCGAGCGGATCCCATCCCTGATTCGCGTCCACGGTGATAATGAAGTCCTTGCCGCCGGCCTCGCGGGCCGCGCGGACCCGCGCAAAATCTTCTTCGAGCGTCGCGCGGCCCACCTTCATCTTGATGCCCATGCAACCGGCGGCACGCACCATATCGACTTCTTCCGCGATGGCCTCGAGCGGATCGCGGCCGTCCTTCGGGTAGTAGCCGCCGATCGAGATCACCGGCACCTTGTCGCGCACGCCACCGAGCAGCTTGTACACGGGCGTGCCATAGAGCTTGCCGCGCGCGTCCCACATCGCATTGTCGAGGCAACTGATGGCCTGCAGCAGGATGCCGCGCGGGTGCATGTCGAGCTGATGCAGCCCGCGGTTGCCGAGGTCCAGGTCGATATGGAACATCTTCTCCCACAGCCGCTGGAAGTCACGCACGTCCTCGCCGGCCAGCAGCGGTCCGAGGTGGTTGCGCATGACATCGACGATCTGGCCCTGCGTGTGGAACTCGTCGCCACCATAGGTTTCGCCGACGATGCCGTTCTCCAGATGCACGCGCGTGACGATGGTCGGGCGCGTGGCGACCTGATAGGTGCCTCCCTTGAATACTTCGCTCAGTTCCATGTCGAGCGGAATGGCTTCGATGTGGCGGATCTTCATGTCTGGATATTCCTGTTATTGCGGCGGGATGCCCGCGTCCTTGATGACCTTTTCCCACTTCACGGCCTCGCTGGCCGTAAATGCCTTCAGCGCTTCCGGGCCCACGCGCTCCGCGGGCAGCACATCGATGCCCTGCTTCCTGAGCGCGCCCGTGAACTCCGCATCGGCCAGCGCCTTCGTATAGGCCTTGCTCAACGTGTCCACCACGTTCTGCGGCGTGCCCGTGGGCGCATAGATGCCGTACCACGTGAATGCGAGGAATCCGGGCAACTCGCGCTCCGTGAGGTTCGGCACGTTGGGGAACATGTCCATGCGGGCGCGCGAGGTCAGCGCCAGCGCGGTGAGCCTGCCGCCCTGCGTCTGCGGCAGACTCACGTTGGTCTGGTCGAGCATCGCGTCGATCTGCCCGCCCATCAGGTCGCTCATCGCGGGACCGGTGCCCTTGTATGGGATAAAGGTGAACTTCACCTTCGCCGTGGACGCCAGATGCTCGGCCGCAAGGTGGGAGGACGAGCCGACGCCCGCCGTGCCAAAGGTCAGCTTGCCGGGGTTCTTTCGCGCCTCGTCGAGGAGTTCCGTCGCGGTTTTGAAGCGCGACCCGTTCTTGACCAGCAGCACCATGGGGGTGTCGGGGAAGCGGAACACCGGCACGAAGTCCTTCGCGGGGTCATATTTCAGCGTCTTGAACAGATAGGGGGCCGCGGCCATCGTGCCCGTATGGCCCACGAACAGCGTGTAGCCATCGGGCCGCGCCCGCGCGACCTTGGCCGCGCCCACGGTGCCGCCGGCGCCCGGCACGTTCTCGATGACGATGGTGTTGCCGAGCACCGTGGACACGCGCTGGGCCACGTTGCGCGCGATCGCGTCGGTGGGCCCGCCCGCCGCAAAGGGCACGACCCACGTGATGGGCCGCGAAGGATAAGGGTCCTCGGCGAGTGCCGGCTGCATCGCCGTGGCCAGCAGAAGGCTACCTAGCGCCGAGCGCCACGCCGGCCATATGAATGCATTGAATGGGTTCATTGTCTCCGTCCCAACTTGAATGGGTCCGCCTTCGGTGAGGCGGTATCGAGATGTTCATCGATGACGGATCAGAATAGAATCCCCTGATTGTCACTTTATGATGCACGAATCGTGTTCAATGTCCCCGACCTTACCGACCTGAAACTGTTCGTGGAAGTGATGCGCCTGGGCAGCTTTGCGCGCACCGCGAGCGAGCTGGGCATGTCGCCCTCGTACGTCAGCAAGCGCATCTCGCTGCTGGAGCGCGACCTCGGCGTGCGGTTGCTGCACCGGACGTCGCGCCGCGTCAGCCCCACGGCGCAGGGGGAGCGGGTGTTCGAGGCGGCGCGCGGCATTCTTGGCAACGTGCAGGAGTTGCAGGACGCGCTTGCCGAGGAAGAGAGCGAGCCGCAGGGCCGGTTACGCGTGAGCTCCAGTTTCCGGCTCGGACGCAAGTACGTTGCCCCGGCCATCTCCGAACTGGCCAAGCGATTCCCAAAGCTGGAGGTCTCGTTCGATGTGCTCGACCGCCCCGTGGATCTGCTGAGCGAAGGCTATGACGTCGATATCCGCATCGGTGGCGTTCCCGAGCCGCATCTGGTCGCGCACCGGATCACGCAATGCAATCGGATACTCTGCGCGGCGCCCGAGTACATCGCCCGCCATGGCGCGCCGGGCCAGCTGGCCGAGTTATCGCAGCACGCATGCCTCGTATTCCGCGAGCGCGATCAGCCGTTCGGCACATGGCGCCTGGTTGGACCCAAGGGCCTGGAGGCGGTCAAGGTCACGGGCGCGCTCTCGTCCAACAACAACGACATCATCCGCCGCTGGGCGCTCGACGGCCACGGCATCATCCGGCTCGCGGAATGGGATTGCGCGGCCAGCCTGCAGGCCGGACAACTGGTGCATGTGCTGCCGGCCTACCGGTGGCCCATCGACATCTGGGCCGTGACCACGGGCAAGCTGTCGGAGTCCGCGAAGATCAACGTCTGCGTCAACTTCCTGCGCGATCAGCTGACCGATGGCCCGAACTCGCTGTGGCCACCTGGTTTTGGTCCGCAGGCGAGCGGCTTCGCCGCACCGATGTAGGACAGTCGCCGATTGCGGGCGACACGCCGCGCAACCAACACTACGAGCACACGCTTCGACGCCGCATCCGGAGGGCGAGCATGCATGACGCACATGAGGTCGCGCATTTTTTGATGCGGCGCGGGATGACGCTGGCCACGGCGGAGTCATGCACGGCCGGACTCATTGCATCAAAGTTGGCGGAAGTGCCGGGTTGCGGCAGTTGCCTGCGGCTGGCCATCGTCACGTATGCGCCTGAGGCAAAGATCGACGTGCTCGGGGTAGCGCCCGCGTTGATCGAGCGGCATGGCCTGACGAGCGAGGCCGTCTCGCTCGCGATGGCGCGCGGTGTGCTGAACATCTCCGACGCCAGCATCGCGGTGGCCAACACCGGCGTCGCCGACGAGGGCGCCGATGACGGCACGCCCATGGGAACGCAGTGTTTTGCGTGGATCGTGCGCGTGCCCGGGCGCGGCCAGGAGCCCGCGGCATTCAGCGAGACGAAGCGGTTTCAGGGTAAGCGCAACGAGATTCGCGACGCCGCGGCGGAATGGGCTCTTGCGCGCATTCCGCACTACCTCGCTATGGCGCGAGGTAGTACTTGACGCACGCATCGCCCGAGTCGGTCAGGCAAGCTCCCCAAGCAGTTCCATCTTGCGCGCCTCGAGTTGCTTCGCGACATCGCGCAGATCGATCTTGGCCTTGATCACCGCCGTGAACATCTCGCCCTCTTCTTCCTCCACATGGTGTCCGACGTACTCGGTCAGCACCTTGTAGTTGGCGTCGAGCATCTCCGGTTCTCCCGACTCGATCTTGGCGATCAGCGCCTTGGCCACCTCATGCTCGACCTTGGCCTCGTCGAGCATGTCGTCGATCTTGTCCGATACGCCGCGCAGCGCGGGGTAGAAGATCTCTTCCTCGATCTGCGCATGCACGGTCAGCTGGTGGCAGGTTTCCGTGGCGATGGCCTGCTTGTCGGCGTCCTTCTTCGCGCCCTCGAACTCCTTGAACAGCTTCTTGACCGCGCGATGGTCATCGAGCAGCAGTGCGAGTGCGGGCCGTTGTTCGACGGGAATTTTTGACTTGTCCATGTTGAATCTCCGTGGGGAAGTTGCAATAGCTTGGGAAAAACCTCGGCAAATACGCCGTTTGCCGCTGCGGCCTGACTCCTGAGCAAAATGCGTACCGTTCGGGATTACGCGTACATGTGGCCGATTGCTGCATTTTTGCCCGGCTTTTTCTCCGGCACGCACACGCGACAGGCGCGGTGAAGCCCGCGCCACAGCGGCATCCATCGCTGCCATGCCATCACGGTATGGAAATTGCGCGTAGGCCTTCTGAACTTATCGGAGCAAACATCATGAAGCGATTCGAGAACAGGGTAGTCATCGTGACCGGGGCCGGCTCCGGCATCGGTGCCGCCACCGCGCGAAGATTCGCCGTGGAAGGCGCGCGCGTCGTCCTTGCGGGCCGCACCCGGGAAAAGCTGGAGAAGGTCGCGGCCACGCTGCCGAACGACAAGCATCTGGTGCGCGTGGCCGATGTCAGCGACTACGATCAGGTGGAAGGGCTCGTGCGCGCGGCGGTGGACAAGTACGGCAGGCTCGATGTGATGGTCAACAACGCAGGCGTCGCGTCCGAAGGCCGCGCGACCGAGGACAGCGTGGACGCCTGGCACAAGGTGATCTCGATCGACCTCGACGGCGTGTTTCACGGCGCGCGCGCCGCGCTGCCGCACCTGATGAAGACCAAGGGCTGCATCGTCAATACCGCGTCAGTATCGGGACTCGGCGCGGACTGGAACATGGCCTTCTACAACACCGCCAAAGGCGGCGTGGTCAACCTCACGCGCTCGCTGGCACTGGACTACGGCCGCGACGGCGTGCGCATCAACTCGGTGTGCCCGACGCTCACGCGAACCGACCTCACGGTGGATATGTTCAAGGACGAGAAGCTGCTCGACAAATTCCGCGAGCGGATCGCGCTGGGCCGCACGGCGGAACCCGAGGACATCGCCGATGTCATCGCATTCCTCGCCAGCGAGGACGCGCGCTTCATCACGGGCGTGAACCTGCCAGTGGACGGCGGGCTCAGCGCATCGAACGGCCAACCACCGCAATAAGAAAGGAACAGGTGACTGCATGCTCCACGGGATGATCAAGACGTACATTGACGACGCAGCACCGGACAGCCGCAACGGCGCGGAGAACGACGAGTATCTGACGCGCGAAGAGTTTGGCAGACGCTTCCGCGCGCGCTTCTACGATCCCGCGTTCCGCGCCGAGGACGCCGCGCTAGAGCGCATCGAAGCGATTGCATGGGATGCCTACAGCAATGGCCGCAGGGCAACCAGCCCCGAGAAGGCTGACGCCGTCAGGGCCGATCCCGACTACGCACTGTTCGTCGAATGGCGGCAGGCGCGCAATGCCATCCACAGCAACGACTAGACGGCGTGCCGCCGCCCGGTTGCGGCAATCACGCGGTGGACGAAGTGCAGTTTGTCCACCGCGGCCGGCGATAGCGAGAACGGGTAGGCATCGGGCACCCCCAGGCTGCGATTGAGGCTGTTCATGGCATACGTCAGCGGCTGCCACCGGGCCATCAGGCCCTGGAAGTCCGAGCGACCCACGGGCGTGCGATCGGTCGTTCCGGGATCCTGCCGTGCCGGCGGCTGCAACGTCAGTCCGCACCAGTTCGCGGTATCCAGCGTATCGACCATATGCAGGTAGTGCGCCCACGTCTCTGCCCAATCCTCGAACGGATGCATCGCGGCGTAGGCGCTGATGAACCGGTCGGCGTGGTCGGCGGGCGGCCCGGCTTCGTAATAGTGCTTCTGCGCGGCCGCATAGTCGGCCCGTTCGTCGCCGAACAGCTTGCGAAAGGGCCCGATACGGCGGGTGCGGGCCACGAGCTGCTGGAAGTAGAAGTGACCGGACTCGTGCCGCAGGTGCCCGAGCAGCGTCCGATACGACTCCCCTGCCCACGCGCGCGTGGTTTCACGCTCGACGTCGTTCGCTTCCTTGACGTTGACGACGATGCTGCCGTTGTGGTGGCCCGTCATGATGGGCTCGGTGACGGACAGGTCCTCCAGAAACTGGAACGTCAGCGCGCCCCCGTCCGCGTTGAACCGCGTGGGCAGGCGCAACGCGAACAGCGAATACAGCAGGCGGCGCTTGGCCTGCTCCAGCCGATACCAGTAGAGCCGGTTGTCCGGCTTGGCAAGCGAGGGAATGACGCGCGTCAGCCGGCAGGATTCGCAGAACGGGTTTGGGTCGTCGGCGGGCACCATCCAGTTGCAGACGGCTTCCTGCGCGAAATTGGCGCATCGTTTGAAGCGTTGTCCGGACGCGTCCGGTAGTTTTTTCCACCCTTCCGCATCGCCGCCCTCGAACGCGCAGATCTCCCCGTCGCGGGGCACATAGCCGAGCAGCGCGTGACAGCGGTTGCAAACGAAGCTCTCGAAGAAGACGAGACTCTGGCAGTGCGTGCAGTGGAAGGTCTTCATCCCCGTAGTATCGCAATCTCCGTGCCATGCTGCGCGGCTATTCGCGAACGGGCCTCGGATACTATCCTGCGACCCCATCCCAGAGCAGCTTCATCGCGGTCACCACCAGCAGCCCATAGCACACCCTGTACATCTGCCGCTGATCCAGCCGGTCGTGCAGGCGCCATCCGAGCCAGACGCCTGACGGCACCGCGAGCAGGCTGATGGCCATCAGCGTCCAGGTGGCACCCGCCGGCCTGGCCAGTGCCAGCCATGGAATGGCCTTGAGCAGGTTGCCCACGGTAAAGAACAGGCTCGTCGTTCCCGCATAGACCTGCTTGCTCAGCCCGAGCGGCAGCAGGTACATCGCCAGCGGCGGCCCGCCCGAGTGCGCGACCATCGTGGTGATGCCCGACGTGAGGCCGGCCGCGACCGCCTTGGACGAAGACCGCGGGCGCGTCACGACCTCTCCGCCGCGCACGAGCCACAAGCCCACGAAGATCAGCGTTACCGCGGCCATCACGATGGAGATCGCGCGATGATCCAACACCTGGAACAGCGCATACCCGATGCCGATACCGATGACGAGCCCCGGCACGAGCCGCAGCAGGTCGGGCTTCGACCACGTAGACGGCTTCCAGTAACGCAGGCCGTAGAGGTCCATGGCGATGAACAGCGGCGCCAGCAGTCCGCCTGCCGTGACCGGATCCATCACGAGCGACAGCAGCGGGATGCCGATGATGGCGAAGCCCCCACCGAACGCGCCTTTCATGAAGCAGATCAGGAAAACACCGAGAAATGTGACGAGGATGGTGGTGACGTTGAGATCCATGGCGCGGACAAGCCCTAGTAATGGTTGTCCGCATCGTATGGCGTAGTTCCATGACAAACAAATTATTGTCATGGATACAATACGGGCGATACCTGCATGCCGGGAGGCGCCGATGCCCAAGCTCCGCTACAAGACCCTCGTGGACCGATACGCCGCCGATATCCGCGAGGGACGGCTGCGTCCGGGCGCACAATTGCCGACGCACCGTGACCTGGCAAGACGGGAAGGGCTTGCGCTGGTAACGGCGACACGCGTCTACGCGGAGCTGGAGGCCATGGGGCTCGTGAGTGGCGAGACGGGACGCGGCACCTTCGTGAAGGAGGTCCTGCCGGTCGGCCACGGCGTGGATCTGCTTGCGTGGAGCACCGACACGATCGACCTCGGCTTCAACAATCCGTCCGTGCCGGGGCAGTCGGATCTGCTGCGCGCGGCGCTGCGCCAGATTGCCGGATCCGGCGATATCGAAGCGATGCTTCGCTACCAGCCGCATGGAGGACGCGCGCACGAGCGAGCGATCATGGCACGTCATTTGGGCACCCGCGGCGTGTCGGCCTCAGCCGCCGACACGGTGCTGGTCAGCGGCGCGCAGCACGGATTGACCGTCAGCGCCATGGCGCTGTTCGAGCCCGGGGATGTGATCGCCGCGGATGCCATCACCTATCCCGGCTTCAAGCTCGCGGCGGAAGCCTGTCATCTGGAACTGGTACCCGTCCCGGCGGCCGGGCGCGGCCCGGACCTCGATGCATTGGCACAGTTGTGCAAACGGCGGCGTGTGCGCGCGTTCTATACGATGCCCACGCTGCACAACCCGCTGGGATGGGTCATGGGTGCGCAACGCCGGCGGGAACTCGTCGCCCTCGCGAGGCGCCACGGACTCACGCTGATCGAAGATGGCGCCTATGCATTCCTTGAAGAACGCGCGCCGCCACCCCTCGCCGCGCTGGCGCCGGACATCACGGTCCACGTGTCGGGCCTGTCGAAGAGTGTCGCCACCGGGCTACGGGTCGGTAGCGTTCACGCACCGCCCGCGGCGATGGCGAAGATCGAGCGCACGATCCGCGCGACCACCTGGCACACACCCGCCCTCATGACCGCCATCGCGTGCGGATGGATCGAAGACGGCACGGTGACAGCGCTGGAGGCCGAGAAGCGTCGCGACGCCAGACAACGGCAACAGATCGTCGGCGACGTGCTGGGTCACCTGAAACCCATCCGCCATCCGGCCTCGTATTTCGTATGGCTGCCGTTACCGGAAGACGTCCGCGCCGACGTCATAAGCAAGGCGTTGATGCAGGCGCATGTGCTGGTCTCCACGGCCCATCCGTACGCGACATCGAGGCATGTCCCGCACGCGCTGCGGCTCGCCCTCGGCTCGGTGGACAAGGATATGCTCGGGCAATCGCTTCGGACGGTGGCGAATGTCGTGGCGGAGTTTGCGTATTGAGCGACGCATGCCTTATTCCTTGAATCGTTCGAGGCGCTCCGCGAACGATTCCAGCACCGCGCTGCCCTCGCCATCCTGCGCGGCCGCCGATGCCACCGCCTCGATACCATGCGCGGCGAGCAGCCGGACCATTGCGTCCGGCAGGACCTGTCCGTCCTGCATGAGTTGATTGGCCACGGCCTTGAATACCGCGCGATGCCGCCGGAGCAGGTCGGTCGCGCGCGTGTATTGCTCGCGCAGGAGTTCCTCCATGGCAACGTTCGACGGCTCTACGTCGGTGTTCACGTGATCGTCGGGATTGCTCGTGACATCGGTGCGGCTGATCCGTTCGCCGAACCCGTGATAACGCAGATATCGCGATGCGGCCTCCGTCGCCTGGCGGTAGTCGTGCTCGGCCCCCGTCGTGCACGCCATCTCGCCGAACACCAGCGACTCCGCGGCACGCCCCGCGAGGATGGTGCAGATCCGGTCCAGGCTGTTCTGCCGCGTGACCGCCTGCAACCGGCTAAAGCTGTTGTAGCCGCCTTCGAACGAGGCGATATTGATCTTGATCTCCAGTGGCACACGGCCGAACAGCAGGCTATAGACGAGCCCGTGGCCGGCTTCGTGCACCGCGAGCAATGCGCGGAAGTCGCGGTTCGCGCGCTGCTTGATGCGACGCAACTCCAGCGGGATCGCGAATTCGCGGCGCAGCGGTGTGCCGCGCGCCGAAGCCGTGATCGCCAGATGCCGCCGATCCTCCGACAGCGTGACCCGCAGGACCGATTGCGGCGACACCCCTTCGCCAATCGCCCACAGCGCGGCATCGACGAGACTCGCACTCAGAATCGCATGCACCGACGAAAACAGCGGACGCGTGCCCTGCGTCGGGAATACCGCGTTGTCGTAGACCTCCGCCAGCACATCGTCGCCGACGAGAAAGCGCAGGCCGATACTGTCGGCAATTCCACCGACATAGCGCTGCACCGCGTCGCGGACCAGCAGTTCGTAGGTGGCCCGGTTGAACGAAGGGTAGATCACGTGATGGTTCCCCAGCCGGGCGATCTGTTCCGGCCGGAAACGCTGCGACAACGCGCGCTTGACGTCGATGAGCGTGAGCCGTGACGTCATGTCGTGGAAGATATCCGCATCGGTATCGCAGTCTTCCACACGCTGCGCGACGTGCGCATACATTTCGTCCAGATTGCCGCTTACGAAGATCAGCAGCCGGCTGTAGTCGGTCTCCCAGGACTGTTGCGAGCGCTGGAATTCCTGCAGCAATGCATGCACGCGCGCGGCGGGCCACTCCATGATCTCCAGCAGCGGCTCCTTGAGCTTGAGCATCTGCCGGATATCCTGCGCATCCCACGGGTCGAGGCGATACCGCAGCGGCGCGGCACGACGACGCTTGTCACTGTCCGGTTCATCGTCGTCGTGCTCGCGGGCGGCGCGCTCCTCGGTATGGCGCATATCGGCCAGCTTGCGCTCGATCTCCTGCAACGACCCTACCGCGGGCGGCAGACGGCCATCCGACAGCAGCGCCCACACGTCCTGATAGCGCAATGCG
This sequence comes from Cupriavidus pauculus, assembly GCF_008693385.1. Lineage (NCBI taxonomy): Bacteria > Pseudomonadati > Pseudomonadota > Betaproteobacteria > Burkholderiales > Burkholderiaceae > Cupriavidus > Cupriavidus pauculus. Next base: position 1,418,665 of record NZ_CP044067.1, read on the forward strand.
GTCAGATCCTTGCCCTTGTCATCCACGGTGCGAAAGCGCTGGAACTCGTCGAGCACGAGGATGCCGGGCTCGCCTTCCTTGATGCCGGAGTTGCCGAGCATGCCCGACACCGTCGTGCCCCGGCTGCCCGAGCCGTTGCTGAAGCCATCCATCTGCACTTCCACGAAGCGATCGTAGAAGCCGAGCAATTGCGCGAGCCGGCGCGTGAGTTGCGTCTTGCCGGTCCCCGTCAGCCCCCAGAGGCAAACGATGACCGGGCGCGTGATGACCTGCGGCAGCACATACCATGCGCGCACCGCGTCGATGACCTGATCGATGACGGCATCGATACCGTGCAATTCGAGCTTGAGCTGTGTGGCGGCGTCGGCCAGACGACGCTGCCGTTCCGCCATCGCCGCATCGAACGGCGTGTGGGCTTCCCTGCCCGGATCGGGGGCGCGGGTTTCCATCGTGACACTCATGTCGCGTTCCTGAAAACAAAAAACCCCGGCTGCGATGGGCCGGGGCTTGCGGAACGCGAGCTCACAAACGAGCCGCTGCCGCGCCGGGCCGAATCGGGAATCCACACGATCCGGCCGGGACGCAGGAATCGGGTGTCAGTAGATGATGGAAGCGGTACAACGCATAGGGAGCTCTCCTTCGGAGCGGTGGCCGATGCAAGGTCGCTCGTTGCATCGGCAGAATCAACTGCTGGAGGGGGATTTTGATATGAGCCGCACGTGGCTCGCAACCCCCGGCAGCGGGGCGTTGCGTGAATCCAACTACGCGGCCGCCGACCGACTGGTTTATCGTATGTGACCCTTATCGAAACCAATCAGTGAGCCGGTATTCATGCCAAGACGCCGTCAAGGTACGGAACTGCCCTTTATGGGCAAGCTCGATCGCACGAAGGGCGAGCTGGGTCGGCAGCTGACGCTGGTGCTCAGGGAGGCCATTCGCGCGGGGGAACTGAAGCCCGGCGAATCGCTTCCCTCCACGCGGTATCTCGCTGGCACGATCGGGATCTCGCGTGGATTGGTGACCAATGCATTCGAGCAACTGATCGCGGAGGGTTTTCTTGAAGCGCAGGCGGGATCGAGCACGCGCGTGTCGAGCAGCCTGTCTGCGGTGCCGGTATCGACCGCGCAAAGGCGGGCGAGGAAACCCGCCGCCGCGCCCAAGCTGCCGCCCCGCGCGGCCGCATTCGCGGAGGCGGCCCGCCAGTTCACGCCACTACCGCCCGTTCCGTTCGCCGTGTCGGTCCCGATCGGTCCCACTTCCCCTGACGACACCTGGCGCAAACTCGGCAATCGCACGCGTGGACTGCGCGCGGCGGCGCCGTCCGGCTACGACGATCCGCAGGGCGTGCCCGCATTGCGCGCGGCCATTGCCGATTACGTGCGCAAGTCGCGCTCCGTGCATTGCGCACCCGAGCAAGTCATCGTCACCGCGGGCACCCAGCAGGGACTCTACCTCGCCTGCCAGATACTTCTGGAGCCTGCGGACCTTGCATGGGTCGAGGATCCCGCCTATCGCGGCATCACAGGGATACTGGAAGCGACCGGCGCGGGCGAGCGCATGATGCGCGTACCCGTCGATGAATCGGGAATCGACGTGGACGCGGGCATTCGCGCCGCGCCACACGCGCGCGTGGCGTTCGTGACGCCATCGCATCAGTATCCCCTCGGCATGCCGCTCAGCATGGCCCGGCGCACAGCACTCGTCACGTGGGCCAGGGAGAACGGCGCATGGATCGTCGAAGACGACTACGACAGCGAGTTGCGATACGTCGGGCATCCGTTCCCTTCGCTGCAAGGCCTGGCGCCCGATCGCACGATCTACCTCGGCACGTTCAGCAAGATCCTGTTTCCGTCGCTTCGGCTCGGTTATGCGATCGTGCCGGAACATCTCGTCCCGGCATTCTGCGGCGCACGCGGCCTCATGGACCGGCATCCGCCGAGCGCCGACCAGCACACCCTTGCGGCGTACATCGCGGAAGGCCATCTGGATCGGCATATCCGGCGCGTGCGGCTGGTCTACGCGGAGCGTCGCCAGCACCTGATCTCGACGATCGAAGCGCGTATTCCGGCAAAACGCGCATGGCTGCAGCCCGGCGACCAGGGCATGCACGTCGTCCTCTGGCTTGCCGACGGGATCGACGATGTGGCGGTCGCGGCAAAGGCCATGGAATCGGGCGTGGCCGTCCGGCCCGTCTCGCCGCTGTACACGCCAGGCCGTCGCCGGCCCGGCCTGATCCTGGGCCTGGGTGGCTACCCCGACGCGCAAACAGAAGAAGCCGTGAACCGGCTCGGTGCGGTGATCGCCACGGCGGCCAGGGCGCGCAACAGCAGCGCGCGCCGTACGGTGGCATAGAAACGGCGCCATAGAAACGGTGGCATAGGAACGGCGGCCTGGAATACTGGTCCAGTGAATTCAATCGAAAATGGCCCTTCACGGTGGCATGAAGAAGGGCCATCATGCCTGCATGCGGTTAGCCCCTCCCAACAACGCCCCACGCGGAACCGAACATGTACGTCCCTGCCCATTTCGAAGCCACCAACGTCGAAGACCTCCATCGGCTGATGCGTGAGTTCCCGTTCGCGATCCTCATGACCCATGGCAAGGCCGGCCTCGACGCCAATCACCTGCCTTTCGAGCTCGATGCGGCCGCTGGCAGGCACGGCATCCTCCATGCCCATGTCGCGCGCAACAACCCGGTCTGGCAGGACGTGAAAAGCGGCGATGACGTACTCGTCGTGTTCCGCGCGGAAGATGCCTATATCTCGCCGAACTGGTATCCGAGCAAGCAGGAGACCCACAAGGCCGTGCCGACATGGAACTACCGCGTGGTGCACGCCCACGGCAAGATCACGATTCGCGACGACGAGCGCTACGTGCGCGGTGTCGTCGCCAGGCTCACGCGCACGCACGAAGCCACCCAGCCAAAGCCATGGAAGATGGGCGAGGCGCCGGCCGATTTTCTCGACACGATGCTCAAGGCCATCGTGGGCATCGAGGTGGAAATCGAACAGCTCGTGGGCAAGTTCAAGTTGAGCCAGAACCGCGATGTGCGCGACAAGGTGAGCACCGGCGAAGCACTGAAGGCCCAAGGCCACGTCGCGATCGGGCAGGCGTTGCTGGACGCCATTCCCGCGGACCAGCGGTAACGCGCGCGGCAACGCCCGGGCGCTTCGCCTGTAAGATCGGGGGCCTTTTGTCATGTGCCCCCGGTTTTGCAAGCGATGAAGCTCACCTACCTGCCCCTGAACCCCGCCAACCGCATGGCCCGCATCGGCTTCGGCAAACACGACGGCCACTGGTTCGCGCGGGTCGATCTCTGGTGGTTCGGGCTGCGGCTCACGGCCTAGGGCATGGCTTGCCCTGACTGATTACGTCATCCAGTTCTTCGCGCCGATACGCGCACGGAAGTGGCCCTCGGACGAAAAGTGACCCTCGGACGAAAGGTGTTGACGAGCGGAATCATAGCGTCTATCTTTCACCCTAACAAACGTTAGGTAGACAAGCTTGTCATCCCGGGACCGCCGCGTTTGCCCTGATCCCCCCCATCGACGAGGCCACTCCAATGACATCCGAACTCATCCATCACGACGCCACCAAGCTGGCCGAACTCATTCGCACCAAGGCGGTCTCTCCCGTCGAGGTCGTGCAGGCCCATCTCGACCGTATCGCCGAGGTCGATCCGAAGATCAATGCGATCGTCACGATCGCGGATGACGCCATGCAGGCCGCCAGGGCAGCCGAAGCGGCGGTGCTCGCCGGCGAAGCGCTCGGCCCTCTGCACGGCGTGCCATTCACGGCAAAGGATTCGATCGACACCGCGGGCGTGCCGACCCAGCGCGGCTCGCCGATCTTCAAGGGGCGCATGCCGGACGCCGATGCGACGAGCGTCGCGCGCATGAAAGGCGCGGGCGGCATCCTGCTCGCGAAGACCAACCTGCCCGAGTTCTCGTACTGGATCGAAAGCGACAACCTGCTCTCGGGCCGATCGAACAACCCGTGGAATCTGGATCGCACGCCGGGCGGCTCCAGCGGCGGGGAATCCGCGGCGATTGCAGCCGGCATGTCGCCGATCGGCCTCGGCACCGATCTCGCGATCTCCGTGCGAGGTCCGGCCGCGCAGACGGGCATCGTCTCGCTCAAGGCCACGCACGGTCGCGTGCCGATGACCGGTATCTGGCCGCGCGCACCCCGCCGCTTCTGGCACGTCGGCCCGATGGCCCGGTCGATTCGCGACCTGGCCCTGGCCTTCTCGCAGCTGGCCGGCCCCGACGGCCTCGACGCCTTCGCAACGAGCACCGCCCCGTTCGATGCCGGTATTGGCCGTTCGCCCTATCGTCAGCTGCGCGTGGGCTGGCTCGTCGAACCGGGCTTCGGTCCCATCGATCCCGAAGTGGCCGCCACGGTGCGCGCCGCCGCGGACGCGCTCAGGGATACCGGTGTCTTCGTCGAGCCCGTGCGCATCCCCGCGCTCGAGCAGGACTTCGCGCTGGACGTGTTCAATCGCCTCCATGTCATGGAAATGAAGCCCGCGTTCCAGGCCGCAACGGCAGGCCGCCGCGACGACGAGCTCTACATGATGGCCAAGACCATGCTCGCGCTGCCCGATACGTCGATGCAGGACTACATCGAAGCCGAACAGGCCGCCGAACGTCTGCGCGACGGCTACGCCGATTACTTCTCGCGCTACGACGCGTTGATCACGCCCGTCCTGCCCATCCCCGCACACAAGCACGGCCAGTCGTCATTCACGATCAACGGCCAGACCGTCGATGCCACCTATCTGCAGGGTGCCACCGTCCCGCTCAATGTGACCGGACTGCCGGGCCTGTCGATGCGGTTCGGCACGAGCAGCGAGGGCCTGCCGATCAATGTGCAGATCGTCGGCAAGTGGCTCGCGGAGTCCACCCTCCTGCATCTGGCATCCCTGCTCGAATCGGTGAGCCCGGTCCGCAACCTGCGCCCCGCGCTATGAAACCCGCCGTATGAGATCCGCGGGCGGATAGGCCGACAACGGCGCGGTACCCGGTTGCATCGCCTCCATATGCCTGCGCGCTTCCTCTCTCACCAGGTGCAGCGCATGGGCGCGGATGGTGCCGTACGCCGGGTTCGTGGCCAGTGCCTCCGCGTCGCGCGGATACTGGAATGGCACGCGGATCTCCTCGCGGATGCGGCCGGGACGCGCGGACATGACAAGGATGCGCGTTCCCAGCAGCAGCGCTTCATCGACGTCGTGCGTCACGAACAGGATGGTCGTGCGGCGTTGCGCCCAGGTCTGCAGCAGCAGTTCCTGCATCAACGCGCGTGTCTGCGCATCGAGCGCACCGAATGGTTCGTCCATCAGCAGGATGTCGGGCTGCATGATCCACGCGCGCGCGAGTGCGACGCGCTGGCGCATGCCGCCCGACAGTTCCCACGGCGACGCATGGCGGTAGGGCAACAGCCCCATCTGCCAGAGCAGGAGTTCGGCCTGCGGGGTGTACGCCGCGGCCTTCGTGCCACGCATACGCGCGCCGAACGTGACATTGCCCCAGACATCGAGCCACGGATACAGCATCGGCTGCTGGAACACCATGCCGCGCTCCGGGGATGGCGCCTCGACGGTACGGCCATTGCTGACCACGCGCCCGGCAAGCGGTCGCTCGAAACCGGCAATCAGATTGAGGATCGTGGACTTGCCACAGCCCGAGGGGCCGAGCAGTACGACAAACTCGCCTTCGCCGATCGAAAGGTTCACGTGATCGAGCACGGGCGGCGAGACCGTCCGCGCCCCCGCGTCGAACGCGAAGGTCACGTCGTCCAGAACGATATGTGTCATGCCTTGCCCGCCCAGGGAACGATCCATTTCTGCAGCGCGACCAGCGCCACGTCGAGTGCATAACCGACGATACCGAGGATCAGGATGCCGATCATCACCACATCGGTCCGCAAATAGGAGCCGGCGTTGACGATCATCCAGCCCACGCCCGCGCTCGATGCCACCAGTTCGGCCGCCACGAGCGCGGTCCAGCCGATGCCGATCGACAGGCGAACAGTGGTGAACAGATCCCCGGCGCAATGCGGAAACACCACGCGCCAGAACACCTGCCGCCGGTTCAGGCCGAGGGTCTGCGCCACGCGGATATACCCCTCCGACACGCCCCGCACGGCCGCCGCGGAACCGACCAGCACATTGAGAAACGTGGCGATGAAGATCAGAAAGAACTTCGAGGCTTCATCGATCCCTAGCCATACGATCGTCAGCGGAATCAGCGCGATCTTCGGTAACGGCCGCAAAAACTGCACGAAAGGGTTCAATGCCGCGGCAAGCGCGGCGCTGCGTCCCATCAGCAGTCCCAGCGGCACGCCGATGACGATCGATGCGACGAATGCGGACATTGCGCGCGCCAGGCTGATGCCGACGTGCTTCCACATCGGAATCTGCCCATAGCCGTCCCGCCACAGGTGAGAGAACGAAACGGCAAGCTCGGTCGGCGGCGGAAGGAACAGTGCATCGACCCATCCACGGCTGCCCGCGATCTGCCACAGCGCCAGCACGGCAATTACCGCCGCCGTGCTGACTGACAGACTGAAATACCGGCGATCCAGCACCACTGCCTTACTTGTCCGCCTTGATCTGCTGCGCGAGCTTCAGATACCGGGGGTTGATGGACGTCGCAAACGAGGCCGGAATGTCCTGCTTGCGAATCTGGTCGATGCTGCCGAGAAAATCGGCGGTCTTGCGCACCGCGCCGGCCAGCGTGCTGCTATCGGGGCTGGTGCCGTCACCGAACCACTGCGGCTTGAGCTGATCGGCAATCGTCGGATACTCGTTGCCATTGATCGAGTCCGTCACGGCGGCCGGCGTGGAACCCAGCTCCTTCGCGATGGCCTCGGCCACGGCCTGCGGATTCTTGCGGTAGTTCGCCACCTGCTGTTCGAGCACGAGCAGCAGCCTGGCCACGAGCTCCGGATGCTTCTCGCCGAACGCCTTGCTGATGGAGATGCCATTGAAGATCAGGTAGCCGTCCTTCTTCAGATCCTTCGTGTAGAAGATCGGCTGTCCACCGTTCGCCTCCAGCGTGGAGTTGAACGGGGCCCATACATAGCCGGCATCGACGTCGCCGCGCCGCCATGCGGCAACCAGTTCGTCCGGCTTGAGCGGCACGAAGCGGATTTTCGAGCGGTCGATCTTGTTGAGCTGGATGGCTGTGTCGAGCGCGTACTGTGCCGTGGAGTTGGCGGGGTAGCCCACCGTATGGCCCGCGAGGTCGTTCAGCGACTGGATGTTCTTGCTCTTGCGCGCGACCAGCCGTTCATAGGTCGCGATATCCGCGGAGACGCCGACCAGTTCGATCGGGAGCTTGCGCACGATGGCGGAGACCGTAGGGCTCGAGCCGAAGTTCGCGATATCGATACTGTTGCTCGCGAACAGATTCAGCACGTCCGCGCCGGTGCCGAACTGCACCCATTTGACGGGCACACCGAATGCCTTCTCCAGCGAGCCATCGACCTTGGCATTGACGATCAGCTGCGCGCCGCCGCTATAGGCAATGCGCACTTCCTTCGGCAACGGCTCGGCGGCCGCCACGCTACCGGCGACGGCAAACGGTAAAGCAAAGGCAGCGCCGGCGATCAGCCAGCTGCGAAACGATGTTTTCATGGGTCGATGGCAGGGATGATTGGGGCGTCCATCCTATGAAGGAAACCCACCCGCCACAACGAATCGAATCAGATAACCACATGTGCCGCCGCTGTCGCGGCTTCATCGTTTCGCGCATATATGCGCCGGGAGCTCAGGTGAGCGTGCCCTCCCACTCCTGCAGTTGCGCGAGCGTGGCCACCACGCCGCCGCAGACGACGATCAGGATCTCCTTCGCGTCCGCCAGCGCGGCGGGATGTTTCTCCACGGCGGCAAGGGCGGCACCGCATGCCGGCTCCACCAGCAGGCGATGGTCGGTCAGCAGTTGCAACGCCGCGACGACGGCCTCGCGGTCCGAGACTTCCACGCTCGCGATCGGCCGCCGGCGGCTCCAGGCCACGGCTTCCGTCGCCGGCCGCTTGGCGGCCAGCGACGTGGCGATGCCCGTCACCGCGGGCAGCTCCACAACCGCTTCGGCCTCCAGCGAACGGGCGAGGGATGCCGTGCCGTGCGTCTCCGCCGCGACGATGGGCACGTCGTCCCAGCCCTGCCGGTGCATGCCTTCGGCAACGCCGCTCAGCAAACCACCGCCGCCGACCGACAGCACCACGGCATCGGGCCGGACGCCGGCCTCGGCGACCTCATCGACCAGCGACGCGTGACCGGTCCACAGCAGCGGGTCGTCGAACGGATGGATAAAGGCAGTGTGTTCGTCGAGCATCGACTGCGCGAGCGCGTTTGCTTCGGCCCACGATTGGCCATGGACGATGACCTCTGCGCCTTCGAGGCGTAGTAGTTCGAGCGCGCGCGCCGACGTGGTTTCGGGCACCACCACGGTCACGGGAATACGCAGCATGCGGCCGCAGTAGGCCACGGCGACGCCCGCATTGCCGCCTGACGACGACACGAAGCGCCGCGCGCCACGATCGGCATGGGTCAGGCATGCGTGCCCCACCCCCCGGAGCTTGAACGACCCGCTCGGCTGGAGGGCTTCCAGCTTGAGCCATACGGTCTTGCCGAGTCGCGCGGACATCGGCAGGGAATGCAGGAGCGGGGTGCGGATATGAAGCGTCATGATCGGTACGTCGGGCAGGATGGAGGGTGGCGCGGGGCAGAACCCCGCGCCACCCCGCATTATGCCGTCATGCCTGTACCGGTGCGGTGGCTGGCCAGTAGTGATGGTCCGGCGTCGCGCGCGCGCCGAAAATGGCTTGCCCCACGCGCACGACCGTGGCGCCCTCCTCGATCGCGATCTCGAAGTCGCCGGACATGCCCATCGACAGTTCGTCGAGGACAATGCCCGCCGGGGCGTCGTTACGCAGCCGGTCGCGCAGTTCGCGCAACTGCACGAAGCATGTCCGCACGCGATCGGCCTCGGCCGAGAACATCGCCAGCGTCATGAGCCCCTTCACGCGCAGCGCGGAGAATGCCGGCAATTCGCGCAGGAATGCGGCAACGTCATCGGGCGCCAGCCCATACTTGCTGTCCTCGTCCGAGGTGTTGACCTGCACGAACACATCGAGCGCGCGGCCCTCCGCCTGTAACCGCCGGTCGAGGGCCTCGGCCACGCGCAGGCTGTCCAGCGCCTGGAATTCGCTCGCGAACTGCGCCACGAGCTTTGCCTTGTTGGTCTGCAGATGGCCAATGACCGACCACCGCAGATCCGTCAGGTCGCGCATGGCCTCCCATTTGCCGTGGGCTTCCTGCGGCTTGTTCTCGCCGAGCATATGGCAGCCGGCCGCGTACGCGAGCCGCAGCGTCGCCTCCGGCTTGGTCTTGCTGACGGGCAGCAGCCGCACGCCCGCGGGGTCGCGCCCCACGCGCTGGCAGGCCGCCGCGATGCGCGCGTGCACGGCCGCGAGATTGGCGCGGAAGTCATCGACGGACGTGGCCTGCGGCCACTGGTTATGCAGGGCATGAAGGGTGCCCGTCGGAGAAGAAGTTGGCGATGACATCTCGAGCCTCGTTGGATGCGATGGATGCAGTATCGCGCGCCCGATGCGCCGCAATCGATCCATTCGTCCAGATTACCTACCCAATCGTCCACGGGAAAGTCATGGAAGTGACATATTGCCCGCTTACATTTTCATTCGAACACACGACATGATCGAATGAGCCATGAGCTTAACCCCGCGCCAGCGCGAGATCTTCGGCTGGCTCAACGATGCTGGCTACCTGAGCACCGAGCAGCTTGCGAGCCGTTTTGGCGTCAGCACCCAGACGATTCGCCGCGATATCAACGAGCTGAGCGTGCAGGGGCTCGCGCGCCGGACCCACGGCGGCCTGAGCCTGTCCGCGAGCCAGCACAACCTTAGCTACCTGCAACGCAGCGCGAACCACGTCGAACGCAAGCGCCGCATCGGGATGTCCGCCGTGGGCATGCTCGAGGCCGACGCGACGGTATTCCTCGGCTACGGCACCACGGTCGCGGACTTCGCGCGCGCGTTGCCGGCCGATCTGCCGCTGCGCGTGGTGACCAACAACCTCGGTGCCGTGCACGCGCTCGCGGACAAGCCGCGCATCGAGACATGGGTGGCCGGCGGGCGGCTGCGCGCCGGCGATCTCGACGTCATGGGCAGCGCGTCGCTCGACTTCCTGCGCCGTTTTCGCGCGCACGTCGCGGTGTGCAGCGCGGCGGGCTTCGACGAAGACGGCACCTTCTACGAGTTCCAGCCCGAGGAAGCCGAGCTGAGCCGCGTCCTGCTATCGAACAGCCACGTGCGCATGCTGCTGCTCGACAGCAGCAAGTACCTGCATCACGCTCCGTGCCGCGTCGGAACGCTTCACGACGTCGATCACCTCTTTACCGACCACGAGGCGACCGACGCGATGGCCGCGCTGCCATTGCTGTGCGAACGCGCGGATGTCGCGCTGCATCTCTGCTAACCCGCCCGCTCCCCCTGAACGACATTCCATGGCATACCTGCGACTCGAACGGCTGCGCCAGCGCTTTGGCGATCACGACGTCCTGCGCGGCATCGACCTCGATATCGAACGCGGCGAATTCATCGCGCTGCTCGGCGCCTCGGGCTGCGGCAAGACCACGCTGCTGCGGCTGATTGCCGGGCTCGACCGCCCGACCGACGGCAGCATCCACCTCGACGGCCGCAATGTCACCGCGCTCGATCCGGCGCAGCGCCTGCTCAGCATGGTGTTCCAGTCTTACGCACTGTTTCCGCACCTGAGCGTCGCGGACAACATCGTGTTCGGCCTGCGCGCGCGCAAGGTGGCACGCGACGAGCAGGACAAGCGGCTACGCCATGCGGCGGACCTGCTGGGCCTGAGCGCGCTGCTCGCCCGCAAGCCTGGCGCGCTGTCCGGCGGACAGAAGCAGCGCGTGGCGCTGGCGCGCGCCATCGTGTCGCAGCATCCGATGTGCCTGATGGACGAGCCGCTGTCCAATCTCGATGCCCAGTTGCGCGCGGAGATGCGCGCCGAGCTTCGCAAGCTGCAGCAGCAGCTCGGCCTGACCGTGGTCTATGTGACGCACGACCAGGTGGAAGCGATGAGCATGGCCGACCGCATCGTGCTCATGCATCAGGGCCAGATCGCGCAGGTCGGCACACCGGCCGAGCTTTACGACAAACCCGCGACGCCCGTGGTGGCGCGCTTTATCGGACAGCCGCCGATGAACCTGATTCGCATGCCGGGCAGCGGCGCGTGGCTCGGCGTGCGTCCCGAACATATCGATGTCGGCGAACCCGGAGAACCCGGCGATGGACATGATGCTGTCGTCATGCGCGCCGAATATCACGGTGCCGACACGCTGATGGAAGTGAAACTGCATGGCCAGCCGCTGCTCGTGCGGCATCCGGGCCGCGTTGCGGTGGTGCCGGGCAGCGGGCTCGCGTTGCAATGGTCCGCCGAGCACGAGCATCGCTTCCCCATCGACCCCGTCGCGGCAACACCATCCTGATCTGCCGACCTGCCCTGTCTTTCCCCCATCGTCCTCAAGGAGCCATCATGTCGTTCAAAACCCGATGCCTGGCGCTTGCGCTCGGCGCGTTCGCGGGCCTCACCGGTCTGACCCCGCTTGCCGCTTCCGCCGCGCAGACGCAAGTCACGATGTACTACCCCGTGTCCGTCGGCGGCCCGCTCACGCAGGTCGTGGACAAGCTCGTCGGCGAGTTCGAGCAGTCGAACCCCGACGTCAAGGTCAACGCCATCTATGCGGGCAACTACGACGACGCGCGCACCAAGGCACTGGCCGCGCTCAAGGCCGGCACGCCGGTGCAGACGTCCGTGCTGTTCTCGATCGACCTGCATGAACTGAAGGACATGGGCGTCATTCGCCCGTTCGACGACTTTGCCACCTCGCCCGACGACAAGCAGTGGCTGCAAAGCTTCTACCCGGGCCTGATGGACAACGGCCGCGCCGACGGCAAGACCTGGGGCATTCCGTTCCAGCGCTCGACCATCGTCATGTTCTACAACAAGGATGCGTTCCGCCAGGCCGGGCTGGACCCGAACAAGCCGCCGCGCACATGGACCGAGATGCGTGAAGCCGCCGCCAGGCTCGTGCAGCGCGACGGTGCCAACACCAGTCGCTGGGGCGTGATGATCCCCTCCACGGGCTACGCCTACTGGATGTTCGGCGCGCTGACCAAGCAGAACAGCCAGACGCTGATGAACCCGGCCGGCACGCGCACGATGTTCGACAGCCCGAAGGCCGTGCAGGCGCTCGAGTTCTGGACCTCGCTGTCGAAGGACGGCCTGAGCCCGAAGGGTCTGATCGAATGGGGCACGCTGCGCCAGAACTTCGTCGAGGGCAAGACCGCGATGATGTGGCACTCCACCGGCAACCTGACGGCCGTGCTCAAGGAAGCCAAGTTCGACGTCGGCGTGGCGCCGCTGCCCGGCAACACCGAGCCGGGCTCGCCCACCGGCGGCGGCAACTTCTACCTGTTCAAGAGCGGCAGCGATGCCGAACAGCGTGCCGCGTTCCGTCTGGTCAAGTTCCTGACCGCGCCCGAGCGTTCGGCGCAATGGAGCGTGGCCACGGGCTACATGGGCGTAAGCGCCGCGAGCTACGACACGCCGACGCTCAAGGAGTACGCCGCGAAGGTGCCGCAGACTCTCGTCGCGCGTGACCAGCTGTCGGTCGCCACCGCCGAACTCTCGACGCACCAGTCGGGCCGCGTGCGCAAGATGCTCGAAGATGCGCTGCAGTCGGCCATCACGGGCCAGCAGGAGCCGCGCGCGGCGCTGACCGGTGCGCAGGCGCAGGCCGAGCGCGTGCTGAAGCCTTACCAGCGCTGATTGCATGGGCCATTCCCGTCAAGCCGCGCAGGCGTGGCTCATGCTGCTGCCTGCGCTGGTCCTGCTTGCCGCGTTCACTTACTGGCCCATCGCGGGCAGCCTCTGGCACAGCCTGCATACGCAGGCGCCGGGGCTGCCGGCGTCGTTCACGGGCGCCGAGCAGTTTGCCGCGCTGCTCGATGACCCCGTCTTCCGGCAGGCGCTGCGCAACAATCTCTGGTATGCGCTGGTGACGGTTCCGGTCTCCGTCGTGCTGGCGCTCGCCATGGCGCTCTGGGTCAATCAACGCTATGCGGGCCGCGGACTGCTGCGGCTCGCCTTCTTCACGCCGACTGTCCTGCCGATGGTGGCCGCCGCCAACGTCTGGCTGTTCTTCTACGCACCCGACATCGGCCTGCTGAACCGGCTGCTCTCGGGCGTCGGCGTGACCGGCCGCAACTGGCTCGGCGATACCGATACCGCGTTGCCCGCGCTGATGGTGGTCACCATCTGGAAGGAGGCGGGCTTCTTCATGATCTTCTATCTCGCCGCGCTGCAATCGATCTCGACGGAGTTGCTCGACGCCGCGCGGCTCGAGTCCCCCTCCGCATGGTATCGGCTCCGGCGCGTGGTGCTGCCGTTGCTGGCGCCGACCACGCTGTTCGTCGTGGTCAACGCGCTGATCAACGCGTTCAAGCTCGTCGACCATATCTTCGTGCTGACGCGTGGCGGCCCCAACAACGCGAGCACGCTGCTGCTGTATTACCTCTACGAGATCGCGTTCAAGTTCCAGGACGCGAGCTATGCCGGCGCATTGACGGTCGTACTGCTGGCCCTGCTTGCGCTCTGCTCCGCCATTCAATTCTGGCTGTCCCGCAATCGCGTGCACTACCGATGAACGCTCTTCGCCATGCATTGATACCCGCGGCCGCGCTCGCGGCCGGCCTGTTGTGGATCTCGCCCCTGTTGCTGCTGTGCTGGGGGGCGTTTCATCCCGGGGGCGAGGCCATGCGGCTGAGCTTCGATACGCGCTGGGGGCTCGATAACTTTCCGCAGGCGTGGCACGTGGCGCCGTTCGCGCGCTATCTGCTGAACACGATGGCCATCGTCACGCTGCTGCTCGTGCTGCAGCTGGCCGTCTGCACGCTGGCGGCGTTCGCGCTGGCGCGCATGCGGTTCGCCGGGCGTGGCATCGTCTTCGGACTCGTGCTGCTGCAGTTGATGGTGATGCCCGAGGTGCTGATCGCCGAGAACTACCTCACGATCGCGCGGCTCGGTCAGGTGGATGCCTATCTTGGCGTGGCACTACCCTACATTGCCAGCGCGTTCGGCATCTTCCTGCTGCGGCAGACGTTCATGACGGTGCCGCAGGAGCTCGAGGATGCCGCGTGCATCGAAGGCCTGAGCCGCCTCGGCATCCTGCTCAAGGTGTATGTGCCGCTCGCGCGGCCGACCTATCTTGCCTATGCGCTGGTATCCATCAGCTATCACTGGAACAACTTCCTGTGGCCGCTCGTCGCCACGCAGACCGAGGCCAGCCGTCCCGTGACCGTCGGCATGGCGCTGTTCGCCGCGCCGGAAACCGGGGTCGACTGGGGCGTGCTGTCGGCTGGCACGCTGCTCTGTGTCGGCCCCCTCGTGCTGGCGTTCCTGCTGTTCCAGCGGCAGTTCATGCAGTCGTTCATGCAGGCTGGCGTCAAGTGACACGCCAGCCCGTCGCGGTCGACGCGATCAGTGATCGCGCCAGCGCTGCACCATCACCTGCTGGATCTTGCCCTGGAAGAAGTAGCGGCGATCGGTTGCGCCTTGCGGATCCGCGCCAATCACGATCGGACTCGTATTGAGGCCGACACCGCCCGTGACCGACACCGACGGGGTCCGCTCGACGTTGTTCACCCACAGGCGCACCGCGCCGTTGCCGTCATAGGCGCCGACGATAAAGTACGAATCGGTGCCGTTGAACAGCGACAGCGGCGCGGTGGCGTACTGGTAGCCACCGTTCACGTACACGCCGAAGCGCAGTAGCGTGCCGGCCTGCTCCAGCGCGAAGCCGCCCGAATCGCTCTTGGCGACGATGGCCGCGGTGGCGCCAGACGTCAGGTCGTCGAAATTGACCACCGCGCTGACCATAATGCCGCCGTTCGTGTCGTTGTCGGCCTGCCACGTCGTGGCCGACTGCGCGCCCGCGAACACCATGCTGCCGCCCACGCGATCTTCGTCCGATGCCACGGACAGCTGTTCCAGCGTCGGCGTGGACGCACTCTGATTGATTGCATAACGCGTGCCGTTGGTACGTGCGTACGTGAGCGGCCATGCGGTCTGCTGCGCGGCGTTCATATGCACGAGCGAGGTCGGCTCGGCGATCAGCGCGCGTGCCGAGGTGGCCAGCGGCGCCGCGCCGCGGTCGTAGTCGCTCGTGATGAAGTCGACATCCTCGCGCAGGGCCGACAGATACAGCTCGCCCATGCTCGCCGGCGTGGTGTAGACGCCGACGCCCAGGCCCAGCATCTTCGCCTGCATCAGCGCGCCGAACAGGCTGGTCATGCGGTACTCGAGCTCCACGCCATGGAACCCGAGGCTCCTGGTCGTACGGATGTTGTTGCGGATATCGCTCTCGATCAGCGTATGGAATCGCACGTAATCGCGAATGCCCGCGAATTCCGACTGCGCGAGCAGGGCCTTGGCACGGACGAGGTGATTGTGGCGGCCATCCATGAACGCCCGCAGGAATACCGGGCGGCCGGCCTTGGCATAGCCCCAATCGCGGATGGCGCGCAGCACGGCGAGCATCATCGCGTCGCTGGCGGCGGCCGTCGCGTACTTTTCCTTGATCTCGAGAAACAGCAGGCGGTCGCTTTGCTGCAGATTGGTATTCGACAGCGCATCGACGAAGCTGCCGACGGCGCTTTCGCTATCGGCGTGCTCGACGTAGACCTGGCCGTCGGCATGCGAGGTCAGATCGAACTCGATCAGGTCGAACCCACGCGACAGCGCAGTCGCCACCTGCGCGCTGGTCGCCGCCGTGCTGCTGCCGTAGCAGTTGTGGCACGACAGTGCCACGGTATTGCCCAGCGGCGAGGTGGGGAGCGCGCGGGTAACGCCGCTCCAGTAAGTGCTCGCCTGCGCTGCGACCGGCGCAACAAGAAGAGGAAGCAGCAGCGATGCGCGAATGAAACGTCGATACAACTGGATGGCTCGAAGCATTCAGGATCTCGTCGTGTTAGAGGAATGAGAACACGGACCCTGACGCGATGCAGCCACTATCAGCAGGCCCGCCACCACACGAGGCCCGGCTCGGGATTCCCGCACCCGCCCATGTGACGCCGCCGATTGTCGTCAGCAATCGGGACAGCGGTATGACGGAGAGGTGACGGCGATATGAAGCTTCTCTGGTTTCATTTGCTCACGCGGTAAGACCGCCATCGGCCACGATGTCGGCGCCCGTCACGAAGCTTGCGTCGGGACCGGCGAGGAAGGCCACGACACCGGCGACTTCATGCGACTGCCCGTAGCGGCCGATGGCGATGCCCGGGGTGAGGATCTGGCTCACGGGTCCGCCATCCGGGTTCATGTCGGTGTCGATCGGGCCGGGATGCACGGTATTCACGGTGATGCCCTTCGGGCCGAGGTCGCGCACGAGGCTGCGGTTGAAGCCCGTGATGGCGCCCTTGGTCAGCGTGTAGAGCGATGCGGTCGCGAATGCGGCATAGCGTGTCATCGACGAACCGATATGGATCACGCGGCCGCCGGCCTTCATATGCCGCACGGCTTCCTGCGTCGCGACGAATACACCCGTCACGTTGACGGCGATCATCCGCTCGTAGGTCTCGAACGGAATGTCCTCGATGGCGCCGCCGAGGCCAAGGCCCGCATTGTTGACGAGGATATCGATGCCGCCGAACGCGGCAACGGTCGCGCTCACCGCGGCACGCACGGCCGCCGGGTCGCCCGCATCGGCCGCGATCGCGAGGGCCCGGCCACCCGCGGCCTCGATCTCGCGCACTACCGTGGCGGCCTTGTCGGGGGAAGCGCTGTAGGTCAGCGCCACGGTCGCGCCATCCGCCGCAAGACGACGGGCGATGGCGGCCCCGATCGAACGGGATCCACCGGTGACGAGGGCGGTCTTGCCGGCGAGGGGAAGCGTTTGCTGGGTCATGGCTGTTACTCCGGTTGAGATGAATCAGAAGGTGTGAACGGAGTATGGGTGGCCCGATACCAAATGATTAGTGGCCGGTGGATGGAATGATTTTCAATGGAATGTTGAAGATACGGACGAGCCGCGCGATTTCGTTCCTGGCTCGGCTTGTTCGCTGTTCGCGCGTGACCGGCGCGACCGCTGCACTAAGGTCCATACGAGCGCGGACACCGCGCATGTTCAACCATAAGGACCACCACCATGAAGACGTACGCAAACGCTGGCACGCAGACGGAATGGCATGATCCTCTTCCGTTGGCCAAGAGGCCGACCACTACCCCCCCCACCCCGGGCAAATCGCGCAGCCTTGCGAGCGAGCGCAACGATGGACTCTCCGCGCGCGTCGACAAACGCAGCGACGCAGCGGGACAATCAGAAGCCGGGGCAACGGCGACGCGCCGGCTCAAGGCTATCAAGGGGCATCTGCAGGGACCGGAACGATCCACGCCTGCGGCGCCGCGCCAGTTTGCCGAGGTCGGCTCGCAAACCATGCGTCACGACATCCACAATCACTCGCCCGGCCCGGGCTACGCGGCGACCCAGATCGCCGATGTCACGCGCACCCTGTCGGAGAACGTTCGCACGCAGATTGCATTGTTCGATCAGGCAGGCGTGGACAAATTCGTCTGGGCTCCGATTCCGTCCGTGATCATCCAGGGCGAAGCGGTGAACGCTGGCTGCTGCGGCACCGACGGCTCCGCGCATCTGGACAAGAGCAAGACGTACTACATGGACGACAAGTACCGCGACGGCGAGCCCATGACGGGTGAGGCATACGATGCCATCACGACGGAAGGGAAGCAGCACTACAACACCAGCGTCGATTGGCAGGTGGGCAAGGCCTATGCGGAAATCCGGGCAGCGGACAAGGATCTGCCTCCCCACGAGCAACTGGCGCCCCGGATCTTTCCCGCGATCACCGGGATCAACCTCGGCGACGCCAACTCGGTGCAGTCGATGCTCAGGCTGAAGAGCGAATATCCCGACACGTTCCACATCATCGGCGAGATCACGATGCACAAGGAATTCGTCGGGAAGCAGAACCTCGACTACAAGGCCGGCTTCGGTCCCGAGGCCCCCATCAACGACATCCTGAAATTCGCTGCCCGCTCCGGCATGCCGGTGGTGCTGCATTGCGACTCCAGCGACGCGGAAACGTGCATCAAGACCAAGTCTCCGGGAAAGGGCGAGTACTTCAAGGAGATCGATGAACTGGTCGCGCGCCATCCGAACACGAAGATCGTGCATGCCCACATGGGCGGCATCGGCAAGTTCGCCCCGCCTGGGGAGAACCACGTCGCGCAGTTGCGCGAGCTGCTGAGGAAGCACGATAACTACAGCATCGACATGTCCTGGGACGTCGTGGCGGAAAACTACTCTCCCGTTTCGAAGGAAACGGACCCCGTGCGCAAGGCCGCCGACGAGGCTGCGCGCAAGACGCGCATCGAGGACATGGCCGCGCTGATCAGGGAGTATCCGACCCGCTTCATCATGGGCAGCGATGCGCTGATCTCCCGGAATTCCAAGTCGATCAGTGCCACGTATGACCTCTACGCCAATCGCGGTACGCAGGAGCCCGAGAAGCTCGGCCTGTTCGACTATCTGGACCCGGACGGCGACTACCCGAGGGTGCTCTCCGGAAACTTCGACACGCTGCTGACCGATGCGCAGACCGCAAGCCGCAAGTACGAAGGCGGGCTCATGAAGCAGGATCTGGCCGAACTCCAGAGCGCCATCGAACGGAACGGGCGTACGCCGAACAAGTGGTCCTGACCCATCAAGGCCATTGCCAGACCGGTGTGGACAGATGCTCGGCGAAGAAATCCGACAGCGCGCGGATCTTTGCCGGTCTGGCGCGGGCGGACGGCGTGACGAAGTACAGTCCGCCCCGCGCCATGTTCCACCCCGGCAGGATGCGTTCCAGGCGTCCGTCGGCGAGGTACTCGCTGGCGATAAACTCCGGCAACTCGGAGATGGCGAGCCCCTCCAGCAGCACGGGGATCATCGCTTCCGAGTTGGTCACGCGCAGCGGACCGCGCGGGACGACGCTCTCCTGCGTGCCGTCGTCGTGGGTGAACTTCCATTCCTGCGTGCGGGCCCGGTACGCGTAGCTCAGGCACGCGCGGCCCGCCAGATCGCGCGGGTGCTGCGGCCGTCCGTGCCGCGCCAGATACGCCGGGGATGCAACGAGGTATTGCGTCACCGAACAGAGCTGCCGCGCGACCATCGACGAATCGGGCAGCACGGCGATTCGTAACGCCGCATCGAAACCGTCGGCAATCAGATCGACGGTGGCATCGGAGAGGTGCAGGTCGACCGACAGCTCCGGATACCGCTCGATCAGCTTCGGCAACAGCGGCGCGACCCAGCGCAGGCCAAAGGCCATCGGCACGGCCAGGCGCACCTGACCGCGCGGGCTCACGGAAAGCTCCATGGCCTCGCTTTCCAGTTCCTCGGCCTGCCGATAGATCTCGCCGGCCCTGCTGGCCACGTTCTGGCCGAATTCGGTCAGCGATAGCTGCCGCGACGTACGGTTGAGCAAACGTCCCCCGAGCCGCTCCTCGAGCCTGCCGACCGCGCGCGAGACGGTTGGCACGGACACGCCCATCAACCGCGCGGCCGCGGCGAACGAGCCTTCTTCCGCCACCTTGGCGAACATCGCGATGCCCTCGAAATCCGGAAACTTGCTCATTTCATTTTTGCAATGATGCGTTTCCGGGAATTCTATTTTGAATCCAGCGCACCGTCGATATGCTTCGCGATGCTCGGCGCGCTGGAAACATCAGGCCAGCGGCACCGCGAGGCTGACCTTGGACCGCTGCATGGACACGTACGTCTTGAACTGCCTGATGTTCCCCGCGCTGAAGAACAGCTCCCGGGTCAGCCCCTCGTACTCGGTCATGTCCCTCACGTTCATGATCAGCAGAAAATCGAAGTCGCCCGTCACGTAGTAGACCTGCTGCACCTGCGGACACGCGACGAAGCGATGCCTGACCTCGTCGAGCAGGTCGAGCCGTTCGCTCTCGACCTTGACCTCCACCAGTATCGTGATGGGACGCCCGACGGCCGTCGGGTCGACGACCGCGACCGTCGCCGTGATGACGCCCTCCGCCTCGAGCGCGGCGATTCTTCGATTCACGGCCGACGGGGACAGATTGACCGCTTCCGACAATTGCCGCTGCGACAGCTTGCTGTTTGCCTGGAGCAGGCTCAGCAGCTTGATGTCATAGGAATCCAGAACCATGGCGCAATGAGGAAGAAGTCTCGACCCTGCGATTTTGCACGTTTGTCCCGTTTCCCGCCGATAAAACGATTCGGTCGTGCGCGGTGACGGCACTACCATCCGTACGGTAGCTCCACGCCAATTCGCTCTGCCGCCGGATACTTTCGACCATGCTTATCGCCAATCCCCATGCTTCATTGAAGCCGTACCCCACCGCGTTGCGCCAGATCATGAACATGGCCGCCGCCGACGAGAGCCTGCGCTGGCTATCGGCATGGGACCAACTGGCCGACGCCGCGACGCCGCTTTATGCCCTGCCCGATCAGGCCAGCCGTCTGGGCGTGGCACAGATCCATATGAAGGACGAATCGGTCCGTTCGCCGCTCGGGAGCTTCAAGGCGCTGGGCGCGCCCGTGGCGCTGCTTCGGCTGATCCTGCGCCGCTGGCCGGAGATGGATATCGACCCCACCCAGCTGATCCGGGGCGCGTACGCCGACCTCGTGAAAGATTTCACCTTCATCAGCGCGACGGACGGCAACCATGGCCGCGCCCTGGCCGCTGCGGCGAAGACTATCGGCTGCGCGTGCGTGATCGTACTGCACGCCAATGTGAGTCTCGAACGCGAGGAAGCGATCGCCGCATACGGCGCGAAGATCGTGCGCATTGGCGGCAACTACGACGCGTCCGTGGAAGAAGCCGCAGGCCTTGCCGCCGAGCACGGCTGGGAGGTGGTGTCCGACACGTCGTACGATGGCTACGAAGACATTCCCCGTGACGTCATGCAGGGCTACGGTGCGATCGCCGCGGAAGCGGTACGGCAGGCACCCGCACCCTTTACGCATGTCATCCTGCAAGGCGGTGTCGGCGGACTGGCCGCCGGCATCATCAGCTATCTCTGGGAGCGTTATGGCGAAGATCGCCCGACGTTTATCGTCGTCGAGCCGCAGCAGGCCGACTGCCTCTACCAGAGCGCGAGGATCGGCTATCCGGCCGTAGCCACGGGCTCGGTCGACTCGGTCATGGCCGGGCTGGCGTGCGGCGAGACGTCGCCCCTTGCGTGGAAATTTCTTGCGGAGAGCGTCGATTACTTCATGACCATCTCCGATGACGACGCCATCGCGGCGATGATCCGGCTGGCGAAGGGCGGCGAGCGCGATGTGCCCATGGTCTCCGGGGAATCCGGCGCGGCGGGCTTCGCGGGGCTGGAAGTGCTATGCGCGAATCGCGACCTGTTTGCGGACGTCGGACTCGGCGCCGAGGCGCGCATTCTGCTCGTCAGCACCGAAGGGGCCACCGCGCCGCGGGTCTATCGCGATCTGGTCGGCGAATCCGCGGAGGCCGTCATGGCCCGGCAGACGGCACACCTGCGCCGCAGTCTCTGAGGTGCGCTCGCTGGTTGCTTACTTTCGCCTGCCGCGCGGCTGCCGGTACACCGGCGACGACGCCACGTGCTGGTCGAGCTCCCGCAGAAACGGATTCAGGATCGAGGAGCGCGACCGCCGGGGATTCCATACCGCGCAGATCATCTGACCGAGCGGTTTGCCATCCAGCGTCAGCGACACGATCCGGCTCTTGTCGGTCGGCGCCCGGTGATTGATCGCGGTCGAGGACACGATGGCCACGCCATGTCCGGCGTCCGCGAGGGACAGGATCGTCTGCGTGCTATCGCTCTCCAGCAGCGCATGCGGCCTCACGGCGGCCGCGAGGCACGCGCGGTCGAACAGGCTACGCGTCATGAAACCCCTGCGCAGCAGCAGCACCGGATGCGTAGCTAGCGTCCGGATGTCCGCCGTATCTCCCGACGGAAACTTGTGCTGCGCGGGCACGACGGCGAACAGCCGCCCCATGAAAAGCTCCTTGTACTCGAAGTCATGGCGCTCCGGCAGGGCCGCGATGGCCACGTGCGCCGTGCCCAGTTGCAGTTGTTCGAGCAGATAGTCGTTCGGTCCTTCGACCAGCGATGTTTCGATCGAGGGATACTTCTTCCGCATGGAAACGAGTACGCCCGACAGCAGCCCCTCGATCGTCTGCGGCGTCGCCCCGATCCTGAGTAACCCCACCTCTCCCCTGACCATCGACTGCACGCGCGACGACAGTTCGAGTGCTTGATCGACGAGGCTCGCCGCGCGCGGGAACAGGTCCTCGCCCTCCGCGGTCAGGACCAGGCGCTTGCCCACGCGGTCGAACAGCTGGATGCCGAGCGCCTCCTCCAGGCCCTGGATCTGCCGCGACAGCGCCGACTGGCTGATATGCAGCAACGGCGCCGCCTTCGACACGCTCAGCAGTTCCGCCACGACCACGAAGCAGCGCAATGCCTTCAGATCGACCACGGTAGCCCCTCCCGCTCCTGCTTATGCACAACATGCATCGATGAACGCTCCATAAATGCATTGGACACAGTTTCCGGCCGATTCTACATTCAATGTCATACCCCCACGACAGGAGCAAACGGGATGCAGCACGAGATCAACCTGAACGCCGACATGGGCGAGAGCTTCGGCAAGTACACGATCGGCAATGACGCGGAACTGATGAAGGTGATCCGGTCCGCGAACATTGCATGCGGCTTCCATGCGGGCGATGCCACCGTGATGACCAGGACGGTTCGTCTGGCGCTGGAATGCGGCGCGTCCATCGGCGCGCACCCGGGCTTCAACGATCTCTGGGGCTTTGGCCGCCGGCAGATCGCCATGAACGCGCAGGACCTCGAGTACATGATCACGTACCAGATCGGTGCGCTCCAGGCGATTGCCGCCGCGCAAGGCACGCGTGTCACGCACGTCAAGCCGCATGGCGCGCTCAACAATATGGCGCACCACGACTTCGAGATCGCCAATGCGATCGCGCGCGGCATCCGCGCGGCGGACCGCGAACTGATCTTCGTCGCCAACGCGTGCTCGGAGATGGTCAGGGCGGGGCACGCCAACGAACTCAAGGTCGCGGAGGAGGCTTACGTCGATCGTACCTATACGGACTCGGGGTTGATGACCCCGCGCACGGAAGCCAATGCCGTTATCAAGGATGCAAAGGTGGCCGCGCGGCAGGTCCTGTCGTTTATCGAGGAGCAGGCCATCGTCACGGCCTCCGGCAAGCGGCTGCCGTCGGCCATCCGCTCGTTCTGCACGCACGGGGACGAACCGACCGCGGTGGCGCTGGCAACGCTGGTGCGCGCCGAACTCGAGCGCCAGGGCGTGCGCGTGGTGCCGCTTACCGAGATGTCCTTCTGAGGAGAAACGGATCATGACACTGTTCCCCCGCATGCTGGTGGCCGCGGCACTCTCCCTTGCCGCCCTCGGCCATGCCGTTGCTGCCCCTGACGCTTCCCCCCAAGCTGCTCCCCAAGCCGCTGGCAAGTTTCCGTCGAAGCCCATGCGCATCGTCGTGCCGTTCCCCGCCGGTGGGTACTCGGACGCGCTCGCGCGATTGATCGCGACGGACATGTCCAGCGCCTTCGGCCAGCCGGTCGTGGTCGAGAACCGCCCCGGCGCGGGCGGCAATATCGGAGCCGATATCGTGGCCAAGAGCCCCGCCGACGGGCACACGCTCGTGATGGGGACCATCGGCACGCAGGTCGTGAACCCGCTCATCTATCGCAACATCCCGTACAACGCGACGAAGGACTTCTCCGCCGTGGCGTTCGTGGCCGATGCGGAAACCGTGCTGGTCGTGAACCCGAAGGTGCCGGCGACAACGCTGACACAGGTCGTGGCCCTCGCGAAGACGCGGCCGAACGAGATGACCTTCGCCTCGGGCGGCACGGGCACCACGAGCCAACTGGCGGGGGAACTGTTCCAGTCCACCGCGCACGTGTCCATGACGCATGTCCCGTACAAGGGCAATGTGCCGGCACTCAGCGATGTCGTGGGCGGCCAGGTCGCCATGTCATTCGCGACGCTGGCGCCCGCGCTGCCATTTATCAAGGGCGGGCAGCTCGTGCCCATTGCCACGCTGGGCAAGGCGCGCGCGCAGGCGCTGCCGAATACGCCGACGCTCACCGAAGCGGGCCTCCCCGGTGTCGAGGTGCGCAACTGGACCGGGGTGCTAGCGCCCGGCGGCACGCCCCTGCCCATTCGGGAGAAGCTGGCCGCGCAGGTCGACAAGACCATGCAGTCGCCGACGGTCAGGACGATGCTCGAAGCGCAGGGACTGACTTACACGAAGATGGGGCCCGATGCTTTCGACAGTTTTATGCGCGCGGAGTCGGTCAAGTGGAAGAAGGTGGTGGAGCAGGCGAATATCAAGGCCGATTGAGGTGGATGGACGCGCCTAGATCATCAACACCGCGACCGCCGACGAGTCGCCCGGGTAGTTGACCCGCATGCGCAGCACGTACGACCGGCCCTTGAACAACTTGTGCGTGATGCTGGCATTGCGCTCTTCGCCACTGTCGTCGTCGGCCGTCAGATAGCGCGGCTCGCCATCCGCCTGCTCGAACAGCACCAGCAGCGCGTCGGACGCGCCCTTGGTGCTGATGGTGTACTTGCGCGACTCCGTCGGCCGGATCACGAAGTCCGCCTGCTGTCCCGCGCCGAGGTGCACCGTGGCCGAGTCGAACGGTTCCAGCACCCGGTCGGGGGACGCACCGGCCGGGTACCACTGCTGCACCCAGGTCTTGTCGGGGCCGGACAGCGTGCCGGACGGCACGAGGCCGGTCTGGTACTTGGCGGGGACTGCAATCAGTCCGGCCTCGAACTCGTACTCCATGATCGAGTCCGGGTCCCAGCTCGAGCCCTGCACGTCGTGGGGATCGAGCTTGCGCAGGATGTTGAAGAACGTCTTCTCCCGCGACCAGCTGTTGGGCGGCCGTCCGAGCGACGCATAGACCTTGTCCTCGTTCCACTGGATGCCCGTGAACGGATTCTGGTGCTCGTGCTCCATGCCAAGGACGTGGCCGAGTTCATGCAGCGCGGTACCGTTGCCGTAGGGCGTGGTCAGGTCCCATCCATAGACCGTGGTCGGCTCGTCACGCCGCATGCGCAGGACGTCCCGCCCGACGGCCGATTGCGACACGCCGTCGGCCAGAGAGAATCCGATGCGGACCTCCGCGTCGCCGAGTTGATCCACTTCCCGGAACTCCAGCCCGATACCGGTTGCCTTCCAGCTATCGAACGCGGCGCGGATGACGTCGGCCTGCTCCTTCGGCACGGCATAGCGGGAATCGCCACCGAAGAAGCAGTAATGCAGGATGGTGCCGTTGGCCCATTTGGTGCCGCTGGTCAATATTGCCGCGCGCCGGTCGGTGTCGTTTCTGGCCGCCTCCGACATGGGCGTGACCGGGAAACGCCTCGGGGTACTGCAAAGCGGCTTCTGGGTGTACTCGGCAGTCATGATCGCTCCCTCAGGTGGAGGCGCCGCGGGTCACCGGCGACGGCGATGTCGCGGGGACGCGGCGGGGACGCCGCGCCGCCATACGCGGCGATGCGGGCAGGACGAGCGGTGGCGCCTGCACCGTCAGCAAGGCCTGCTCGACCACCGCGCAGTAGACGCGCGCGAGCACCTGGTAACCGCCGTCTGTCGGATGAATCTCGTTGACCCAGTCGCCGTCCACGCCGGTGGCATCGGCCGATGCATCGCGCAGCGCGCCGCGCATATCGGCGAGGAACACGTGCGGAAAGCGCCCGCAGATTTTCGTCAGCAACGTAAAGAGGCGGTCGATCAGATGCGCGGAGAGTGCGTGCCAGGTGCCGTCGGCGTCGGGAATGTCGTAGGTCTGCAGCGCGCGCGCAAGCCATGGCCCGGCCAGCCAGTGGCCCGGCACCCCGCCGGTGCCGGCAAGGCGCGGCTGGGCGCGGCAATAGCTGTGAATGACGATGGGCACGAATCGCGATTTGCTGTCGCTGGCATCGCGCCAGCCGACGAGCACGTCGAACACGGCGTCGAGGTGGGCCTCGAACGTGGACCAGCCTTCGTCCGAAACAAAGCGTGAAGGATCTGACTGTGGTCCCCATTCGCTGGCGAGCCGCAGCAGACGCATGGCGAGCGGCACCGGTTGCCCGCTCTCGTCCTGCGGTGGCGTGTTGAGCGCGGCGATCAGGTCGTTGCCACCGGCCGATAACAGGAGCGCATCCCACCGCTCGCAAAGCCGGCCATGCAGCGCGGCTTCGAACGCGGGGTTGAACACCCACTTCGAGGTCGGCGCGACGTTCACCAGCTGTGCGAGCTCCGCACCGGGCTGCGCGAAGTTCACCGCACAGGCCGACGACGTGAACGACATATTGCTCGGCATATTCGTCGTCAGCGCGGCCGGCGGCAATGCGCCGATGGAGAACCATGAGTCGCCCTGCATCAGGAACTTGTGGAAGAAGTCGATGCTGGGATCCGGAAAGGCCCTCGCCCACTCCGTGGGCGTGAATACACGTAGCGATGGCATAGGCCCTCCCCCTCGACATGAGCGGCAGAATAGGACGGCCTTGCGGAAAGTAAAGTTATAACGAGGCGCGATTTCTCGATCTGATATTTCTTGCGCTTCTCATACTTCTGGATGAGGGGCGGGGCTGGCGAAGGTTGGCTATTCTGGGGAGAATCCGCGATTTCGTGCTACGCCTGGATGACGGTCGCCATACGCTGGATTTCGAGAGAGGAAAGCCTCAGCTTCTCTGCTTCGATGCGCCAGCCTGCGATCGCGGCGCGCACTTCGTCGAGCACCCGCTGAGCGTCCCGATGACCGAGTCGATAAAGCTCGGCCTGTTGCATGGCCACCGTTGTGTCTGGCGACGCGTTCTTGCTGTCGATGGCCAACGCGTGTTCCTGTTTCGAGGTATTCGGATTGACGTCGAACGCAGGGGAGAGGCGCCAGCCAGTCGGCTCGCGAATAAACCCATGGTTGCGCAAATGGTCGTCTCGGTTGCCGACCAGTATGTTGAAGAGGACGCGTCGAAAGAGTTGCGCCAGATCTTCAGCAACGTGACCCGCCGCACCCTGGTCGGAAATAAACTCTACGAGGTCCAGATAGCTCGCACCGTCCTGCCCATCGCGCCGCTCGAGCAGGGTCATCGCCGACGCATACATGCGCCGCCCGGCGTTCGTACGGTCGAACCGGGACGAACAGAAGGTGCCATAGTTGTCCGTCAGGTGTTCGAGCCGGGCATCGGGGACAACGATGCCCGCCTTCTTCGACAGAACGTGCATCAGGTATTCCCAGCCGCCGACGTCATAACGGTCGTCTTTTGCCGGAAACTTGGCGATCCACAAACGCTTGTCGTCCGTGAAGTTGGCCTTCGGCCGGGCGCCGCCAAGCGACGTACCAGGCGCGATAAGCATCGCAAGCCAGCGTTGGTACTCAGGCAGCTTCTCGACGCCGGGCTCCTCGATGCGGCGGCAGATATAGGCGAGCTCTTTCAGGTCAGTGACCGGAGGCGCAGCATTCTGATGATTGTCCAGAAAGACGCCGTCACTTCCGCAAAAGCGAAGACCTCCCATACGCGTGTGATCGAACACGCCAAGCAGGAAGTCCATCTCCTGGAGGGTCCGCATCTTGCGGCCCTCGCGCTCGGCGGCCGCGGCCTCGCGGCGCTCCATCAGAACGCGGCCCCAGCGGTCAGGCGCCGAGTCCATGAATACGCCAAAAGCCGCAGCATCCGCGGGGGGATGCTGCTCGCCCCGCCAAAGTTCGAGTCTTGGATCGAGTGCGAAACGTGATTCGCTCTTAAGCCAATCCCCGTCGTATTCGAACGAAGGCGCGGCATCGGTGCGAATCCCATGACGGTGAAGCCTGCCAACGAGCTGGTTCACCCCGAGCTCTGGCGCGTCGAGGTGCACCTCATAGGTCATTCGGTTAGGCGCTTTGGCCATGTCTGCCCTTCTTCGGCACGCTACGAAGTTTGACGACGCCGAGTCTTCGGCTGCGGCAGCGCAAGGTCTTGCAGCTTCCGGCCGAGCGTGTCATCGCGCGCAACCGCATCGATATCGCTATCCAGACCCAGCACGCGCAGGGCGCGCATGTAGGTCCCCATGGCGATGGTCGGATCACCGAGCTCGAGCCGACGTAGCGTCTCGCGGGAGATCCCCATCCGTTCTGCAAATAACTCCGTCGTCAGTTGCCGGCGAAGCCGGGCGAGCCTGAGTCGCTCGCCGAGATCTTTCAGTTGGCGAACGACGGAGGGGAATGGGGGCAGACTTGCTTTCATGATGCCACATATCTTAGGCAATCAACCTACATTTGTCCAATTTATGTGTATTAACGAGACCTAACGCCGTCGCTTTCTCCACATAAATTAGTCAAAGTCACCTCTCTTGACCATTTTATGTGGCAAACAAGCCACAGGATCAACCGCACATAGATAGCTCGCACCCATAGGACAAGACGTCCTCAAGCGGCCTGATCCCGTCCATCTTCCACCTCTTCATCGCACGAAAAAAGGTGGCTTCGAGCCCGCCTCCTATAGCTGAGATGAGAGACCGCACTCACCATCAGTACGGCAACTCCCAATGCCGCGATAAGCAAGCCGGACCAGATCCAACGGGACTCAATGCAGCAAATGCCCGGCACGCCTTCACCGCACGCGTTGTCGTAAGCCCCTTACTCGGCAAGGGCAAGTCGAGAAACACATTCCATGAAACGACTAGATGCAAGGTAGCCAAGCCGTCGTAAGCTTCGGCCACATGCGCGATGACGCCCGCCGCCGAATAGAGACAGGCATCGTGCGACGGAGCGATGGTGCTAAGAACAAATGCACTGAAGAAAACGAAAGCGCAAAAAACGAAAGCGCAAAAAACGAAAGGCCACACAAGGTGGCCTTTCGCTTCATTGGCGTCGTGGATGTTGGCGGCTGTTGGACACCCTATCGGAAGAGCACAGCCAAGATTTGCCCCACGCGCGTACAGGCAAAGTCTAACGCAATGAGCACTCTCAAGCAACAACATGTCGCAGGCGCGGTGCGCGCCCTCTCACGAGCACGGCTGAGTAGCTATCGGTCGTTCTTCACTGCTCTGACGGATCGTGAAGCGTTCGGTCTCTACTGTTGGAACGAATCGATATCACAGTGCGTATCGCGTGCACTGGCTATTACTGAGGTCGTAATGAGGAATCAATTCCACGGCGCGCTCAGCCGCCGCTATGGCACGAATGGTTCCGCCACGTCGCGGGATTGGTACCTCCACCTCAGGCTGACCAAAGCTTCCGAAGAAGCGGTCAAGAAGATGACACACCAACGCGCCCGGGTCTCGGGCCGCTGGCAACTCGTCGCACGCACACCAATGCCGTGGCCCGATGATGTCGTATCCAAGCTAACCTTCGGGTTCTGGTCACATCTGCTGGACGCGGGCCATGACACCGCAGGCGCACTGATCGATTGGCCAAGCATCTTGGTCGAAGTTCTTCCCGGCCACCGTTACAGGAACAGCGCCTACTGGGTAGCGCGCAAGAATCGCGACCGCCTTTTCGCAAGAATCGACTACTGTAATAGCCTGAGAAACCGCGTCGCCCATCTCGAACCGATCTGGAAAGCGGGTCCTCTTCTGGAGGAAGATCGGCCACGGCGAAACCTTACTCAGAGCCCCGTTCAACGCTCCCCTTCAAACCCTGCCGAGGCCATCACGCGCCTGCACCTCAGCTACAACCGCATCCTGGAAATGATGCGGTGGTTCTCTCCCGATATGTACTCGACCTATCTCGTCTCCGAGAGTCATCATCGGTTCATGTCATTGAACACTCCTGCCGGGCTAGATGCCTATCGCATGCACGGTGGTCATCGGCGCGAGCGCCCTGTCGAGATCGGAGCGTTCCGTAGATTCCGCGAACTCAAGCGGGAGCTGCGACGCATTGGCAAACGACACGGGGCCGCGGAGGTTGTTCACGGAGAACGGAGGTTGGCGGTCTGGACGCCGTTGAGTTGAGGCGCTCCCATGGCAGATCCTCTATACGCATACTCATGGGGTTGTTCAGGCGAGCGCGCCGCGTTACCATCAGCAAGCAAAGTCCGCCGCCCGGCGGACTTTGTTGTTTCTGCGGCTTTTTCGATAGCTTCAAGAGACATACTTGATATCTTGCGAGATGACCTGTGGCGAACTTAGTGGCTGGTATTGACGTCGGCGATCTCAACAAGGGATTCCATCTCGTGATCTTGCGCGAGCGTGAAATTGTTTGCGCGCCGAGAAGCAAGGATGCGGCAGATCTGCTCAGCGTCTGCATCGAGCATGACGTCCGGCTGGTTGGCATCGACGCTCCCTGTCAGTGGAGCGTTGGAACGGCTGGCAGGAAGGCGGAGAAAGAGATGATGAAACAGCGAATCTTTTGCTTCTCTACGCCAACGGAAGAGAAGGCGCAACTTGGTCGCGACGGGTTCTATGGCTGGATGCTGAACGGTCGTCGAGTCTTTGATCTGTTCGCCCCTCACTACCCGCTGATGGTTGAGGCTTATACGGACAAGCCGCACATGTTCGAGACCTTTCCGCATGCGATCACGTGCGCGCTTCTTGGAACGGACACCGCTTCCGCAAAGAAGAAAA
Organism: Cupriavidus pauculus; assembly: GCF_008693385.1. NCBI lineage: Bacteria > Pseudomonadati > Pseudomonadota > Betaproteobacteria > Burkholderiales > Burkholderiaceae > Cupriavidus > Cupriavidus pauculus. The sequence continues at coordinate 1,449,385 of NZ_CP044067.1, forward strand.
GGGCTCAACGCAGAGACATATTGGAAAGGTCAGGCATTGACACCTCCAGCCTGCGCTCGATCGACGACCTCGATGCCGCGCTTTGCGCGTTGACGGCGCAGTTGCATCTGGAAGGCAGGTCGCGTGCCTATGGAGATGCTGAAGGCGGCTACATTGTGGTGCCGAACTTTCGCCTGCCAGACACGGGGGCAAGCAACAGACCTCTAGTGCGCTAGCACCCTCCATAGTTTTTCCGCCCACTCGCAGTAATCGTGTACGTCCCACCACGAGGACCCGTGTAGCAGGTGGGGCCGCCAGACGGTCGTACGTCGGGCTTCGATGCGTTGGCGCGTGGCACGTTGGAATCCAGCAATTGCGCGGATCGCGTGCTCGTGCTCGTGCTTCCCCGATGGCAGTGGTACTCCCCCGTCTTGCGATTCGTGTGGCAACCCTCGGCATTCAGGCCGCCGCCGTGCGCATGGGCGGTGGGTAGCAGCGATACGCACAGGATGCCGCCCAGGCAGACACGCTTCGCCGTCGCGAGTGCGGCGTTGTCGCTTCCCTTCATTTGACCCCTCCAGTCTGTTCTTATTGAGCATCGCTATCGCGACGCCGAGAGCGATTTTCGGGTGTTGGCTATGGAGACACTATCCCGCCGGAGTGGGGAAACGGGTCGTACCTTGATTTGGCCAAACACCCATCTATACTCCCCAACATCCACCCTTCACCACCCATCAAACAATGGAATACGCCCCCGGCATCAGCCATCTTGCAGGCCTTCTCGCCGACCCTGGCCGGGCCGCCATGCTCTGGGCGCTCATGGATGGCAGCGCCCGGCCCGCCGGGGAGCTGGCGTTGATTGCGGGGTTGTCGGCGTCTTCCACCAGCGGGCATTTGAATCGGCTGTCGGAAGGAGGCTTGCTGGCGGTCGAGTCGCGGGGGCGGAATCGTTATTACCGGTTGTCCACGCCCGAGATCGGTGTGGCGATCGAGGCGTTGGCTTCGGCGTCTTTGGCCAGCCAGCCGCCGCGGATGCGGGCGGTGCCCGTGTCGCGGACCGCGCCGCCGGCGTTGCGGCAGGCGCGGACTTGCTATGACCATATGGCCGGTGAACTTGCGGTGGGGGTTTTCGATCGTATGAGGCAGTCGGGCTGGATCGTCGTGGAGGGCACGGCCGTCGATCTCACCGCGGATGGCACCGATGCGATGGGCGGGCTTGGGATCGATCTGGGCGACGCGCGGCGCAAGCGGCGGCAGTTTGCCTGTACCTGCCCCGACTGGAGCGAGCGTAAGCCGCATCTGGGCGGGGCACTGGGCGCCGCCATGCTGCAGCGCATGCTGGCGCAAGGGTGGATCGAGGCGACCGCCACGTCGCGCGCGTTGCGGGTGACGCCGCGGGGGCAGCGGGCGATAGCAGGCATCGCGGCCCGATGAGCGGCCACAGGCATGATGGTTGCGTTCGACCGGGTGCCTGAGGCATGATCGCGTCCCTGCAAATCACTGAACGCCGCAAGACAAGGAGACCGAACGATGACGATTGAACTGGAAGACGACGCAGCCGATGCGGTCAGCCGACTCATCGGGTTGATCAACCTTGGCGACACCGCGCAGACCGAGCGCCAGCAGGCGCTGTTCGACGAGTCGCTCGAGGATTCCGAGGAAGACGATGCCGATGGCGAGGAACTGCTCTGGGTCCTCAAGGACATCATCGACTGGGAGTCGGGCTTCTATGTCGATTGGAAGGATGCCGAATCGTTTATCGGCAGCATGAATCAGCTATGCGAGCGCATCGATCTCGAAATCGACTGGGGCGTGGAAGACACCGAGGACGAAGACTTCCTCGAGAGCACCAGCGTGCCCGAGCTGATGGAGATCGCCTTCAACCAGCTGCGCGTGGCGGGCTACACGCTGTGGAACTGGGACACCGGTGGCGATGCCTACGCGGGATGGATCACGCGCAGCGAGGACGACGAGGAGATGATCGAGATCTCCGAGACGCTCAGTATCGAACTGCGGACCGGCGATCAGCCCTACTGAGCCTCACACCCCATCGTCGAGCGTGACGATGGGCGATGCATCGCCCGGGGTGGGCATCACCGCGCCATCGATGCCACCCGGCACCGCGATGCCGACATCGGAAAGCCCTTCGGGCAGGCCGATGCTGTCCGCGGTCAACGTCGCCCACTTGGGCGCGGCCCCCAGCAGCGTACGCGGGATCGGCTTGCGGCCATCGGGCACGCCCAGCGTTTCTTCCAGCACGTCCAGGAACGCGCGCACGCTCGCCGGCATCAGCTTCCGTGCGGGCATCAGCACGTACACCTTGAGCGGCGACGACATGTAGTTGGGCAATACGCGCACCAGCTGGCCATGGCCCAGCTGCTCGTGCACGAAGCGCGGCGAGAGGCGTGCCACGCCGAGCCCGTCGATCGCACCCTTGAGCCGTACTTCCGCGTTGTGCGTGCAGATACGCGGCTCCACTTCCATCGTGTGCATTTCCACGCCGTCGCGCAGAAACTCCCAACGGCCATCGTCGATGCTGCCCAGCGTCGGCCAGCCTTCGAGGTCCTGCGGCACGCGCGGCAGCCCACGCTCGCGGATCAGCGCCGGCGCCGCGTAGAACGCGCGCTCGATCAGCACCACGCGCTTGCTTGCGAACGAGCTGTCGTTGAGACCGGTATCGGTCATCACGAACGCGAGGTCGTAGCCGTGTCGGATCAGGTCGGGCTGGTCCCAGCTGACGTCGAGCTGCACGCGCAGCGACGGATGCAGCTTGAGCAGCCGCGACAGCGAGGGAGACAGATGTTGGGAGCCCACTTCATAGGGCGTGGCGATGCGCAGCGTACCGCTGACTTCCGCGCTGACGGAGGCGGCTTCCGCGCTGATCTCGCGCAGTTCGCCAAAGAGCGGCGCCACGCGTTCGTACAGTTGCTGCCCGCGCTGCGTCACGCGCACGCGGCGCGTGGTGCGTTCGAACAACCGGATGCCGAGCTGCCCTTCCAGCCGGGCCACCGCGGCACTCGCCGATGACTTGGGGACCTCGGCAAGCTCCGCCCCTTGGGTGAACCCACCGCCTTCCACCACGCGGCAGAAGATTTCCCAGTCCTTCCAGTCGATCGATTTCATTCGGTACTCCAGGCTTCGACGCCCATGGGGACGCCGCCGGCGATTGTCCCACAACATGAACAATGATGAAGTCCACGCTCTCGGCAGGGTTAAAGCTCACCACGCCATGGCTGCGCGCGTCGTAACCTGTCAAGATGCCGCTACCGCTCTCGAACGACCCGCCCACGAGGTGCCGCATGAGCCAGCCTTTTCCTCCCCATTTCTACCTGTCGGGCAATTTCGCGCCCCTGTCGATGGAGTGCGACGCACACGACCTGCCCATCGCCGGCGAGCTGCCGCGTGCGCTGCATGGCACCCTGTACCGCAACGGCCCCAACCCACAGTTCGCGCCCCGGGACAATGACTACCACTGGTTCACCGGCGACGGCATGGTCCACGCGTTCGAACTCGAGAACGGCCGGGCGCGATACCGCAACCGCTGGGTGCGCACGCGCAAGTTCGAACTCGAGCGCGCGGCGGGACAGGCACTGTTCGGGAGCTGGGGCAATCCGGCGACGACCGATCCGTCCGTGCGGCAGGAATCGTCGAGTCTGGCCAATACGAATGTCGTCTGGCATGGCGGGCGGCTGCTCGCCCTCGAGGAAGCGGATCCGCCGATCGAACTGGACCCGCGCACGCTGGCTACGCGTGGCGAGTACCGCTACGGGGGCAAGCTGCGCGGCGCGATGACCGCCCACCCGAAGATCGATCCCGTCACCGGAGAGATGATCTACTTCGCGTACTCTGCTTCGGGGCCCCTTTCCAACGGCATGGCATTCGGCATCGTCGATGGCGACGGCCGCATTGCGCATACCGCGTCGTTCGACGCGCCGTTCTCGAGCATGGTCCACGACTTCCTGGTGACGCCGCGCTACGCGCTGTTTCCGATCCTGCCGATCGTCGGCAGCATGGAACGCGCGATGCGCGGAGAGTCGATGTACCTGTGGGAGCCCGACCGTGGCGCGCATATCGGCATCCTGCCGCGCGACGGGGATACGTCGAAGCTGCGCTGGTTCCGCGGCGAGTCCTGCTACGTGTTCCACACGATGAACGCCTGGGAGGACGGCGACCTGATCCATGCGGACGTGCTGCAGTACGACAACCCCGGCATGTTCAACCCCGGTGCCACGGGTCCGGGCACACGCGCGAAGCTATGCCGATGGACATTCGACATGGCGAGCGACAGCGACCAGTTCCAGCGTACGTGGCTCGACGATCTCGGCAGCGAGTTTCCGCGTATCGACGACCGGTATGCGACGCTGCCGTATCGGCACGGCTACTTCGCATCGCGCATGCATGCGGATTCGCTGCGCTCGACCTACGACACGCTCGTGCATGTCGATCACATCACGGGCAAGCGGCGCGTGCACACGCTGCCGCTCGGGGACGCATTGTCGGAACCGGTGTTCGTGCCGCGCGCGGCCGATGCGGAGGAAGGGGATGGCTGGCTGCTGGCCACGGTCTATCGTGGCCAGCAGCATCGTAGCGACCTCGTGGTGTATGACGCCGACGATGTTGCCGCGGGCCCCGTGGCCGCGGTGCAGCTATCGCACCGCGTGCCCTACGGTTTCCACGGGAACTGGGTGCCGGCTACCTAGGATGCCGGCTACCTAGGATGGCGGCTACCTAGGGTGCCCGCTACCCAGCGGCGCCTGCCAGTCAGGCCGTAAGGGCCCGGCGGGGCTGCCACGCGCCGCCCGTCTGCGGCGCTTCGATCAGCCGCGATGCGGAAGCCAGAGCATTCGGCAGCCGGAAGAACGAGACCGCCTCGTCGAGCTCGCGCCCCTGCTCTTCCAGCGAGCGCGATGCCGTGGCCGCCTCATGCACGAGCGTGGCGTTCTGCTGCGTCACCTGATCGATCTGCACGATCGCCTGGTTCACCTGCTCGATACCGCGCCCCTGCTCCGCCGATGCCGACGTAATCTCCTGCACGATGGCCGTCACGCGGCCCACGGCCTCGGTGACCGCGCTCATGGTCTGACCCGCTTCGCTCGCAAGCGTCGAACCCGTCGTCACTTGCTCCACCGACGTTTCGATCAGTTCCTTGATCTCCTTGGCCGCGTTCGACGAACGCTGCGCAAGGCTCCGTACCTCGCTGGCCACGACCGCGAAGCCGCGGCCCTGCTCTCCCGCGCGCGCCGCTTCCACGGCCGCGTTGAGGGCAAGGATGTTGGTCTGGAACGCAATGCTTTCGATAATGCCCGTGATCTCGGCGATCTTCACCGAGCTGGCGCTGATGCCTTCCATCGTGTGCACCACGCGGCCGACGGTCTGGCTGCCGCGCTGCGCGACATCGGTCGCGGTGCGCGCGAGTTCGCTGGCCTGGCGCGCGTTCTCGGTGTTGTGACGCACCGTGGCCGTCAGCTGCTCCATGCTGGCCGCGGTTTCCTCGAGCGATGCGGCCTGCTGCTCGGTGCGGCTCGACAGGTCCATGTTGCCGTTGGCGATCTCCGCCGTGGCGATACTGATGTTCGCGCTCGAGTCGCGCACGCGCGCCACGGTTTCCGTCAGGCGATCGTTCATGTCGCGCAGCGCGCCGAGCAGACGGCCGGTCTCGTCGTCGGAGGTGACGTCGATACGCGTGCCAAGCTCGCCGCGCGCCACGGTGCGCGCGAGCTCCACCGCGCGCTGGATCGGACCCGTAATCGCGCGCGTCAGCAGCAGGCCGCCGATCAGGCCGAATGCCACCGCGGCGATGGAGGCGATGATCAGCAGATTGCGCTGCGTCACGTAATCGTCCTGCAGTCGCTGCACCATCTCGCGCTGGCGTTCGTGCGTAAAGCTCAGATAGGCATCGGTCGCCTTGACCAGCGCCGCCAGCAGCGGCCGGCATTCGGCGTTCATTTTCGCGATGGCGGCGCTCTGCTGCTTGTCCAGCGCGAGGCCGACGATCGCGGTCGCCACGGGACCGTACTTCGATTCCACGCGATCGACTTCCGCCACGAGATCGCGCGCGCCCTGGCTTGCATTGCCACGCGCGATCATGTCTTTCAGTTTGGCGAGATTCTTCGCGACGTCGTCATGGGCACGCAGCACCTCGGTGCGTTCGAGTTCGAGATCGGCGGGGGTGGTCACGAGCACGAGATTGCGGGCCGCGATGGCGCGGCGATCCACCGCCGTGCGCACCTCGATCGCCATGTTGGCGCGTGCGTTGAGTCCGTTGATGTAGTCGTTGAAACCATCGATTGCCCGGTTGAGGGCATGCAGCGACAAACCGGACACCACCAGCACGACCAGTGCCAGCACACCAAAGCCCGCCAGCAGCTTCGTCTTGATTGACAGATTGCGGAATGCCACGGCTCTACCCCCTCTCTCTTCCCGGTTGAATGACGCGCCCTCCTAGTGACGCGTTGCACCGCTGATGAGCCCGTTCCTGCAATATCCATCCGGCGTAAATAATGCAAACGTCAAATCTGCAAAATGTCGCCAGACATTCTTTTGTTTGCACCCTAACGGCGGATTCGCCCGGACATAACCCCCTCGCGAGAGGGGGACGGTCGGAAGTGGGGTGAGAGGGAGGATACGGCGGGGCGCGGGGGCCAGGGGGGCGCGGTGGCGCACAGGAGACAAGGGTTGAGGAGCATCTGCCCCGCCACGATCCTTGTGATACGATGACTTACAACTAGTCTGGCGCTAGCGGTCCGGTGTCGGATTAGGAACCCAACCGAAGACAATTCGAATAAAACCGGAGACACCCGATGTCCACATTCACCGCCGCCATGACCCATGGCCTGCGCGCCGCCGTGCTGTTCATCGCCATCAGCGCCCCCGTCCATGCCCAGTCCGCGGACGCACAGGCCGTCACCGCCAATGCCGAAAAGCTGCGCGTCGCGATGGTCGATCCCGACCGGGCCACGCTGTCCAGCCTCGTGGCCGATTCGCTGAGCTATGGCCACTCGGGCGGACGCCTCGACACCAAGACAAGCTTTATCGGCGACCTGCTCGACAAGAAATCGGACTTCGTGAGCATCGCGATCACCGACCAGACCGTGAATGTCTCCGGCGACGTGGCGGTGATCCGCCACACACTGTCGGGCGAGACGCTGGACAGCGGCAAGCCCGGCACCGTGCTGCTCAAGGTGCTGCAGGTGTGGCAGAAGCAAGGCGGCCAGTGGAAGCTGCTGGCGCGGCAGGCAGTCAAGGCCACCTGAATGCCTTAGTTATACGACATCTTATGTAGAGACTGCGCCCCGCACGGTGCGGGGCGCGCCCTTTCAGGCCTCTTTCCGGTGCGCCCACCGGTACAACGCGGGCAGCACCAGCAGCGTCAGCACGGTCGAGGACAGGATGCCGCCGATCACCACGGTGGCAAGCGGCCGTTGTACTTCCGCACCGGTGCCCGTGGCAATCGCCATCGGCACGAAGCCCAGCGACGCGACCAGCGCCGTCATCAGCACCGGCCGCAGCCGCGTCAGCGCCCCCTCGCGGACCGCCGCCTCGAGCGGATGCCCCGCCTCCCGCAGCGTACGGATAAACGACAGCATCACCAGGCCGTTGAGCACCGCGACCCCGCATAGCGCGATAAAGCCGACCGCCGCCGTGATCGACAGCGGGATGCCGCGCAGCCACAACGCGAGGATGCCGCCGGTCAGCGCAAACGGAATGCCCGTGAAGACGAGCAGCCCGTCGCGCAGGTTGCCGAACATCGCGAACAACAGCACGAGCACGAGCAGCAGCGCCACGGGCACCACGACCTTGAGGCGCGCGGTAGCGGATTGCAGTTGCTCGAACGTGCCGCCCCACGCGGTCCAGTAGCCGGCCGGCACCTTGACCTGACGCTGCAGCGCGGCCTCGGCCTCCGTGACGAACGAGCCGATATCGCGCCCACGCACGTTCGCGCTGACCACGATGCGGCGCTTGCCGTCCTCGCGCGATACCTGGTTAGGACCGGGTGCCACCTCGATCGTGGCGACCTCGCTCAGCGGGATGAACGTCGTGCGCGCATCGGCGGCCGAGCCCTTCGGCAACGGTATCGGCAATCGCCGCAGGGACGCCACGTCGTCGCGCACCGCGTCGGGCAGGCGCACCACGATATCGAAGCGCCGGTCGCCCGCGAAGAACGTGCCGGCCTCGCGCCCGCCGATCGCGATGGCCACCGCGTCCTGCACATCGCTCATATTGAGGCCGTGCCGCGCGGCCTTCTGCCGGTCGATATCGACGGTCAGCATCGGGAGGCCCGTCGTCTGTTCCACCTTGACCTCGTTCGCACCGCGAATGCCCTGCAGCACGCCGGCCACGCGATTGGCCGTCGCTTCCAGCACCGCATTGTCGTCGCCGAAGATCTTGACCGCGACGTCCGAGCGCACGCCCGAGATCAGTTCGTTGAAGCGAAGCTGGATCGGCTGCGAGAACTCGTAGAGGTTGCCTGGAATCTTGTCGGCTTCCTGCTGGATCGCCGCGACGAGTTCCGCATGCGTCTTGCGCGGCTCGGGCCACTGGTCGCGCGGCTTCAGCATGATGTAGCCGTCGGAGATATTGGGCGGCATGGGGTCCGACGCGATCTCCGCCGTGCCCGTGCGCGCGAAGACCCGTTCGATCTCCGGAAACTTTGCCGTGAGCGTACGCTCGATCTGTGCCTGCATGGCTATCGACTGCGAGAGGCTCGTGCCGGGAATGCGCAGGGCCTGGATCGCGATATCGCCTTCGTTGAGGTTCGGCACGAACTCGCTGCCGAGCCGCGAGGCCACCGCGGTACAGACGACCACGATCATCGCGGCCAGCGCGAACACCACGGGCGTATTGACGAGCGTGCGGTCGAGCAGCGGCGCATAGCGCGCGCGCGCCCAGCCCATCAGGCGATTCTCCTTCTCCGCCACACGCTCGCCGATAAACAGCGCCACCGCCGCCGGCACGAACGTGACCGACAGGATCATCGCGCCGATCAGCGCGATCACCACCGTGAACGCCATCGGATGGAACATCTTGCCTTCGACGCCCGTCAGCGCGAACACGGGCAGGTACACGATCATGATGATGAGCTGACCGAACAGCAGCGGGCGCCGCGCCTCCTTCGCGGCCGCAAAGACCTCGTCGAACCGCTCCCGCCGCGTCAGCGGACGCCCCAGCGCGGCCTGCGCATGGGCGAGCCTGCGTACGCAGTTCTCGACGATGACCACCGCGCCGTCAATGATGATGCCGAAGTCGAGCGCGCCAAGGCTCATCAGGTTCGCGCTGATGCGGTACTGCACCATGCCCGTGAACGTGAACAGCATGGCGAGCGGGATGATCAGCGCCGTGATCAACGCTGCGCGGATATTGCCGAGGAACAGAAACAGGATCGCGATGACGAGCACCGCCCCCTCGAGCAGGTTTTTCTTGACCGTGGCGATGGCCTTGTCCACGAGCTTCGTGCGGTCGTAGACGGTCACGACCTTCACGCCCTCCGGCAGCGTGCGGTTGATGGCCTCCACGCGCGCGGCCACGGCCTGCGAAACGGCGCGGCTGTTCTCGCCGATCAGCATGAACACGGTACCGAGCACGACCTCCCGGCCATTCTCGGTGGCGGCACCCGTGCGCAGTTCGCGCCCGGACTCCACGGCCGCCACGTCGCGCACGCGGATCGGCTGGCCCTGGGCGGTGCCCACGATGACCTGACCGATATCGTCGATCGACTTCACCTGCCCCGGCACGCGCACGAGGTACTGCTCGCCCCGCCGCTCGATATAGCCCGCGCCCACGTTGTCGTTGTTCTTGTCGAGCGCCCCCACGATATCGGCCAGCGTCAGGCCGTACGACGCCATGCGTTCCAGACTCGGTGCGACGAGATACTGGCGATCGAAACCGCCGATGGCATTGACGTCCGCCACGCCGGTCACATTCCGCAACTGCGGCCGCACGACCCAGTCCTGGATCTCGCGCAGATCGGCCGTGTTGTACGCGCTGCCGTCAGGCTTGCGCGCGCCCTCTTCCGCCTCCACCGTCCACAGGTAGATTTCGCCGAGGCCGGTCGAGATAGGTCCCATGGCCGGCGTAATGCCGTCGGGCAGCGACGACCGCGCCTCCTGAATACGCTGGTTGACGAGTTGCCGCGCAAAGTAGATGTCGGTGCCGTCCTTGAAGATCACCGTGACCTGCGACAGCCCGTAACGCGACAGCGAGCGCGTCTGCACGAGGCCAGGCAGGCCCGCCATCACGGTCTCCAGCGGATACGTGATGCGCTGCTCGGTCTCCAGCGGCGAATACCCCGGCGCATGCGTGTTGATCTGCACCTGGACATTGGTGATATCGGGCACCGCGTCGATCGGCAGCCGTGTGTAGTTGTACCCGCCCAGGAGTGCCATGCCGAGCACGGCCAGCAGGACCAGCCATCGCTGCTCGATGGCGAAGCGAATCAGACGTTCGAACATGCGCGCCTCCCGCTTCAGTGGCTATGCTCGGTGCCGGCCTTGCCGAGCTCCGCCTTCAGCACGAAGCTGTTGGCGGCGGCATAGCGGCGGCCCGGCTCGAGCCCGGAGACGATCTCGGACACGCTGTCGCTGGTGCGGCCCACGGTGACCGGCTGCGCGCGGAAACCGTCCGGCGTCTCGACGAACACCACGGTGCGGCCCTCCACCTGCTGAACGGCTTCGGGTAACACCGATACCGGTACCTGCTGGGCCGCGCCAAGCACGTTCACCGTGACGAACAGCCCCGGACGCCATGCCATGTCCGGATTCGTCAGCGTCACGCGCGCCTTGGCGGTACGCGTCTGCTCGCCGAGCAACGCGCCCACATACGACACCGTGCCCTCCGCCTTGCTGTCCGACGCCGTCGACCGGATCGTGGCCCGCTCGCCCACGCGGACGCTGCCGAGATCGCGCGCGGCCACGACGAATTCCGCCCACACGGAACGCAGGTCGGAGATCGTGAAGATGGCCGCATCGGCCGCCACGGCCTCGCCGAGCGTCAGATGCTTCTCCACGATCATGCCGTCGAACGGCGCGCGCAACTCGAACCGGTTGAGCGCGCCGCCACTGCCGGTGTCGGCACCGATCGCGGTAAGCTTCTGCCGCGCGTTCTGCACGCCGATCTCCGCTTCCTGCAGCGCATTGCGCGCGGCCAGGTAGTCCTGCTCGGCGGAGATCTTCTGCTCCCATAGCGACTTCTCGCGCGTATAGGTCGTGCGGGCGAGTTCGAGCCGCCTTTGCGCGGCCAGCAGCTCGCTGCGCTGGTCGGACAGCGCGGTGCTGGCAATCACCGCGAGCACCTGCCCCTTGCGCACCATCTGTCCGAGGTCGGCGGGTACGGCTTCCACGACGCCGGCCAGACGCGGCACGACGTGCGCGGTGCGGTCTTCGTTGAAGCGGATTTCGCCGGGGAACGACAATGCGCCCTGCACGCTGCCGGCCCTGGCCTCGGCGACGGTGATGCCGGCCTGCTGGATCTGCTCGCGTGTCAGGCGCACCGTGTCTTCAGCGGGTTTCGCGGCCGGCTTCTCCTCATCGTGCGCCTGCGCGCGCGCTTCGTGGGCATGGTCCTCGTCATGACCATCCTCGCCGCCGCCGCGGCCGATCAGCAGCACCGCGGCCGTGGCCAGTACTCCCACCACAAGAATGGCGATGATCGTTCTCGTTTGCTTGTTCGTCATGTTCATGTCTGTAGCGCGGTCGCGTTCAGCGGCCGAGAATGCGGTCGATCGTGGTGGCGGACTGGTACGTGCGTGACAGCACGCCGAGGTAGCGAATCCGCGCCTGGAACAGCGTGCGCTGGGCATCGAGCACGTCGAGGTAATTGAACTTGCCCGACTCGAAGCCGATGGTCGCGGCGCGGTAGGCCTGCTCGGCCGCGGGCAGCACGGTGCCTTTCAGCGTCTGCGCCGACGCGCGCGAAACCGACAGCACGTTGGACGCCACCATCAGATCGTTGCCAAGCCGGATGCGCGCGGCGAGATATTCGTCCTGCGCCTTGTCCGCGCGCCGGATCGCCTCGTACAGGTTGCCCTGATTGCGGTCGAACAGCGGCAGCGGAATGGATACGCCGATCACGGCCATATTGCGATTCGCATCGTTGTCGCGCTTGGCGCCGATGCTGACGGTCAGGTCCGGATACTGGCGGCTGCGCTCGACGCCGATCAGCGCCTGGCGGCGCTCGATCTCGACGCGGCTGGCCAAGATGTCCGGCGATTCGTCGAGCGCGGCGCGCAGCGCATCGGGCGCGGGACGCGACGGCAGCGCGTCGAGGTCGCCCTGCGCGTCCGAGAATTGCGGGGCATCGTTGCCCCACAGCGCGGTCAGTGCCTGCCGCGCGCTCCGCAATTCGGCCGTGGCCTCGTTCAGTTCGAGCTCGACGTTGGCCTGCTCCACGCGCGCCTTGGTCTCCTCGACCGGCGATATCTTGCCCGCGGCCACGCGCTTGGCGGTCACGTCCGTCCCGCGCGCGGCAATCTCGAGCGAGCCCTGCGCAAGCTTGACGCGCTCCTGCGCGATCAGGACCGAGAAAAATCGCTCGATCACCGCGGCACGGAGGTCCGCGCGAATGCTGCCCAGCGATGCCTGCGCGGCCTCCCGCCCGCGCTCGGCGGCGCTGATGCGCGCCGAACGCTTGCCACCGAGTTCGATCGGCATATTGATCTGCGCGGTCGACGTGCGCGACGAGCGGCGCGTGTCTTCCATCAGCGTCGCGATCTCGGGGTTCGGGATCACGCGCGCCTGGATGACGGCGCCTTCGCTCGCATCGACCTCGCGGCCCGCCGCGGACAGCGTGAAGTTACCGCCTGCTGCAAAGCCGAGCGCAGCATCGAGCGTCAGCGGACCCGCGGGTTCGGTGACGGCGTTGGCATACCCCGGCGCCACAGGGAGTACCTGCGCGTACGCGGCGAAAGATAAAGCGAATGAGCTGGAGATAGCGGCCGCCAGCCCGAGCGGCAACAAAAAGGTTCGCATCGAATTGCACCTGAATAAATAGCAGGAGAATCCGGCGGGACGGCTGGCTGGAAATCAGATAGACAGGAGACGTCTCGCCGGGTCAGGCGAGACGGGACCAGTTGGGACGTTCGGGTGCCTCGGGCACATGCGAGCGGATCTTGCGGTCGATCGACGGCATCGACGTCGGCACCCGTTCGTGAAGCGTCACGCCCGACGGGGCGATGGACGCAAGCGGTGTCGACGCCACGTGGCAATAGTCGCAGTCGGCGTCGACGAGCGCCTTCGCGTCCTGCTTCTTCTTGGCTTCGTGCTCGTGTTCGTGATGCCCCAGATGCCACGACCGCGCGGGCTGCTGTTCATGCTGGCAATACGGTACCGCCGCAGACCAGGCGAACTGGAACGGCAGGACGAGCAGCAGGAAGATCAGAAAGACGCGGCGCAAGGGGTCGGGGAAATTGGTGAGAACAATGCGGAAAGCCGGTAGCTTAATCGAAAATCTCTTCGAGCCAGGATTTGCGGCGCTTGCCATGGCCACCATGGCCGTAGTCATGGTCGCGCGAGCCCTGTTGCGGATAACGATAGTCCGACGACTCGTGACGCTCGCGGGCCGCGCGCGGCGCCCTCCCGTCGGTCGCGCGTTCGACCAGCTTGTCCAGTTCCCCGCGATCGAGCCAGACACCGCGGCATTGCGGGCAGTAATCGATTTCAATGCCCTGGCGATCCGTCATCGTGAGCACGGCATCGGGGCAGACCGGACATTTCATGGAGCGTCTCCGTTCGAAAGCGTTGCGACGCGAACATTTTATGGGCGGGCTCCATGACCGTGCCGTTTCTGACCTAAATGTAATGTTGATGGACATATCCGCAGGGTCGCCTACAACGATTGAGCCCTTCCCCCCGGACTGCGGCGAACCATACCGATATGAGGTGACGAGATGAAAGTCCTGATAGTGCTGACCTCGCATGACACGCTTGGCAATACGGGCAAGAAGACGGGCTTCTGGCTCGAGGAACTGGCCGCGCCCTTCTACGTATTCAAGGAAGCCGGCGCGGAGATCGTCCTTGCTTCGCCGAAGGGTGGCCAGCCGCCGCTCGACCCAAAAAGCAATGAACCGGGGTTCCAGACCGACGACACGCGGCGCTTCGAGGCCGACAGCGAGGCACGCGCGCAGCTCGCGCAGACGCACAAGCTCAAGGACGTCGCGAACGACAGGTTCGACGCAGTGTTCTATCCGGGCGGACACGGGCCGATGTGGGACCTCGTCAACGATCAGGATTCGATCGGCCTGCTCGAGCGCACCTACGCGGCAAAGATTCCGCTGGCGCTCGTCTGTCACGCGCCAGGCGCGCTGCGCTATGTGAAGGGTCCCGACGGCAAGCCACTGGTGAACGGCAAGTCGGTCACAGGCTTCTCCAACAGCGAGGAAGAGGCGGTGCAACTGACGAACGTGGTGCCGTTCCTCGTTGAGGATGCGCTGAAGGCCAACGGCGGCAAATATTCGAGCGGACCGGACTGGGTCTCCCATGTACTGACCGATGGACTGCTGGTCACGGGCCAGAATCCGGGATCGTCGGCCGACGGTGCGCGCGCGCTGCTGAAGCTGCTGCGGAGATAGAACGGGAACGACGTCGTGGACGAAGGTAAGGCGTCGGTGAGACCAAGGTACTAGCGGTTTCGAATTCGCCTAAGCCCTTTCACGAAAAAGCGCCCGGTATCGGGCGCTTTGCGCTTTTGTCTGCTCAATAAGTCAATGTTAATGACGGATCTGTCATTGTTCTGAGCGGAATTTGTCGGGCTCGGCTCCTTACTGTGTCGCCATGTGCCAACGCCGCATGCGGCCACCCGGAGTCCCCCGATGATCGCGACCACGCTCGAACCCGTCCACGACGTCATGCCCAGCCAGGCTGGTGCCGATATCTCGTCGATGCTCTATCACCGTATTGCCGATGCCATCGAGCGGTCGATCGATCAGGGCATCTTCCGCGCCGGCGAGCGCATTCCATCGGTGCGGCAGGCAAGCCAGCAGCATCGCATCAGCATCAACACCGTGGTGCGCGCGTATCTGCTGCTCGAAAGCCGCGGCGTGATCGAAAGCCGGCCGCAGTCGGGATTCTTCGTGCGGCCGCGTTTGGATTTCTCGGCAACGTCGTCGCCGGTATCGACCGAGCGCCTGATCGCGATGCATGACACGGCCGCACGATCGGCGCCCGCGATCGATGACGACATCGACGTCACCTCGCTCGTACTCGGCACGCTGCGCGCGATCCAGCAGGACAACGCGATGCCGCTCGGCTCCCCGTATCCCGATACCGCGCTGCTGCCTTCGCAACGCATCGCGCAATACGTGGGTGTGCAGGCGCGGCGCTGCGGCGACAGCGCGATGCTCGACGGACTGCCGCCCGGGCATCCGGCACTGATCCGCCAGCTCGCGCGCCGTTACGTCGAGCGCGGCCAGCCGGCGGATCCCAACGAGTTCATCGTGACATGCGGCGCGACGGAAGCCGTGCGCCTGTGCCTGCAGTCGGTGGCGCGTCCCGGCGATGCGGTGGTCGTCGAGTCGCCCTGCTATTACGGCATGCTCGAGACCATTACCCACCTGGGCATGCGCGCGATCGAGATTCCGAGCGATGCGTCGGGCAGCATCGACATGGCCCTGCTGCGCGAGGCCATCGATACGCAGACCGTGGCCGCCTGCGTGATCACCGCCAACTTCCCGAATCCCGTGGGCCGCCAGATGCCCGAAGACAAGAAGCGCGAGATCGTCGAGTTGCTGACGGGCAGGGACATTCCCATCGTCGAGAACGACGAATACAGCGAACTGCACGTCGGCGCGCACCATCCCACGTCACTGAAGACGTACGACACGCGCGGACTGGTCCTGCATTGCGGCTCGTTCTCGCGTTGCCTCACGCATCGCCACCGCATCGGCTGGGCATTGCCGGGCCGCTTCCGCCAGCAGGTGGAGAAGCTCAAGTTCCTGAGCGCGATCACGACGCCGCCGAGCGTGCAGCTCGCGATTGCCGAGTATCTGCAGCACGACGGATACGACCATCACCTTCGCCGGTTGCGCCGGCGCATCGTCCAGAACGCCAGCATCGCGATGGCGGCGATCCGTCGCTGCTTCCCCGCGGGAACGCGCGCGCATGCACCGGAGGGCGGATACCTGATGTGGATCGAACTGCCGCAGGGCATCGACACGCTGGCCCTGTACCGCAGCGCGCTCGCGTGCGGCATCTCCATCGCGCCGGGCCGCCTGTTCAGCAGCGACCATCGGTTCGCCAATTTCCTGCGGCTGAACTTCAGCGGGGAATGGACGAGCGAAACCGATCGCGCGATGCAGACGCTCGGCCAGCTTGCCACCGCATCGATGGCGACTTCCGATCGCTCGCAAGGCCTGCATTGATCCGTAAAAAAAGTGCCCGGAGCCGCTGCGTGCAGCAACCGCCGAAACGCCTCACCCCGGCGGGACTCCGGGCACCAGTGCAGCCAATGCGCCGAGGTGAAAAACGACTTGCTCTTCTCTTATATGAGGAACAAGCGACGAGATACAAGCATCGTCCGCATGCACTGTAGTGCGAATGCGCTACGCCGAGGGACACAGTCCATCGCCACGTCATGCAATACAGCTTGCGCCGGCACTGTGCCCCCGGATCGTCGAATGGGTTGTATCCGTTTGCATCGCGACGCAAGACCTAATCTTGGAACCACTGCGATTCACGCCCCCTGAAGACCTGAAGGAAACAAAGTCATGAGCAGCAAGCCGACCCCCGAAGACGGTTACATCGCCCCCTACACCCACCCCGCAGCCGGATGGGGCGCTCTCAAGTACGTGGCCATCAATCTCGTGAAAGAGAAGGTGGCCGGCGGCAAGTACGTGACGTTGTTCCGGCAGAACCAGCCAGACGGCTTCGACTGTCCCGGCTGCGCATGGCCCGATCGCGAACATGGCTCGACCTTCGAGTTCTGCGAGAACGGCGTGAAGGCGGTGGCGGCGGAAGCCACCAGCAAGCGCGTCACGCCCGAGTTCTTCGCGGAACATTCCGTCACGTCGCTGCTCACGCAGACCGATTACGAACTGGAGCAGCACGGCCGCCTGACGCATCCGATGGTCTACGACGCCTTGGCGGACCGCTACGTCGCGATCGACTGGGACGAAGCGTTCGCCCTGATCGCGCGCCATCTGCGCGCGCTCGACACGCCGGACGCGGCGGCGTTCTATACGTCCGGTCGCGCAAGCAACGAAGCCGCGTTCCTGTACCAGTTGTTCGTGCGTGCCTACGGCACCAACAATTTTCCCGACTGCTCGAATATGTGCCACGAGGCCACGAGCCGCGGCATGCCCGTGACCGTCGGTGTAGGCAAGGCGACCGTGGTGCTCGACGACTTCGAACATGCGGACACGATCCTGATCTTTGGCCATAACGCGGCGACCAACCATCCGCGCATGCTCGGCGAACTACGCGAATGCGCGCGCCGCGGCACGATGATTGTGTCGATCAACCCGCTGCGCGAGCGCGGCATGGAACGCTTTACGAGCCCGCAGCATGCTTCGGAGATGATCACGGGCAGCAGCACGAAGATCGCGTCGATGTTCGTGCAGCCGCAGCTCGGCGGCGATTTCGCGCTGATCAAGGGCATGGCCAAGCGCCTGATCGAAATGGACGATGCGGCGCGCGAACGCGGCGAGCCATCGCTGATCGACGAGGACTTCGTGCGCCGTCATACGCATGGCTACGATGCGTTCGTCGCCGACCTGCGCGCCGAGAACTGGGCCGACATCGTCGAGCAGTCGGGCACGACGTTCGCGGAAATCGACGCGCTGACCGGCGTCTATGCGCGCGGCAAGAACGTGATTGCCTGCTGGGGCATGGGCCTGACGCAGCACAAGAACTCGGTGCCGACGATCCAGATCCTCACGAACCTGATGATGATGCGCGGCAATATCGGCCGCCCGGGTGCGGGCCTGCTGCCGGTGCGCGGCCACTCGAACGTGCAGGGCAACCGCACGGTCGGCATCGAGGAGCAACCGACCGAGGCGTTTCTCGATCGGCTGGAGAAGGCGTTCAACTTCGAGCCGCCGCGCAAGCACGGCTATGACGTGGTCAACACGATCTCGGCGATGCTCGAAGGCAAGGTGAAGGTCTTTGTCGGCCTGGGCGGCAACTTTGCGGCGGCCACGCCGGACACGCCGCGCACGCAGCAGGCGCTGCGCCAGTGCGACCTGACCGTGCATATCGCGACCAAGCTCAATCGCAGCCACCTGATCCACGGCCGCGACGCGCTGATCCTGCCCACGCTGGGCCGCACGGAGATCGATATGCAGAATGGCGTGCCGCAGGGCGTCACCGTGGAAGACTCGGTCTGCATGGTGCACGTGTCGTACGGCATGAACAAGCCCGCGTCCCCGGACCTGATGTCGGAGACCGCGATCATCGCCAACATGGCCGCCGCGACGCTCGGCAATCGCAAGATCGACTGGCTCTGGTACGCACAGGACTACGCGCGCATTCGCAATGCCATCGAGAAGGTGCTGCCAGGTTTCGAGGACTACAACGCGCGCATCGCCGTGCCGGGCGGCTTTCATCTGACGCCGCCGGCACGGGACCGCATCTGGGATACGCCGTCGGGCAAGGCCGAGTTCCTCGTGCATCCGATCGTCAAGGACACGCCGATCCGCCAGGCGCGGGCCGAGCACGGGGACAAGCTGCTCGTGATGATGACCACGCGCTCGCACGACCAGTACAACACGACGATCTATGGCCTGAACGACCGTTATCGCGGCGTGTTCGGCCTGCGCCGCGTCGTGTTCATCAACCCGTCCGATATGGATCGCCTGGGCTTCAAGGCGGGGCAGCACGTCGATATCACGAGCGTGTGGGCAGACGGCGTGACGCGGCATGTCCAGGATTTCCGCCTCGTGCCCTACGACATCCCGGCCGGCTGCATCGGCACCTACTATCCGGAGACCAACCCGCTGGTGCCGCTGGAGAGCACCGGCGACGGTTGCGGCACGCCGACGTCGAAGTCCGTGCCGGTGTTGCTGACGGCCGCCGCCTGAGGGGCACGCCGGCAACGGCGGTGCTTGACAGCCTGACGGGTTGATAGGCATAGTAGCCCGCGACATCGGGAGAGTCCGCGCCCCCACGCAGCAGCGAGGGCGCGGCGCCGAAGGAGCAACCGCCCCGGAATCTCTCAGGTACCACGGACCGGTGTCACCATTGCACTCTGAAGAACCACGGCGCGTACGTCCGCCGGCGGTACCGAAGGAGCAAGCGATGCGCCCCGCCCCGCCCTGCCCTGTTGGGCGGCCGTTGGGAGGCGGCGCATCCGCGAATCTCTCAGGTCAAGGACAGAGGGGGCGTCCGCATTGCGCAATCCTGCGCACGGACTGCCATTTCCCTGACGTCCGGAAGACCTTTCCATGAAAACCATCGCAGTGATTGGCGGCGGCATTACCGGCGCCACAACCGCTTACGCCCTCGCCCGGCGCGGCCTCTCCGTCACGATGTTCGAACGTCACCGCTATGCGGCGATGGAGACATCGTTCGCCAACGGCGGGCAGCTATCGGCGTCCAACGCGGAAACCTGGACGCACTGGTCCACGCTGTTCAAGGGCCTCAAATGGATGCTGCGCAACGACGCGCCGCTGCTCGTGAATCCGCGCCCGTCGTGGCACAAGCTGAGCTGGTTTGCCGAGTTCATCGCATCGATGCCCCGCTACCGCGCGAACACCGTGGAGACGGCCCGGCTGGCCATCGCCGCGCGCGCCCATCTGTTTGCGTGGGCAGAAGCCGAAAACATCGACTTCGACCTGAAGCGCCGCGGCATCCTGCATATTTACCGCAACAAGGCTGGCTTCGACCATGCGGGACGCGTGTCGGCGACGCTGGCGGAGGGCGGGCTCGAGCGCCGCGCCGTGACGCCCGAGGAAATGCGCGCGATCGAGCCGACGCTGGCCGGCACGTATTACGGCGGCTATTACACAGAAAGCGATTCCACTGGCGATATCCACAAGTTCACGACGGGGATTGCCGCCGCGGCGGCGCGGCATGGCGTGACCACGCTCTATGACCAGCAGGTAACGGCGGTGAACACCGATGGGACATCGGCCCGCGTCACGTCCGTGTGCGACGGTCTGCCCGCCACGCGCGAGTTCGACGCGGTGGTGGTCTGCGCGGGCGTGGCCAGCCGCGACTTTGCGCGCCAGCTCGGCGATCGCGTGAACATCTATCCGGTGAAGGGGTATTCCATCACGGTCAATCTCAACGATGCCGCGAGCCAGTCCGCTGCGCCGACCGTCAGCCTGCTCGACGACGAGACCAAGCTCGTGACCAGCCGGCTGGGCACCGACCGGTTTCGCGTGGCGGGCACGGCCGAATTCAACGGCATCAACCGCGATATCCGCGCGGATCGCATCCGTCCGCTCGTCGATTGGGTCCATCAGTGCTTCCCCGGCGTGAGCACGCGCAGCGTGGTGCCGTGGGCCGGACTGCGGCCGATGATGCCGGACATGATGCCGCGTGTGGGACGCGGGCGCGCCGCGAACGTGTTCTACAACACCGGCCACGGGCATCTGGGCTGGACGCTGTCCGCGGCGACCGCCGACATGATCGGCGACGTGGTGGCCGGCGTCGCGGCGGGCACGGCGGTGCGGCTGGCCGTGGCGTAGGTGGTTGACAGGGGTCCGGGATCGTCCTATCGTGCGATTGTCCTAGTTCAAACATTGTTTGAACTAGGACGTTACCGATTTCTGCTTACAGGAGGCACCATGACCCCAATTCCCACCGACATTCCCCTGAAGATCGGCGGCCTCATCTTCCCGAAGATGGACCAGTGCGACTTTACCGGCCCGTTCGAGGCGCTCGCGCGCGTGCCCAGCTCGACCTTCTTCACCATCTGGAAGGACAAGCAACCCGTGCGCGATATGGCCGGCATGCAGCTGGTGGCCGACACGACCTTCGACGAGGCCCCGCAGCTGGACGTGCTGCTCGTGCCCGGCGGCCATGGCCAGGAAGCGCTGATGGCCGACGAGGCGGTGATCGGCTTTATCCGCCGCCAGGCCGCCGGCGCGCGCTATGTGTACTCCGTCTGCACCGGCGCGCTGCTTTGCGGCGCGGCGGGCCTGCTGCAAGGCAAGCGCGCGACCACGCACTGGACCGCGATGGCAACGCTGCCGTTCTTTGGCGCGATTCCCAGCGACGACCGCGTCGTCATCGACGGCAAGTATGTGAGCGCGGGCGGCGTGACATCCGGCATCGACGGGTCGCTGATCATGGTGTCGCTGCTGCGCGGCGAGACCGTGGCGCAGGAGCTGCAGCTGTACATGAACTACGACCCGAAGCCGCCGTTCAATGCCGGTTCGCCGAAGACGGCGCCGGCACCCATCCTGGAAACGGTCACGCAACGCGCGGCACCGATCACGGCGCAGCGGCTCGCCACCGCGAAGGCCTATCAGGACAAGGTCGCCAGCGACGCGAGCAAGGACGCATCGGCAACGGCCTGATTATTGCCCGGCGCAAACAAGAAGGGCCGCTCGCAAGGCGGCCCTTTTTTCAGTTCGGGTACATCAATGCGACGTCGCCTCCGCACGCCCGCGCCCGGTATAGCGCCGCAGACGCAACTGCTGCCACAACTGCGCATCGGTGCGTTTGGCGCTGACGAGGCTGCCGACGATCACGAGCAGGAAGCCGACCGGAATCGAGACGAGGCCAGGATTGCGGAAGCCGAACAACGGCTCCGACAGGCCAAGGAAACTCGGGTACTGCATGATCGGCGAAACGAGCACGAGCCCGATCGCGCAGACCGTGCCGCCCAGCACGCCGCAGACGACGCCCGTGGTGTTGCAGCGTTTCCAGTACAACGTCAGGAGCAGTGCCGGCAGGTTGGCCGAAGCGGCCACGGCCAGTGCGAGGCCGACGAGCTGCGCGACGTTCTGGCCCTTGGCCAGCAGCCCGATGCAGATGCTGAGCACGCCCACGCCGACCGCGGCGGACTTGGCCGCGATCAGTTGCTCGCGCGGCGTGGCGGTGCCGCCCTTGATGGCGCCGACATACACGTCGTGCGCCAGCGCGGACGATGCCGCGAGCGTCAGACCGGCCACCACCGCGACGATCGTCGCGAACGCCACCGCCGCCACGACGGCCATGGCCAGACTGCCGATGGCCGTATTGGCGCCGCCCGCGATCATCTGCGCGAGCAGCGGCGCGGCGAGGTTGCCCCCCTTGTCGAGCGCGGTGATCTGCTCGGCGCCGACGTGAAAGGCCGCGGCAAAGCCGATGGCGATGATCAGCAGATGGCATCCGCCGATCAGCAGCATGCCCCAGAGCACGGACGAACGCGCCGCGCGGGCATCCGGCACCGTGAAGAAACGCATCAGGATATGGGGCATGCCGGCCGTGCCGAGAATCAGCGCGAGGCCGAGCGAGATCTGCTCGACGGGGTTCTTGAGGAAGAGGCCAGGTTCGAAGAAGCGCTGCACGTCCATGCCCGCACCGGCGAGCCTCGCGACGTGCGCCTGCATGTCGGGGCTGTGCGCGAGGCCATCGAACAATGCATTCACCGAAAAGCCGAACGGCGACCACGACAGCACCACGAGCACGAAGCATGTCGTGATCAGCAGCACGGCCTTGATGATCTGCACCCATGTGGTGGCCCGCATGCCGCCGAACACCACGTAGACCATCATCAGCGAACCGGTGGCAATGACGGAGACCTCGTAGTCGATGCCGATGAGCGCGCGCACAAGCACCGCGCCGCCGACGATCTGCGGAATCAGGTAGAAGATGGACACGATCACGCTGGACAGCGCGGCCACCAGCTTCGAGGCGCGAAAGCCGTTGCGGGAGGCCAGCACGTCGCCGAAGGTGTAGCGGCCGAGGTTTCGGCACGGCTCCGCGACGAGCAGCAGGATCGGTATGAACGCGATAAAGAAGCCGGTGAGGTAGAGAATGCCGTCGAACCCGTAGATGGCGATCAGGCCGGACACGCCGAGGAATGCGGCCGCGGACAGATAGTCGCCGGCGATCGCGAATCCGTTCTTCATTCCGCTGATGCCGCCGCCGGCCGTGTAGAACTCCGCCGCGGACTGGCCGCGCCGCGCGGAAATGTAGGTGACCAGCAATGTCAGAGAGATCATCGCCGCGAAGACGGCAAAGGCGAGCCAGCGATACTGCGGGGCGACCACGCCCGCGCCCGCGGCTTGGGCGGCGGGCGCGAAAATGGCCAGTGCGGCGGCGCACAGCGCCAGCGGACGCGACATCGCGCGTGGATGTTTCAGGGGGGATTTCACGTTCGTCGCCTCAGAGGGGAAGGGAATGCATGACGTCGTCGGTGGCCCGCATGCGCACGACATAGATCCACGCGACGATGCCGCCGAACAGATACTGCGAGACCGCGAGCAGCATGCCCACGTTGACGCGGCCGATGACGCGGATGGCGCACAGCGGCTGGAAGTACGCGGCCATGATCAGGAGGCCGAAGTAGTAGAGCGCGAACGCGCAGAACAGCGTGGTCAGCATGCGCCGGTGGCGCGCCGCCTCGGCTTCGAATGCGTATAACGCGGCGATACCGGTGTCGTCTGTGGGTTTCAAGGTGTTCCCCTTGCAGTGGAAAAGATGGCTCGACGGTTTGTACACGTTATTTTGTCCTAGTACAATAAACCGGTATGGAGGAAACGCAAGCCTAGGGATTTCCCTATGTCCCGTCCTGGCGCGGCGAAAGTGCACAACGACAGTGCAGTTTTGTCCCAGACGCTATAATTTTTCGTATGATTTTTTTGGATGTCCCTGACGGGACAAACCACTCACGATGAAAGCGGCAGAGATTTTCAGCAGCCTGGAAGACCGGATCGTTCGCGGCGAGCTGCGCGCGGGCGATGCCTTGCCGACCGTGCGCGAGGCTGCCGAGCTGTGGCAGGTCAACAAGAACACCGTGGCCGCGGCATACCGCATGCTCCAGAACGCGGGGCTGATCTTCAGTTCCGGGCGCAACGGCTCGGTGGTCGGCGGCCCGGTGGCGCCGCACGCGGCAACGGGGTGGACGCCGTCGTACGACGGGGTGATCGCGGCCAATGGCGGCAACCCGGATCGCACATTGCTGCCCAGCGCGCTGATGGTGCGCGCGCAGTTGCAGAAGGTCTCGACCGATCCGCTGCTCTATGGCGAGGCGGACGAGGCGGTGCCGTTGATGGAATGGGCGCGCGAATCGTTCGGCGGCGATGGCGTGCCCGCGGACTCGCTGTTCGTCGGTAGCGGGACGATGGCCGTGCTGGACACGGTACTTCGGAACTGCCTGTCACCCGGCGATGCGGTGGCGCTCGAAGATCCCGCCTATGCCACGACCATCGGGCTGGTGCGGTCCATCGGCCTCAAGCCGGTGCCGATGGCCATGGATGCGCAGGGCGTGCGGCCCGAAGCGTTGCAGGCCGCGATCCAGGCCGGCTGCAAGGCCGTGGTCCTGAGCACGCGCGCGCAGAATCCGACCGGCATCTGTACCTCCGCCGAGCGCGCGAAGCAATTGGCGCCCATCGTCGCGAAGGCCAGGCAGACCCTGTTCCTCGACGACGACCACTCGAGCCTGCTCGAACTCGCGCCCTACCGTAACTTCGTCTCGGCGAACGCCGAGCATTGGCTCGTGACGCGTTCGGTCTCCAAGTTTCTGGGGCCCGACATGCGTGTGGCCGTCGCGGCCGGCGATGCGCTGACGGTCGCGCGCATCGCGCGCGCGCAGGCTTATGCGATGGGATGGGTCAGTTCGCTGCTGCAGCGGCTCGTGGGCGGCCTCCTGCAGCAACCGGCGGTGCTATCGCTCGTGCGCGAGGCGGGCCCCGTGTATCGCGAGCGGTATGCGTATATGCAGAAGGCGCTGCGCGGCATCGGCATCGAAACGGTCGGCACCGCGGGCTTCAATATCTGGGTGCCTTGCGAGAACGAAGCGCTTGTCGCGCAAAGCCTCATCAGCAGCGGCTGGCGCATTCGCACCGGCGCCGACTTCACGCTCGAGGCCGCGCCCGGCTTCCGCGTGACGACGGCCGCGCTGGACAAGGATGCCGCCGATGCATTCGTCGCGGCGCTCGCCCAGGCAATGACCGTGCGGCCGCCGCAACTGGCATGACGACGTCTCAAAGGATCTCGTCGCGCAGGTAGTACCACCGGTACAGCATGGCCTGACCGAGCCGCCGGAATGGCGTGGCCCAGTGCAGGGGCAGCGGGGAATCGTAGATCGGCAGCGTGAACGCGCTGTCCGCGCGGCCGGCGATGCGGTCGGCCATACGGCGCCCCGCGTGGGCGGAAAACGAGACACCGTTGCCGCCATAGCCCAACGCGTAGAACACCGATTGCGACGGATCCGGCTGCACGATGCGGGGCATCATGTCGTGGCTGACGTCCACCCAGCCCCACCACGAGTAGTCGATCTGGATGCCGCGCAGTGGCGGAAACTTGCGCGCGATGGCATCCACCAGCAGCTGGTAGTGCTTCTCCGCCGGCGCGTCGGCGCCGGTAATCGCGCTGCGGCTGCCGATCTGCAGGCGCCGGTCGGGCAGCAGGCGGTAGTAGAAGCGCAGCGTGCGCGTATCGGTGATGAAGGTCGTCGACCGGAATCCCGTCGCTTCGATCTCGGCGTCGGTCAGCGGCCGCGTGACGATCGAGTTCGACAGCACCGGGAAGCAACGGCCGCGCAGCAGCGGCGTCAGGCCGGGCGCGGTGTAAGCACCGGTGGCGATCGCCACGGCGCGCGCGCGGACCGTGCCGCCTGGCGTGCGCAGATAGTGGCTGCCGTTGCGCGACTCCCAGCCGACGACCGGGCTCGCCGGATGCACGCGCGCACCGAGCGCGCGCGCCATCCGCAGATAGCCGTAGGCGAGCTTGAGCGGATGCACGCCGACGCCATCGGGTTCGAGCAGCGCGCCGCACGCATCGCGGTCGTCGCAGTAGCGCTCGCGCAGTTCCGCCTGCGACAGCATGCGCGTGTCGTACCCGAACACCTCGCGCATCACGCGCCCCTCGTTCTCGAGGAAAGCCAGCTTCTTTGGACGATGCGCGGTATAGAGATGGCCGCCGTCCTGCGCGTCGCAATCGACCTGCGCGACGAGGCCGCGGAACGTCTCGAATCCGTTGCGGATCTCCGCATCGAGCCGCTTCGCGGTATCGATGCCCCAGCGCTGGATCCACTGCGAGCGATACAGCCGGCCGCTCGCGTTCTGTCCCTGCCCGCCATTGCGACTCGTACAGCCCCAGGCGGCCTGATTCGCCTCCAGCACGGTCGCCTTGATGCCGTGCTCGCGCGCGAGGAACAGCGCCGTCGCCAGACCCGTGAAGCCCGAGCCGATGACGACCACGTCCGCATCGAAGTCGTGCGACACGGGACCGTCGTCGGGCGGGGCCTCGCCCGCCGAAGCGACCCAGTACGTGGGCGCGTACGCGCGATCCTGCCCCACGCCCGGCGACACGAGCGGGTCGTAGCGCGGATCGTACGGCTGGCTCGGCTTGCGCGCGGGAGCCGGTGTGCGGGGTGCCCCGCGGCCTGACTCGATATCGTCGAGCGTGTGCCCGTCAAGCTGGATGATCGTCATGGTGCGCTCCGGCGGTCAGGCGGCACGCAACGGGCGTTGCTTGCGATAGACGCACTTGACGTGGATCTTGCCGTCGCGGAACGTGAACATGTCCACGCCATCGGCTTCCAGGACACGCCCTTCGCGATCGGTACCGAAGAACGTCCACTCGGACACGCCGCGGTCGCCGGCCACGAGATGGCGGCCGTTGTTCCACTGCGCATCGGGAAAATTCAGCCATGCCGCGGCGAACGCCGCGCGCACGGCATCGTGGCCCACGTGGCGCGTGCCGAACGCTTCGTCGCCGGCAACGGTTTCGAAAACGCAGTCGTCGGTCATGAACGTCATGAGCGCGTCGATATCGTGGCGGTTCCACGCATCGGAGAAGGCTTGCAGGACTTCGACAGTGACGGATTGGGACATGGTGCGGAATCAGTAAACTCGGTGGATGATGTTCGTCAAGGTACGCCCGCGGCCGCCATCTCAGGTAGGGCCAGTGCATGACGATCGTTCGGGCCAGCGCCGATGACATCGACGCGGCACGCTTGCCACGCCGCCGCAAGCGCGTGCCGCGGCAAGGTGCCACGCAGGCCGATGGCGATAAGGGCGTCCTGTGCAACGCGTGTATCGCGCGTATCGCGCGTATCGGCCGGCGGCGGTCCGGCGCGCCGGCGCACGCTGCCGTGCTTGCCCGCGAACTGGACCTCGCAGCGGCCAAGATCATTGGTCTGTACGAGGCCCTTGAGGCGTAGCACGCCGCCGGGCATGTTCCGCAGCAACGCACGCACGGCGTCGGCATCGAAGACCGCATCGGCCACGTCGAGCTGCATACTCTCGAACAGCCCGCCGTGATCCGGTGCGTCGCACGCGCAGCCAGCGCCATGCCGCGCGCAGGGGTTGCCCATCGACGCCGACGCGATGCCCGTCAGGAGCGTCAGCGGTACCTCGGCGTTCGTCGCGTGGAAGATCGGCGCCTTGCCGGCGTGCCCGGCAATCCAGGCATCGAGCTCCGGATCGGGCTGGCGGCCGTCCATCTTGTTGAGCACGACGACGTCGGCCGCGGCGAGTTGCCCCGTGACGACATCGGTCATGCGCGGGTCCTCGGCATGCGACCGGATCGCGTGCGCATCCGCCATCACGACCACGCCGTCGAGCGTAAGCGCGGGGTCCACCAGCCCGGCCTGCGCGAGCCGCCAGGGATCGGACACGCCGCTGGCCTCGATCACGATCCACTCGGGCGGCTGCGGCGCCTCGATCAGCGCGGCCAGCGTATCGACGAGCGCGTCGCCGATCTGGCAGCAGACGCAGCCATTGGTCAGGCTGATCGTGTCGGCGGAACGGCTCTGCACGAGCGCGGCGTCGATATTGACGGCGCCGAAGTCGTTGACGAGCAGTGCCATGCGCACGCCGTCCATCTGCGCGAGCATGCGGTTGAGCAGCGTGGTCTTGCCCGCGCCGAGGAACCCGCCGATGACCGTCAGCGGAATGCGCGCGCGGCCGCGCGCGAGGCGCACGGCGGTGGTCATGCGCGCGGCGCCGCAAACACACGGCCGCCCACGACGGTACCCCAGACCTCGATATCCTTGAGTTCGCTGGCCGGCACGTCGAGCGGATCGGCCTCGAGCACGCAGAAGTCCGCGCGCTTGCGCACGGCGATCGAGCCGATCTCGTGATCGAGCTTCAGCGTGAAGGCCGCGCCCATCGTGATCGCATGCAGCGCCTGCGGCACCGTGATGCGTTCGGACTCGCCGAGCACGACTCCGGAGGACGTACGGCGATTGACCGCGCACCACGCCGTGAATAGCGGGCCCAGCGGCGTGATCGGCGCGTCCGAATGGATCGCGAACGGCACGCCGACACGCGCGGCGGTGCCGCATGCATCCATGCGATGCGCGCGGTCCGGCCCCATCGTGAGGTTCAGGTGCGCGTCGCCCCAGTAGAAGATATGGTTCGCGAACAGGTTGACGCACATACCGAGCCGCGCCATGCGCTGGAACTGCGCTTCGTCGGCCATCTGGCAGTGCTGCAGCGTGTGGCGATGGTCGGGAC
Source organism: Cupriavidus pauculus (assembly GCF_008693385.1). Taxonomy (NCBI): domain Bacteria; kingdom Pseudomonadati; phylum Pseudomonadota; class Betaproteobacteria; order Burkholderiales; family Burkholderiaceae; genus Cupriavidus; species Cupriavidus pauculus. Next base: position 1,477,907 of record NZ_CP044067.1, read on the forward strand.
GCGGATGCGCGGTCAGCGCGGCCTCCACGGCGTCGAGGGCCACGTCGGTGGCTTCGTCACCGTTCGTGTGGATATGCAGCTGGAACCCGGCCTCGTGGAAGGCCATCACGGCATCGTGGACCGTCTGCGGCGACAGTACCCAGATGCCATTCGGCGCGCCGTTGAAATAGCCCGGCCAGCGTACGCGCGCGGTAAAGCCCTGAATCGACCCGTCGATCACGAGCTTGACCATGCCTGCGTGAAGCTTGTCATGATTCGCGGCGATGGCCGTGCGAACGCGCGCCACGCCCGACTCCCCGAACACCGATTCGCTGGGGCGGAATGCCGGCACGAGGCGCAGCGGATACGCTTCGTCGCCACACACGCGCTGCATCGTCTCGATGCTCTCGTCGGCGAGTTCGTTGACGAGATCCGTCGCGGTGGTCACGCCCGCCAGCAACGCCGACTGCGCGAACATCCGCAGGCCGAGTTCCGACATGCCGACCTTGCGGAACAGATTGCCGATCAGCCGGTTGACGGGGAACATCGCCGCGAACTCCTGAAGTTCGCCGTTGGGCTCGCCATCGGCGAAGCGCGCGATACCTTCGATGTCCGTATGGCGATCGATCTCGGCCGCCTGCAGCGTCGCCGTATTGACGTTCATCAGGTGCATGCTCGCATGCGTGATCACGATCGGGCGCGTCATCGACACGCGATCGAGCTCGTTGACCGTGATGCGAGACTCGCCGAAAAAGATCGGGTCGAAGCCCCACGCCAGCAGCGGCGTCTCGATGGACACGCCCTGCCGCGTCATCTCGGCATCGGCCTCCACCAGCCGCGCCACCACGGCGTCGAAGCTGTCGAGCCCTTTCCAGAGCTTGCCATCGGGGCTGCGCCGGTCATGGAAGCCGACATACGGGAACTGCCAGAGGCCGCCTTCCATCGCATGCGAATGGCCTTCGACGAGGCCGGGCATCAGCACCTTGTCCGCAAAGCGCGTGTCCAGGTCGCAGGGTCCCCATGCCGCCATGGCGGCGGCATCGCCGACCGCGAGGATGCGGCCGTCGCGCACGGCGACGTGTGTGGCCGTGGGCTGGTTGGCGTTCATGGTGAGGATCTTGCGGGCAACGAAGACCGTGGTCGAAGGCGTGGTGGGCGTGGACATGAGGCGTGGACAATAAACGGGTTCAGATGACAGGCATCGGCAGCGGTGCGACGGACGCACCGTCGCGCGTGGTCACCAGATGGCAGCGCACCGCGCGGCCGCCGGCGATTTCGCGCAGCGCGGGCGGCTCGGTGTGGCAACGTGCCTCGGCCACCGGGCAACGCGTGGCAAACCGGCACCCCGGCGGCGGGTTGAGCGGGCTCGGCGGATCGCCTTCGAGCCGGATACGCTGTGCCGCGCGGGCACGGCCCCCGCGCACGGTCGGCACCGCGGAGCTCAGCGCCACGCTGTACGGATGCAGCGGCTGCGCGAAGAATGCTTCGCGCGGCGCGCGCTCCACGATCTGCCCGAGGTACAGCACCGCCACCTCGTCGCACAGATACTCGACCACGGACATGTCGTGGGAGATGAACAGATACGAGATACCGCGCTGCTGTTGCAGGCGCCGCAGCAGGTTCAGCGTCTGCGCGCGCACCGCGATATCGAGCGCGGAAACGGGCTCGTCGCAGATCACGAGGTCCGGCTCGCTCGCAAGCGCGCGGGCAATATTGATGCGCTGGCGCTGCCCGCCGGAGAACTGATGCGGGAACAGATGCCGCTGCTCGGGGCGCAGGCCGACCGCCTCGAACAGCTCGGCAACGCGCGCATCGCGCTGCGAGGCCTCCCCCACGTCCATGAGATCGAGCGGCGCACGCACGGCATCGCCGGCGCGCTGGCGCGGATTGAGCGCGGAGTACGGATCCTGGAACACCATCTGGACGCGGCGGCGCGCATGGCGCAGCGTGTCGCCGGACATCAGCGTCAGGTCGCGCCCGCCAAGACGGACCGTGCCTGCCGTGGCCTGCGCGAGGCGGGCCACCGCGAGCGCGGTGGTGGACTTGCCGGAACCCGACTCGCCTACGAGCGCGAGCGTCTTGCCGCGCTCGACGGAGAACGAGACGCCATCCACGGCGCGTATCACGGGTGCGGGCTTGAACATGCTGCCCCCGCGGCCACGGAAATGGACCTTCAGATCATCGACTTCGAGCAGTTTCATACCGTGACCTCCTCGGCGACACGCGCCGGCTGTTCCGTCAGCGCCCAGCATGCGGCGCGCTGCGTGCCGCTGACGGTGGCGAGCGCCGGCACTTCCGCCGCGCAGCGCGCGCTGGCGAGCGCGCAACGCGAACGGAACGCGCAGCCGCCACCCAGTTCCCAGATCGAGGGCACCATGCCGGGAATCTCCGGCAGCGGCGGGCGCGTGCGCCGCGCCTCGCCTTCCAGCTCCGGAAGGCAGGCAATGAGGCCGCGCGTGTAAGGGTGCGCGGGCTGCCGCAGCACATCGTTCGTCGTGCCCTCTTCCACCACGCGGCCTGCATACATCACGGCGACGCGGTCGGCCATCTCGGACACCGCGCCCATGTCGTGCGTAATCAATACGATCGCGGTACCTTCACGCGCCTGCCGCTCGCGCAACAGGTCGAAGATCTGCGCCTGCACGGTCACGTCGAGCGCCGTGGTCGGCTCGTCGGCGATCAGCACCTTCGGTTCGCAGGCGAGCGCCATGGCGATCATCACGCGCTGCTTCATGCCGCCCGACATCTGATGCGGGAAATCGTCGATGCGCGTCTCGGGCGCGGGAATCCCCACCGCGCGCAGCAGGTCGATCGCGCGGCCTCGCGCCGCTTCGCGCGTCAGGTCCAGATGCAGCCGCAGCGTCTCCACGAGCTGGCGGCCCACGGTCATGACCGGATTCAGCGAGGTCATGGGCTCCTGGAAAATCATGGCGATACGGTTGCCACGGATCTCGCGCATTCGCGCGGGCGTGGCGCGCAGCAAATCCTCGCCATCCAGACGGATCGCGCCGCCCGTAATGCGTCCGGGCGGCGACGGAATCAGGCCCAGCACGGCCAGCGACGTCATGCTCTTGCCGCAGCCCGATTCGCCCACGATGCAGAGCGTCTCGCCCGCGTTCACATGGAAGCTCACGCCGTTGAGCACGGTGGCGGCGCCGCGCGAAGTGCGGAACTCGAGCCGCAGATCCTCCACGTCGAGCACCTTTGCCTTCTGTTGTGCGGTGGTATCGCGCATGATCAGCGTTCCCTCAGCTTGGGGTTCAAGGCGTCGTTGAGGCCGTCGCCGATCAGGCTGATGGCGAGAACGGTCAGGAAGATCGCCAGGCCCGGAAAGGCCACGGCCCACCAGCAACTCAGCAGGTAGGGGCGCGCGGAGCCGATCATCAGGCCCCAGCTCATGCGGTTGGGATCGCTGAGCCCCAGGAACGACAGCCCCGCCTCGAACAGGATCGCGGCGCCAATCGCCATCGTGGCCGCCACCACGAGCGGCGGCAGCGCGTTGGGGAGGATCACGCGCCAGATGATGCGGGCGTTGCCCGCGCCGATCGAACGCTCCGCGCGCACGAAGTCCAGATCGCGAAAGCGCATGAACTCGGCGCGCGTCAGCCGCGCGGTGGCCGTCCACGTCGTGAGGCCGATGGCCACCGAGATCGTCGTCAGGCTCGGCGAGAACAACGTGACCAGCACCATCGCGAACAGCAACGCGGGCAGCACCTGGAAGAACTCCATCACGCGCGTCAGCGCTTCATCGACCACGCCGCCGTAGTAGCCGGCCATCGCACCGGCACCGAGCCCGATCATCACGGACAGCAGCGCGGCAACCGCGCCAACCGCAAGGCTCGCGCGGCCCCCGAAGATCAGGCCTACGAGCACGTCGCGCCCGAGCTGGTCCGTGCCGAGCCATGCCTCCGGCGTGCCGACGGGGCTCTGCGGTGCGGCAACCATCTCGAAGGGGTCCGCATCGACGACCATCGGACCGAAGATCGCGACGAGCACGATGATCAGCAATAGCACCGTGCCAGCCACTGCGGCATGGCTGCGTACGAACATGCGCGCGGCGTCGCCGAGCGGCGAAGCCGCCTTGGGCGGCGCGCCGGTTGTCGCCGGCGCCGCGGACATGGCCGGCGCGGCCACGGGGTTAGGCGAGAGATTCGGAGAGGGGTTCATGCGGTACGGATCCTGGGATCGATCAGCCGGTACACGAAATCGGTGACCTGGTTCATCAGTACGACCATCACCGCCGAACCGAGCAGGATGCCGAGCACCGTCGGATAGTCGCGGCGCAGGATGGAATCGAAGGCAAGCCGCCCGAGGCCCGGCCAGTTGAAGACGGTCTCCACGAGGATGGCGCCCGCGATGACGTTGCCGAACTGCAGGCCCAGCACGGTCACCACCGGGAGCAGCGCGTTGCGCAGCGCATGCACGTAGAGCACGGCGGTCTCGGAAACGCCCTTGGCGCGCGCGGTGCGGATATAGTCGGCACCGAGCACGTCGAGCACGCTCGCGCGCGACAGACGGCTGTATTGCGCGAGATAGACGAGGCTCAGCGTGACCGTCGGCAACACCATATGCCACGCCACGTCGAGCACGCCCGCCAGTCCCGTGCTGTCGGCGGCCATCGAGCGCATGTCGGAGACGGGCAGGATCGGCCAGACCGACGCGAACACGATCACGAGCATCATGCCGCTCCAGAACACGGGCGCGGCATGCCCCATCATCGACAGCACCGTGATCGCCTGCGACAGCAGGCCGTGGGGCTTGCGCGCGGCCAGCACGCCGAGTGTCGTGCCCAGGACGAAGGCCACGACCACCGACGCCACCACGAGCAGCAGCGTCGCCGGCAGGCGGTCGAGAATCAGGTCCGTCACCGGCAGGTTGAAGAAGTACGACATGCCGAGGTCGCCGTGCGCGATGCGGCCCACGTAGACCGCGAGCTGCCTCCACAACGGCTGATCGAGTCCGTACTCGGCGATCAGCTGCGCGCGCAGCTGATCGCTCATGCCGCCCATCGTCCCGGCGATGGTTTCGACGGGGTCACCGGGCGCCATGCGGATGAGCAGGAAGTTGAGCACCACCACCGCGAGCACGAGCAGCACGGCATGGCAGCCCTTGCGGCCAAACTTGAGCAACGCGTTCATGATCCCGCCCTACTTGAAGTAAACCTCGTCCAGCGGCGAGGCCGGACCCCAGATCGAGGCGGGCACATTGCCGAGCTTCTTGTTCGCCACCGTGTAGTACGGAATCTCGTTGATATAGACGATGGGCAGGTCATCCGTGACGAGCTTCTGGAATGTCGCGTAGTAGGCCTTGCGGCGCGTGGCGTCCAGCGTGCTGGCGGCGGTGTCGAGCACCTCGTCGACCTTCGGGTTGCGGTACGACTGCGTGTTGGTCCAGATGATCGGCTTGATGTTGCTGGACATGTACGTGCGCGCCACGCCGATGACCGGATCGCCCCAGTTGAAGACGCTGTCCATCGTCATGTCGAAGTCGTGCGCGGCCACGCGCTTGGCCCATGAGGCGAAGTCCGCCGAGGCGCGCACCTGCACCGTGATGCCCAGCTTCTTGAGCTGCGCGCGCACATACTCGGCCACGTTCTTCTGCTGCTCGTCGGAGCCCGGCAGATAATCGATCGTCAGCGTCAGGCGCTCGCCGTTCGCCCCGCGCTTGAGGCCGGCCTCGTCGAGCAATGCTTCGGCACGCTTGAGGTCGAACGGATAGCGGTGCAGATCGTCGGTGTAGAACGGACTGCTGCGCACGATCGGGCCGTCCGACACCGTCGAGAAGCCGTTATGCAGCGCCTTGACGATAAAGTTCTTGTCGATGGCGCTCGCAATGGCGCGACGGACGCGTACATCGTCGAGTGGTTTCTTCTCGAGGTTGAACGCCAGCCAGTTCAGCCCGCCGATGCCTTCATAGCCCTTGCGCGTGAGCACCAGATTCGGATTGGATTGCATGCGCTTGAGGTCCGTGGACACCGAGGCGAACGCCATCATCTGGATATCGCCGCGCTCCATGCCCAGCGCAAGGCTCTGCGCGTCGGGATTGATCGTCACGACGACCTTGTCCAGATAGGGGCGGCCCTGGATAAAGAACTTGTCGAACTTCTGCATCACGATGCGCTGGCCGGGTACGAACTCGACCAGCTTGAACGGCCCCGAGCCGACCACGCCGTTCGCGTTGGCCGGATGCGTCGAGACATCGCGACCGTCGCCGTAGACATGCTTCGGCATGATCGGGCACAGCGCGGGCGACATCGCGAGCACGATCGCCGGGTGCGGCTGGCTCATGCGGATGATGGCCGTGTAGCGGTCCGGCGTCTCGACCTTCTCCACCGGTGCCAGCATGCTCTGGAACGGATGCTTGGCCTTGATCGTCATGATCGAGAACGCGACGTCCTCCGACGTGATGGGCTTGCCGTCGTGGAAGACCGCATCACGGCGCAGGTTCAGCGTCAGGGACTTGCCGTCCTCCGACACCTTCCAGGATTGCGCGAGGTAAGGCTGCGGACGCCACTGGTCGTCGAAGCGCAGCGGGCTCGCGAACAGTTGGGTGGAGGGTAGCGCGGTGGCGAGGCCCGACTGCACGGCCCCATTCAGATGGCGCGGCGTCTGCGTGCTGCCGATGACGAGCGTACCGCCAGGCTTCGGTGCGTCGGCCGCGACCGCCGCGCCAGCGATGAGGCCGGCGGCGGCAAAGCACGCCGCGGGCAGCAGCGCGCGACGCAAGCGGGAAACGATGGGGGCGAGGCCTGTCATGAAATTCTCCTGGGGATCTCGGAATGGCGATGAAAACAAGATAAGAGAGCCACCGTTTGCGGACGTAGCGCCAACGCCGGACGATCGATGGTGCCAGCCCGTGCGGTGCGCGACGCCGTTCAACTGGCCAGCGTGAAGATGCCGATCGCGATCAGTGCAAGCTGCACCACGCGCGCGAATCGCGCGGACGGCAGGCGCGCAAACAGTGCCTCGCCCGCGATCGCCCCCGCACAGAAGAAGGGCACCAGGAGCAAACTGCTGCGCAATGCGCTCCAGTTCAGCTGGCCATGCACCAGCAACCCCAGCGATGCCCCGGAGAACAGCAGCATGAAATACGCGAGCAGGTTCGCGCGCACCGCGGGGGCGGAGCCCCCGCGTCCGCTGAAGTAGTACACGACCGGTGGGCCGCCCAGCCCGCCGATGGCGGTGAACAGTCCGCTGGTCGCGCCAGCCAGCGTCGTGGGGACATGGCCGCCGCGATGGCGTATCTGCACACCGATCCATGCGAGCACGCCCATCACGAGCACGAGCGCCCCCACACCACGACGCAGCAGATGGGGATCGAACTGCGTGACGAGATCGAGCGACAGCTGATGACACAGCAGCGCGATGGCCGCGAGCACCGACACGCGCCACCACTCCACGAGCTCGACATGACGGCGGATGCCCTGCCATGCGGTGAGTCCGTGCAGCAGCACGATGAACACCGCGGCCTGCGCGGGCGATACGACGAGCGCGAACAACGGCGCCATGATCAGCGCGGCGCCGAACCCCGTCAGGCCCTTTGCGAGTCCCGCCAGGGCGCTGATCGCCGCGAGCGCGGCGAAGGTGGGCGTATCCATGTCAATCGCGCACGGGCTCGCGGCTGATCGCAAAGTTGGAGAACGCCTGGCACGCGGGCATCAGCTCGATGGCATTCACGTTGACGTGCGGGGGCAGCGTCAGCAGCCAGTGCACGGTCTCGGCGATGTCCTCCGCGCGCAGCGGCTGCGTGCCGTCGTAGACGCCGGCGGCGCGCGATGCATCGCCGTGGAAGCGTGTGACCGAGAATTCGGTGCCGCCGCACAGGCCGGGCTCGATGCAGCTGACCCGCACATTGTGGTGAACGAGATCCGCGCGCAGGTTCAGGCTGAACTGATGCACGAAGGCCTTGGTCCCGCCATAGACATTGCCGCCGGGATACGGGTACGTCCCCGCGATCGACCCGAGGTTGACGATATGGCCGCCGCGGCGCGCCACCATTTGCGGGAGCACGGCGTGCGTGCAGAACAGCAGTCCCTTGATATTGGTGTCGATCATCGTCTCCCAGTCTTCGAGACTGGCGGTGTACGCGGGTTCGACACCGAGCGCGAGGCCGGCGTTGTTGACGAGTGCATCGATCGGCCCGATGGTGTCGGTCACGTATGTCATCGCGGCCTGCACTTCGGAGCGGTATCGCACGTCGAGCTCGAGCGGATGCAGATTGCCGCCGCATCGCGCGGCAAGCGCGGCGAGCTTGTCGGCACGCCGCGCGGTGGCCACGACGGTATGGCCTTCACGGCAAAGACGTTCGGCGATGGCCTCGCCAAAGCCGGCCGAAGCGCCGGTGACAAAGACGATCATTGCGCGTGCTCCCTGCATAGGGAGCGCGGCGCCAGGCAGTTGACATGCGTGGACACGTTGGCCTCATGGGTGGTTCAAGCTTGAGACCAGTGTCGCGCACGCTGGACTGGCATGGTTAATGCCAGAGAGGACTTTCGATCGTACCAGCCGGACACGCCATGCGCCCCACCACCGTGCACCAACTCATGTGGCACCAGTTGCTGCCTCCACCCGAACGCGAAGGCTCCACGCTGCAGAGTCAGCTGCGTACGCATATCGTCAAGGCGGTGCTCGACGGGCGGCTCGTTGGCGGCACGCGCCTGCCGTCCAGCCGCGAACTGGCCGAGATGCTGGAGATTTCGCGCAACACCGTCGTGCTCGTCTACGAGCGGCTGACGGAAGACGGCTTTATCGAAAACCGGCCGCGCTGCGGGTACTTCGTCAGCCCGCGCAATGTCGCGCAGACGCCGGCGGCGCAGGTCGGCGTGATCGAGGACGCTCACGCCGACCTGGTGCAGTCTGGCACCACGCAAGTGCAATGGGGCCAGCGTCTGAGCGGCCGTGTCGCGGACAGCCGATGGCTGGACAAGCCGCGAGACTGGCAGCGCTACCGCTATCCGTTCATCTACGGCCAGTTCGATCCGACGCTGTTCCCGGTCGCGCACTGGCGCGAATGCAGCCGGCACGCGCTGGACGTCGGCGCGATTCGCGGCTGGGCGCCCGATGCGATCGACCATGACGATCATTCGCTGGTGGACCAGCTGATTCGCCGCGTATTGCCCCGCCGGGGCATCGCCGCGCGGCGCGAGGAGATCCTGCTGACGGTCGGGGCGCAACAGGGGCTCTATCTGCTGGCCGAACTGCTGATCTCACCGGGCACACGCGTGGGCGTGGAAGATCCCGGTTACATGGACGCGCGCAATATCCTGCGACGGCGCGGCGCCACGCTTGTGGGCCTCGACGTCGATGCGCGGGGGCTCGTGCCCGACGAGGCGCGCCTGCGCGATTGCCGGTACCTGTACTGCACGCCGAGTCACCAATGCCCGACCGGCGTCACGCTGAACAACGAGCGGCGGCTGGCGCTGCTCGAGTGGGCCCGCCGCGCCGATGGCGTGCTCATCGAAGACGACTACGATGCGGAGACGCAGTATCAGGGGCAACCGTTGCCGGCCATCAAGGCACTCGATCGCGACGAGCGCGTGATCTATGTCGGCAGCCTGTCGAAAACGCTGTCGCCGGGCCTGCGCATCGGATATATCGTCGCGCCCGCGGAGGTCATCACCGAGCTTCGGCTGCTGCGGCGCATGATGATCCGCCACCCCCCGGCCAACAACCAGCTTGCGGCGGCGTTGTTCATCGAGCATGGCCACTATGACCGGCTGATGTTCCGCATGCGCGATGCGCTGGCGATGCGGGCCAATGCACTGACGGAAGCGCTCAAGCGCTACATTCCCTCGCTCGCGTTTACGGCCCCGTCCGGCGGCTCGGCGCTATGGGGCCACTTCACGGATGGGGTACGCACGGCGGAACTGCTCGATATCGCACGCGCGCACGGCATTCTCGTCGAGCCCGGCGAACCGTTCTTCCTCGACTCGCGCGATGGCGGCCATCACATCCGGTTCGGCTTCTCGTCGATTCCGGTCGAGCGCATCGACGCCGGTATCCGCGAACTCGCGCGACTGGTGACCCGTTGACGGGTGCCCGTCAGTCGTCCGTATCCTTGCGGCACAGGCAATAGACGAACTGCTGCACGGTTCCGAACGGTGTCTCGTGGGCTTCGCGCTCCTGCCCCAGCAGCGTGAACGGCGTGCCGAACTCCGCATGCAATGCGTCGCCACTGTAGCGCCGTACCGGCAGGCCGCTGCACTGCTCGGGGCCGTCTTCCGCAAAGGTCGCGACGATGACGCTCCCACCGGGGCGCACCGCGTTCAGCACCGCGCGCACGTAGGCCGCCCGGGCTTCGTCGGTCGTCAGGAAGTGAAACACGGCGCGATCGTGCCACACGTCGTACCGGTGGCGCGGCAATTGCGCCGTCGTGATATCGGCGGCGAGCCACGTCACGCGCGCGGCTGCCGCGCCGAGACGGCCGCGCGCCACGGCCAGTGCGGCCTCCGACAGGTCCAGCACGGTCAGGTCGGCGTAGCCATCGGCCAGCAGATCGTCGACCAGCGTGGATGCGCCGCCGCCGACGTCGATGATGGCCGCGGTCTCACCCGCGCCCGTCTTACGGATCAGATCCACCGACCGGTGCGCGTGCGGCTGGAACCAGCTCACGCCCGCCGCCGGCTTCGTGCCGTAGACATGCTCCCAGTGATCCTTCGCGTTCATCGAACCCTCACGCATGGTGCGCGGCAAGCGGCACCTTCAGATAGGAAGTGCCATTATCCTCCGCTTCGGGCATGCGCCCGGCGCGGATATTGATCTGCACCGAGGGGAAGTACAGATTCGGCAACGCCAGCGTGGCGTCGCGCGCGGTGCGCATGGCGACGAAGTCATCCATGGTCATGTCGTCGCGAACATGGACATTGGCGCGGCGCTGCGTCTGGACGTCGGTTTCCCAGCGCACTTCCGGACGATCGGGTGGCGGGTAGTCGTGGCAAAGAAACAGCCGCGTCTCCGGCGGCAGCGACAACAGTCGCCGGATCGAGCGGTACAGCGTGGTGGCGTCGCCTCCGGGAAAATCGCAGCGGGCGGTGCCCACGTCGGGGTGGAACAGCGTATCGCCCACGAACACCGCGTCGCCGTCGATGCGATAGGCCATGTCGGCCGGCGTATGGCCCGGCACGTGCATCGTCGTGGCGTGCAGCGAGCCGATGGTGAACGGCTCGTCGTCACCGAACAGGTGATCGAAGCAGGTATCCCCGGCCGAGCCGGCGAGATTGAACGTCTCGCCGAACACGCGCTGCACCTGCACGATATGTTCGCTGATACCGATGCGCCCGCCCAGTCGCGCCTTCAGGTACGCCGATGCCGACACGTGGTCGGCATGCACGTGCGTCTCCAGCAGCCACTGCACCTCCAGCCCGTGCGCGCGCACATAGTCCGCCACGCGATCGGCCGGCTCCGTGACCACGCGGCCATGCCGCACGTCCAGTCCGAGCACGGGGTCGATGATCGCGCAGCGCGCGTCGCCCTCCGCGCGCACGACGTACGTGAACGTGGCCGAAACGGGATCGAAGAAGGGTTCGATAAGCGCGGACATGCGGACAGCTTAGTACGTCTTGTAGGGCAGGAACTTGCCCGACAGCACGACGTTCACGCGATCGCCCTTCGGATCGTGCGTGCGCTGGATGTCCATCGAGAAGTCGATCGCGCTCATGATGCCGTCGCCGAACTCTTCATGGATCAGTTCCTTGATCGTCGTGCCGTACACGTTGACCAGTTCGTACCAGCGATAGATCAGCGGATCCGTCGGCACGGCGGTCGGCAGCGAGCCTTTGTAGGGCACCACCTGCAGCCACGCCACGGCCTCGTCCGACAGTTCGAACAGCTTGCCGATGGCCTCGGCCTGCGGCTTGTCGAACGTCATCTGGCCGAGGCAGCCCGCCGTCGTCCATTCCTTCGACATGCCGGTCAGTTCGGCCACGTCCGCCCACTTGATGCCCTTGCGGACCTTGGCGGAAACGATCATCTGGGTCACTTCTTCACGGCTGGAAATCATGTTGCCTCCTGGCAGGTTGTGGTCAAGCGGTAAGAACGATCGCGGTGTCGTCGCCCGCCTCGAGGCCGGGTCGGACGATACGCGTGACAGGCAGCTCGGCGACATCGCCCGAGCGCTGCTGGATCGTCGTGGAACGACGAACGAGAAAATCGACGAGGTGATTGCGGATGCGATAGAACTGCGGATCGTGATGGATCGTCTCCCGCGTGCGCTCGCGCGGCAGCGTGTTGACGACGATCTCGGCAATGCGTGCCTTGGGCCCGTTGCTCATCAGGAAGATCTTGTCCGCCAGGAGAATCGCCTCGTCCACGTCGTGCGTAATCATGAACACGGTCTGATGCGTGGCCGCGCAGATCCGGAGCAGCTCGTCCTGAATCACGCCGCGCGTGAGCGCGTCGAGCGCGCCGAACGGCTCGTCCAGCAGCAGCATCTTCGGCTCCACCGAGAACGCGCGCGCAATGCCGACGCGCTGCTTCATGCCGCCCGACAGCTCCGACGGCTTCTTCTTCGCGGCGGCCGTCAGGCCCACCATTTCGATAAAGCGCGCGCCGTGCTCGGCGATCTGCCGGCGCGACCAGTCCGGATGCCGCGAGCGCACCGCGAACGCGATGTTCTGCTCCACCGTCAGCCACGGCATCAGCGCGTGCCCCTGGAAGACGACACCGCGGTCGAGGCTCGGGCCGGACACTTCCTTGCCGTCCATGATCACGTAGCCGCCGCTTGCCTCCTCCAGGCCCGCCAGCACATTGAGGATCGTGCTCTTGCCGCAGCCCGAATGGCCGATCACGCAGACGAACTCGCCGCGCTCGATCTCGAAGCCGACGTTCTCGAACACCGGCGGCAGGTCGGGGCGATAGCGCTTGCTCAGCCCCTGAACCGAGAGAAACACCGCGTTCTTATTCCGCATAACTCACCTTCAGTTGAAGCCGTGCAAACAGCATGTCCAGCACCATCCCCACCACGCCGATCACGAGCACCGCGAAAATCACGTTGGAGAGCGAGAGGTTGTTCCATTCGTTCCAGAGGAAGTAGCCGATGCCGCTGCCGCCGATCAGCATCTCCGCCGCGACGATCACCAGCCAGGCAATGCCCATGGAGATCCGCATGCCCGTGATGATGGTCGGCGCGGCCGCGGGCAGCACCACGCAGAACGCCTTGCGCAGCGGCGAGACTTCGAGCGTGCGCGCGACGTTGAGCCAGTCCTTGCGCACGCCCGCCACCCCGAATGCCGTATTGATCAGCATCGGCCAGATGGAGCAGATAAAGATCACGAAGATCCCGGACACCGTCGAGTCCTGGATCGTGTACAGCGCGATGGGCATCCACGCGAGCGGCGAGATCGGCTTGAGCACCTGCACGAACGGATCGATCGCGCGGTAGAGCAGCGGCGACATGCCGATGACGAAGCCGAGCGGAATGGCGACGATCATCGCGAGCAGATAGCCGAGGCCCACGCGCACGAGCGAGTGCGCGAGCTGGATGCCGACGCCCTTGTCGTTGGGGCCGCGGTCGTAGAACGGGCTCTTGAGATGCCCCAGCGCTACCGTGGCGAACTGCGCGGGGGTCGGGAAACCCGTCGCGCGCTTCTCGCCCGCGCCTTGCGCGGCACCGGCCGGCGGCGCCTGCCCCATCAGCGCGGCATATTCGGCCGCGTCCGCATCGGCGCCACTCTGCGCGGCGTGCGGCGCGGCCGCGCTGCGGGGCTGCGTCGTGACCTGCCAGATGCCGAGCAGCAGCATCAACATCACCAGCGACAGGATCGCGGCGCGGATCTTGATTTGCGTCGTCATGGCTCCTCCTGCCTCAGGCGCGCTTGATCTCGAAGCTATCGACGTAGCGCTGCGGCGCGCTGGCGTCATATACCTTGCCCATGACCGTGATCGGACGATTGCCGTTCTTGCCCGCGCTGGCGCCTTCCGTCATGCCGAGCGCCGCCATCTGCTTCTGCGCGTCGGTCAGCAGGAACACCTGCTGCGCGATCTGCTGATAGTTGACGTCGCCCTTGATATAGCCCCAGCGCTTCATCTGCGTGAGCATCCACGTGGCCATCGAGTACCAGGGCATCGGATCGAAGTCCGCGCGGTCGGGTTCGTTCCGCACCTTGCCGAGCCCGTCGGCAAAGCGGCCGCTCAGCGCCTGCAGGATCACGGTCTCCGGTTGGTTCAGATAATTGGCCGGCGCGATGGCCTTGGCGATCTCGGCGCGGTTCTCCTGCTTGCGCGCCATGGCGGCCGCATTGAGCACCGCGCGGTAGAGCGCCGCGAACGTGTTCGGGTTCTGTTCGATAAAGGCCTGCGACGTGCCGAACGCGCAGCACGGGTGGCCGTTCCAGATATCCTTCGACAGGATGTGGATAAAGCCGATCTGGTCGTACACGGCGCGCTGGTTGAACGGATCCGGCCCGAGGAAGCCGTCGATGTTGCCGGCACGCAGGTTGGCGATCATCTCCGCCGGCGGCGTCACGCGTAGCTGCACGTCGCGGTCCGGGTCGAGCCCATGCTCCGCGAGGTAATAGCGCAGCAGGAAGTTGTGCATCGAGTATTCGAACGGAATCGCGAACTTGAAGCCCTTCCAGTTGCGCGGGTCGCGATTGTCCTTGTGCTTGAGCGCGAGCGTGATGGCCTGGCCGTTGATGTTCTGGATCGTGGCTACGCGCATCGGCTGCGCGGACGACCCGAGGCCCATCGAGATGGCCAGCGGCATCGGCGCGAGGAAGTGCGACGCATCGAGTTCGCGATTGAGCATCTGGTCGCGCACGAGCGCCCAGCCGGCGGTCTTGACCAGCGTGACGTCGAGGCCCTGCGCCTCGTACATGCCCATCGGCGAGGCCATGATCAGCGGTGTGGCGCAATTGATCGGAATAAAGCCGACCTTCAGCGACTTCTTTTCGAGCGTGCCCGGCTTCTCCAGCGCGGCGGCGCGCAGGTCGTCCATCGGCAGCAGCGAACCCACCGCGGCCATGACGGCACTGGCGCCGACGGCCTTGAGCAGGTTGCGGCGCGTCGCATCCTCGGGGAACAGCGCCCGCACGGCCGCCGCTTCGACGAAGTCGTTCGAGAGCGATTCGGCGTCGCTCGCGCGATCGTGGGCCTCCTGCGAATGATGCCGGCCGCACTGGCAGCCGGACAGCGACGTGTCCGCGTCGTAGGGTCGGTACAGGCTCTGATCGCCTCGCTTGGTCGGTTCGTTCATCTCGGGCACCCCTGAATCGTTGATAGGTCGTTTTGGGAAATACTCGGGAATGCTCAGGCCGCGATGGCCTGTCTGGCGGTACCCGCCTGCAGCGTCGCGATGGCCACGCCGTCGCGCCACTGCTGCATATGAAGAAAATCGGCCGTGTCGTCGAGCACGCGCCACTCACCGTCGCGCATGGGCGTGCCATGCACCACGATGGGTACGGACCGCGTCTTGAGCCGCACCACGGGCTGGCGATGTTCGTAGCGTGCATCGCCGTGGCCCGTCACCGCATGCGCGATGGCCGACGCCTGCTGTGCGATCGGCTCGATGAAGCGGCACGGCGCGCCGTTCAGGCTGATGCAATCGCCCAATGCATAGACATCGCGCGCGCTCGTCTCGAGCGTTTGCGCGTCGACAACGATGCCCTTGTCGAAAGCAAGTCCCGCGCCACGTGCCACGCGGCTATCGGTGACGAGACCGATGGCCACGACCACCTCGTCGGCGTCGATCGTCGCGCCGTCGTCCAGCGTCAGGCGCTTGCCGCCGTCGGCCGATTGCGTAAGGCCGGCGACCACGCGAGTGCCCGCAAACTTCACGCCGGTCTGCGCGAGGCCCGCGCGCAGCCGCAGCGCGGCGGCTTCCGGCAGCATGTTGCCCAGCGGCAGCGGCTGCACGTCGATGAGCGTGACGTCGTGGCCCGCGCGCGCGAAGTCCTCCGCGAGTTCGCAGCCGATCATGCCTGCGCCGACGATGGCGATGCGGCGCCGGCCATCGCCGATGCGTGCCTGCAGGCGACTCCATCCGGCAAGGTCGTTGACGCGCCAGCACAGCGCCGGCGGCAGCGCCGCGGGCATCGCGGGGCGCGCGCCCATCGCCATGACCAGATGCGTGTAGTGCAGCGTGCCGCGCGTGGTGCGCAGCTGGTGCGTCGCCGGCGTCAGGCCGACGACGAAGGTTTCGGTAAGCAAGCGCACACCCAGCCGGCGTGCCGCATCGGTGGCCGTCTCGCGCACAAGCGATGCGGGGACCATGCCGCGGCTCAGCGCGATGGACAGCTCGGGCTTGTGATAACGATCGCCCATGCAGGACGTCACCATCGTGATGGGCACATCGCGATCGAGGCGCCGGATGGCCTCCGCCGCACTCCAGCCCGCGATGCCCGCGCCGACGATCACAACGCCACGATTCGCGACTCCACGATTCGCGACTCCACGACCGCGCGCGGCCAGGGGCGCCGCGGATGCCGACGGCGCCGCCGATGACGGCGCCGGCATCATGACGACGACGTAAGGCTCGAAGTCCGCCTTGACCACGCCGCACAGCGGGCACTCCCAGTCTTCGGGAATGTCCTCGAAGCGCGTGCCCGGCGCGATGCCGCTGTCGGCGTCGCCCTTCTCCTCGTCATAGATAAGCCCGCATGCGCGACAGATGAACTGGCGCCATGGATTCGACATCGCGCTCATGCCGGCACCTCCTCGCGCGACAGGCGCGCCATTTCCCAGCGCAGATGCTTGATGGCCGGCGTGACGATCGCCGCGAAGTGCGCTTCGCGGATGCGCCGTTGCGCGGCCGAGCTCACGAGGTAGCCACGCGCGCCCTGATGCAGCAGCGCGGACTGCGAAGCGCGCAGCGCAAGCTCGGCGCCCTGCGCGCGCGCATCCAGCACGTCGAGCAGATAGTCCTTGCTGCCGTCGAACGGATTCGCCGCGAGCCGGGCCACGCGCTGCTCGAGCTCGTCGAGCTCGCCCTGCATCTCGTCGGGCCGGTCGCCGAGAAAGCGGTTCACGTGACCGAGCAACGGCTCCACTTCCTGCATCGCATCGATACTGCCCTGGACGATGCCCGTCGCCATCCCGATCTGCAGCAGGATGAACGCGGCCCGGATGCGCGCGATAAACGGCTGCGCGGGATCCGCGATCAGCAGGTCTTCGCCGACGAACAGATCGTCCACGCGCACGCCCCATGTGCTCGTGCCTTCCATTCCGGAGAACTCGGGACACTGGCGCAGCGTGACCGCGCCCGTGCAATGGAGCATGAACATGATGTCGTGCGACGGCGTGCCGTCATCGCGATACACGGTGGCGATGGCCCCGCAGTACTGTCCCGGCGCGATATGGCTGACCCATGGCAGTGCGCCGCTCACGCGATAGCCCCCCGCGACACGCGTGGCGCGCAGCAGCATCTTCTCGATGCCCGCGAATGCCTTCATGGGATTGGACAATGCCGTACCGCCGAGCGTCTCGCCCGTTGCGTGCGTGGCCAGCAGCCGTTGCAGTGCCGGGTTGCCCGAGGCCTCCATATAGAGGCCGCAGACGTCATGGCACCACGCCAGAAAACCGGTGGAACCGCAGCGCCGGCTGATCGCGCGCATCGCATCGAGCGCGAGGCCATAGCGGCCGCCGCTGCCGGACAGATGCGCGGCGAATGCGCCGGCCTTGCCGAGGTCGGCCATGATCTCGCGCGGATAGTGCCCCTCGTGATCGATGCGATAGGCGGCATCGGCCAGCGGTCCGTCGGCGATCGACGTCACGCGCTGCATCACCATGGCGTCTGTCCACGATGGCTCGAATATCGGTGCACTGGCTACAACGGTGGTCATGGCGGTTCTCCCGTGGTTCTTGACCTGCGGTGCGCGGTGTCGCGCGAAATCGGTCGTCAGTCGGCCAGGCCGATCGAGAACACCACCGGATTGCGCATGGTGTTGGCCACCGGCGAGTGGAAGTTGGCGTGCTGCACGATGTCGTCGAGCTGTTCGCGCGTGGCGTCGCCCTCGATCAGCACCTTCACGCGAATGGCCTGGAACCCCATGTCCTTCGGCTGGCGCTCGGCACCGCCGGCGCCCCATGCGGCCGAGTTGCCGATATCGGCTTCCAGGAACACTTCGAGGCGCGACAGGCGGACTTCGCGATACGTGGCCACGGCCGTGATGCCGACGCACAGGCAGCCGCCCAGTGCCGACAGCGCGATCTCGCCCGGTGCCGGCACGGTGTTCTCGCCGAACAGGTGCGGCGGCTCGTCGACGACCACGGGGTTGTGATCGCCGGTGAAGCTCCAGGAGCGGAACTGGCCCTTCATGACGGTGTGGACCTTGTTGATGCCGCGGCGCTCGGGGTTCTCGCGGCCGGAGGCGGCAAACTTCAGAAGGCCTTCGCGATCGATCGGTCGCAGGTAGGTGGTGACGGTCTCGGTGGTCAAGGCGTGCTCCGTTTGTGTTGGATTCAGGACAGGCAAACGTGCCTGCACAGCCTTTATCGCAATCGCCGTGCCAACGCGTCGAAACGCACGCAAGCTATTGATTTTCAGACGCTTTATTGAAAAATCAAACGGCACGAACCGGCATCTGCCGCCCAACAAAATGTCGACAATGTCGACATTTTGTCGACCAATAGGCGATACTCATCGCGACGCGAACGAGGAGCAAACCCGTGAAGGAACAGGCCCCCATCCCGGAATCGGACCCCGAAGCCGGACTCGGCTACTGGCGCCAGCAGGAGATGCTGCTGCTGGAGCAGGTCATGGCATTGGTGGGGCGCAGCCTGTCGCCGGACGTGACCCTGCGCGAGATGCTGCATCTGATGTCGGAGCTGCTGGGCCTGAACCGCGGACGCGTGGTGCTGCTCGACGAGGAGACCGACACCGCAAGCATTCGATTTGCGTACGGCCTCACGCGCAAGGAGACGGCGCTCGGCGTCTACAAGGTCGGTGAAGGGATCACGGGCCGCGTGCTGGCGGCGGGACAGCTGACCATCGTGCAGGACATCGACCAGGAGCCGCGCTTCCTGTTTCGCGCGGTGCAGCGCGCGCATCTGCCCGAGGGCATGGTGTCGTTCATCGCCATGCCGATCAAGATCGAGCAGAAGACCGTCGGTGTGCTGGCCTGCCATCGCATCCGCATCCGCAATCGCGCGCTCAGCGACGACCTGACGATCCTGCGCATTCTCGCGACGCTGGCCGGGCAGCTGCTGCAGTTGCAGGCGACGCTGCGCGCGCGCACGAAGGTGCTCGAGCAACGCAACGAGATGCTGTCCCGCGCGCTCCAGACCGAAGCCGCGCGCTACGGGATCGTCGGTACGGCGCCCTCGGTGCTGCAGGCGATCTCGGAATTGGAACGCGTGTCCGACGCCACGGCCAGCGTGCTGCTGATGGGGGCGTCCGGCACGGGCAAGGAGCTGTTCGCGCGCGCGTTGCACCTGGCCAGCCCGCGGCGCGAGCGGCCCTTTATCAAGATCAATTGCGCGGCGATTCCCGAGACGCTGTTCGAGTCGGAACTCTTCGGCTACGAGCGCGGTGCGTTCACGGGCGCCAATGCCGCGCGCGCGGGCTGGTTCGAGCAGGCCAACACGGGCACGATCTTCCTCGACGAGATCGGCGAGTTGCCGCTATCCATGCAGACCAAGCTGTTGCGCACGCTGCAGGAAGGCACGATCACGCGGCTGGGCGGCAAGCGCGAGATTGCGATCGACGTGCGGCTCGTCGCCGCCACCAATCGCGACCTCGAGCAGGAGGCCGCGCGCGGCGCGTTCCGGCAGGACCTCTACTACCGGCTCAACGTGATTCCCATCCGGCTGCCGGCGCTGGCCGACCGGCGCGAGGATATCCCCGCGCTGGTGCTCCATTTCCTCAACCACATCAACCAGACGCACCAGCGCAACGTCAACCTCACGCAGGCCGCGATCAACCGGCTGCAGAACCACGACTGGCCCGGCAACATCCGCGAACTCTCGAACCTGATCGAACGGCTCGTGCTGCTTGCGCAGGGCGCGATCGTCGATGAGGCGGAGGTCGAGCGCATCCTGCCGAAGCCCGATGCAACGGACCGTGCGTCGAGCGCTCCCGCGGCTGTCCCGTCGCGCGTCGCGCGGCACGACGCGCCGGCGGCCGACGACCGCGTCCCGTCGCTCGTGCGCCCCTACACGCCCGCGCACTCCCACTCGGCGCAGACGCTGCAACAGGCGCTCATCGACTGCGGCGGCAACAAGTCGCGCGCGGCGCAGATGCTGGGCCTGACGGTAAGGCAGTTCGTGTATCGGCTGGAGAAGCTTGGCGTGCGGCCCTGAACGACGCCAGACCCCGGGCGCGGCGCCTGCCTAGGCGGCCATGCGTTCGGCCAGGAACGGGTAGTCGGTGTACCCCACCTCGGTACCGCCGAAGAAGGTCGCCCGGTCGTACGGGTTCAGTGGCAAGTTGCGGCGCAGCCTTTCGGGCAGGTCCGGATTCGCGATGAAGTGACGGCCGAACGCCACGAGGTCCGCATCGCCGCTGGCCACGATGGCCTCCGCGCTCTTGCCGGTGAAGCCGCCTGCCGCGATGATCGTGCCGTGGAAGAACCTGCGCATCAGCGCCGCGGCCACGGGCGTCTGGTCGCGCGCCTCGTCCTCGATGTTGCCGGCGATGCGCGGCTCGATCAGATGCAGGTAGGCGAGCCCGAGCTTGTCGAGCTCGGCGGCGACATACGTGAACAGGCCTTCCGGATCGCTGTCCGACATATCGCCCCACGAGCCGCTCGGCCCGAGCCGGACGGCCACCTTGTCGCTGCCCCATACCGAGATCACCGCGCGCGTCGCATCGAGCAGGAAGCGGGCGCGGTTCTCGAACGAGCCGCCATAGCGGTCCGTGCGCTTGTTGCTGCCATCCTGCAGGAACTGGTCGAACAGATAGCCGTTGGCGGCATGAAGCTCGACGCCGTCGAAGCCCGCCTCGACCCCGCGCCGGGCGGCCTCACGAAAGCTTTCCACGAGCGCCGCGACCTCGTCGGTCTCCAGCGCGCGGTTCGGGGTATTGGGCACCCAGCCGGACCGCGTATAGGCCACGCCGCCGTGCGGGATGGCCGACGGGCCGACCGGCTGGCTGCCGGCGGGCTGGACTTCGGCATTCGACTGGCGGCCGGCGTGGTAGAGCTGCAGGAAGATCGTGCCGCCCTTCGCGTGTACCGCGTCCGTGACCAGCTTCCATCCGGCGATCTGGCTGTCGTCGTAGAGCCCCGGCGCGCCGAGGTAGCCGTTGCCGTTCGGCGCCGCGATGGTGGCCTCGCCAATCAGCAGCGCGCCTGGCGACGTGCGTTGCGCATAATATTCGGCCATCAGCGGCCCGGGCACCGCGCCGTCCTCGGCACGCATGCGCGTCAGCGGCGCCAGCACGACGCGATGCGAGATCTCGTAGGGGCCGACGCGGACGGGGGTGAAGAGACTGGACATGGTGTACCTCCTGCAATTGGGTTGAGCGCGTGTCTTGCGTGAGGACAATCTAGGGCACGAAGCCCGCCGGAAAAACGGGCTGCGCGTTGGTTCACTTCGGACAGGACAGTCCGCAATCGCCGGCAGCCGGACGTATCCGCCAGACCAGCATGAGCAGCGTCACCGCGACCGACGCGAACTCGAACAGCCCCCCTGCCACGCCAAGCGCACCCACGGAGACGTGCGCGAGCGTGATGGCGCCGACACTCGCGCCGATCGAGAAGCCGATGTACATGAACGACGCGTTGAGCGAGAGGGCGATGGAGGCCGCGCCAACACCGGACAGGCTCATGAGGCGCGCCTGCTGGGCCGGATAGAACGCCCAGTGACAGACCGCCCAGACCAGAAGCGCTGCAATCACGGGGATCGTCGCCTGCGAGGCCGACAGCAATCGGGCATCCGCCGCGAGCGACAGGAATGCGATTCCGATGATCGTGACCGATGGCACGATGACGCGCAGCGGGCCCAGGCGGTCGGCGAGTCCGCCGCCGATGAATACGCCAAGCGCCGCCGATATTCCCCACGCAAACATGAGGATGCCGATCTGACCTTCGTGTAACGTGGTCAGTTGCGTGACCAACGGGGCCAGATAGGTATAGACCGTGTACGCGCCGGTCGCCCACATCGTGGTGGCAAGCAACGTGGCAAGCACCGCGGGGCGCGCGGCCACCGATAGCCGCTCGCGCAGCGTGGCGGTGGCGAGCCCCGCGCCGATCTCGCGCGGCACGCCCAGATGCACACCGAGCGCGGCGATGGCAGCCAGTCCCGCCACGGCGGCGAAGGTCATGCGCCATCCCTGCGCTTGACCGATCACGGCGCCAAGCGGCACACCGAATGCCAGCGCGACCGTAATGCCCGCATTGACGACGGCAATCGCCTGCCCCCGGCGCTCGGGCGGCACGATCGCTCCCGCGAGTGCATTGGCGCCCGGCACGAACAGCCCGGCCGACAGCGCCAGCAGCACGCGTGCGGCCATCAGCCACCAGTAACCGGGCGCAAGGCACGCCAGCACGTTGGACAACGCGAACACGATCATGCTCGCGCGCAGCAGCGCGCGCCGGTTGAGGCCGCCGGTGGCGGCCGTCAGTATCGGCGAACTGATGCCGTACGCTAGCGCGAATGCCGTGACAAGCTGGCCGGCCTGTTCGATGCCGACACCGAGATCCGCGGCAAGGCGTGGCAGCAGCGGCGAGATCATGAAGCCTTCCGTACCGATGGCAAACGCGCCGAGCGCCAGCAGGTAGATGGGAGGAGGAATGCGATGCGTGGGCATCGCGCTAGACGTGACAGACATGGATGAGCCTTCCTGAATGATGAGGTTGGATGAGGCTGCCACGATCTTCCGCGCCGATTAAGGAATCTTTGGCCGAAGTGTTGCGACGGAAATCGCGATGCCGAAAGCGCCGCAGCGGCCTATATTTCCGGCAATCTCAATCTCGACGGTGATGCCGCATGTCCGCATCCAGCAATGAACGGGGTACCGCAATGCCGATCCGCGTCGGCCTCGTGGGTATTGGCAACTGGGCCATCCATGGCCATGTCCGGGTACTGAAGCTACTGCCGCAGTACCAGTTGCGCGCACTCTGGAGCACGCGTCCCGAAGCCGCGCGAGCGGCGGCGGATGCGCACGGCATTCAGCAAGTCATGGCGACGCTCGACGAACTGGTCGATCATCCGGAGGTCGATCTGGTCGTCGTGCTGAACACGGCGCCCCAGCACGCGGAGACCGTGCGCAAGGTCATTGCCGCGGGCAAGCACGTGTACTGCGAATGGCCGCTGACCACGACGACGGAAACTTCGCGCGAACTCGCGCGGCTGGCCGATGCGGCGGGCGTCCGCCACATCGTCGGTCTGCAGCGCCGGCTGGCGCCGCACAATCGTTACCTGCGCGATCTGCTGCAGACGGGCCACGTGGGACGCATTCGCTCGGTGCGCATCCACGTCAGCATGGATTCGTTCGGCGCGACGCGCTCCGCGGCGTTACGCTGGACCGTACCGGTGGAGAACTTCTCGAGTGCGGTCGCGATCTACGCGGGACACTTCCTCGACATGCTGTTCACCGCGACCGGATGGCCGCAACGCGTGTCGGCGCTCGCGTTGAATCAGATGAAAGCGGTGACGATTCGCCAGACCGGCGAGGTATTCCCATCTTCGGCACCGGATCAGCTTGCGATGATCGGCCGCATGGCGGACGGCGCCGTGTTGTCGGTGCATCTGGAAGCGGGCAAGCGCAGCGGCCGTGGCGTGCGCATCGACATCACCGGTGACGAGGGCGATCTTCGCGTGACCAACGCGTCGGCATTCGGCGGCGTGGGCGACGACTATCGCATCGAAGGCGCGCGCGGCGACGATCAGCCGATGCAGCCGCTGGAAATCCCGGTCAGCTACGACCGGCTACCGCCTTCGGAGCTGCCATCCGCCGTGCTGGAGCTTGCGGAACTCTATCTTGCGTATGCCCAGGACGTTCGCGACGGGACGCACGAGGCGCCGACCTTCCACGATGCCGTGCGGCTGCATGAACTGCTCGATGCGGTGACGACGTCCACGCGCGAAGGACGCGAGGTTTCGTTACGCTGATGCCTTCGCCGGCACGATCTCGGTGCGGCTGCCTTCGTCGGGGAACAGATGCCTGGCCATGTAATCGACGAAGACGCGGATTTTCGGCGACATGTGCCGTCCCGACGGCCATACCGCGCGGAACACCTTGCGATCGGTCGCATAGTCCGACAGCACCGTCACGAGGCGACCATCCTCGAGCTGTCGCCTGACGAGGAAGTTGGGGATATAGGCGAGCCCGTGACCCTGCTCCGCCATCTCGATCAGCGGTTCCACGGTGTTGACGGTCAGCAGCGCGGGCAGATCCATCTCCCGGACGTTGTCGCCCTCGCGCAGCAGCCATCGATCGACCTTGCCCGTCGACGGATAGCGATGCAGCAGGCAGGCATGGCGCAGCAGATCGTCGGGCGATGCGGGCACGCCACGGCGCGACAGATAGGCGGGCGCCGCGACGATCTGCGGCGTGTAGTAGCCCAGCGCACGCGTGACCAGCCGCGAGTCCGCGGCGTCACCGGTGCGCAGCACGACGTCGAATCCCTCGTCGATGATGTTGACCATGCGATCGGAGAAATCGAGTTCGAGCCGAATGTCGGGGTACTCGCGGATAAACGAACTCAGGACGGGGAGCAGCAACGCGCCCACCAGCGGCAGGCTCACGCGCAGCTGGCCCTTCGGCGATGACGCGGCCGACAGCTCGGCCTCCGCCGCCTCCAGTTCTTCGACGATGCGCTGGCATCGGCTCAGGAACAGCTGCCCTTCCGGTGTCAGCGTGATGCTGCGCGTGCTGCGATGGAACAGCCGCACACCGAGCCGCTGCTCCAGCCGCGAGATGGCCTTGCCGACGGCCGACGCCGAGATGCCGAGCTGGCGCCCCACCTCACTGAAATTGCGAATCTCGGCGGCTTTGACGAATGCATCGACGGAACCGAGCTTGTCCATGGCGGCGACGGGGGTGGGGCGAGATGGCGCGGACTATAGCACGCGGTGCGCGCGCCCTTGCGCCGCCATTGCGGAATTATGTTCCGAAGTGTTGTGCCATCCGGCCCGTTGATATGCAACGCCTGCGTGCATAGATTCGTCGCATCGTTTTTATCGCGCAAGCAGAGGAGTCATCATGTCGGATGCAACCTTCCCGACGCCTTCGGCCATCGGGTCCGACGCCGCCGTTCCACATCGGCAGCACTGGCCTGCCGTGTTCGCCGTCGCGTTCACGGCAGCCGTGTTCTGCACGACCGAGTTCATGCCTGTCGGGCTGCTGCGCTACATCGCGCATGGCCTGTCCGTCAGCGAGGGTGCCGCGGGCTGGATGGTCTCCGCGCCCGGGCTGCTCGCCGCACTGTCCGCGCCCGCCATCACGGTGCTGGCGGGGCGGCTCGATCGCCGCTGGCTGCTCTGGATGCTCGGCACGCTGCTGGTCCTGTCGAACCTGATTGCCGCGCTCGCGCCTTCGTTCACGGTGCTCGTGCTCGCGCGCGTCCTGTTCGGCGTGGGGCTCGGCGGCTTCTGGGCCATCGGGTCCGGCCTTGGCGCACGTCTCGTCGATGCCGGGTCCGCGCCACGCGCCACCTCCATCATCTTTGCGGGCGTGTCCGCGGGCATGCTCGTCGGCGGTGCGGCGGGCGCGCTGATCGGCGAACTATGGCACTGGCGCGCGGCATTCTGGCTCACGGCAGCCCTGTCGCTCGCCGCGCTGGCGGCCACGATGGCCTGCCTGCCACCGCTGCGCGTCGTGCAACGGGTCTCGCTGTCGTCGCTGAGAACGTTTCTGCTCGGCACGCAAAGCCGTATCGGCTTGCTCGTCATGATGATCGCGCTGGTCGGACAGTTTGCCGCCTACACCTACATCACGCCGTTCCTCTCGCATGAGGCCGGCTTTGGCGGCACCGCGATCTCCACCCTGCTCTTCGGCTACACGCTGGTCGGGATGGCGGGCAACTTTATCGCGGGTGCCTATGCGGGCCGCCACACCCAGGGCACGCTGATGGCGGCCATCGGCGCCATTGCGGTGCCGGTCGTGCTACTGGCATTCGCCGCCCCGCAGCCGGCGGCCGTGCTGGCGCTCATGACGGTATGGGGCATCGCGTATGGCGCGATGCCCGTGGCGTTGCAGGTCTGGATGGCAAAAGCGTCGGGCGACGCCGGTCATGAGGCGGGCATGGCGCTCTTCGTGACGAACTTCCAGCTCTCGATTGCCATCGGCGCGTGGGCCGGCGGGCAGCTCGTCGATCGTGCGGGCGTCGGCCATGCGCTGACCGTCGCGGGCGCCGTCGTGGCGGCGGCATGGGGGGTGATGTGGGCGCTGACCCGGAAAGCCCACCCGGCCTGATCATTTCATTTTTGAAATGATAGTTTGTCATCACTGCTATTTCTTTGCTTCTCGTTCGTCGATACAGTTTCTCCATCGGATCCCGGATCCCAAACGTTCAAGGAGAAACATCATGGCAGGCAAACTCGAAGGCAAGGTCGCACTGGTCACCGGCGGTACGAGCGGCATCGGTCTCGCGACCGCAAAGCGCTTTGCGAAGGAAGGCGCGTTCGTCTACGTGACGGGCCGCCGTCAGGCGGAACTCGATGCGGCGGTTGCCGCCATCGGCAATGCCACCGGCGTGCGCGTCGATTCGTCGAAGCTCGAACAGCTCGATCAGCTTTACGAACAGATCCAGGGCGAGCGTGGCCAGCTGGACGTGCTGTTCGCCAACGCGGGTGGCGGCTCGATGCTGCCGCTGGGCAGCATCACCGAGGAACAGTACGACGACACGTTCAACCGCAACGTGAAGGGCGTGCTGTTCACGGTGCAGAAGGCACTGCCGCTGCTGGCCAAGGGCGCGTCGGTGATTCTCACGGGCTCGACCGCAGGCAGCGCCGGCACGCCCGCGTTCAGCGTCTATTCGGCATCGAAGGCCGCCGTGCGCGCGTTCGTGCGTAGCTGGATCCTCGACCTCAAGGACCGCAATGTCCGTGTGAACACGCTGAGCCCGGGCGCGACGCGCACGCCGGGTCTCGTCGGACTGGCCGGTCCCGATACGGCCCAGCAGCAGGGCCTCGTCGATTACCTGGCTTCGCAGATCCCGCTCGGCCGCGTAGGCGAGCCCGACGAGATTGCCGCCGCCGCCGTGTTCCTTGCCTCCGACGACGCCAGCTTCGTCAACGGCGTGGAACTGTTCGTCGATGGCGGCCAGCAGCAGGTCTGAGCGCCGTCACGCCCGTGCCGCGAGTTCCGCCGGCTTGATATCGCCGAGCGGACTCAGCAGCGCGGGATCGAACTCCCGCGGCGCGATGCCCTCGCGCACGCGGCGCGGCCAGTCGTGATTGGCCAGCGCGCCGCGCCCCAGCGCCACGATGTCCGCGCCTTGCGCGAGCGCTTCCGCCGCGCGCGCGGGGTCGTGCAGGCCGCCATTGGCCACGATCGCCACACCGGGCGCTACGTCGCGCACCGCCTCCCGCGCCAGCTGCACGAGGCTGCGCGCATCATCCGCGAACGCAGGCTGCCACGCTTCGAACGCCGTCACGTGCAGATAGTCGATGCCCGCTTCGGCGAGTTGCCGGAAGACGGCATGCGCGCCGGCCACGCCTTCGGGCCACTTGTGCGTGAAGTCGTTGACCTTGCCCTGCGAGATGCGAATACCCACCGTGAAGTCGCGGCCCACGGCCTCGCGCACGGCACGCACGATCTGCACGGCCAGGCGCGCGCGCCGATCGATCGTGCCGCCCCATGCGTCGTCGCGCAGATTGGTATGGGCCGTCAGGAACTGGTCGATCAGGTAGCCATTGGCGCCGTGGATTTCCACCCCGTCGAATCCCGCGACATCGCGTGCGAGCCGCGCGGCTCGTACAAAGCCATCGATCACGGCATCGATATCGGCTTCCGTCATTGCGCGCGGTGTCGCGTAGGGCCCGTTGCCCGCGTAGACCGTCATCTGCTGACCGCGCGGCGTGACCGCCGACGGGCCGATCGTGTCGGCGCGGAAGCGGTTGCCCTGCGCCAGCGCGCCCGCATGCATCAGTTGCGCGACGATCCGGCCACCCTCCGCATGCGCGGCGTCCGTCACCATGCGCCAGCCTGACGCCTGCTCGCCATCAGTCAGCCCCGGCTGTCCCGCATAGCCCTGCGACCATGCGCGGTCGGTGTAGATGCCTTCCGTGACGAGCAGCCCGAAGCCGCCGCGTGCGTAGCCCGCGTAGTAGCGGCGCATCGTATCGGTCGGCACGCCCGATTCGGTCGCGCTGATGCGCGTCATGGGGGCCACGGCAATGCGATTGGCCAATGGCAGCGTGCCCAGCTGGCCCGCATCGAACAAGGTGCGGCCGGCGCTCATGATGCGGCTCCGTCGGCCACGGCGATCGCTTCGATCTCGATCATCGCGTCGGGCGAATACAGCGCCGAGATCTCGACGATCGTGTCGGCCGGATACGGCTGCGAGAACCACTTGCGGCGCAACGCGACGATCTTGCCGAAATGCGACATCGAGGTCAGGAAGATCGTGACCTTGACCACGCGGTCGAGCCCCGAGCCGCCCGCTTCGAGCGCGCGCTGCAGGTTGCGAAAAGCGCGATCGGCCTGACGATCGAAATCGCCGGGCCCGTCGATCTTGCCATCGTCGCCGACCGCGGCCTGCCCCGAGACGAACACGAATCCACCCACGCGAATCGCCTGCGACAGCAGGTACGGCGCGTATGGATCGGGCTGGGTGTGGACTTGCTGGCGTTGCATGAGAAGCTCCATGATATGGTTGCCGTTTGTTGAACTGAGCTCATCCTTCGGTGCGAGCTCGTGCAGCCAGTATCGGCATCACCGGGTGTCCGGACAAATGGTCAAATCTCAGGTCATGGATGAGTAGAACTTCATCATGAGAAAGCTTCCGCCACTGAGCGCGCTCCGCGCATTCGAGGCAGCCGCGCGACGCAACAGCTTCAAGCACGCCGCCGAAGAACTCAGCGTCACGCCGACCGCCGTCAGCCATCAGATCCGCCAGCTCGAGGAATGGCTCGATATCAAGCTGTTCGAACGGCAGACGCGCCAGGTGCGCCTGACCGATGGGGGCAAGGCGTTGTTTCCCGCCATTCGCGACGGGCTCGACGGGTTCGAGCGCGCGATCGCATCGGTACGCCAGACAAGCGACGCGCGCGTGGCCACACTCACCTCCACGGTGGCCTTTACCGCGCGATGTCTTGCCGCGCGTGCGGGCGCCTTCCGCAAGGCGCATCCGGAGTGGACGCTGCGGCTCGATGCCACGAACGCGGTCATCGATCTCGATCGCGATGCCGATGCGTCGATCCGTTATGGGTCGGGCCAGTATCCGGGGCGAATCGTCGAGCCGCTGTTTGGCGACCGCTTCGCGCCCGTATGCCGGCCGGACCTGCGGATTGCGAGCGAGAAAGACCTGCGGCGCGCCACGCTGATCCATTTCGAATGGGGCGCCGCAGTACAAGGCGACCCACGCGCGATCGTCTGGCAGGACTGGCTTGCGGCAGCGGGCATGACGAGCGTGGAAGCGAGCGGCGGGCTCGCGTTCACCGAGGAGGTCCATGCGGTGCAGGCCACGGTGGCCGGACAGGGAATCGGCCTGCTGAGCCTGACGCTCGTCGCCGACGAACTTGCCGCGGGTGTGCTTGTGCAGCCGTTCGACCTGACGCTGGAGAGCTTTCGGTACGACCTCGTGTACAGCAAGCGCGCGGCGGCTCGCCCGGCGACTGGCCTGCTGCGGGATTGGGTACTCGCGCAATTCACCGCCGCGCCGCGCGCTTGACTTTCCCGGCAAAGCATTCTTTAATTTCTGTAACGACAGAAATTAAAGAAACGGGAGAAATCGGTCATGTCAGCCCCGCACCTGGAGTTGTTCTACGACGGCCATTGCCCATTCTGCGCGGCGGAGATGCGCCGGCTCGGCGAATGGGATCGCGACGGACGGCTCGCGTTCGTCGATATCGCGCAACCGGACTTCGACTGCACGCCGCTGGGCGTGGACATGGCCGCGCTGGACCGCGAGGTGCACGGCCGCACGGCGGATGGCCGGCTGCTCGTCGGCATCGACTGCATCTTCGCGGCCTACTCGCTCGTGGGTTTTCGCTGGCTTGTCTGGCCGCTGCGCGTGCCGTTCCTGCGCCCCGGACTGGCGGTGCTGTATCGCGGCTTTGCGCGCAACCGGTATAGGTTCTCGCGATGGCTCGGCTATCGCGATATGCCGGCATGCGACGATGGTGTGTGCCCAGCCTACGCGCTACCCGCGGCGCGGCGGGACACGGGGCCGAGCACGGCCCGCGACCGGATGGCATGGTGGCTCTATGCCGTCGCCATCGCGCACCTGCTCGGTGGCATCGCCTATGCATGGCTCGCCGACGACACGACGCTGGACAGCTACCACCGTGGCATCGAGGCCTACTTCTGGAACGGCCCCGCCCCCGCCGCCGCCCGCGCGCAACAGGCATGGTGGATGGGCCTGTTTGGCGCCACGCTGCAATGTGCGTCCGTCTGGATGCTTGCGCTCGTACATATCGGCTACCGCAGCCGCCAACGCACCGCATGGGGCGCCCTGCTCGCCGGCCTGCTGATCTGGGCGCCGCAGGATATCGCGCTCTCGCTGCAGGCGGGCGTATGGTCGCACGTGGTCGCCGATGGCGCGGCACTGGTCGCGATGGTGCCGCCGCTACTGTGGCTGTGGAGATGCGACGCGCGCGAGACGGCGTGAAGGTGCGTTAGGCATAAGAGTCTGCGCAATTGTTCGTTCCGCTATCCGCGATGGACTCATAGAGTGGGAATTTGCTCCGTCAATCTCCCCATCTTCCGTCCGCCACTGAACAGCATGAGCGCGCTTCCCATTCCCGCCAGCACCGATTCCACGACCGATCCCGCCGTCACCGGCGATGTCTATACCCGTCGCCAGGCCGCCGTTGCGGCATTTATCGCGGCGGCCAGACAACACCTCGATACCGATGCCCCACTGACGCACGACCACCTCAGGCCTGTGGCCGCGGCACTCGAGCATCTGGGCCTTCAGCGCGACCTGTTTCCGGACGATCATTTCCGCGTGACGGCGGAACATCCGGCGCAGGTCTATCGCCTTGCGGAGGATCCCGACGGCCAGTATGCGCTGTATGTCTCCGCTGGCCTGCCCGGCAAGTCGCAGCCGCCGCACGACCATACGACGTGGGCCATCATCGCCGGCATTGCGGGCCGCGAGCGCAATGTATTCTTCAGGCGCGAGAAGACCGACGACCCCGCGCGCGACGTTCTTCACGAACATGCCAACAGCGACGTCGTGGCCGGCACGTCGGTCAGATTGCTGCCCGACGACGTGCATACGATCGAACTGATCGGCGAGGATCGCGGTCTGCATCTTCACTTCTACGGGCTCGCGCTGGACCGCCTTCATCATCGAGTGGTGTTCGACAGCCCGCAGGGTGGCAGCTTCCGCACGTTCGGGCCGCCGCGCCGCCTTGCGGCACCGCTGATCGACGCCGCGACGCTCAAGGCTTCACTTCAGGACGGCCAGGAGATTGCGCTGCTCGACGTGCGCGAGGCCGGCGTCTTCGCACACGGCCACCTGCTGCTGGCGGCATCCGCGCCGCTGTGGCGGCTGGAGTTGCTGATCGACCGGCTCGTGCCGCGCCGCGACACGCGCATCGTGCTGACCGATGGCGGCGAGAACCGCGACCAGCTCGCGCATGACGCGGCGGCCAAGCTCGTGCGGCTGGGCTGGCACAACGTCGCCGTGCTGGAAGGCGGCGTGGCCGGCTGGGTTGCTGCGGGCCACGAGCGCTTTACCGGCAGCAACGTGCCAGGCAAGGCGTTCGGCGAAATCATCGAACATCGCAAGCACACCCCGTGGATCGACGCGCGGGACCTGCATGCGCGCATCGAGCGCGGCGACGATATCGTCGTGGTCGATAGCCGTACGACGGAAGAGTTCGCGGACTTCAGCCTGCCGTTCGCGCACAGCGTGCCCGGTGCCGAGCTCGTCTATCGTATCGGGGAGCTCGCCCCGCGTCCGGAAACGCTCGTCGTCGTCAACTGCGCCGGCCGCACGCGCAGCATCGTCGGCGCGCAGACGCTGATCGATGCGGGCATTCCAAATCCTGTCGTCTCGCTCAAGGACGGCACGATGGCGTGGCTGCTCGAAGGCCGCGCGCTCGCGCATGGCCGCGCCACCCCGCTGCCTGAACCCTCCCCGGAGCGTCTCGCCCAAGCCCGCGAGCGTGCCGAACGCGTCGCCGCCGCGGCCGGTGTGCGCCGCATCGACGCGGCCACGCTGGCCGCGTTCGAGGCAGATTCCGTGGCCGGCGCGGACGGGCGTAGCATCTATCGATTCGATATTCGTACGCGCGCGGAGTATGAATCCGGCCACCTGCCGGACTGGCGCTGGGCACCGGGCGGCCAGCTCGTGCAGGCCACCGACGAGTATGTGGGCACGCGCCACGCACGCGTCGTGCTCGCGGACTTCGACGGCGTGCGCGCACTGACCACGGCCGCATGGCTCGCGCAACTCGGCGCGCATGAGGTCTTCGTGTTCACGCCAGCGGCGAATGCCGACCTCGTAACGGGACCGGAACCGGTTCGGGTACTGGCCTCGCGCGCGCCGGCCGGTACGATCTCCGCGCAGCAGGCACACCAGCAACTTGAAGCCAGACACGCGCGGCTGTTCGACGTCGAACGCCGCGCACCCTACGAGAAGCGCCATGCGCAGGGGGCGTGGTTCGCGGTGCCGGATCAGCTGGAAGCGCTGGTCGCCGATCTGCCCGCCGAACAGGCCATTCTGCTGACGTCGTCCGACGGGGTGCTCGCGCGCGTCGTTGCCGCCGAACTGTCGGCCCGCACAAAGCGCGACGTGCGCGCACTGACCGGCGGCACGCAGGCGTGGATTGCGGCGGGACTGCCCACGGAAAGCGGTGCGGCACGTGTGCTCACGGGCGACGCCGACTACTGGTTCAGCCCGTATCACCAGCCGACCGAGGTCCAGCGCCATGCGGGCTTCCGCGAGTATCTCGACTGGGAAATCGGCCTCGTGGCACAGCTCGAGCGCGAGGGCGATATCGGCTTCCGGCTCGTGAACGCGGCGCGATGAATGACGCCTTCCGTCAGTGCAAGGCCTGACGGAAGGCCTGTTCGAGATCCGCAATCAGGTCCCGCACGTCTTCCAACCCCACGTGGAGGCGGATGACCGGCGCGGGATCCTGCCACGACCGATAGGCCCGCAGCCGCTCGGGTGGCGCGATCAGCGCGAGGCTCTCGTAGCCGCCCCACGATGCGCCGATCGCAAACAGCCGCAAGGCATTGACGAACCGCCCCGCCGCGGCGGCATCCACGCCGCGCAACGCAAAGGACACGAGACCGCTGGCGCCCGAGAAATCGCGTTGCCACAACGCGTGGCCGGGATCGTCGGGCAGCGCGGGATAGAACGTGCGGCTCACGTGTGGATGCCGATGTAGCCATTGCGCAATTGCCGTCGCGTTGGCCTGATGCTGCGCAAGCCGTACCGGCAGCGTCCGCAGACCGCGCAGTGCGAGGTAGGCGTCGTCGGCGCCGATCGTCAGGCCGAGCGCCTCGTGCGTCGTGCCGATACGTCTGGCGAGATCGTCGTTGTCGACGATGACCGCGCCCTGCATCACGTCGGAATGGCCAGCGATGTATTTGGTCGACGCCTGCACCGAGATATTGGCGCCGAGCTTCAGCGGCTGCAGGAACCAGCCGCCGCTCCAGGTATTGTCGATCGCGACCGGCACGCCACGTTCGCGCGCGATGGCCGTCAGCGCGGGAAGATCGAGCACGTCGAACAGCAGCGAGCCCGGCGACTCGAGGTACAGCAGCCTTGTTTCGGGTCGGATGCGCGATGCCAGATCGTCATGGGCCGGCGAGAAATACTCGAGCGTGATGCCGAGCCGCCGCAACAGATCGAGATCCACCCGGCGCAGCGGTGCATAGACGCTGTCCGACACCAGCGCATGATCTCCAGGCCCCAGCAGCGCGAGCAGTACCAGCGAGATTGCCGACAGCCCCGAAGGCGTCAGGAAGGCGCGCCGTCCGCCTTCGAGCGCGCACAGCGCGTCTTCGAGCGCTGCGTGCGTATCCATTCCGTGACGGCCATAGGTCGGCACACGCTCGTGCGCGGCGCGGCGATGCTGCCGGTCGGCCAGCGTCTCCACGCTGTCGAAACGCACGGTGCTCGTGCGTACCACCGGTACATTCACCGGTCCGATGCCGTCGTGAAGGCGCGCCGCGCCGGCATGCAGCAGGCGCGTGTGGTGGCCCAGATGGTGGGCTTCGTTCATGCGTGATCCTCCGCGGGTTGCAGTGTTGGGGAGAGCGGTACAAAGGCCGCGTTGAACGACGCCGGCAGCCGCGGCACCGCGCCGAGCGCGCGGCGCAGGAACGCGCGCGTCCGGTCGTGAACGGGCTGCCCGAAAATCTGCTCGGGCGGTCCGTGCTCGACGATGCGGCCGGCCTCGGTGAAGTAGATGCGATGACTGATCTCCGCGGCGAATCGCATTTCATGCGTGACGAGTACGCAGGTCAGGCCGTCCTCGACCAGTTCGCGAATCACGGTCAGCACCTCGCCCACGGTTTCCGGATCCAGTGCCGAGGTGACCTCGTCGAACAGGATCAGTTCCGGCCGCATCGCCAGCGCGCGCGCGATCGCCACGCGCTGCTGCTGGCCGCCCGACAATTCGCCGGGATAGGCACCCGCCTTGCCCGCCAGGCCGACCTTGCCGAGCAGCGTGTGCGCATCGTGCTCCGTCTCCGCACGCTCGCGTCCGATCACGCGCATCGGCGCGATCACGAGGTTCTCGAGCACGGTCAGATGTGGAAACAGGTTGTACTGCTGGAACACGAAGCCCACGCGCTTGCGCAGCGCGATCAGTTCCGCTTCGGTCCGCAGCGCGTCCACGGCGGTACCGCCCACGCGAATGCTGCCGCGCTGCGGACGCAGCAATCCCGTCATGCATCGGAGGATCGTGCTCTTGCCGGAGCCCGATGGACCGATGATCGTCACGGCTTCGCCACGCCGCACATCGACGTCGATCCCCTTCAGCACTTCGGTCCCGTCGAACGCGAGGTGCACGTCGCGCAGCGCGACGGCGGTATCAGTATCTGGCATGGCGGCGCTCCAGTGCGCGCGTGGCGCGCGAAATCGGGTAGCAATACAGCAGGAACAGCATCAGCAGGCTGAAGTAGACGAGGATCGTGAAGTCCGTGCGCGCGACGGTATTGCTGGCGACCTGCGCGGCATCCACCACGTCGTGCACGCCGACGAGCGATGCGAACGACGTGCTCATGGTGATGCTCGCGTACAGGTTCATCCACGGCGGAAGCATGCGGCGCACGCACTGTGGCAGGACGATCAGCCGATAGATCTGCCCACGCCGGAACGCGAGCGAATGGGCAGCTTCCCACTGCGCGCTCGGAATCGACTGGATCGCGCCGCGGAAGATCTCTGCAACATTCGCGCTCGCCGGCAGCGCGAGCCCGAACACGACCTTGACCCAGTCGGGGAACGGAACGGTCCACGGCCCGACCTGCCATTCGAACGGAAAGACGTAGGTCGTGAAGTAGACGAGCACGAGCACCGGCGCATTGCGAAATGCCTGTACCCACCAGCGCGCGGCCACGCGCGCGGGGTGCAGCGCGGACAGCGACAAGGCACCGATGAGAAGACCCGCCAGCGTGCCGATCGCCATGGCCAGCACGCTGATGCCGATGTTCGCGGCCATGCCGCGCAGCAAGACGGGTGACCAGGTTGCCAGATGCGTCAACGCGACCTCGATGGAGCTACTGGCCATAACCGGGCATGCGCAGGCGGCGCTCGAGCCATCGGCCGGCCACGCTGACAAGCCACGTCAGCAGGCCGAACCAGGCGAGGATGAGCAACAGCAGCTCGAGAACGTTGTCGCGCTGCGTCCAGATCATGATCGATTCATAGGTCACGTCGCCCACCGCGATCGCGGAGGCCAGCGCGGTCATCTTGACGAGGTCCACCAGATTGTTGACGAGCGCTGGCAGCGCGAAGCGCACCGCAAGCGGCAGCTCCACGCGCGCCAGCATCTGCCGCCGCGAGAATCCGAGCGATCGTGCCGCTTCCAGCGTCACGCGCGGTACGGCCTCGATGCCCGCGCGCAGCGCCTCCGCATGGAACACGGCCTTGTGCAGCGACACAACGAGCACGACCCAGAAGAACGGTGTCAGCGGATTGCCGCTGCCATGCTGGGCAAGCTGCTGCGTGATGAGCATGTTGAGCACCAGAAAGCCGCAGTACAGCTGCACCAGTGTCGGCGTGTTGCGCGTGATCTCGACGAATGCGCGCGCGGGTGCCGCCAGCAGCCGCTGGCCCGAGGTCAGCATCGCCGCCAGCAGGGCCCCCGCGGCAAGGCTTGCGGGAATCGTGAGTGCGCACAGCTCGAGCGTCACGCGCAGGCCGCGCGCGAACGCGGCGCGCTCCCCCGCATCGAGCAGAAAGCCATAGTTCAGCCCAATCGCCTTGAGCGCGGCGACCGACGCGGTGACCAGCGCGCCGACGGTCTCCATCAGGCAGGCTGGCGTAGCTGCTTCTGGAGCTCGGGCAGGAGCGGCTGCGGCGGCGTGATGCCAAGACGCTTCTCCGTTTCGATGAGCCAGCCCGTGCGGTGCCACGTCTGCACGACCTTGTCGACGGCGGCGACGGTGTCGCTTTCGCCCTTGCGTGCCCAGACGACCGACGGCGCCGGCAGGATCTCCGTTGGAATCGGCGCGGCATAGCCTGCCCATTCGGCGTTGGTGCGCAACAGCGGATGGATCAGCGTGGCATCGTGCACGGCGGCCACGCACTGCCCGCCACGCAACGCGAGCAGCGACTCCGATGCCGTCTTGAAGCCGCGTACCTGTGCGCCGTATTGCTCCTGCAGCGGCTTCACGAAGCTGCTGCCTTGCGACGCGCACACCGTCTTGCCGCGCAGATCGTCCCATTGATGAATGCCGCTGGTCTTGAGCACCGCGGCCGTGCCGCCTACGCGGTAGAACGGCGTGGGCGCATACGAGAGAATCTCGCCGCGGTCCGCGTTGTACTCCATCGACGCGATCAGCAGATCGACCTTGCCCTGCTGCAGGAACTGCACGCGATTGGATGGATTGACCTGTACCAGCTCCGCTTCGACGCCGAGCCGCTTCGCCAGATCGCGGGCCAGTTCGGGGTTCCAGCCAACCAGCTGCTGCGTGGCGGGGTCGATCGAACCGAACGGGCCGCCGTTGACGAGCACGCCGATGGCCACCTTGCCGCGCTGGCGAATCTTGTCCAGCGTTGCATCGGCCCGGGCCGTCGAGACACCGGTCGCCAGCAGGACGAGCGCCGCGATGGCGGCGCGCGTACGCATGGGGGCACGGTGGCGAGTACGAGTGGAAATAGCGGTGACAGGGACGGTAGTGGCGGACATGAGATGGCGGTGGAATGACAAGCGATGAGGGTGTTCAGTTGAGCGTAAGACCGGCCGACGCGATGACGGCGGCATAGCGCGGCAAATCGCGCGTCAGCGTCGCATCGAGCTCGCGCGGGTTCGATGCCACGACGTTGAAGCCGGCCTCTTCGAGCTGTGCATGGGTGGCGGGCTCGGCCAGCACGGCCGCGGCGTCGCGATAGATGCGTTCCACCACATCGGCGGGCGTGGCCGCGGGGGCGAGCAGCCCCTGCCAGCTCTCGACGGCAAAGTCCTTCACGCCGGCCTCCGCCATGGTCGGCACCTGTGGCAATGCCTTCGAGCGATATGGCGTCGTCACGGCCAGCGCCGTGAGCTTGCCCGTGCGCACGTAGTCGGTGACGGCCGCGAGCGTGATCAGCGTGGCATCGATATGTCCCCCAAGCAGGTCGAGCGTCGCGGGACCGCCGCCGGGATAGGGAATGTAGTTGACGCGCACGTCGAGCTGCCGCGCGAGCATCTCGTGCGCAACGTGCGCAATCCCGCCATTGCCGGGTAGTCCCAGTGCGAGTTCGCCGGGCTTGCGACGCGTGTACGCGACGTAGTCCTGAAACGTGCGCACACCGAGATCGGGCCTCACGACGAGGATCTGCGGACTCACCACCGCCTTGATCACGCCGCGAAACGCGTGGTTCGTATCGTACGGCAGGCGCTTGAACAGCGAAGCGTTCAGCGTCACACCCTCTCCACCGAGAAGAAGCGTGCGGCCATCGGGGGCCGCGCGCGCGACCTGTGCCGCACCGATCGTGCCGCTGCCGCCGGCAACGTTCTCGACAATCACGGTCTGGTGCCAGCGCTCCGCGAGCTTCACCGCGAGAATGCGCGCAAGCTTGTCGGCACTGCCGCCAGCGGAAACCGGCACCACGATGCGCACAGGCCTGGCATTGGCACCGAAAGCGGCATCGCTCGCGCCGGCGGTCTGCGCGGCGCACGGCAACGCGGAAGCCAGTACCGCGAGGGCGGCGATGGTACGGAGAGCGGTCAGCAGGGCGCGGCGCGGCATGGTCGGTTCGAAGCAGTTGGCACGGGATGTGGAACCAACTAGCTTAGTGAGCGACCTGCCGGATCAGAACGAATCGTTTCGCGCATCCATATGCGCGAAAAACGTCGCGCGTCTCCTACGATGCCGCGGCGTGCGCGGGCAGCCGGAACGTCGCGAGCTCCTGCGCGTCCAGTTGCGCGATCAGGCCAGTCTCCCATGCCAGATAGGCACGTGCCGCATCCTTGTTGCCGTCGTGACGGTCATGCACGAAGAACAGATAGTCGATGCAGTGCGCATCGGGCAGCGACTGCGCGCCTGCGTGCAAGGGCTGCCCGGCTTCCGCCCATGCGCCCACGCCGCCCGCCAGCACGCGTACGTCCCGATAGCCGAGCGTATCGAGGTCACCGATCGCCAGCCTGGCGGCGGCCGCGCTCTTGCGGTCGTCGATGACGACGATGGACACCTGCTTCGCCACGCCGGCGAGATCGTCCGACAGACGTGGACGAATCGACCACGCGCTGCCCGGGATATGACCCGCGCGAAAGGCCATGCTTTCTCGCAGATCGATCACGTGCGCGGCCCCCGCGGCCAGGCTGCCCTGCAGTTCGGACGCCGAGATGGAACGCGCATCGTGCGGCGTCGCAAGCGGCCCCGATCGCGCGGACAGATGCGCCGCGCGCCCGGCCTCGAGGCCGCCCTGCAGCACGACGGCGTCGTGGCCCATCTGCCGCAGCCAGTGAGCGATGATCGGGGCACGGACCCCATCGGCATCGAAGACGATCAGCCGCGCGCGTCGCACGCCGACGTACTGGTCGGTCGCCTGGACGAGCTGGCCGCCGGGCGCATGCTGCGCGCCAGCAATCGTGCCGGCCGCATACTCCTGCCCGGTACGGATATCGCAGAGAAAAGTGGTCCGGCTGGCATCGGCCAGCCACGCCGCCGCCTCGCCAGCGCCGATATGCGGCACCGCGAAGCGCGACGAAAGCGCCTGCGCGCCCGAGCGCGCGCGCCGC
Source organism: Cupriavidus pauculus (assembly GCF_008693385.1). Lineage (NCBI taxonomy): Bacteria > Pseudomonadati > Pseudomonadota > Betaproteobacteria > Burkholderiales > Burkholderiaceae > Cupriavidus > Cupriavidus pauculus. The sequence continues at coordinate 1,517,278 of NZ_CP044067.1, forward strand.
ACCGATTGGGGCGACAGCGTTTCCGGATAACGCGCGGTGCCGCCATGCTCGAGCACATGGTCGTTCAGATACCAGCCCTGCGTGCCGTTCTCGAGCGCGTAGACGGGATTCTCCACGCCCGCGTCGATCAGCGACTGCGCACCGATGATGCTGCGCGTGCGCCCCGCGCAGTTGATGACCACCGGCGTTTCCGTATCGGGCACGATGTCACGGATCCGGTAGGCAAGCTCGCCATTCGGACAACAAATGGCACCGGGAATGTTCATCTTGCTGAATTCGCTGACCGGGCGGCCGTCGAGCACGACTGGCGCGCGAGCGCTGCCCTGCGTCGCGGCCGATCCGGCCGCCAGTCCGGCCGCCAACCCGGCCGCCAATTGGTCAGCGGTAATGCGCGGCGTCTGGAAATGATGCTCGACGAGTTCGCCAAAGACTTTCGACGGCACGTTGACGCCCTTGAAGAGGGCAAATCCCGCGGCCTGCCACGCGAGCACGCCGCCGGCGAGGACGAACACGTCCGTATAGCCGAGCGCCGCCAGCGCGCGCGCCGCGGCGCCGGCCACACCGTCGCCGTCATCGACGAGCACGACGCGCACGTCCGTACGCGGGGCAAGACGGCCGACATCGGCCTCGAGCCGGCTGAACGGCAGCGGCACCGCGAACAGCGGATGGCCTTCGCCATACTGCCCGTGCTCGCGCACATCGAACAGCGCGATCTCCTGATCGTCGTGGACCCACGATTTGAGTGTTGCCGCGTCGATCGCGCGGATGGAAGCATTCGGCATGTCGGAGGAAGTGGAAGGCTCGTCGAAGAGGCGGACCATTCTAGGCACGTCACGGATGGCCGCAAAGCTGCGAATTGTCATGCGGTTATGCGCGAACCATATAAGGCCCGGCCTCCGCGCTGCGGCTTCGTGTCGCATTTTCCACATGTCCGTGCATTCATACAATGCGGGCTCCTTTCCCCTGCCTCGCCGCGCCCGCCTGTGCCTCGCCTGCCGATGACTCACCTCCGAAAGCCCGCCATCGCATCCGCCGTCGCGATGTCGTGCCTGCCTGCCCTGGCACAGGAATCCCGGCCAGCGGAAGACCGCGCGCTCGCGCCGGTGACCGTGCGCGCGGACGCCGCGCAGACCGTGCTGCAGGAGCGCGCCGCGGTGGGCTCCAGTCTCGGGCTGACGCCGATGGAAACGCCGGCCAGCGTGGAGGTGATCACGCGCGAGCAGATCGAGGAGCGTGGCGATGCATCGATCGTCGATGCGGTGAGCCGCGCGGCGGGAATCTCGAGCCTCGGGCATCCGGGCAATGGCGGCGCCTCGCTGTCGTCGCGCGGCTTTACCGATGCGGCGTCGGTCATGCGGCTCTACGACGGCGTGCGCCAATACGGCGGCATCGGCGTGACGTTCCCGTTCGACACCTGGTCCGTCGAGCGGATCGAGGTACTGCGCGGGCCGGCATCGGTCATCTTCGGCGAAGGCGCGATCGGCGGTGTCGTCAATATCGTACCGAAGCAGCCCACGCGCGGCGCCATCGAGAACGAGGTGCAGGCCACGGTCGGCAGCAACGCCACGCAACGCCTCGCCTTCGGCAGCGGCGGCGCGATCGGCGAGACGTGGTCATATCGGCTCGACGCCAGCGGTAATCGCTCCGACGGATGGGTGGACTTCGGCAGTTCGCGCGATCTGTCGCTATCGGGCGCGCTGCAATGGGACCCGACGTCGGACCTGAGCGTGAAGCTCAGCTATGCGAAGGGATGGCAGGAGCCCGAACGATATTTCGGGGTGCCGCTCGTGAACGGCGCGCAGGATCCGGGCCTGCGCCGCAAGAACTACAACGTGGCCGACAGCCAGATCAAGTACGACGACGCATGGACCGAGCTCGCGGCCAAATGGACGCCCAACGCGAACGTCACCGTGCAATCGCGGCTCTACTACATCGACAGCAAGCGCCACTGGCGCAATGCGGAGTACTACAACTATCTGCCCGCGAGCGGCATGATCGGCCGCTCGGACTACGTCGAAATCCTCCATGACCAGTGGCAGGTCGGCAATACCTCCAGCATCGTGCTCCGGCATGCGCCGTTCGGCATGAAGAACAGTGTCTCCTTCGGGTACGACGTCAATCGCGCCGCGTTCCGTCACACGAACAACTCGCCGTACTCGGGCAGCTCGACGGTGGACCCCTACGTGTTCGATCGCGGCACCTTTATCAACGTGGCCGGCACGAGCCCGCGCTACGACAACGATGCCACGCAGTACGCGTTTTTCGCCGAAGACCGGCTCGAGATCACACCGCGCTGGTCGGTCCTCGCGGGTCTGCGGTACGACCATGCCGATATTCGCCGCCACGACCTCGTCACGAACCGGCAGGCCTACGACAAGAGCTTCTCGCACGTGGGCTGGCGCGCGGGCACGGTCTACAACCTCACCGAAAACCTTGCCGTCTACGCGCAGTACTCGGAGGCCGCGGATCCGGTCAGCGCGCTGTTGATGCTGTCGCCGGCCAACAGCAACTTCAGCCTTTCCACGGGCCATCAGGTGGAGGCCGGGGTCAAGCAGAACTTCCTCGCCAACAAGGGCGAATGGACGCTGGCCGCGTATCGCATCGTCAAGAAGAACCTCGTCACGCGCGACGTCATCGATCCCTCGCTCAGCGTTCAGGTCGGAGAACAGTCCACGAAAGGGCTGGAAGCGACGGTCGGCGTCGAGTTCCTGCCCGGCTGGCGCCTCGATGCGAACGCCGCCGTGCTGCAGGCACGCTATGACGACTTCGCCGAATCGGTGGGCGGCGCGGCCGTGTCGCGCGCCGGCAATGTCCCGACGGATGTCCCCGAACGGCTCGCCAACGTCTGGCTGACATGGCGCTTCCTGCCGGGATGGACCTTCGGCTCCGGCATCCGCTACGTCGGCCGCCGCTTTGCCGACCGCGCGAACACACTCGAGATGCCCGCGTACACGACCACCGACGCCTTGCTGCAATGGCGCCCGCGCCGCGGTATCACGCTGTCACTGCGCGGCTACAACATCTTCGACCGACAGTACGTGACCACCGCCTACTACAACCCCACGCAATGGCTGCAGGGCACGGGCCGCCGCGTGGAGTTCACGGTGAACTATCGCTTCTGACTTCGGGTGGGCCTGCTTGTATGCGCCCCGGTGCTCCGGCTAGCATTGCCCCAATTCCATCGCCCAAGAGAAAAGGAGTCGTCGTGCTGCAACCCGAAGCCGCGCTGCTGAGAGCGCTGTTGCCGTTCCCGCTACTGATCCGCGCGTTGCGCGACGCGTTTGCCGCCGGCGCCACGGTTCCGTTGCGGCATACCCATAACATTGGCGAATCCGGCCAGCCCGGCGCCGGTATCTCGCTGCTGATGCCCGCCTGGGACGATGTCGGCTTCTATGGCGTCAAGATCGTCAATATCTACGAGGGCAATGCCGCGCATGGCCTGCCGGGCCTGCACTCGACCTACATGCTGTACGACGCGCGGACGGGCGCGCCGCTGGCCATGTTCGACGGCAACGAGATCACGTCGCGCCGCACCGCCGCGGCGGCCGCGCTGGCGGCCGACTATCTGGCGCGCCCCGACGCGCGTTCGCTGCTGGTGGTCGGCGCGGGCCGCGTCGGCAGCCTGGTGGCACCGGCCATGGCCAGTATCCGTCAGCTCGACCGCATTGCCATCTGGGATATCGATGCCGGCGGCGCGGCCCGCTGCGCACAGGCGCTGCGCGATCAGGGCCTGCCGGCCAGCGCGGCGGAAGATCTCGAGACCGCAGTGCGCGCCGCCGATATCGTCAGTTGCGCGACGCTGGCCACGACACCGCTGATTCGCGCGGAATGGCTCGCGGCGGGCAGTCATCTGGACCTGATCGGCAGCTTTACGCCGCGCATGACCGAAGCCGAGCCCGCGTGCTTTGCCAATGCATCGGTCTGGGTCGATACCGACGAAGCGCCGGCCAAGTCCGGAGATCTGATCAACGCGGTCGCCGCGGGCTACCTGACAGCAGACGCGATACGGGGCGATCTGACCGGGCTTGCGCGCGGCACCTGCGCGGGCCGGCAGTCGGCCGGCGAACGTACCGTTTTCAAGGCGGTCGGCACGGCGCTGGAAGACCTGGCCAGCGCGCGCCTCGCCTACCAGCAGCTCACAGCGGCGCGCGACTGACGTGCGCCTGACGTGCGCCTATGCCGTGGCCTGCTCCACGCCCGCGACCTCCAGCCGGTTGCCGCCCAGCGACTTGGCGCGATAGAGCGCCCGGTCCGCCGCGGCCAATGCGGCCGTGAGGCCGGGCGCATCGTCGTCGAACTGCGCAAGGCCGATGCTGACCGTGGCCGGCACGCCGACGCTGTCGATGCGGTTCGGAATCGCGTCAGCGAAAGCCCGCGCGATGGCCTGTCCCAGTGCCGGCGCGCGGCGCGCGTCGTCGCCGGTCAGCAGCGCCGCGAACTCCTCGCCGCCGATGCGCGCGAGCAGTACGTCCGCGCCCACCACACCGCGTGCGATCTCCGCGAACGACTTCAATACCGTGTCGCCGGTCTGATGGCCGTGCATATCGTTGATGGCCTTGAACTGGTCGAGGTCGAACGCCAGCACGGCCACGGGTCCGCGCCCACGTGCACCCTCGAGCATCCGCGCGCCCTGCTCGAAGAACCAGCGGCGATTGCCCAGGCGCGTCAGGTAGTCGGTCTGCGACTCGCGCAGCAGTTGCCCATGCATTTCTTCACGCATGAGCTTCAGCAACGTCATCGGCAGCACCACCGAGAACAGCACGCCCTCGTACATCGTGATCTTGCTGGCCATCGACTGCGCCGCGGGGCCGTAGGCGCTCACCACCCACGGCAGGATGACCGTGCGCGCGACATAGAACAGCGAATGGATACCGGTGACCGCCGCCACGATACGCCGCGAGTGCAGCGTCTTCATCTCGTCGCAGCGCAGCATCTCCCACGCCGTCATGCCGCTGATCAGCGCAATGGGGAACGCGCTCACATAGGCCCAGACCACATCCTGATAGCGCACGCCGCCGATCAGCCATATCAGCGCCATGACAACGAGGATGACCGCCGCGCGCCCGCGCACGCTCGCGCCGCGCAAGGAGGCAACGCCACCGAGAATCAGCAGATAGCCGCACAGCATGATCAGGTTGCTGATCATGGCGCCGCTGATGCCGGGCAGCTTCTTGCGGACGAGCACCATCACGCAGCCGGTCGCAAGGGTCGCGAAGCCGGCCGACAGGATCCGCAGCGAGCGGCTGCGCCTGGGGTTGGTCCGGTGCTCCCAGAAAATCATGGCGGCACTGGCCAGCAGCGTCCCGATTGCCAGGAGATAAAGAGTGAGGAGATCGACGTACATCGCGAATGTAAAGACATTGCGCCGGTCTGCGGAGTCCCCCGCTGCGGCCAGCCGAATTCTACGTTGGAATTCTGGTCCTGCGACGCGCCGAATCGTTCACTTTTCAGGGTTTTCCGCAAGGCGACCCCTCACTTCCGTCCTCACTTCCGTCCTCACTGCTGTCCTGACTTCTGTCCCCGCATCGGCCGAACCGCTGGCCTACAAACGGTCACGCAGAAACGCCGCCACGCGATCGAGCGCATCGCGCGCGCTGGCAAGCTCCCTCACGTTGAACTGAAACACGTGATGCATGCCCTCCCAGATCTCGAGCGTCACCGCGTTGCCCTGCTCGCTCGCGCGCCGCGCATAGCGGATGGCATCGTCGCGCAGCAATTCTTCGGTGCCCACCTGAATGTAGAGCGGCGGCATGCCCGGCGGAATGCCGAACAGCGGCGAGGCCATCGGATGCGCGGGGGGCGCGCTGCCCAGATACTTGCCGGCGCTGTCCGCGAGATAGTCGCGCGTCAGCAGCACGTCGTGAATCTCCGGATCGGTCATGCTCGCGCCGGAGAGCGACAGGTCCGCCCAGGGCGAGAACATCGCGCCCGCGCGCAGCACTGGCAGATCGGATGCTTCCGTTGCCGCGGCGTGCACCAGCGATGCCATCAGCGATAGCGACAATCCGCCGCCGGCAGAGTCGCCGACGACGGCCAGTTGCCTGACGCCCTTGCGGGCGAGCCACCGCACGGCGGCAAAGGCGACGTCGTGCGCGACGGGCAGCGACTGCTCGGGCGCGAGCGGGTAGTCGAGCACGAACATCGCGCGGCCGGTGCGCGCCACGATCTGGCTCGCGAAGTGCCGGTACGCGGTGGCGGAGCCGAGCACATAGCCGCCACCGTGCAGGTAGAGCATGGCACGGGCGGGGGCGCCAGCGAAGCCGGCCGGCAGCAGCCACCATCCGCGCACGTCCCCCTCATCGACCGCCACAGCGGTCACGCCCGTCGCGGGCGGCGTGGCCGCGACAAAGCAGTCGTAGGTGGTACGCAGATCGTCGCCAGCATGCTCGGCCCAGTAGCGCGCGAACGATTCCAGCAGCGCGGGTTTCGCGGCCGCATCCTCCGCGCGCAGCGGCATCACATATGTCGTCGTGGATGTCATGATCGGCTCCAGTCGGTCACGCGCGCGGCGATATGCTCGGCCGCCATGATCGTCGTGAGGTTGGTCGCGACCGAGGGAATCTCGGGCAGGATCGATGCGTCGATCACGCGCAGCCCGCCGATGCCACGCACCGCGCCGAGCGTATCGACCACTGCCGACGCATCGCCGTCCGCCCCCATCGGCACGGTGGATGTCGCATGCTGATAGGTGTCGAGCGCCGCAACGACGGCTGCTTCGAGTTCCGCATCGGTCTGCACGTGGCGGCCCGGTTCCATCTCGTGCGCGACGAGATCCGCGAACGGTGCGGTCGCGCCGATCTGCCGCGACAATCGTACGCCTTCGAGCAGGCGGCGGCGATCGCGCGCAGTGGAGAGGAAGTTGAAATCGATGCGCGGCGCAACGCGCGGATCCGCACTCGCGAGCCGCACCGTGCCGACGGATTCGGGCAGTGTCAGTGCGGTCGCCAGCACGATCGCGCCACCGGTCGGGCTCGCCGCGGGGTCCCAGATATGCGTGGCCGAGACATGCAGGTCCAGCTCGCCTGGCGCCGCCTCGTGCGAACGCGTCCACAGGATCGCGCCGGCCGCCGGTGTCATCGCATTGAACTCGCGCCGCAATGCGTAGACGTTGTAGTAGAACGGATGATCCATCAGGCGACGGCCCACCGGCAAGTCGGCGATCGGTGCGATGCCAAGCGCGCGCAGCTCGTCGGCGGGACCGATGCCCGAACGCATCAGTATCGCGGGGCTGCCATAGGCGCCGGCCGACAGGATCACCGCGCCCGCAGCGATCAGCGTGCCATCGACGAGCCGCACGCCATACGCGCGTCCGCCCTCCACCATCACGCGATCGACTTCGGCGTCCGGCCGGATCTCGAGGTTGGGACGGCGGCGCACTTCGGCCGTGAGGTACGCGATACCCGTGTTCTGCCGCACGCCATCGACGACGTTGAGCGGATAGGGACCGACGCCATGCTGCGTCTCGGCGTTGAAATCGGCGATACGTTCGAAACCGAGCGCGGCGGTCGCATCGACAAACCCGCGCAGCGACGGCGTCAACGCCTTCGACGTCATCTGCCGGACCTGCAGCGGACCTTCGCGTCCATGCCATGCCTCGTCGCCGTAGGGCGCGGACTCGAGCTTGCGAAAACTCTGCAGGACTTCGGCGGCGGACCAGCCCGTGATGCCTCGCTGCGCCCAGCGATCGAAATCGGCGGGCCGCGCGCGCATCGCCACTGCGGCGTTCACCGCGGAACTGCCGCCGAGCACACGGCCTCGGCGCGCATGGATCGCGTGCCCGATGCCGCCCGCCTCCGACTTGTACCCCCAGTCGTGCGCCGCGTCGCCGCCGACCCGATCGGCCAGCGCGAGCGCATCGGGATAGCCGGACGGCCGATACGCGGGACCCGCTTCGAGCAACAGCACGCGCCGCTGCGAGGATTCGCTGAGCCGGCGCGCCAGCACTGCGCCCGCGCTGCCGCCGCCCACGATGACGATGTCGTATTCCATGATCTCTCTCCCGATCGAGGCCGGCGCTCAGCCGCGCGAGTAGTACTGCTTGAGGCCGAACACGAGGCCGGCGAACGGCATCCCGAGCGCGGCATAGACGGCCTGCGCTTCCGGCGCGGCGTTATCGGCCAGGATCTCGACCGCCACGTTCGAATAGCAGACCGGCACCACGCCCGCCTGCTGCATGCGCGCCACGCCCATCTGCACCTGCGTCTTCGAGAAGCCGCCGGAGGCATCGATCACGGCAAAGCTGTCGTAGCCGGCATCGAGCGCCGACATCGCGGGGAAGGCCAGGCACACATCGGTGGAAATGCCCGTAACGATCAGCTTCTTGCGGCCGGTCGCCTCGACCGCGGCGACGACGCGCGGTTCGTCCCATGCGTTCACGGTCGTGCGCTCGATCACGGACACGCCGGGCAGCGCCTCGCTCAGTTCCGGGATCATCGGACCCCAGAGGTTCTCCGTGGTCGTGGTCACGATGACGGGCACGCCAAGGGCGACCGCGGCCTTGGCAAGGCCGACCACGTTGTGCGTCAACTCGAGCGTGTCGATGTCGCGGACACCGGTATAGAGACCGATCTGGTGGTCCACCAGCAGCAGTACGGCGTTGTCACGGGTCAGGCGGTTGTTGTGGGCGTTCATGGTTCTCTCCGTTGGGTTGGCACCGCATCCGGGTTCGGTCGCGGCTTGAGAACCACTTTACAAATGGGACGATGGGAAAACAGCGGGTCAAAACAGGAACCATCGTCCCACCAATGAGACGATGGACCTCAAAACAAGAAGCGGCGGCTACTGCACCAGCAACGGCACTTCGTTGGCAAGGTATTCGCCGAATGCCCGAACGGAGGGCAGCAGGCCGCGCCGGGAAGGCATCAGCAACGTCAGCGTGGCGACCCCCGCGATCCACTGCGGCAGCACGCGCACGAGCCTGCCCGACGCCATTTCCGCGCGCCCCACATAGCCGGGCAGCGCCACGATGCCCACGCCTTCGCACGCGGCGGCCTTGAGCGTGGCCATGTCGTCGCTGACGAGGCTCGGCGTGTACGTCACCGTATGGATCTGGTCCGCGTGGCGGACGTCGCGCAAATTCCACGCATAGCTATCCTGCGGCGCCCCGAGCGCGATCGCGTCGTGATCGGCCAGTTCGTCCGGCGAGCCGGGGGTGCCCCTGCGTTTGAGATAGGCGGGGCTCGCAAACAGCGTCCACGGAATCTGCGCGAGCGGGCGCTGGACCAGCGACGAATCGGGCAGCGGCGCCATATGCGCGCGCAGCCCCATGTCGAAGCCCTCGTGCACGAGGTCGACATGCCGGTTTGTCGCATGCTCGACGATGCGCACGCGCGGGTGCGCGGCCATAAAGCGCGGGATCAGCGTCGCGAGCACGAGCTGCGCCACGGCGACCGAACAGGTGAAGCGGATCGTGCCGCTCGGCTCGGCCGTGCGCGTGCGCACGACGTTCTCCGCGGCTTCCGCCTCGACCAGCATCGCCAGCGCGTGGCGATGAAACTCGGTGCCGATCTCGGTAATCACGAACCGGCGCGATGTCCGCTGGATCAGGCGCGCGCCAAGCGCGGCCTCGAGCGCGAGAATGCGGCGGCTGATGCTGGACTTGGGTACGTCGAGCACGCGGGCGGCGGCCGTAATACCCTGGTGCTCGACCACCTTCGCAAAGTAGAAGACGTCGTTGAGATCGATCATTGTGGCGGGGGCGTTCCTGGCAATGTGACTTGCGCAATGCTACGCCATGATCATGGCCCGAACTTACCGCGTGCGCGGGCGTCCTACCTGTTTGTCCTTACGTTGGCACACCATGCGAATCCTCACCGCCATTCTTGCGATTGCCGCCGCGCTCGGCGCCTTCACGGGTTGCGCCTCGCGCCCCAGCGACGGCCAGTCGGGCATCAGCGTCTATGGCGTGGTCGACGAGGGCGTCAGCCTGACTCGCGATCGATAGCCATCCGGATCGATCGCCACCCACCTAGGCCTTCTCGGGCAGCGTCCCCACATAGCGCCCGCGCGGACGGATGACCTGCGCGATGCCGAGCTGCTCGATGCTATGCGCCAGCAAGCCGATGCTGCGCGCGGTGGCGAACAGGCCGAAGGCCGCGTCGTCGGGCAAGCCATGGTGCATCACGAGCGCGGCCAGCGCGACGTCGATATTCGGCTGCAAACCCGTGAGCTGCGTCGCCTTGTCGATAAAGCGCGCGATGACCTCGGGCGGCTCGAACAGGGCCAGCAGCGCCGCCGCGCGCGGATCGCCATCGGGATAGAGATGGTGGCCGAAGCCCGCGAACGGCTGCCCCGTCGACAGATGGTGGGCAATCACCTGATCCTCGCCGCGCCGCTCCACGTCACCGAACAACGCCCGCACGCGGCCCGAGGCATCGCCATGCAGCGGCCCGGACAACGTGGTCAGCCCCGACAGCAGGCAGGCCGGCAGCGATGCGCCGTTCGACGCGGCAATCCGCGCGGCGAACGCGGAGCTCGTCAGTTCGTGATCGACGAGCAGCACCATCGCCGTCCGCAATAGCTCGGCCACCTTCGCCGGCTGCTTCCATCCCTGCGCGAAGCGCAGATGCAGCGGCTGCTGGCCCGGCTGCGCACCGAATGCATTGGCCAGTTGCCCGACGAGGCTTTGCCCCTCGCCATGGAGCACGCGCGTCGTGCGGCCATGCGTCGAGTGCCCCGTCGCGGCCAGCGTGGCCAGCGACGTGAAGGCCGCCACGCGGCCCGGTCTGGCGACCCGCACCGTCGAGGACAGATCGACGGGGGACTGCGCATTCCACAGCCATTGCGCCGCTTCCTCGAGCGTGGCGGACGCGGCCATCGTCACCGCATCCCGACCGCGGTAGTAGAGCCGTTCGCGCGCGAACGTCGAGATCGATGTCGGAATGCTCGGCTCCGCGCCGAACAGCGTATTGGTGGCAAGGGTCTCGTGCTTGCGGCCCTGCTGCTTGCGCCGCGCGAGCGTCGCCACGTCCTCGGCGCGGTAGAGGCTGCGCCGCGTATCGGCCGGGTCGGAGGTGACCTCGAGCTTGCCGCGGCTCACATACGCGTAGACCGTCTGCGGCCGCACGCCCAGACGCTCGCACGCCTCGTCCATCGTGATCCAGGTACCCACCGGTCGTACTCCTGTCGCTGTCGCTTGGTTTTATATGTTGATTTTATAGATCAATATTGCCTTGCCAATCAAGTATTACATACCATGGCAGTCAACCTTCAACGCGACACGGCCCGAGGACATGAAGCCGCAGATCCTGCAACTCAATCCCATCCTGATTCCGGCGATCAACGACGAGCTCGCCAGCCTCTACGAGGTCAACAAGTTCTTCGAGATCGCGGATCAGGCAGCGTGGCTCACGGCGCACGGCGCATCGATCGAGGCCGTCATCACGGGCGGCCACACCGGCATCTCGCGTGCCATGCTCGAACAGTTGCCATCGCTCAAGGTGGTCGCCGTCAATGGCGTCGGCACCGATGCGGTGGACCTCGCCTACTGCCGCGAGCGCGGCCTGCCCGTTACCGCGACGCTCGGCGCGCTGACCGAAGACGTGGCCGATCTGGCCATCGGCCTGCTGATCGCGGCCTGCCGCAATATCGCCGCGGGCGATCGCTTCGTGCGCGACGGCCAGTGGGAACTGCATCCGTCGCCGAGCGCGATTCCGCTGGCACGCCGCTTCAGCGGCATGAACGTCGGCATCGTCGGCATGGGCCGTGTGGGCCGTGCGGTGGCCACGCGCGCGGCCGCATTCGGCTGCCCCATCCGCTATACCGACCTTGGCCGCATGGACGACGTGCCGCACGAGTTCGTCGCCGATCTGCGCGACCTCGCGCGTGCCAGCGATGCGCTGATCCTCTGCGCGGCCGCCGACAAGGCCGAGGGCATCGTCGATGCCGCGGTACTCGACGCGCTGGGTCCGCGCGGCTTTCTCGTCAACGTGGCGCGCGGCAGGCTGGTCAACGAAGCCGACCTTGCCGAGGCCATTGCCGCGGGCCGTATCGCGGGCGCGGGGCTCGATGTGTTCGTCGATGAGCCGCGCGTGCCGCTGGCGCTGCGCGCGTCCGACCGCACCACGCTGCAGGCGCATCGCGCGAGCGCAACGTGGGAAACGCGTACCGCGATGGCGCGCATGGTGCTGGACAGCGTGGCACAGGGCCTGGCCGGGCAGCGTCCGGCGATGAGCCTGACGACCTGATTCCATTGCTCCCATGACGAACTACGTCTTTCCGCCCGCCCCGCCGGTCTCGCTCGCGGTAGACGGCTGCGACGCGCGCTTTCCGGTGGCACGGGTGTTCTGCATCGGCCGCAACTATCGCTGGAGCCCCGACGAGCCCAAACCCGCGCGCATGCCGGCATGGTTCATGAAGCCGGCCACGGCGGTGGTGCCCGCACAGGGCGCGTTGCCGTATCCGCCGGCCACCGCCGAGTTCTGCCACGAGGTCGAACTCGTGGTGGCCATCGGCGACGGCGGACGCGATATCGACCCGGCGCATGCGGCCTCGCATATCTGGGGCTACGCGGTGGGGCTCGACATGACGCGGCGCGACCTGCAGCAGCAGGCCAGGCGCGCGGGCGATCCGTGGGAGCCGTCGAAGGCGTTCGATCATTCGGCGCCGTGCGGGCCGGTCGTGCCCGTGGCTACATGCGGCCATCCTCGCGCGGGGTCCATCCGCCTGGCGGTCAACGGCGTCGCGCGCCAGCAGGACGATCTGTCCGGATTGCTGTTTCCCGTGCCGGAGCTCGTCGCCATGCTGTCGCGCTCGGTCGCGCTGATGCCCGGCGATCTGATCTTTACGGGCACGCCGGCCGGCGTGGGCGCGCTGCAGGACGGCGACAGGCTCGACGCGAGTATCGGTGGCATCGGCGAGTTGTCGATGACGGTCGCCGGCCCCGCGCCATGACACGACGCTAATCCCCCAGCAACGCAAGCGGCGACAGACCGCCGCGGCTTCCAACAGGAGACAGTCCTTGAACGCATCCCGAAAAATCGCCCTCGTGACCGGTGCCGGCAGCGGCGTCGGCAGGCTGACCGCGCTGGCACTGCTCGATGACGGCTGGACCGTCGTGCTCGCTGGCCGCCGACCCGAACCGCTGCAGGCGCTCGCGGCCGAAGCCGCCGCGCGTGGCCAGCATGCGGTGGCCATCCCGACCGACGTGACCGATCCCGACAGCGTGCAGGCGCTGTTCGACGACATCGAGCGCGAGTTCGGCCGTGTGGACATGGTGTTCAACAACGCCGGCGTCAATGCGCCCGCGGTGCCGATGGACGAACTGCCGCTGGACAAGTGGTTCAACGTCGTCAACACCAATGTCACGGGCGTGTTCCTGTGCGCGCGGGCCGCGTTCGGGCTCATGCGCCGCCAGTCGCCACAAGGTGGGCGCATCATCAACAACGGCTCGATCTCCGCGCATACGCCGCGCCCGTTCACGGCACCGTACACCGCGAGCAAGCATGCGGTGACGGGCATTACCAAGGCACTGGCCCTCGATGGCCGCGCGTACAACATCGTCGCGAGCCAGATCGATATCGGCAACGCGCTGACCGAGCTGTCGGAACGCATGACGCGCGGCGTGCTGCAAGCCAACGGCACCACGGCGCCGGAGCCGATGATGGACGCGAAGCACGTCGCCAACGCGGTGCGCCATATGGCATCGCTGCCGCTCGATGCCAACGTGCTGACGATGACGGTGATGGCGAGCCATATGCCGTTCTCCGGCCGCGGCTGATGTAGACGGCCAAGCTCGCTCGATCAGAACAGACTACAAAAGGAGACAACGATGCAATTCCACAAGCTGCTCAAGACCCTCGCCGCCGGCGCGGCCCTCGCCGTGGCGTCGGGCGTGGCGATGGCGCAGAACTACCCCACACGTCCCGTCACCATCATCGTGCCCGCGCCCGCCGGCGGCGGCATCGACCTGATCGCGCGCGTGGTCGGCGAGAAACTGTCGGTCAAGCTCGGCCAGCCGTTTATCGTCGAGAACCGTCCGGGCGCGTCGAACAACCTCGGCACCGCGGTGCTCGCGAATGCCAGGCCCGATGGCTACACGATCGGCATCGTCGCCGGCAGCCATAACATCAACAAGTTCCTGTTCAGGAACCTGGGCTGGGATCCTGAAAAGAGCTTCGAGCCGATCGTCTACACGCACGAGATTCCGCTCGTGTTCGCGGTCTATCCGAAGCTGCCGGTGAAGACGCTGCCCGAGCTCGTCAGCTGGATGAAGGCGAATCCGGCCGAGGCCAAGGTCGCGACGTCGGGCCGTGGCAGCGCGCAGGAAATGGCGGCCGAGATGTTCCGCATGAGCAGCGGCGCGCCCGTGCTGCTGGTGCCGTACAAGGGCTCGTCGGCCGCGCATCCGGACCTGATCGCGGGCCGTACCGTGCTCTATATCGACACGATCAGCGCGATCGCGGAGCAGGTGAAATCGGGCAACGTGCGCGCGGTGGCGGTCTCGACGAAGACACGCGCGAAGGTATTGCCCAATGTGCCGACGGCCGAGGAGCAGGGGCTGAAGGGGTATGACGCCAATACCAACGGCGGCTTCCTGGCGCCGGCCGGCACGCCGAAGGACATCGTCAACAAGCTCAATGCCGAGATCAATGCCGCGCTGAAGCTGCCGGAAGTCCGCGCGAAGCTGGAGGCGGCGGGCATCGAGGTACAGGGTGGCACGCCGCAGCAGTACGCGGCCGTCATCAAATCCGATCTCGCGAAGTGGGGCAAGGTGGTGCGGGAGGCCAATATCCAGCCCGAATAATGGCGACTCAGGGGGCGACTCAGGGGGCGACTCAGGGGGCGGTCTTCAGCAATGGATAGGGGTTGATCGCGCCCCCGGCGGCATAGATGCCGTAGTGCAGATGCGTGGGCGTGCCCCGCGCGTTGCCGGTGTCCCCGACATAGCCCAGCGTGGTCCCCGCCTGCACACGATCGCCGGGACCGACATCCGCGTGCCGTTCGAGGTGCGCGTAGTAGTGCATCTGGCGTCCGGGGCCCATGACCCAGACAACGTTGCCGCCGAGCGTGTTGGTCCCGGTGCGCGTGACGATGCCCTCCGTCGCCGACAGCACCGGCCGCCCGCGCGTGGCGAAGATATCGATCCCTTCGTGCCGCCGGCCGCCCGATCTCGCCCCACCCCAGGTGTCGCGCAACGCCTGTCGCGTGACGCCTTGCACCGGCACGGGCAGCGCCGTCGGCGCGGGCAGGCTGGCGAGCCGCGCCGCGTAGATGGCACGGTCGATTGCCGGCCCGACCCATGGCCATGCGGCCCATGCGATGGCGACGATCGTCGCGGGCACCACCCAGCGCGCGACGCCGCGCGATGGCGATGGTGGCGGCGCGGGCGAGGGGCGCCTGTCGTTCCGGGGCGATGGCAACTCGGTCATGCAGGGTCTGAGTCCCGCCCGGGCCGGAAATTCCCCCGACGCCCGCCAACGCGGCAGCGTCCTACACGGCGGGCCCCGCAGGGCGCGTTGCACGGCTAAGGCGCGTGCAGCATGGTCCGCGCGGCGGCCATGACCTCCCTGCTCAATCCATCGAGCAGCGCGGACGCGGCACGCGCGTGTTGCCAGTAAAGCGGCACGTCCAGCGGCGCATCCGGCAGCAACTCCACGAGCGTGCCGGCCGCCAGCTGTCCGGCAATCAGCGTGCGCGGATGCAATCCCCATCCCATGCCCTCGGCCGCGGCAACCACGAACGCATGCGTCGAAGGCAATGTGTGCCGCGGCAGTTCGACATCGCGATGGCACAACCGCCGGACCCAGCGCGACTGCAGCTCGTCCTTGACGTTGAAGACGAGGCTGGGCGCGAGGGCCAGCGTGCCGGCACCGACGCCGTCCGCAAAATACCGCGCGACGAAATCCGGACTCGCGGCCGCGACGTAGCGCATCGCGCCGAGCGGCTGGCTATTGCAGCCGGTGACCGGCTTCGCGGTGCCCGTCACGGCGGCCATCACCGCCCCGCTGCGCAGCCACGCCGACGTGTAGTCCTGATCGTCCACGGCCACCTCCATCAGCACCGGATGCGCGGCGGCAAACCGGGCGATGGCCGGGGCTACCCAGCTCGCCAGGCTGTCCGCGTTCACGGCAATCGGCAGGGTGACGCGCGCCACCCCTTCGGGTGCGAGCGCGGGCAGCGTGCCCTGCAGTTCCTGCTCGAGCAACCGCACGCGGTCGACGTGCTGGCACAGGCGGCGGCCCGTTTCGGTCGCGCGACACGGCTGGTCGCGCACGACCAGTGCGCAGCCGACACGCTCCTCCAGCAGGCGAATGCGCTGGGAGATCGCCGAGGGTGTCACGTTCAGCGCGCGCGCGGCACGCTCGAAGCTGCCTTCGCGGATCACCGCAGCCAGCGCGGATAAGGCGGAGTAATCCAGCATGTCGTTAAGTCCAGCTAATGTCGGTGAAGACAAGATAGTTTGTCTTCATTCCGGAAGGCAGGCAAGCTGCGTGCATGGACTCCCTTGCACTCTCTTTCCCCTCTACCTCGCTTGGCGTATTCGCTCAAGGCGTGGCCCTGAGCTTCGGGCTGATCGTGGCAATCGGCGCACAGAACGCATTCGTGCTGCGGCAGGGCCTGCGGCGCGAGCACGTGGGCCTCGTCGTGGCGTTCTGCGCGGCGGCCGATGCGTTGCTGATCGGCGCCGGGGTGCTCGGCATGGCGCAGGCGCTGGGCGAACGGCCGGCACTCGCCCACTGGCTGGCCATTGCCGGCGCGGTGTTCCTGGCGGTGTACGGCGTTCGTGCATTGCAGCGCGCGCGGCACGCGGCGCGGATGGACGCGGTGGCGCATGGCGGCGGCTTCAGCCGGCGCGCGGCGCTCGCGCAGGCAGCGGCGTTCACACTGCTGAACCCTCATGTGTATCTCGACACCGTCGTGCTGGTGGGCAGCATCGGCGCACAGCAGGCGTCCGCGCTGCGCATCTGGTTTGTGGCCGGCGCGAGCGCGGCCAGCCTCTGCTGGTTCGGCATGCTCGGCTTCGGTGCACGCTGGCTCGCGCCCTGGTTTGCCCGCCCGCTGGCCTGGCGGGTCCTCGATGCGGCCATCGGGGTGACGATGTTCGTCTTGTCGGGATTGCTGGTGCAGAAAGCGATGACGGGTGTCTAGCGTCCGGCTTCAGGTAAAACCCTCGGTGCACTCAATTCCTTCGGGCGCCCTGCCGTTAATCCCCCGTAGGGGCTGACTGCGAGGGACCCGGGTAGCGGGTGTGCGCAGCAGAGCACGTCAACGCCTTCTGCGCCGCACCGTCATGGATATTCTTCGCTTCCGCCCGCTCCTGCTCGCCGCCAGCGTGTGCCTGGCCATGGCCGCGCCGGCCGCCGCCCAGACCACCATCGTGCTGTATTCCGAAGCCGGACAGCGGCCGCTGTCGTTCGAGGAAAACGGTGTGCCCAAGGGCGCCTATATCGAGAACCTCAAGCGCGTGCTCCGGCGCATGCCCGAGTACAAGGTGCAGATCCGCTTCGCGTCGTGGGCCCGCACGGTCGAGGAAGCGCGCAATGGCAACTCGGCCGGCATCCTCGGCGTCTACTACCGCCCCGCCGACCGACCCTTTCTCAACCACTCCAAGGCCTTCTACACCGAGGAAGTCGCCGTCCACTGCAACCGCGACTCCATCGAAGGCCGGACGTTCCGGACCTATCCGGACGACTTCGCCGGACTGCGGTTCGGCAACCAGCGCGGCTACCTTGCCCCGGGCAAACCGTTCTTCCAGATGGTGGCCAGCGGAAAGATCGAGCTCGTCGAGGGTCATGAATTCCACGATCTCGTCAAGAAGATGCTGGTCCAGGAGATCGACTGCGTGGTCAACCCGAGCGTGGTCATCAACGAAGCGCTGATCACGCTCGAGGCACAGGGCATCCCGGAACGCATGCGATACAAGTCCCGCCGCGTGCTGACGATCAAGAACGAAACCGTTCATATCGGCTTTAGCAAGAAATACGAGGAGTCCCATCCGGAGCTGGCGCGCTTCCGGCAGTTGTTCGACAAGGCCGTGGATGAATAGAATGCTGACCTGACTCCCGAGATCGCGCTTCCATGCCTCTGATGCCTCCGGTTCGTTCGATCCGGAACAGGATGATCGTCCTGTTTATCGTTGCCACGACTACAACGCTGGGGGCATTCGCCGCGCATCGGCAATGGCAGCTGAGGCAGGATCTGGAGCAGCGGTTCGAGCGGACCCGCATGGAGGTGTCCGACGGCCTGCGGCAAAGCCTGGCCGGGCCCGCCTGGGCGCTCAACGTCGATATCCTCCGCACGACGCTCGAGGCCACGCTGATCCATCCCGAGGTCACCGGCGCGTGCATCTACTCTCCGGACGGCCACGAAATCTACGCCGAGGTGCATCGGCCTGCCTCGCATGCTTCGGCCTGCGCGACCACGCGCGAACACGATGTGCTCAGCGAAGTCACGATCTTTCCGCCCGACGATATCGACCCCGACCGTCGCAGGCAGCCGATCGGCAAGGCGATCATCCGCTTTACGCGCGACAACCTGCGGCAGACATTGCGCGCGGCCATGGTGCAAGGGCTGACCGAGGTGGTGGCGATCGACGTGGTGCTGGTGCTGCTGCTGACGTTCGGCCTGCGCATGGTCTTCGGCCCGCTCGAGCATCTGCGCACCGCGCTGTTCCGCCTGGCATCGAGCCAGGGCGACCGGCTCGACGAGCTGTCGCGGCTGGGCCGCACGGAATTCGACAGTGTGATCGACGGCTTCAACCGCGTGTTGCGCCGGCTGCAGGCGACGCAGGCCGAGCTCGTCGAGAAGAACCGGCAGCTGGAGGTCGTCTCCAAGACCGATCAGCTCACGGGCGTCTTCAACCGCCGTCATCTGGACGAGGTACTGAACAGCGCGCTGGCCTACACGCGGCACGATGGCATGCCGTTCTCGATCATCCTGCTCGACGTCGATCGGTTCAAGTCGGTCAACGACACTTACGGCCATCAGGTGGGCGACCGCGTGCTCGTGGAAATCGCGCGCTGCATTCTCGACGTCAAGCGCGTCACGGACACCGTGGGCCGCTGGGGCGGGGAGGAGTTCCTGCTGATCTGCGCGGACACCGACCTTGACGATGCGGTTCGGTTTGCCGAGAACCTGCGCGATGCCATCGCCTCGCGCCACTTCTCGGTCACCGGACAGATGACGGCCAGCCTCGGCGTGGCATGCGTGCAGGACGGCGACACGATCCATGGCACGATCTCGCGCGCGGACCAGGCGCTGTATCGCAGCAAGGAGCGCGGGCGCAATCGCGTGGAATATGCGCCCGCTCAGGTGGACGACGCGGACGACGCGGACGACGCCGATGGCCGCGTCGGCGATGCCGTGACCGGGTAACGCCGTCAGCCCCCGGTGCGCGGGCCGAAGCCCGAGTACGGCTTGAGGGCGATGACCTGCGGCGCCTGCAGAAAGCCCGACTTCACGAGCGGCAGGGCCGAGAACGCCTCGACGAGGCTTTGCGCATCGCCGCTCTCCGCGAGGATGGCCGCGCCACCGTCACCGCGCAGCCAGATCTGGCGGACGATGCCCTCCAGATAGAGATGGCGGATGAGCTCGGATTCCGCTTCGCGCTCGGTGGCGGTCGGCGGGTCCTGCGGCGCGGGCGTGGTGCGGGATACCAATACGAGAAACTGCATCGTCAACTCCAGAGTCAGGTCAGGCCTTCGACAATTCGCCATCGTTCAGGCGCCAGATACCACGTGGGTTGTCGTGCTGCAGCGCTTCCGGCAGCAACGCGTCGGGGAAGCCCTGATACGTGACCGGGCGCAGGAAACGCTCGATCGCGCCCATGCCCACCGAGGTGAAGCGGCTATCGGACGTGGCCGGGAACGGACCGCCGTGCGTGGTCGCGTACGACACCTCCTGCGGATGCGCGAACGCGTTGATCACGATGCGGCCCGTGCGGCGTTCGAGGATCGGCAGCAGGCGAGCGGCCAGCGCGTGGTCGGCGCGCTCGATATGCATCGTCGCGGACAGCTGGCCACGGAAGCGGCGCGCGATCGCGATCAGTTGCGCGTCGTCGCGCACGCGGACCAGCAGCGCCGAGGGACCGAACACTTCTTCGAGCAGGGCGGGCGTGTCGAGCAGCCGTGCGCCGTCGACTTCGAACAGCAGCGACTGGCCGTCCCATTCGCCCGTGGGACCCGCACCCGCGGCTATCTGCTCCGCGCCAGCCGCGCGCTGTGCCTCGACATTCTTGCGATAGGCGAGGTGGATGCCCGGCGTCAGCATCGTCCGCGCATGCATGGCGCTCACGCGCTCGATCATCGCCTGCTTCAGCGCGTCGTAACCCGCACCGTCGATGGCCAGCAGAATCGCGGGCTTCAGGCATGCCTGGCCCACATTGACGAGCATGCGTTCGGCAAACCCGTCGCCGATCGCCGCGCCGCGCTCGGCCTGCGCGGCCGGCAGGATAAAGGTCGGGTTCACGCTCGTCATCTCGGTGAACACGGGAATCGGATCGGGACGCTGCTGCGCGCGACGATACAACGCCATGCCTCCCGCCTCGGAGCCGGTAAACGTCACACCCCTGATCAGCGGATGATCGACGAGCGCTTCGCCGATGGCGTTGCCTTCTCCACGCACCATCGAGAAGACCCCCTCGTGCAGGCCCGCATCGCGCACGGCCTGCTGAATCACGCGCGCCTGAATCTCCGAGCCACCCGGATGCGCGTTGTGCGCCTTGACGATGACGGGTGCGCCCGCGGCCAGCGCGGAGGCCACGTCGCCGCCCGCGACCGAGTACGAGATCGGGAAATTGCTCGCGCCGAAGATCGCGACGGGACCCACCGCGATCTTCTGCATGCGGTGATCCATACGCGGGCGCGGCTGGCGGTCCGGCTGCGCGGGGTCGATCGCCGCCTGACGGAAGCGTCCCTGGCGCACGACGGTGGCGAACTGGCGGAATTGCGTCGCGCTCTTGGCCGCCTCCATCAGGAATTGCGCGGCGGGCAGGCCGGTTTCCAGCGCGAGCCGCTCGGCCAGCGCGGACGCATTGGCATCGAGCCCATCGGCGATGCGGTCGAGAAACGCGGCGCGCACGTCGAGGCTCGTCGCGTTGTAGCTGTCGAACGCCTCGTCGGCCAGCTGCGCCGCGCGATCGACTTCGGCGGCGCCGCCGAGCGCGAAGTCGGGACCGAACGTCTCGTTGGTTGCGGGGTTGAGCGCCCGCATGGTGCCCGTGGTGGCGCCGACTTCCTGCGCGCCGATCAACAGATTGCCGGTGAGTGTCATGCTGGGCTCCGTTCGGTGGCGACGGGCAGCGCTGCAACGACTTCTGCCGTCGTGAGGATTTCATGGGCGAACGTGGGACCGTTCAAATGGTGCGCGGCGTGCATCATCTCCCGGGTGAACGCGGCGGTGGCGTCGCGGACGAGCGTCACGTGATAGCCGAGTTCCATCGCGAAGCGCGCGGTCGATTCGATGCAGGTATTGGCCAGCAGGCCGATGACGATCACATGCGTGATGCCCTGCTGCTTGAGCTGAAAGTCGAGGTCGGTGTTCGCAAAGCCGCTCTGTCCCCAGTGCTCGTGAATCACGATGTCGCCGGCCTGTGGAACGAAGTCCGGATGCCATTCGCCGCCGAACTCTCCCTTGGCGAATGTGTGCCGCTCCTGGATCAGGCGTTGCGTGGGGTTCGGGTGATCCCAGTTCTCGTAATCGCCCGGCTGCCAGCGGCGGTGGGGCACGTAGAACACCTGAAGGTCCGACGCGCGCGCGGCGGTCACGGTCGCGCGCAGGTTGTCGAGCAGCTTCACGTCGTCGGCGACGTCGCGCAGCATCGGAAACAGCTTGCCGCCGTGGGACAGGAAATCGTTGTACGGATCCACCAGCAGCAGGCCGGTTCTTTTCGCGGGATAGACAGGATTGGACATGTTGGACTCCATTCGGACGCTGGGGCGCGCCGGTGAGTCGAAGTATAACTATGAAAATCATAGTGTCAAGAAATACGCGGGATAGCGGGCGATTACTGCCCTTTCCGGAGCCACCGGCGAGTGGGCCGATCTGTGTTACTATGAAATAGATAGTGACTAGTGGAGGCGACCATGGCCGTCGCAAACGAAGCAACCCCCGCCACCACCGTATGCCCGGTGGCGCGCTCGACCGAGGTGGTCGGCGATCGCTGGACCATCCTCGTGCTGCGCGAGCTCTATATGGGCGCCACGCGCTTCGAGGAGATCCAGATCCAGACGGAAGCCACGCCACAGATGCTGACCTCCCGGCTCAAGGCACTGGAGGCGGATGGCATGGTCGAGCGCCATCCGTACAGCGAGAAACCGCTGCGCCACGAGTACCGGCTGACGGACAAGGGCTGGGCCTTCTACCCCGTGATCTACGCGCTGCGCGCATTCGGGGAAATGTGGTGCAAGCACGGCGAGGAAGTCGCGACGCGGTTCGTCCACCGCAAATGCGGGCACGACGTCGGGCTCGCGACCGTATGCCCGCATTGCGGCGAGCCCGTGGCCCGCAAGGACCTCGATGCCACCCTGGGCGAACGCTTCGCGGCCGAGCGCGCGGCCCGGCGCGAAGCCTTTAGGCGCCGTTAGAACGCCAGCAGGCGCACGCCGATCGAGGCATAGCCGTACGTACGGTCCAGCCGCGACGCGGTGGCCGCGTTGTACAGGAACGGCACCGTGCCGACGAAGTTGTTGAGGAAAGCCTGTCCGCGGATAAAGACGTCCACGCCCTTGTAGACGTTGTAGCTGAGCTCGACGCCGAACGTGTGGTTCGAGCGGATGGGCGATACCCCGAAGCGCGACATGCGGTCGTCAAGATCGCCGCGCATCAGGTACTGGAACTGGTAGCCCACCTGCGCGCCGAACCCCTGGTAGCGCCAGCGCCATGAGGCCCCCACGTTGATAAAGCCCGCCGTGTAGTTGACGTCCTTGCCGACGTCCAGCCCGAACTGCGAGGCATCGAGCGACAGGCTGGCCGAATTGATCGTCGCACCGCCGACCACGCATGGGGAGGCGAGGCTGCCGTTGGCGATATTGTTCGAACCGATCCGCACGTTGAAGTTGCAGCCACCGCGGTTCAGCCGCGTGGTGATATCGCCCACCGAAACGCGGCTGATGCCACCGCTGACGAATCCGGTCAGCGTGTTGTAGTTGCCGAGCCGGTACGAGTAGGCGATATCGGCCTGCCCCTGCACGTCGTTCGGATCATCGACCCGCAGACCGTTGAACGTGGTGCCACGCACCTGCGTCGGCGTCGATTTGGCCAGCGAGCCCGCGCGGTCTCCCCACGCCGACAAGCGGAACATCAGCCGATGCCGCGCCTGCGGATCGATCTCCGGTGTGTACTGCACGCCCACCTGCCAGCTGTCGATACCGTTGGTATCGGGCCCGTAGTCGATATTGCGCCGCCAGTAGGTGCCGAATGCCGACCACTGCTGCGTGAAGTTGAAGCCGGCGGATACGTGTCCCCCCCGATAGTCGCCGGCATTGTCATAGGCCGCGCCCTGCTTCGCGCGGACGTCGAACACATCGACGAACCGGTTGACGAAGTCGTAGCTCGCCTCGATCTTCAGGCGATGCAGGTCGCCGGCAATCGGCT
Source organism: Cupriavidus pauculus (assembly GCF_008693385.1). Classification (NCBI taxonomy): domain Bacteria; kingdom Pseudomonadati; phylum Pseudomonadota; class Betaproteobacteria; order Burkholderiales; family Burkholderiaceae; genus Cupriavidus; species Cupriavidus pauculus. The sequence continues at coordinate 1,540,810 of NZ_CP044067.1, forward strand.
CCGCGACCATGAATTCGTCTTCGGACGCCGCATGGGCGACGCCGGCTACCGTCATCCATTGCAGGGCCGCCACGGCTAGCGCCGCGGCCTGGGGCACGCGCGGCCGGGTATTGATCATCGTTGACTCCGGAGTCGGGATATGGGGCAAGGGCTCGGCGTGCCGGCCGCCTCCACGCGGCCGGCGCATACCTCGCACGTGGCGGTTCAGGGCTGGATCGCGATCGCGAACTTCACGCCATCGCCGCCCACGGTCTTCGCGCCGGTGCCTACCGACGCGGTCGGCAAACGCACGGCTTGCGCACCCGAGCCGATGCCGGCCTTGACATCGTTGCCGCTCGTCCCCGCCACCGCGAAGGTCGCATTGACGGTGCTGTTGGCGGAAGGCGTGAGCGCCAGGATCTGCGCGGACGTGAGCAGGCCGGTACCCTGGACCTTGCGGAACACTGTGTTGAACGGCAGGCGCATCGCACCGGTGCCGACATTGGCGAACAGGCTGTCGTTGTCGCCATTGCTGAATGCGCCGGACGCGTTCACGCTGCCCGTGATGCGGAACGACATGCCTGCGCCCGGCGGGATCGACACCGAACTCAGCGCGTTGCCGGTGAAACCCAGCACGATGCGCTCGATCACCACCTCGACCGTGTTGCCGTTGAACGCGTAGCGCATGCCGGCACGAACTTCCGATGCGCCGCTGCCGAACGGCGCGCCCTGCTTCGTGATGATCATCGCCACGTCGTCGAGGCGGCCGCCCGAGACGGACATGTTGTCGGCGAGCGGCATCGGTGCGCCGCCGTTCAGCGACACATTGCCCAGCTGCACGTAGTCGGACAGCGTGACGGCCGCCACCACGTCACTGATCAGGCCGCCGTTCACCGCGCCGCCGAGATCGTTCGCGGCATTCAGCACGTCCTGCGCGCTGCCCGTTGCCACCGCGGCGCCCAGGGCGGCGAGCCTGGTGCTCATCGACGCGTCGCCGAATGCCGCGGGGGCGATGGCGCTGACCAGCTTGTTGACGAGTTGCGACGATTCGCTGGCGACGACCTTGCTCAGGCCGCCCGACTGCGTGATGGCATCGAGCGTGGCCGTGGGGTCCGCGCCAAGCGTGATGGTGCCGAGCGCGGTGTTGATCGCCGACACCTGTGCGCCGATCAGCGGGCCGGCCAGAGCCGCGAGGTTGTCCGATACCGCGCCGATGTTGGACTGCAGGCTTGCCGGCAGGCTGCTCTTCGCGTTCTGCACGGACGCCTTGACGGCGGCCGTCACGGTGGCCGTCAAGGTGGCCGGATCGGTGAAGTCCACCACGCCACTCGCGTTACCGACAACATTGGCAACGGCATTGGCCGCTGCAGCGGCGGCGGCTTCCGCGCTCAGCGAGCCGCCGGCGCCCGCCGCCAGGCCCGCGAGCGAGCGGCTGATCTGGTTCACCAGCTGCTGCACGACCACCGCGGCCTTGAGCGCGCCGGCGTCCCGCATCGGGTCGAGGTTCAGCAGGTCCTTCCCGCCAAGTCCCAGCTTGTTGGCGAGCACCGCCGCCTGCGCGGGCCCGAGCTGCGCGACGAGTGTCGTCAGCGGCGATGCCACCGGGGTGACGCCGGCCTTGTAGTCAACGGCCGGCGATTGCAGCACGCCCGAGAACGGCAGCCTGGTGCCGATGTCGGTACCGCCCGCCACCTTGAGCGCGCTCTTTGAGCAATTCGGCGGAAACGTGAAGTCGCCGCTCGCATTGGTCGTCACGGTCTGGTTGCCGCAGTCGAGGAACGTGACCGTCGCGCCAGACAGGTAAAAGTCGACAGCCTTGCCGGAGACGGATGCCGGCGTCGGGCCGGTGCCACCGCCACCGCCGCTGTCCGAACCGCCGCCGCCGCCGCAGGCGACGAGCATCGTGGCTGCACAGGCGATGGCACCGAATGCCAGGGATTGACTCAGCTTCGTTTTCATTTGGCTCGCTTTCGAAAGGTTGGCACCAGCGCTGCTGGCGAATACCCCTGGATAGAACCGGTCGGCATCGTCGTGGCCGATCCGGGGACAATGGCTGGCGCGTCCGCGGCACTGCCGGACGGCCATTTCTGGAAACCTGAGGTGAGGGCCGTGGTGAGCCCTGTGGCGGCGCGGATCATGCCGAGCGCTCCGGCATGTTGGCGCGCGAGGGTCTGCGCCCCGCGGCGACGTCGCGCAACAGGCGATGCCATGTCGGAACGATGCGCGCGGGCGCGAAACCGCGTACATGTTCGCGCTGTCGCTCGGCTTCCTCCCCACCGACCGGCCTGGTTAGCGCGGCCACGATGGCGTTCGCGAGTGCCTCGGCGTTTCCGGGCGGGACCAGCGTGCCGAAGCGTCCACGGCCCACCACTTCCGACGGCCCGGACGGACAGTCGGTGGCCACCACGCGCGCGCCGCAGTACAGCGCTTCGAGCAGCACCATCGACAGGCCCTCGAAGCGCGACGACATGGCGAATACGCTGGCGTGGGTCATCGCCTGGTACGGCGGGTGGTATCCCGGCAGCTGGACGCGGCCTTCCAGGCCCAGTGCGCGGACTCGCTGTTGCAGCGTATCGCGCAACTCGCCCTCGCCGAGGATAACGAGCTGCACGGCTGCGTCCTGCCGCACCACGCGCGCGAACGCGTCGATCAGCACGTCGAACCCTTTCTGCCACGTGAGGCGGCCCACGGCGAGTACGTAGCGGTCCTCCGGCCACCATGCGGGCTTTGCTGTCGCGGTAGCGATGGCCGCATCGATGGCATCGATGCGCAGTGCGTTGTAGAGGCGGCAGATCTTGTCCGCATGGGCCGGCGCGATTCGCCACATCCCCTCCGCCACGCCATCGCTGACCGCAACGAGCCGGTCGCAGCGGGCAACGGCGGCGCGCAATAGCGTGAGATACAGCCAGCGGATGGAGGCGCGCTTGCGCGCGAGGAACGTGTCGAGGTCCTTGTGCAGCCACAGGACGACGGGGCGCCGGCATACCGCACCGAGGGCCACGGCGACGAGATAGGTGCGGAGTTCGAGCGCGCCAACGATGACGTCGCTCGCGCGTGCGGCGGCGAAGAGACCGCGCGCTTCCCGCCGGCCGCCGCCTGAAGCGCTCGCGCGGACTTCGCGGCCATTGACGGTCAGGTTCGGTGGCAGGCTGGCCTTGACCGGCGCATCGCGCAATAGCCGCACGCGCGCGTCGCAGCCTTCGGTGGCCAACTGGCCGACGAGGTTCAGCGTGACAGCTTCCGCGCCGCCGCCACCAAGGTCCGGGAGCAGGAACAGCGGTTTCATGCCGCACCTCCCGCCAGCAGGCCCAGCCCGATCACGCCCGGGGCGCTCAGCAGTTCGCAGCCGCGCGTGGCGAATTTTTCGTAGAGCGCGTCCGTCGCCGGATTGCCGTCCGGATGCGTGAGCACGACCTTGCGCAAGCGCGGATGATCGATGTTCATCAGCGCGGCACTCCGCACCGTGAACACGGTCACCGACTCGTACAGATCCAGCTGACCGAGCAGATACTCCTCGGCGATCAGCGGCGTATCCACGAGCTCGAACGCGCCACTGGGCCGCCCCTCGCGCGGATGCGGCAGATACTCGTCGATCTGCAGCGACGCCACGACATCCGCGTAGATGTCCGCGATCCCCACCATCCCCGGATCTGTCAGCGGCTGGCCAAGAAAGATGCGCCGTTCCCCAGGATGCCGCGCGAGCGAAGACACCGCCGGTCGATCGGTCCGCAGCAGCACGGGCTGCAGCAGCGCGTTGTGCACGATGTTGTCGAACTCGGGGTACAGCGTGTAATGCGCCTGGCTGCGCGCGCGAATCCAGTGCAGATCGACCTCCCCGCGCAGATAGCGAATCAGCACCGCATGCAACGGCGACCGCCGCGCCGCGCGAAAGTACGCGCTGCCGCGATCGACGTTGGACGTCCCGTCGTCATATGTCACGATCGAGCCGAACCCGTGCTTCTTGATCGTGTACTGGGAGTAGAAGTTGTCGATGCTCGCCAGCCCGATCTCGTGCTCGGCCTCCGCGCGCACCGCCCGCAGCGCATGCCGGAAGCGCGCGAAGTTCGTCGGAAACCTGCTGTCGACGACCACATACGCGGCGGCCACCGCCCGTTGCGCCAGCCGGTCGTAGTAGCGGCGCTGCTTCGCGTTGTCGACGCACGTGTAGTAGATAAGCCGGAAATCGCGCGTGCCTCGCGCATCGAGCATCGCGCGGGCGATCAGCGTATGTAGCGGCGTGCAGCAGATGACTAGCATGGGTTGCTCCAGACGCGCCTCACGGACGCGAATCGGGGATCTCGGGAATGCCGGGGATATCCGGCGCGACGATCGCCGCACCGCCAAACCACGGCAGCGGACAGGCCCGCTGCGCGAGGTACCACGTGAATCCGCACCGGCACGCCATGCCGAAGGCGAAGCCCATGCCGATGCCCGCAATGCCGACGCGCGGCGCCAGCCATGTCCCGACCAGCAGGCCGGCGCCACCGGCGATCGGCGTGGCCAGGCCCAGCAACCGCGTCCGCCGCGTGAGATACAGGCTGTGCGTCAGCAGCAGATACACCGCATGGCAGCCATACCCGAGCGCAATCCAGGGCAGCACGCGCGCGGCCTCGCGATACGCGGGTCCCGCCATCAGCGCGACGAGCCATGGCGACAGCGCCAGCAGCACGACGGCGCCCGCCGCCGCCAGTGCAATCAGCCGCCAGTACGCATGCACGAGCACCGCGTGGTCGCCCGGCGCCTTGCCGCGCAGGCGCGCATAGGCCCATGGCGTCAGCGCCTTGTTGACGCCGTCCGCGACCAGGCCGAACCCGACGCCGATCTGCGCGGCCACCATGTAGATGCCCGCCGCATCGAGGCCAAGCGTCTGCGTGGCGATCCACCGTTCGGCACCCACGAGCAGAAAGCCACCCAGAAAATGCGGAATCAACGGGACCGAGAAAGCCGCGACCTCGCGCACCGCCTCACGCACTGCCTCGCGCGCACGCGGGCACGACCAGGCGCAGGCCAGCCAGCCGCCGCGCCACAGGCACCCGAGCGCGAATGCGCCGGTAATCCACGCGCCGATCGCCTGCCCCCAGATGCGCCCGGACGCGTCGTGCGTGACCCAGAGCACGAGCGCCAGCGACAACGCGATGCCGGCGCCCGCACTGCCGATTTGAAATGCGGCGAAGCGCCACGCGCGCCGCTGCATCATCCATACGCCCACGCAGACTTGCGCGACCGTCATCGCGCCGGCCGCCGGCACGGCAAGCCAGACCCAGTGCGCGTCGAGGCCCGTGAATCGGGCGATCGCGTCACTTGCCATCGTGACCGGCAACGCGAGCAGCAGCGTGCTGGCCGCCACCACGATCGCCCCCGCCACGACCCAGCCGCGAAACGCTTCCGTCGCCCGCGCGTCGTAGCGTGCGTTGATGGCGCCCTGCACGCCCGCGCCGGTCAATGCCGAACACACGCTGATCAGCATCCCGAACATTGCGATCCGCCCGTAGTCGGCCACGGGCAGCACGCGCGTCAGCACGGCCATCAGCAGGAACGGCAGCAACCCGTTGACGACGTTGGCGGCCGCGTAGACCGCCGCGCTCGAGACGCCTCGCATCGGCTTCATGGCAGCTCCGGCCGCGGCTTGGGATGCAGCGAGGGCATCGTCGTCTTTTCGCCGAAGTAGATATCGAGCGACCGCCGCGCGAAGGCTTCCTTGCCGAAACGCGCATGCGCGGCGCGGCGAGCCGCCTCCCCCATCCGTGCGCGCAAGGATGCATCGCGCACGAGCTGCCAGGTGTAGGCGATCAGTTCCTCGTCGGAGCCCGCGACAAACCCCGTGACACCGTGCCGCACGATGTCACGGTTGCCCGACACGCGGCTCACGACGGCCGGGATGCCCATGGCCTGCGCTTCGATCAGCGCGATCGGCATGCCCTCCCACAGCGAGGTCATGACGAAGATGTCGGAGGTAGCCAGCTCCCGCAGCAGCGCATCGCGCTCGAGCCAGCCCGTGATCCGTACCGGCGTTCCCGCGAGCCAGCGCCGGCGCACGTCGTCATCGCCGTCGCCAAGCCAGTCGAAACACGTCGCGTCCGGATCCGCCAGCGCGCGCGCCATCAGGCCGAAGCGCCACGGCGCCTTCGCATACGTGACGCGGCCGCTGGTCACCACGCGCACGCGTCCACCGCCCTCGCGCCCGCCCAAGCGCGCCGCCGTGTCGAGGTCGATCGCATTCTCGAGCAGGCACGTCCGGCGGCTGCGCACCGCAAGTCGCGCGTAGCGCGCCTCGCTCGCCGAGCACGCCGTGACACGCGCGCCCAGCAACCCGAGCGCCTGTTCGATACGCAAGAACAGCCCGCGCTTGCGCGCGGAGATATCGCGCCGCAGGAATGCAAAACCGTGCGGCGAGTAGCACGTACGGCCGATCAGTCCCGACAGCAGCGCCGCCACTCGGCCGAGCGCGCCAGCCTTCGACGAATGCAGATGCACCGCGTCGGCGCCATGCCGGCGCAGCAGCACGGCCAGCTTCAGCACCGCGCCGAGATCGGACCATCCCGGCTCCGTCCGCATGTCGAGCACGATGCGCTGCACGTCGCGATGAAACCCCGTGTCGAGCACCGACACCGGCGGCGTCTCCTCGCGGATCGAATGCACGACGATCACACGGTGCCCCGCGCGTATCTGCTCGTTGGCCAGCAGCTCGATGCAGTGGAGCACGCCGCCGCCCAGCGCTTCGGTCACATGAACGATCGTCGGCATCAGGGGCCTCGCCTTTCCAGAAAGATGCGCTGATGCCAGCCGAACACGTACAGGAAGATCGGCAGCATCGGCGTCAGGTGCTTGATATAGGAGCCGTAGTCGGGCTCGAAGATGCTCTGGATGGTCACGAACGCGAGCAGCAGCGCGACGCAACGCGTCTCGCGCGCGGGCTGGGCCAGCGCGTGTACCGCCATCGCATCGCGCAGCACGGTCCACAGGCGCCGGCCGAGCACCATCGAGACCAGGAAGAACGCCGCGTACACGGGGTTGCCGTCGAGCAGCGGCACCGGCATGAACATCAGCAGGAACTGGAGGACCGCGTTGGCCCACTCGAGCGCGACGTTGCCGGTCGGCAGCAGCGGCAGGATCATCGTGTTCGCATTGGCGTCGTAGAGCCGCGTCTCGTTGACCGTGTAGCGGTAGAACGCGAGGTCCACGCCGAGCACCGTGTGGAAGGCCACCGCCAGCAGCAGGAACGCAAGCATCACGCTCGCGACGAGCATCGGCATATTGCGCGCGACGCGGAATGCCAGCGCGTAGTAGCAATACATCGCGAGCACGAGGAACCAGTACGTGCGGAACCATGTCGCGTAGATCACGACGAGCGGCACCCATGCCAGCAGCCACTGGCGGCGTCCCCTGGAGAGCGAGAAGAAGGCGATCACGCAGAGCAGCACGATCGATTCCTTGCTGTACTGGCCCAGATAGATCGCACCCGTCACGCACGCGAAGCCGAACACGATCAGGTTCAGCAGCGCCCGCCGATCGACACGCTCGGGCGCCGGATAGCAACGCAGCAGGAACACGCCGTAGATCGCGACCGTGAGCAGCGCGGTGACCATCTGACTCTGTGCCAGCCCCGTCAGGTCGTATAGCCGCGCGGTGTTGTCGTAGGAATCGCCGATCTCGAATCCCTGCGTCTGGCCGAAACGCGACGCGATATTGCCGCTGTCGAAGAAGTACTTGCGTGGCAGGATCCACTGGTTCAGCGCGGCCAGCACGACTCCCGCGACGATCCAGCCGATCATGCCAAGGCGCAGCAACTCGCGGTTGCGCGACTGCCGCCCGAGGTCATGCACCCTGCGGAACGAGCCGTGGGAATAGCGGGCGTCAGTGCTTGGCGGGCGCATATTCGTAGGCCACGTAGCGATAGCTGCCGTACTTGCCGCCATAGCTCTGGCGGCCCGAACGCGGGTTCAGGTAATTGAGCAGCACGCCCTTGACGTTCACGCCGTTCTGCTCGAGGCGGCGCTGGATCTCCGCCAGCTCTCCGGCGCGCGTGCGGCCCGCGCGCGCGACGACGAACGTGATGCCCGCGAGCGGCGCGAGGATGACCGCATCGGACACGGCCAGTGCCGGCGGACCGTCGAGCAGCACGACGTCGTATTGCGCCGATACCTCGGCAAGCAGCGCGGCCATCGCGGGCGAATGGAGCAACTCCGACGGGTTCGGCGGCAGCGCGCCCGTGGACAGGAAGTCGAGGTTATCGATGGGGGTGCGGTGGATCGCCGAGGCGAGCTTGCACGTGCCGGCGAGCACATCCGAGACACCGCGCTCTCGCGTGCGGCCGAAGTACTGATTCAGATAGCCGCGCCGCAGATCGCCGTCGATCAGCAGCACGCGCTTGCCCGCGCTTGCGATCAGCGCGGAGAAATTGGCGGAGATGAACGACTTGCCCACGCCGGGCGTCGGTCCCGTGACGAACACGATATTGTTGGGCGCATCGATCATCGCGAACTGCAGCGCCGTGCGCAGGCTGCGCAGGCTCTCCACCGCGGGCTCGTGCGGATGCGTGATCGCCAGGAGGTGCGTGCCGGCGGCCTTCGCGCTTACCTGGCGCGTCAGCTCGCGCTGCGGCTGCGCCGAGGGAATCGTCGCGTAGACGCTCATGCCCACATAGCGCTCGATCTCGTCCACGTCCGTGATGCCGCCGAACATGCGGTCGCGCACGATCGCCGCGATCATGCCCACGAAAAGCCCCACCACCGCGGACACCGCCACCACGAGCCACGCCACGGGCTTGACGGGCAGTTCCGGCTGCACGGCCTCGTCCACCACGCGCACGCTGCCCACCTTGCCGGCCTTGAGCAGGCTCAGCTGCTGCGCGCTCTGCAGCAGGGCCAGATACAGCTCGTTGTTGACCTGCACGTCGCGGCGAAGACGCACGACTTCCTGCTCCACGGCAGGCAGCTTGCGAATGCGCTTGTCCACGTCGCCGAGCACCCGGCGCAGCGCACCGATCTGTTCGTCGATCGTGCCGATGCTCGGATGGTTCGCGGCAAAGCGGCTGTTCAGGTCCGATCGCTTCTGCTCGAGCCCCAGCAGCTGCGTCTGGGCATCGACCGCATACTGCAGCGTCAGCCGCGCCTCGTCGCTGACATCGATCACGCCATGCGCGCGGCGATAGTCGTTGAAGCGCGCCTCCGCGCGTTCGAGCGTCGCCTTCAGCTTGGGCAGTTCGCCATCGAGGAATTCGAGCGACTTGGCCGCTTCCGCCGACTTGCGATCGACGTTCTGCCGCACATACTCGGCGCCGATCTCGTTCATCGTGCGCGCGGTCAGGTCCGGATCGGTCCCCTCCAGCCGCACGCCGATCACGCCCGACTGCTGCTTGCCCTTCTCCTGAATATCGAGCTGCTTCTGGATGCTTTCGACGATGCCGTTGCGCGAATGGCGCACGACCTCGAACTCCGCCCCAGCCCGCGCCTCCATCGCCGTGACATGCAGCGCCACGGCACCGTCGGGCGTCGGTACGATCAGCGTCTGGCCCACGGCGCCCTCGCGCGGCCCTGTCGCGCCATCGAGCGCCTTGCCGTCGAGCCGGTAGCGGCCATTGCCGAGCGCAACCACACGGAACGGCAGCTCCTCGAGCGCGCGCGGCACGTCGAAACGTTCCACCGCAATGCGCTCCGCCCCCCACGCATAGCCGCCCATGCCCATGAGGCCGGGCGTGGACAGGCCGCGCTGCCGGCGCGCGATCCAGTCGCCGATCAGCGGAAAGCGAACCGGATCCGCGTCGATATAGAGGCGGAGCTTGTCCACTGCGGTCGCCACCACGAGGCGCGAACGCAGGATCTCGATCTCGCCCGCCGTGACGGACTTCACCTGAAACAGGCTCGAGACGTTGGCCACGAGGTTGCCGCCGGCCGCCCCGTCGGTGCTGTCCTCCACCTGCAGCATGATGTCCGCGCGATAGACCGGCGGCGCCAGCACGGCATACAGCACGCCCAGGACGATGAACGCCGCGGCAATGGCCGCCACGAGGCGGCGGGATTCGAGAATGGTGTCGAGGTAGGCGCCCAGATCCACCTCGTTCGAGGTCATCTGCGGCAGCGTCATGGGAAGGTCTGGCTTCATGGGCTGAGAGAGCGTGGCGGTGCGCGAAGGGAGGCTGGAGGTCATGCCGGGTGCCGTTCAGTCCAGCGTGCGAATGCGCCGCACCCAGTCGTCGACGCCCCGCGCGATGTCATCCAGGCACGCGGCAAACACCGCGCGGCTCTTGCGATATGGGTCGGCGATATCGAAGTCTCCGTGCTCGCCCAGGCGGAACACCTTGCCGCGCGTGGCCACGCTCATCGTCTCGACCGTGCGGCGCTGCGCGCGGTCCATGACGAGAATGAGATCGGCCTCGGAACACATGCGGGCCGTGAGCGCGTGGGCGCGATGATGGTGGAGATCGATGCCGCGTTGCCCGAGCAGATCGATGGCGATGCCATCGGCCGGATGGCCGACCAGCGCCGAGATGCCCGCCGAGCGAATCGAAAGCGCGCCGAGCTGGGTGCGCAACAGCGCTTCGGCCATCGGGCTCCGGCAGATATTGCCGATGCAGACCACGAGGACGCGCTCGATCATCGGACACCTCCGATGCGCGTGCCCGTGTACACCGAGTTGACCGACGGCAGCAGCAGGCTGATCAGGCGGTTCCAGCGCACGAGCCCCGTGGTATCGACGTACACGACGTCGCGCGCCTGGAGGTCGAATCGCTCGGCAAGCGCGAGCGCGAATGGTGACTTGCTGTCGAGCCTGAAGATCTGCGGGGACTCCGCGCGGTTGCCCGCGCGCATGATGTAGATGGCGTTCGGCGCGGCGGTATCCCCGCGCACGCCGCCGGACTCGCCGAGCGCCTCGCTCAGCGTAAGGCGGCCATCGTTGCGCATCGGTACGCTGCGCGGCTGTAGCACCTCCCCCGCCACCGTGACCTTGAAGTTCTCGCGCGGCAGCACACGCACGATATCGTCGTTACGCAGCAGGACCGATCCCGGATTGATATCGTTGGCGACCATCTCCGGCAGGCTCAGCGTGTAGCTGCGGCCCGCGCGGCTCAGCACGATGCGGCTCTCGTCGCCGGTTTCCGCGGCCCCGCCCGCAGCCGCGAGCGCGGCCGGCAGCGTCATCGGCACACCCGTAATCGGCACCATGCCGGCCTGTCTGACTTCGCCCGCCAGGTATACACGCTGGCTCAGATAGGCGCCCACGCGCACGGTCACCTGCGGCCGCTTGATGAACGGCGTCAGGCGCTGCGTGACGATGGACTGGATCTCGATCTCGGTCTTGCCCGCGACCTGCACCAGACCCGCGTAGGGCAACTGGATCTCGCCGCTCGCGCTGACCATGTACCCGGACAGCGGCGGTGCCGAACCGGCCTGCGTCGGCAACGTGATGCCCGACGGTCCCACCGTGTAGGTAAGGTTCGGCGCAATGAGCTCCGGATGATCCCAGATGGTGATGGACAGCACGTCGTTGGGCCCCACGCGATAGGCGGACGGCGTGGCCGCGAGCGCCGCGTAGTGCTGCAGGATCTCCGTGCGTTGCGCGGCCGCCTGCTCGCCCTGCTGCCGCACGAGCGTGGGCGTGATCTGGGTGATCTCCGGCGTCGCATCGGGCGCGTTCGGGTCGATGGCGCGGTCGCGCGCGTCGCCGGATACCTGCATGCCCGGTATCTGCGCGCAAGCGGAGATCAGCGCGGCGGCCAGCACGATGCCGGCCCGCCGCGACAACTTGGCGGAAGCGTTCAATTGGATTTCCCCTCGAATTCGCGTGTCTTGCGGATCAATGGCCGGCCATTGCCGCCGGTCCTTGCCGCGTTGTTCGTTGGTGTGCCGCCCTGCCGGGTCCGGTACGGATTCAGTAGGCGTTGGCTCCCGTGAAACCCTTGCACAACGTCATCCAGACGATGCGCATGTCGAGCCATAGCGACCAGTGCTGCATGTAATAGAGATCGAAGTACAGGCGGTCCGCCATCTTCTGCACCTGCTCGGTCTCGCCGCGGCAGCCGTTGACCTGGGCCCAGCCCGTGATGCCGGGCTTGACGCGGTAGCGCAGCATGTAACCCTTGAGCAGCGACTTGTATTGATCGTCATGCTGCACGGCATGGGGACGCGGCCCCACCACCGACATCTCGCCGCGCATGACGTTGATGAACTGCGGCAGTTCGTCGAGGCTCGTACGGCGCAGGAACCTGCCCAGCGGCGTGATGCGCGCATCGTTGCGCCGCGCCTGCGTGACCGTGCCGGCCGCTTCGGCGTGCACGACCATCGAGCGGAACTTGTAGATCTGGAACTCGCGCCCATCGATGCCCTTGCGCGTCTGGCGGAAGAACACCGGTCCCGGCGAGGTGGCCTTGATCGCGAGCGCGATCAGCAGCATCAGCGGGCTCAGGCAGATTAGCGCGGCGGCCGAGAACAGGCGGTCGAACACGGCCTTGAAGAACACCGCTTCGCCCGAACCCGGCGATGCGACGAGGTTGATCGCGGGCGCGCCGAGCAGCTCCGACACCTGCGCGGACTTCGGCACGAGGTTGCGGACGTTGGGCAGAAAGCGGATGTTGACGAAGTCGTGCTCGAACTCGCGCAGCACGTCGCCGATCGCGCGTTCCTCGTGCATCGGCAGCGCGAGCCACAGCTCCTTGACGCGCTGCTGCCGCACGCGCCGCGCGAACGCCGGCAGCGAGTTGTACACGGGCAGGCCCGACGCCGCGGCGCCGGACACGGCGCGCGCATCGAACACGCAGACCGGTACCCACCCCGCATTGGCGTGGGTCTGCAGCCGTTCGATCAGGCTCCTGCCGTGTTCATTGCAGCCGACGATCGCCACGTAACGCGTGTCGAAGCCCCGGCTGCGCAGCGCGCGCATGATGCCGTAGGCCACCATGCGCAACACCACCATGGACACCCACGACAGGCCGTACCAGCCCACGTACCAGGCCGCCGGCTCGTCGTTCGCGCGGTGGAACAGCAGTGCGAGGGCGTAGCCCGCGAGCAGCGCGGAGGACCAGCCCAGTGTGAGACGGAACACGAGTTCCGTCATCGAGCGGCCGCGCCACGATTGATAGACGCCGAAAGCAGGCATCATCAGCGCGCCCAGGCACGTCACCATGCCCGCGAACGCACTGGGCCACGCGCTCCAGCCCGCCATCGATCCGAGTCCACGGTAGGCGGCCATTGCCCCGAGCGCGACGCAGAACATGTCTGCCATGCGCGCAGCCAGCTCTGACGATACGACAGGCACGCTGTCGTATCGCGGATCTCCCGATACCATGATGTTCCCTGTTCCCTGCAGTGGCCGTCTCTGCGTCCGCGCGGCCCTTAACCTGCGTGCTGCACCGGTACGCCTTTTTCGTCGACGCTGCCGGCCCTGCACACTCCCCTTCAGTCCGCCGCTTGCCTGCCGGGGAGCGTGCGAGCGCGCCCTCGTGCGGCGAATCTGACAGGGAACCCTTGCGCAACTAGCATGCCCACGGGTGCCACACGTTGGAGGGGTACGGCCCACGGAGGGGCCTCGGGGAAATAACTCGTTGATTTATCGCGACTTATCGTGCGGTAGCGCACACAGTCGCGCCATGCGGGAGGAGACGATGCGGCGAAACGCCGGGGAATGTGTGTTCCGTGTCACGTAACAAATCGAAGGAACAAGGAACACCAGTGCGGAACATGAGCGCCGAACATGAGCGCCGAACACTACCGGTAGCGGTCAGCGGCGGAACCAGAGTATCGATAGCGTACCGGCGATCACCAGCAGCAACACCGATGCCGCCGCGAACAGCGCGCTGACCTCGGTCTCCTTGCGCTCGAGCGCGAAGCGCGCCGTGAGCTGCCGGTACACCTTGCTGAGATCGGACGCCGAGCCCGCCTGGAAATATTCGCCGCCCGTCATCGTCGCCACCGCGCGCAGCGCGGGTTCGTCCAGCTGCATGAAGTAGGACAGGCTGTTGTCGCCGCCCGTCACACCCTGCGGCGAACCGAAGCCCACGGTGTAGACGCGGACGCCGCGCTGCGCGGCCATGCGCGCGGCCTCGATCGGATCGGGGCCCGTCGTGCGCCGCCCGTCGCTGAGCAGGATGACCGCGCCGTGGCGGTACGAACCCGGTTCCGCCGGCGGCCGCTGCTGCTGGCGCTTGCGTGCCGCATCGGCGGCCGCGGCCTCGTCGAGCGAGCCGGGGCGGCTGCCGCGCTCCCATGCGCCGTTGAACAGGATGTTTTCGAGGTCGATTCCATCGTCCGGAAACAGCACGGCCAACGCCTGGATCAAACCGCTGCCGGTCGCGGTCCCACGCTGTAGCTGGAACCGGTCCAGCGCATCGAGCATGTCCTGGCGGTTGTTCGTCGGCGGCTGCACGACGGTGGCCGTCGTGGCAAAGGTCACGATGCCCAGCCGCACGCTGGCGGGCAATCCGACGATGAGATCGCGCGCGGCCTGCTGCGCGGCGACGATACGCGAAGGCGCGACATCGGTCGCCTCCATGCTGCGCGAGGTATCGACGGCCAATACCAGCGTGAGCACGTCAGCGGGCAATGTCACGGTTGCGCTGGGCCGCGCGCACGCAAGAATCGCGGCGGTCAGTGCAAACAGAAAAAGCAAGGGTGGTATGTGCCGCCGCAGACGTTGGCGGGGACCTAATGCAGCGCGCGGTAGCGCTAGACTGGCATAAAGGAGCGCGATCTTTTTCCGCCGCGCGAGCAGATAGACGTAGGCGGCTGCCAGCAACGGGAGCGCGAGCAGCAACCAGAGCATTTGCGGCCAGATAAACTGCATGCCCTGCTCCTTGGCGCGTGGACAAGAGGATGTTACTGTATTTTTGAAAGCGGTACGGGACGTCGGAGGCTGCAATGAAGCGGGTGACGATCTACGGATGGATCTCGGTGGCGATCGCACTGGTGTTTGCAGCCGGTGTGGGGACCGTCTGGCTCGTGCAGCCCAAGCCGCGCGTGCTCACGCAGGCGGACATCGACGCGGCCGTCCTGCACACGCTGACGACGAAGAGTCTGCCGTCGCGCACGGCCCGCGCGGCCGAGGCGGTGCGCGAGTCGGTGGTCGAGATTCGCGGCTATTCCCCCTCCGAGAAAACGCTGGCCGCGGCCTCCGCGCCCAATGCGCCCAACGGCTCCCCCAAGAACGCGCCCAAGGACGATCCGAAAAAACGCAAGGCCGAGAAGAAGGATCCGGCGCAGGATCGCGCGGGCAAGTCCGCGAAGCCGCCCCCGGCCGGACTCTCGCGTCCCGATGAACTCGCGAAGGATCCCGCAAGGGATGCGACGAAGGATCCCACCGGCGGCAAGGACAAATCCACGGACCGCCGCAAGGATGCGACGGGCCCCAAGGGCGCGCCCGCCGGCGACGACGAGCCGAGCCACATCGGGTCGGGCGTGGTCGTGACCGAGAGCGGCACCGTCATCACCAACTATCACGTCGTGGCGGGCGCAAGGCGCCTGGAGGTGCGCTTTCACGACGGTTATGTGGCCGAGGCCACAGTCGTGCAGGCGATTCCCGAAAAAGACCTCGCCATCGTCAAGCCGATGTCGATTCCCGACGACCTGCCCGCCGCCACGCTCGGCTCCAGCCGCGATCTCGCGCCGGGCTCGGAAGTGGTCGCGGTCGGCTTTCCGTTCGGCATCGGCCCTTCCGTCTCGGCCGGCGTGGTGTCGGGGCTCGATCGCGAGTTCATCTCGCCGGACAGCAAGGTCAAGCTCGACAAGCTCATTCAGTTCGACGCGGCGGCGAATCCCGGCAATTCCGGCGGCCCGCTGGTCAACATGAACGGCGAGGTCGTCGGTATCGTCACCGCCATCCTCAACCCCAGTCAGAGCGGCACCTTTATCGGCATCGGTTTTGCCATCACGATCGAGAGTGCGGGCGGTTCCCTTGGATCTTCTCCTTTCTGATCTCCTTTCCCAAGACGCGGAGGCCTATGAACGATCAAGCCCGTGGTGCTGCGGACAGCGCCAACATGATGGAGCGCCTGCTGTTCGAGGTGAAACGCGTCGTGGTCGGTCAGGACCACTTTCTGGAGCGCGTGCTCGTGGCCATGCTCGCGGGCGGCCACCTGCTCGTGGAAGGGGTGCCGGGGCTCGCGAAGACGCTCACGGTGAATACGCTCGCGCGCACGATGAGCGGCACGTTCAAGCGCATCCAGTTCACGCCGGACCTGCTGCCGGCCGATCTGATCGGCACGCGCATGTACAACCAGGGCACGGGCGAGTTCTCGACCGTGCGCGGCCCGGTGTTCGCCAACCTGCTGCTGGCCGATGAAATCAACCGCGCGCCGGCCAAGGTCCAGAGCGCGCTGCTCGAGGTCATGCAGGAGAAGCAGGTCACCATCGCCGGGGAGACGCATCGCGTGCCCTCGCCGTTCCTCGTGATGGCCACGCAGAACCCGATCGAGACGGAAGGCACGTATCCGCTGCCCGAAGCGCAGGTGGACCGCTTCATGATGAAGGTGCTGGTCGGCTACCCGAGCGAGGAAGAGGAGGTGGTCATCGTCAATCGCGTGACGGGGCCGCGCATCAACGTCGGCGCGATCGCCACGCCCGAGTTGCTCGCCGATCTGCAGGAAGAGTGCCGCCGCGTCTACGTGGACCCGGGACTGATCCAGTATGCGGTGCGCGTGGTCGCGGCCACGCGCAAGCCCAGCGCCTACGGGCTGGAGGACATGGACCGCTACGTGACTTTCGGCGCGAGCCCGCGCGCGACCATCGGCCTTATCGAAGGCGCGCGCGCGCTGGCCTACCTGCGCGCGCGGCACTACGCATTGCCCGAGGATGTGATCGACCTCGTGCCCGACGTGCTGCGGCACCGCCTTGCGCTGTCGTACGAAGCCATGTCCGACGGCGTGACCGCGGACCAGCTGATCGCGCGCATCCTGCAGGTGCTGCCCGTCCCCGAACGTCCGCTGGAATCCCATGTTCGGGCGGCTGCGCGGTAAGCGCCAGCGCGGTGCCGACACCGCGCCCCCGATCGATCCGCCGGTACCGCAGGCGACCGAGCGCGCCGGACTCGGTTCGGGCCATACCGATGCGCTCGTGCGGCGGCTCGAATGGACCGTCGTGCGGCGGCTCGACGGACTGCTGCAGGGCGACTACCGGACGCTGTTCCGCGGCTTCGGCCTCGACCTCGCCGATCTGCGCGAGTACCAGCCCGGCGACGACGTGCGCCATATCGACTGGAACGTGACCGCGCGCCTGCAGGTGCCGCACGTGCGCGAGTTCCAGGAAGACCGGGAGGTGTCCGTCTGGTTCCTGCTCGATCTGAGCGGGTCCGTCGGCTTCGGTTCGGGCGAGGTCAGCAAGCGCGACC
This sequence comes from Cupriavidus pauculus, assembly GCF_008693385.1. Lineage (NCBI taxonomy): Bacteria > Pseudomonadati > Pseudomonadota > Betaproteobacteria > Burkholderiales > Burkholderiaceae > Cupriavidus > Cupriavidus pauculus. Next base: position 1,558,102 of record NZ_CP044067.1, read on the forward strand.
TGCTCAGCGATTTCACGACCGTGATGGGACTGCTGCTGACGCGCTACGGCAACCGCGTCGGTGCGGTGCTCTATGGCGGGTCGGGCGCGAAAGGCGGCACAAAGGACGGGCGCAATCCGGCCGCCGCATCGGTGATCCCCGCCCGCGCGGGGCGCCGTCATCTGCTCCATATGATCGACCGCATGCACGCGACCCCGGCCGCGTCGCCAGGCGACACGCAACTGCGCGATCTGCTCGATCGCGCGCGCGGTGTCGCCACCCGGCGCTCGGTGATGTTCGTCGTGTCCGATTTCATCAGCACGCCCGGCTGGCAGGCGGCCCTCGGCACGCTTGCGCGCCGCCACGAGGTGGTGGCCGTGCGGCTCGTCGATCCGCTCGAGACGGCAATGCCCGATCTCGGCCTCGTGGTGTTGCAGGACGCCGAGACCGGCGAGCAGATGTTCGTCGACACGCACGACCCGGCCTTTCGCAAGCGCTTTGCGGAGGCGGCCGAAGCGCGCGAAGCGGAACTGCGACAGGGATTTGCCCGCGCGGGCGTCGCCTGCCTGACGCTCTCCACGTACGCGCGGCTCGACCTCGCACTGCTGCATTTCGCGCGCCAGCAGCAGCACCGGCAGAGCGCGAGCCGCGCCGCCGCCGAGTCGCTGGTCAAGGGAGCCGTGTAATGGATGCGATGGACCGCCTTCCGGTACTCAGCTTCCTGTGGCCCAGCCTGCTATGGCTGCTTGCGCTCGTGGTCCTGCTCGCGGCCGGCTACGCGTGGCTCGACCGGCGCCGGCGACGGACGGCCATTGCCTATCCCGCGCTGAAGACGATCGGTGTCGTGGCCAGGTCCGGCGCGGGATGGCGGCGCCATGTGCCACCCGTGCTGGCGCTGCTCGCGCTGACCTCGCTCGTCGTGGCCATCGCGCGGCCGCAGGCCATCATGACGCTGCCCTCGCGCATCGAAACCGTCATCCTCGTCATCGACCTGTCGGGCAGCATGCGCGCGCAGGACATCAAGCCAAGCCGCATCCGCGCCGCGCAGCAGGCGGCCAAGGTTCTCGTGGATGCGCAGCCCGCGCGCGTGAGCACGGGTGTGGTCGCCATGGCGGGCACCGCCGCGCTCGCGCAGGCGCCCAGCCGCAGGAAGGACGAAGTCACGACGGCCATCGACAAGCTGCAGCCGCAGGGCGGCACCGCGCTCGGCAATGGGCTGCTTATCGCACTCACGGCATTGCTGCCGCAACTGAACAACGACGCAGCGCGCATGCTCAGCGACGACGATGACGCGATTCCGGTTCGCAAGCCGCGATCGGGCAACAACGCGGCGGACAACAATGGCGCGCCGCCTTCCGAAACCGCGCAGCCCGGCTCCTATGCGGCGGGCGCCATCGTGCTGTTCTCCGACGGCGAGAGCAATGCGGGACCCGCCGCGCTGCAGGCCGCGCAACTCGCGGCCGAGAATGGCGTGCGCATCTACACCGTGGGCGTCGGCACCACCGACGGCGTGGTGCTGAAGGTCGATGGCCTCTCCTCGCGCGTCAAGCTCGACGAGCAGGCGCTGAAGCAGGTGGCCGATGCCACCGATGGACAGTACTTCCGGCTGGAGGATGCGAGCAAGCTGACCAAGGTGTACGAGGCGCTGCACGCGAAGCTGTCGCTGGGCAAGCGCGACCAGACCGAAGTCACCGCGTTCTTCGCGGCATTCGGCGCCCTGCTCGCGACCATCGCGGGCATGCTGTCGCTATGGTGGTTCGGGCGCGTGCTGTAGTACACCTTTGTAGTCGGCCTGACGTCAATCCAGCATCAGCGCCACGTTGCGCTCGGCGAGCGCGGCAATCGTGCGCGAAGGATTGAGGCCGAGCGCGCGCGGCACGATCGCGCCATCCATCACGTATAGCCCGTCATAGCCGAACACGCGTCCGCGCGCATCGACGACGCCCTCCGCGGGCGACATCCCCATATTGCAGCCGCCCAGCGGATGCGGCGTCACGAGGTTGCGCAGCACGGTCCATGTCGGCGGCACCAGCGGCTTGCCGCCGGTTGCCTCCGACAGCATCCGGTGCGCGGCGATCATGCCCTCGATGACCGGCTCCGAACCGCGATACGACCACGACAGGTTCAGCCCGCGCCGCCACGGCGCATACCATTTGCGACGCAATAGCAGCTGTCCGTCGCCGGGCTCCAGCGCCTGGCCGAACCACGGCATCATCGTCTCGAGCGGATCGCCATCGGAAATCATCTCGCCCAGCTCGCGCCAGAACCGGCGCAGCTTGCCGCGCGGATGCCTGCGCAGACGGTCGCGTATGACGTTTCCCGCGACATCGGGCACGCCGCCGTCCTCGACGAACAGCGACTGTTCGCCGGGCCCCGCGCGATCGAGCAGATCGATCACGCAGGAGATGGTGATCCCGTGCGAGGGAGAGACCCGCCGATTGGGGTAGAACGCCGGCGTAACGAAATCCCCGTTGTGCGCCCAGCCATGGCCCAGCCTCGGCGACAATTCCGGCAGCGTGCGATGCTCGTCACGGCAGCGCAGCAACAGCTCGGTGCTGCCGATGGACCCCGCGGCGATCAGCACGTTCGAGCCCGTGACGCTACCGGGTATCCGCGCATGCGTCTCCACATCCAGCTGCTCGAACTGCACACGCCACCCGCGCGCAAGCGGTTCGAGCCTGTGTACGAGGTGCAGCGGCCAGATTTCCGCGCCATACGTTCTGGCGACGGCAAGATAGTTGAGGTCGAGCGTGTTCTTCGCGCCGACCTGGCAGCCAATATCGCAGTTGCCGCAATGCACGCACGTCCCCTGCGTCTTGCCATGCGCGTTGACGAACGGCACCGAATGGCGATCGTCGCGCGCATCGGGAAGATTCGGCGACCACGTCGGCGAGAAGCTCACCGCGACCGGCAGCTTGCGGAAGCGATCGCCCCAGCCGCAGCGCTCCGCTGCCTCGCGCATCAACAGCTCGCGCGCGCTTTCCTGCCCCACGGGAACGGTCTGCACGTCGAGCATGCGGCCCACCTCCTCGTAGTAGGGCCCCAGGGCCCCGTACGTGATCTCGGGCGGCCATCCCTGCAGGAAGACTTCGGGCTTCGCCTCGACCGACACGTTTGCGTAGATCAGCGAGCCGCCGCCGACGCCCGCGCCCGCGATGACCCATACGTCGCGGAACGTGCGCAGGTCCGCCCATCCATTGAAGCGATGCGGCAGCGACTGGTCCCACAGCCACGGCGCATCCAGGCCGCGTGGGTAGGTACCGGGCGACCACTCGCGTCCTCGCTCCAGCACCAGCACCTTGCGTCCGGCCTGTGCGAGCCGGCAGGCCGATACCGCGCCGCCGAACCCGCTGCCGATGACGATTGCGTCGTAGTCGCATGCATTCATGATGGCGCCCGGTTGGATGGCGTGCGGGGAATCTCGATCGGCGGCTCGATCAGATGCAGGCTCCTGGCCGGCACGGGCTCGCCATGCGCGGGGGCGAAGCGCGGGCCGTGATCGCCGGGCTGCACGCGCAGCCGCCATGTTCGCTTGACGTGCGTCAGGACCTTCGCGCCGCGGCCCAGTGTCCATCCCCGGCAGACGCGCTCGAGCTTGAGCGGGTATATGGTCAGCCTGTCGTCCTCGAAGTGCATGCGCAGAAAACACTTGTAGTCTTCGATACGCTGCGACGAGAACACTTCCTCGGCATGCAATCCCCAGGCGCGGTTGGTCAGCACCATCCACACGCCGAACAGCAGGCCCCCGAGCGTGCTGCCGAGTACCAGCGTCTCGATGACGAAGACGCCGACCTGCCTCAGGTCGTCCGCGTCGAGTCCGAGGTGATGCAGGTTGACGCGTCCCATCAGCCAGAGCAGGCCCACGGCAAGCCCGAAATGCAGCAGACCGTGGACGGCGCCGGCGAAGAACGCGAAACCTGTCGCCCGCTTGACGCCCGACGCCGACAGCGCGCCGCATCCGCCGACGATCGCCAGCATGTACACCACCGACGAAGGGCTATGGGCGACGGCCCAGAACAGCTGCCGCCAGGTCTCGCACGCATTGCCGAGAGACGGCGGCAGGTCGGCCAGCACCTCCATCACGCTGCGGCCGCCTCGCATCGGGCTCGGCACCTTGCTCGCGCTCTGCACCATCCAGATCCACAGCAGATACAGCACGGCGAGCACACCGCAGAACGACAGGTTGCGCGTGGGAAGACGCCACGCATGGTCGCGCAGCCGCTCGGAGGTCGGCTTGTCCGGATAGATCGCCGCCAGCGTGTAATGCTGCTTGATGCCGGCCACGGTAATCGGCTTGGGCGGATCGGGCAGCGCATGCGTGCCGTGCACGAACGCGCCACCGCCGCCGCACGTAATGCGCTGCGGGGCGCCCGAGCCCGCGCGCGGCGCAAAGCGGGCATAGTGATGCGAATCGCCGGCCAGCACGAGCACGAGATGCTCGCCGAGCAGGACCTCGATTTCGCGCAGGCTCCGGAAGCGCGGCGTCAGCGTTTCGATCGACGGCAGCGCCTTGCGTCCTTCGCGTTCGACACGCTCGGCTTCATCCACCCAGCTCGGCTCGGGCGTGCACACCACGACGCGATCGCCGGGCAGCAGCGCCTTGTGCATCGCGTTGAAGTAATCGCGCTGCGGTCGATCGATGGCCGACTCCAGTTGCAGATCGAGCCCCCACACCCACCAGCCGGGCCGCACCTTGAGCGCGTAGTAGCTCGTGCGCTGCTTGGTGACCCATCGGCCCACGGGCTTGCCATTGCAGAACAGCTGCGCAAACCCGCGCAGGCCGTCGTACCAGTCATGATTGCCCGGTGTGGCCAGCATCCACGGCGCGTCCGGGATTGCGATGGGTGCCTCGGGATCGCTCGTCGCCGCATCGGAGACGGGCGCGGGCGATGCGGCGCGAAAAGGGTCGAGGAAGCGTGTCCGGTAGCCATTGCGCGCGGGCGTCGGATAGACCTGATCGCCACCGAGCAGCAATACGCGGCCGGCGGGGAGCGTGCGCGGTGGCGCCTGGTCGAGCGTGACCGGCTGGCTCACGCACAGCGCCATCGAGTACGTGGAATCCCAGCCGTCGCCGGTATCGGCCAGATAGTCGATCCATACGCCATCGTCCGTGCCCGCGCCGCCTGCTGGCACCTCGAGCGGCGGATTGCTGGCAAGCGGCATAAGCGCGGCCTGCACCTCGCGAGGGTCCGCAAAGGCGCCCAGCGTCGTTGCCACGGCCGTGCGCAACGCCGTGCGTGCGAGCTGCAGCGGGCCAAGCCAGTTGACCATCGGCTCGCGCGTGTAGAGCTCGACGCGGCCGGCGCGCTCATCGACACCAGCGGCACCCGCCGGTGCTACGACCTTGCGAACCTCGATCGATTCGTCAACCACCGGACGGCCCCCCAGCGACTCATCGCGTCAACTGCACCGTGGATGGTGTGATTCATAGTGTATGGCGCGCGAAATTGCAAACCGCGCGCGGGCCGGGGCCGCGCGCGGACAGGACTGGGACGTCAGATGCTGATGCCTGCGTCAGGCGCGTCCGTCAGCCAAACTCGGCCGTCGAATACGCCACGCCGTCGCGGCCCGGATCGGCGCCGCCCTCGAGCATGGCGCCCGCGATACGGATCGCATGCACCCACGCGATGGTGTAGTTGTACGGGTTGCGAATGACCTCGTAACCGATCTGCTCGAGCTCCCGCGCGACGGCGCGCGGAATGCGATTGCTGATATCGATCGCATTGCTCGTCGACGAGAAGCGCGGTGCCGAGACGGCCTGCTGCATCGGCATGCCGAAGTCCACCACGTTCATGATCGCCTGCAGCACGCCCATCGCGATCTGCGTGCCGCCGGGCGCGCCGAGCACGATCTCGGGCTTGCCGTCGCGGAACACGATGGTCGGGCATGACGACGTGAATCGCCGTTTGCCCGGGGCGATGCTGCCCGCGCGACCTGGCCGCGGATCGAAGACGCCCATGCAGCCGTTGTAGAGGAAGCCCAGCCCGTCGGTAATCGCGCCGGAGGGCATGGCGAGCGAATGCGTCAGCGACACGCAGTTGCCATCGCGATCGACCACCGACAGATGCGTGGTATCGCGCGGCACCACGTGGCCCGGGTTCACGCGCGTGACGGCAACTCGCTCGCCCGCGCGCACCGCGGCGGCCGTGCGGTCCGCGCGCGCATCGGACAGCAGGTCCGCGAGCGGCACGTCCACGAACGCCGGATCGCCGATATGCAGGTCCTTGTCCACGGTCGCCTGCTTCATGACCTCGCAGACGATGCGCATGTACTCGGGCGAGTTGTGCGCGATGGCGCCGAAGTCGAAGCGCTCCAGCGCATGGAGCATCTCCAGCAGCATCGCGCCGCCACCGGGCGGCTGGTTCGTGGTAACGACGCGGTCGCGATAGCGGCCGACCAGCGGCTTCTGGCGAATGACGCGATAGTCCTCGAGGTCCTTGCGCGTGAGCAGGCCGCCGTGCGCGCGCATGTCGGCATCGATAGCCTCGGCGATGGCGCCGCGATAGAACGTATCGGCACCGCCACGCGCAATCTCTTCCAGCACGCCGGCAAAGTCCCGGTTGACCACAGGCATGCCGATGGTCTTCGGCAGACCATCCTCCTTGCAGTACAGCGCCCGGCCCGATGCACTATAAGCCAGCCGCTCCCGATTGCTCGCGCGGCCCAGCGTGGCATCGTCGTTCCAGAACGAATACATGCCCGGCCGCACAAAGTAGCCGTCGCGCGCCCATGCGATCGCCGGGGCGACCACTTCCGCCCACGGCAGGCGGCCGTGGGCGGCATGCATCGCCTCCAGCCCGCGCAGCGTGCCCGGCGTGGCGATGGACTGGTAGCCGATATCGTTGACGCGGTCCTTGATGAAGAAGCCGAAGCCGTCGCGGGCCTCGCCTTCCAGCATGTCCGCCCACATGTCGGCCCGCGCGCTGCCCGGCGCCGTCGCATGGAAGTCGAAGTATTCGTGCACGCCGCCCTCGGGCTTGTACACCACGCCGGTGCCGAAGCCCGCGATACCGCACATCAGGGGATCGACCACGGTCTGCGCCAGCGCGCAGGCGACGGCCGCGTCGACGGCATTGCCGCCGGCCTTGAGGATCTCGATGCCCGATTCGGCCGCTTCCGGCTGCGGGCATACCACCATTCCAGTGTCGTACATGATCGGTCGTCCGTTCCCGGTTGGCCTCAATTGGCCTTGAAGTCGATGTTCGCGATGGCGTCCTGCAGCTTGGCGGTATCGCGCGCGGTCAGTTGCATCAGACGTTCGCGCGCACCCGGCATCGCGACCACCTGCATGGCCTTGAGCTTGTCGAGCGCGGTCTTGTCCGCGAGAAAGCGTTGCGTGGCGGCATGCAGGCGCGTCAGCACCTCGGCGGAGGTGCCCGCCTTTGCCGCCACGCCCATCCAGCCGAGATCGTCGAAGCCGACGAGGCCCAGTTCGGCGGCGGTGGGCACATCGGGCAGATCGGGCGTGCGCTTCGGCGCAAACTGCACGAGCGGCACGAGCTTGCCCGCGCGGATCTGCGGCATCGCCGAGCCCAGCACCGGCGCCATGATCTGTGTCTGTCCACCGACGGTGGCCACGATGCCATCCGGCTCACCCTTGTACGGGATATGCGTCAGGCGGATGTTCTGGTTCTTCTGGAACAACTCCACGACGACGTGCGTGGAATTGCCCGCGCCAGAGGAGGCGAAGTTGATCGCGCCCGGATTCGCCTTGGCGGCGGCGATCAGGTCCGCGAGCGTGCGGTAACCGGTCTGGGGGTTGGCGACGAGTACGAACGGCACGGTGGTCAGCACGGCCACGGGCGCGAAGTCCTTCTCGGGGGAATAGCTCAGCGGCGCGTAGGCGAATTTGTTCAGCACCATCTGCGACACGCCGGCGAGGAACAGCGTGCAGCCATCGGCAGGCTGGGACAGCACGTACTTGGCCGCGATGACGCCGCCCGCGCCCGCGCGGTTCTCCACCACCACGGGCGTGCCGATGTCGCGCCCGACGTTCTCTGCCCACATGCGCGCGAGCGTATCGGTGCTGCCACCGGCCTGCTGCGACACCACGAGCCGGATCGGCCGCGTGTTACCGGGTTCTCCGCAGGCCCATCCGGCCGCCGATGCACCCATAGCGAGCACCGTCGCCAGCAGTTTCCCCAGAATGGAGATTTTTCTCATGTCGTTTCCCTCGTGGTCGGTCTGATTTTCGATTGCGCTGTGGCCGCAGGCGCGACAATATTGGCGTGGCCGCCACGGAACGGCCAGTGAAATGTTCCGAACCATGTATGAGCAAATACTCATGGATCAGTCGCCCGACACCGTGGCGTGGGCCCGGCGCCTGCGCATGCGCCACCTCGAATCGTTCCTGGTACTCAATGAAGCGGGCACGCTGACGCTGGCCGCGGAGCGGCTGCATATGACGCAGTCCGCCGTCTCGCACTGGCTCAGCGAGATGGAAGATCTGGTCGGCGCCAGGCTCGTGCTACGCGGCAAGCGCATGACGCTGACGGCGGCCGGGGAGGCAGTGCGGAAGCTCGCGCTGCGCGTGCTCGGCGAGGTCAGCCGCACCAGCGACGAACTGGTGTCGCTGGCCAAGGGCGATGTGGCGCGGCTGCATATCGGCAGCGTGACGGCGGGCGTGGCGCATCTGATCCCGCGGGCGATCCTCGCCTTTCAGGCACGGCACGCCGACGTGGCGTTCCAGGTCACCGAGGGGACGTTCAACGTATTGCTGGGCAGGCTCGAGGAGCGCGAATACGACCTCATCGTGGGCTCCATCGATGCGCGCGCGTATGGGCCCCACCTCGAACACGAGGTGCTCTTTGCCGACGACATCGCCATCGTCGTCAGCCCGGATCACCCGCTCGCCCAGGCGACAACGGTATCGTGGAGCGAGCTGTACCAGTACGCATGGGTGATGCCGCCCCGCGAGACGCTGATGCGCGTGCGGCTCGACACCACGTTGCTCGAACGTGGCGGGGCGGGCATCAAACCCAGCGTCGAGACGGGCTCCGTCGTCGTGCTCGAGTCCGTCCTGCGCGGCAGCACCTATATCGGCGTCTGCTCGGCCGCTATCGCCCGGCACCTGACCGGCCTCGGCCTCGTCACCACGCTGCCCATCGCCGACGTCGGCTCGTTCGGCCCCGTGGGCGCGGTCTGGCGCCGTGGCGGCCAGAACGAGACGATCGCGAATTTCCTGGCGCTGCTGCGGGCGGAGGCGTCGCTAAGGTGACAGCACGTCCCGAATGCGCGCGAGTGCCGAGAGCGTATGTTCGAGGTGCTCGCGCATCGCGTCCGATGCTTCCGCGTTGCGCCCGTGTTCCAGCAGCGAGAGGATATGCAGATGCTGCCGCGCATGCGCGGCATAGCGCGCGCGGTCGCGCATCGAGCGGTAAGAGAGCAGCCGGCGCACGCGATTGACGCGCCGGATGGCGTCGATGAAGAACGCGTTGCCCGAGGCCTCCACCAGCGCTTCGTGAAAGCGCACGCCGCGATCGTGCAGCTGGTCCGCGGTGTCGGTCTCGATGCCGCCATCGAGCAGATGCTGCTCGGCCGCGCGCAGCCGTTCGAGCGTGCGTGGGTCCAGCGCGTAGCCCGGTTCCAGCAGCGCGGCGGGTTCGAGGGCGAGCCGCATGCGGTAGGACTGCAGCAGCGAATCCGGCGTGGTCAGCATCGTCGAGAACTGCCAGCCATATCCGGGCTTGCGTTCGCCCCAGCCTTCCTGCGCGATGCGCGTGAGCACGGCGTTCAGTTGCGCGGCCGTCAGGCCGTAGCGCGCGCGCAGGGTCTGCTCCGCGACTTCCATCGGCAATTCGCCGCGCAGCAGATCCTCGGCCACCTGGAAGTAGGCGGCGGTGACGGCGTCCGGCGCGGTGGCCTCGAGCGACGCCACCGGCTGCGCGACGAAGAAGCCGCGATGCTTTTCGCGCGTGACGACGCCCTTCTCGTGCAGCAGCGCCAATGCCTCATTGACGGGGGAGCGAGAGATACGCAGCCGGTCCGCGAGCATTTGCGCGGGCAGATGCGTGCCCGCAGGCAGACGTTCGGCGTGGATCAGCGCAACGATCTGATTGACGACATGGCTGGCGATCGACCGGTCCTGGCTCATGGCTGGCTCATGGCAATGGTAACGAGGCCGAAGAGGCATGTTGCGCGAGCGTCTTTTGCAGGATCGACGGGATCACGCCGCCATGGCGCAGCAGTTCGACCTCGCGGCGTGTCTCCACGGCCGCGATGGCATGGAACGTTTCCGCGCCGCCTCCCGCACGCTCGATGCGGACCGGTATGGTACCGCGCGGCACGAGCATGTCCGGCTCGGCCCGCACATGCAGGCGGTCGCCGGGCCGGATGGCCAGCGTGTGCGGGTCGATGCCATCGGGCATCCGCAGCGGCAGGATACCCATGCCGATGAGGTTGGAGCGGTGGATACGCTCGAAGCTCGTCGCGAGCACCGCGCGAACGCCGAGCAGCCGCTGGCCCTTGGCAGCCCAGTCGCGCGAGGAGCCCGTGCCGTAACGCGCGCCCGCCACCAGCACCACGGCATCGCCGTCCTGCCGGTAGCGCTGCGCCGCTTCGAAGATCGGCATCACCGCTGCGCTGGGTACGTGCACGGTATGTGCGGTGGGCGCATCGGGCTGCAACAGGTTGACAAGCGTGCGGTTGTAGAACGCGGCGCGCATCATCACTTCCCAGTTGCCGCGGCGCGATGCGAAGACGTTGAGGTCGTCGCGATCGTCGCCGCGGCTCACGAGGAAGTCCGCGACGAAGCTATCCTTCGGGATGGCGCTGGCCGGCGAGATATGGTCGGTGGTGACGTCGTCGCCGAGCACGAGCAGCGGCCAGGCCGTGTAATCGCCGAGCTGCGAGCCCCACTGTGCGTCGGTAGCGGCGAATGGCGGACGCCGCAGCGTGGTGGAAGCCTCCCGCCACGGGTAGCGCGGTGCGTCGGTCGCGGGCAATGCGGCCCACGCCGGGTTGCGCGATGCCTCCGCAAACGCCGTGGCGTAGTCGGCGGCATTGGCGCCGGCCGCAAGCGCGGCCGCAATCTCTTCGCGCGTGGGCCACAGGTCCGCGAGGAATACCGGCGTGCCGTCGGCGGCCGTCTGTACCGGTTCAAGCCGCAGGTCGCGCGCCGCATCGCCGGCGAGCGCGAACGCAATGACGAGCGGTGGCGACATGATGAACGCCAGATCGAGGTCGGGATGGATACGGCCCGGGAAGTTGCGGTTGCCGGACAGCATGGCCACGGGCCGTGCCGACCCTTGCGCAATGGCATCGCGCATCGCGGGCGTGAGCGGTCCCGCGTTGCCGATGCACGTGGTGCAGCCGAAGCCGACGATATCGAATCCCACCGCCGCCAGATCGTCCCGCAGTCCGCTGCGTTCGAGATAGCGCGACGCGGCGGGCGACCCTGGCGCGAGCGATGTCTTGATCCATGGTGCGACCGTGAGCCCGCGCGCGCGGGCCTTGCGCGCGACGATCCCCGCCGCCATCAGCAATGCGGGATCGGATGTGTTGGTGCAACTCGTGATGGCCGCGATCGCGACCGGGTGGGGCGGCATTGCATCGCCGGAGGGACGGTCGGGCGGAAAGGCCGCGAGCGCGCGCGCGGTGTCGCCAAAGGCCAGCAGGTCCTGCGGCCGCCGCGGCCCGGCGACGTGCATGCCGACCGTCGACAGATCGATGTCGATCGTGCGCGTGTACCGGGGAGCCGCGTCCGCGTCGAACCACAGCCCGGTACGCCGCGCATACGCCTGCACCAGCGCGATATGTCCGCTATCGCGCCCGGTGGTACGCAGGTAATCGAGCGTGCGCGCGTCGACGGGAAAAAAGCCCGTGGTCGCGCCATACTCGGGCGCCATGTTCGCGACCACCGCGCGATCGCCGGCGCTCAGCGTGGACACGCCGGGCCCGAAGAATTCCACGAACTCGCCCGAGACGCCGATGGCCCGCAGCCGCTGCGTGACCGTCAGCGCAAGATCCGTGGCCAGCGTGCCCGGTGGCAGCGCATGCGTGAGGCGTACGCCGATCACATCCGGAATCCGCTGCATCACGGGCAGGCCGAACATCACGGTCTGCGCCTCGAGTCCGCCCACGCCCCATCCCAGCACGCCAATGCCATTGATCATCGGCGTATGGCTGTCGGTGCCGATCAGCGTATCGGGCACGGCCCACGTTTCGCCATCGCGCTCGATGGCGGTGACCACGGTCGCCAGCTGCTCGAGGTTGATCGTATGCATGATGCCTGTACCGGGCGGATGGATCCGCACGCCATGCAGCGCGCGCGATGCCCAGCGCAGAAAGCCGTAGCGCTCGGCATTGCGCCGGCATTCGATGCGCAGGTTCTCCGCCGCGGCGTCGCCGCGTGCAAATGCCTCGACGGCGAGCGAATGATCGACCGACACATCGACGGGCAGCGTGGGACGCAGCGAGGACGGGTCGGCGCCTGCTTCCGCCAACGCATCGCGCATGGCGGCGATGTCCACGAGCGCCGGCGTGCTCGTGGTGTCATGCATGAGCACGCGCCCGGGCTGGAACTCGATCTCGGCCTCGCTGGTGCCGGTCTCCAGCCATCCGGCGATGGCGGCGATGGCCTCCTCGCGCTCGTTGCCGTCCATGTTGCGCGCCACGTTCTCCGCCAGCAGACGCAGCACGACGGGCAGACGCTGCAAGGCCGGGCCGAGGCGCGCACCGATGTCGATATGGCGGTACGTGCGGCCGTGCACCTCGAAGGTGGCGGTAGGGGCGGAGCGCGGTGCAGGCGAGACGGGTGGCAGATTCATACCTGCCACTTTGCATAATTTCACGTACAAATGCAATAACGTCGTATCCGGGTAGACCCTGATACGCATGCGCTGGCGTCATGCATGCATGCGCAGCGAGCGTTTGTCGCGTCTTCGACGGGCACCTAACATCGGCTGGAGCCTAGTCAAGACTGACGAACGGAGAGAGAAACCCCCATGCAAGCCAGCGCCCCTGCCCGTCGCGCGCCCCCTTCAGCGAGCGCGCCCCCTCATATCGGAGCGAGCCAGCGCCGCCGCGCGATCGTTGCCACCGTCATCGGCAACGGCCTCGAATGGTTCGACTTCACCGTGTACAGCTTCTTCGCGGTCATCATCGCCAAGCTGTTCTTTCCGACCGGCAACGAACTGACGTCGCTGCTGCTTGCCGTGGCCACGTTCGGCGTCGGCTTCTTCATGCGGCCCGTGGGCGGTATCCTGCTCGGCATCTACGCGGACCGCGTGGGCCGCAAGGCCGCGCTGTCGCTGACCATCCTGCTGATGGCGGCCGGCACCACGCTGATCGGCATTGCGCCGACCTATGACCAGATCGGGCTGTTCGCGCCCATGCTGATCGTCATCGCGCGCCTCATGCAGGGCTTCTCCGCCGGCGGCGAGATGGGGGGCGCCACCGCGTTCCTCACCGAATACGCGCCGGAGAACCAGCGTGCCTATTACTCGAGCTGGATCCAGGCGAGCATCGGTGTGGCCGTGCTGCTCGGCGCGGCCGTGGGCACGTTCGTCACCGCGTCGCTGAGTCCCGAAGCGCTGAACAGCTGGGGCTGGCGCCTGCCGTTCCTCATCGGCATGATCATCGGGCCGGTCGGTTACTACATTCGTCATCACCTCGACGAGACGCCGACGTTCCAGGCCGCGACCGACAAGACCGATTCGCCGCTGAAGGAAGTGCTGCGCGATTACCCGCGCCAGACCGCGGCCAGCTTCTCGATGGTGATCCTCTGGACCGTCTGCACGTACGTGCTGCTGTTCTACATGCCGACGTATGCCGTCAAGGTCCTGCACGTGCCGCAATCCACGGGCTTCGTCGCGGGCATGGCCGGTGGCCTCGCGATCATGGTGTTCTCGCCGATCGTCGGCATGATCGCCGACCGTCGCGGCCGCCGCGGCCTGCTGTCGGGTGCCGCCGCGCTGATCTTCGCGCTGGCGTGGCCGATGTTCGTGTACATCAACCACACGCCGGGCCTCGCGTCGCTGCTGGTATTCCAGATCGTGTTCGGCGTGCTCATCGCCACGTACACGGGTCCGATCCTGGCGGCATTCTCGGAACTGTTCCCGGCCAAGGTGCTGTCCACGGGCCTGTCCGTCGCCTATAACCTCGCTGTGACGATCTTCGGCGGCTTTGCCTCGTTCTTCATCACCTGGCTGATCGCCAGCACCGGCAGCACCATGGCGCCCGCGATCTACGTGATGATTGCCGCGGCCATCAGCTTCTGCGGCACGCGCCTCGTGCGCGAACCCGCTTATCTGCGCAAGTGAATATGACTCAAGTGCTTCTGAAGGGCGGCAACGTCCTCGACCCGGTCCGCGGCAACCTGCGGAACCGCCACGATGTCCTGATCGACGGCGAACGTATCGTCGAAGTCTCGGGCACGCCGATCCATGCGCCCAATGCAAAGGCGATCGACGTGACCGGCAAGACCGTGATGCCGGGCCTCATCGACCTGCACGTACACGTGCTGGCATCGCTGGCCAACCTCGGCATCAACGCCGTGCAGCCTAACGTGCTGGTGGCCTTCCGCGCGATGCCGATCATGCGTGGCATGCTCGAGCGCGGCTTCACGACCGTGCGCGATGCCGGCGGCGCGGACTGGGGCCTCTCCCAGGCCGTGGCCACTGGCCTCGTGCCGGGTCCGCGCATCTTCCCGTCGGGCAAGGCGCTGTCGCAGACCGGCGGCCACGGCGACTTCCGTCCGCGCAGCGACGTGCTCGAGCCTTGCTCGTGCGCGTTCCGCGCGGGCGCCATCGCGCGCGTCGCCGATGGCGTGGATGCGGTGCGCCTGGCGGTGCGCGAGGAAATCCAGAAAGGCGCCACGCAGATCAAGATCATGGCCTCCGGCGGCGTGGCGTCGCCGACCGATCCCATCGGCAACACGCAATACAGCGAGGACGAGATCCGCGCGATCGTGGCCGAGGCGGAAGCCGCGCAGACGTACGTGATGGCGCATGCGTACACGGGCCGCGCCATCACGCGCGCGGTACGCTGCGGCGCACGGACGATCGAACACGGTAACCTCGTCGATATGTCCGCCGCGCGCGTCATGCGCGAGCATGGCGCATTCGTGGTGCCGACGCTGATCACCTATGACGCGCTCGCGCGCGACGGTGCCCGCCTGGGCCTGCCCGCGGACTCGGTGGCCAAGATCGAGACCGTCCGGGAAGCGGGCCGCGCCTCGCTTGCGATCTACGCGGAAGCGGGCGTGCCGATGGGCTTCGGCTCCGACCTCCTGGGCGAGATGCATCAGTACCAGTCCGAGGAATTCCTGATCCGCGCGGAGCTGCTCGGCAACGCGGAAGCGGTGCGCTCCGCGACCTCCATCGCGGCCGATATCCTGCAGCGCGAGGGCGAACTCGGCACGATCGCGGCCGGTGCGCTGGCCGACGTGCTCGTGGTCGATGGCGATCCGCTCAAGGACATCCGCGTGCTGGCGGGACCCGAAGCGCGTATCGAGATGGTGATGCAAGCCGGCCGAATCCATCGCGGCTGACCCGGGAGCGGGGTGCACGGCCCATGGCATGGGCCTTGCGAGATGGCGAGTCTTGCCGGAGGGGGCGCCGTGGTTGCGTTTACCATTGATGCCACCCCGCTTCACGACACGCCATTCCCCATGCGAATTTCCCCGCTACCGCCGCTGCCCTGCCTGGTCGCCTTCGAATCGGCGATGCGGCACGGCAGCTTCACCCGCGCAGCAGCCGAGCTGCACCTGACGCAGAGTGCAATCAGCCGGCAGGTCGCCCAACTCGAGCGCTTTCTCGGGAAGAAGCTGTTCATTCGCGAGACGCGCGCGCTGCGCCTGACCGTCAGCGGTCAGCAGTACGCCGAGCAGGTGCAACGCCTGCTCGTGGACTGCGCGGAAGCGACCGAGGATGTGATGAAGCGCAAGGGGCAGGTCGAGCTCACGGTCGCGTGCTCCTCCGGCGTGGCCGTGTTGTGGCTCACGCCGCGTCTCGCGGCCTTCCGCTCCCGTCATCCCGATTTCCGCATCCGCCTCGTCGTCAACGACAGCCTGGCCTCGCTCGCCGGCACCGACTTCGATATCGGCCTCTATTACCTGCGCGAAGGCGCGCCGAGCGGCGTGGCCTCGCGCAGGCTCTATGACGAGGAAGTCTTTCCGGTCTGCGCGCCGCATTACCTGAACGGCCGCACGCTGTCGGTCGCCGACCTGCCGAACGAATCGCTGCTGGTGCTGGAAGACGCCCAGCGGCAGTGGATGTCGTGGCCCGCGTGGTTTGCGCGCAATGGCCTGCGCGAAACCCGGTTCGAGCGCGAGGTCGTCGTCAATACCTATCCCGTGCTCGTGCAGATGGCGATCGAAGGGCAGGGCATCGTGCTCGGCTGGCGCCATATGATCGACCGCTGCATCGAAGCGGGCCTGCTCGTGCGCGCCTGCGAGGCGAGCGCATCGCTGGGGGGCGGCTACTACGCGGTGTGGCCGCGGGACCGCGCGGAACCGGTGGCCGCCCGTACCTTCCGCCAGTGGCTCGTCGAGGAGTCCGGCGCGGACGCATGAGCGAGTCGGTGCGCACACATGACTGGCAGGCAACGGAACCGGGGGCGGGCGCGACGTTACGTAACACGTAACGCCATCCGAGGGTCCGACGCACCGCACCGCCCGGCCCTCCAGTCAGCACAAGTCATTGATCCGGAAGGTTTTTCGTCCTCGCGCCATGCCGTTCGCCATCAGGTGACGTGGCTGGCACGTCCATTGCAAAAATAGGACGTCTGGGCCGACAGGCCCGTGGCAAGGCAGCACTACAACCCCAGGCCCGTCCCGCACTGCCTGGGGTTTTTTTCGGGCCGGTCGGCGGTTGCGTAGCGACGACAACATACTCGGAACCCGATCCCCATGTGCGGGTCGAACGGCAACGTTCGTTCTGCCGGTCCATGCCATGCCTCCCGCAACTCATCGCCATGTCGAGATCGACTTCATCCGTGGCCTGGCGCTGCTGTTCATCGTCGTAGACCACGTCGACGGCAGCGTGCTCGGCCAATATACGCTGCGCAATTTCGCGGCCTGCGATGCGGCCGAGGCGTTCGTCTTCCTGTCCGGTTACTCGGCCGCCGCGGCGTTTCAGGCCATTGCGGACCGCAAGGATCCGCGCACCGCCCAGCGGCGCTTTCTGCGGCGGGGATGGGAGATCTATCGCGCGTTCATCGTCACCGCGCTGCTGATGCTCGCGTGCGGCCTGATCCTGACGCGGCTTGCGGTGCCGCCGCCCGCGCTCGATGCAACCGAGATCGCCGCGTTTCTCGCCAGTCCGTTCTCCACGCTGATCGAAGTGGCCACGCTCGCGCGGCAGCCGTACGTCGCCGATATCCTGCCGATGTACATGCTGTTCATGCTCGCGGTGCCCGCGTCGATCGGGTTCGCCAGACGATCGCCGTATGGCTTCCTCGTGATCAGCATCGTGTTGTGGGCGATGGCGCCGTGGCTGGGCAAGGCGTTGCCGAGCACCGCCGAATACGGATGGACGTTCAACCCCTTTGCCTGGCAACTGCTGTTCGCGCTCGGCCTGCTCGCGCGTCTGCGGCCCGATGCCGTGCTGCCCGACAGCGCGGGCAAGCGCCGCATGATCACGTGGCTGGCCATCGCGATGACGCTGTTCGGCATCGTCGTGTCGTACCTCTGGATGCGGCCCGAACTCTTCGAGGCGATCGCGCCCGAGTGGCTGCGTCAGGAGCTCGCGTTCGGCGAGAAGAAGTCCTCGCTCGCGGCCATCCGTCTCGCAAGCTTTCTCGGCGTGGCCTGGCTCGTCTACGTACTGGGTGCGCGCGGCTGGTTCCATCAGCTGGCGCTGACGCTGCGCCCCGTGGCGCAGATCGGCAAGCGCAGCCTGTTCTGCTTCGTGGTGGGTTCGGTCATCTCGATCGGTATCGAAGGAATGACCTACTCGCTCGGCGGCGGCTTTCCCGCGAAATCCGTCGCGCTGTTCGGCGATATCTGCGCGGTGGCGCTGCTGTTATGCGCGGGCGTGGTGTGGGATCGGGTCGTGACGAAGCGGCGCGCGCAACTGGTGTCCGTTGTCCGTTAGGTGGACGACGATTCTCGGCGCTGCGGCGCCGCCCCGGCGTTCAGTAACCGCGCGCGGCCTCGTACAGGTCGGGAACCGGTTCGCCGGCTTCGGCGAGCCGGATCAGCGCGGCCGCACGGTGCGCGCGATCGGTGCGCGAGGGCGTGGACGCGCAGTGCGGCGTCACGATGACGCGCGGGTGATCCCATAGCGGCGAATCCTTCGGCAACGGCTCGGCGTCGAACACATCGAGCATCGCCGTGGACACGTGCCCCGCATCGAGCAGCGCGAGCAGGTCCGCGGTCACCACATGCGCGGCGCGGCCGACGTTGAGCAGGCTCGCTCCGCGCGGGAGCATCGACAGCCGCGCCCGATCGAGCAGCCCCACCGTGTCCGGCGT
Source organism: Cupriavidus pauculus (assembly GCF_008693385.1). NCBI lineage: Bacteria > Pseudomonadati > Pseudomonadota > Betaproteobacteria > Burkholderiales > Burkholderiaceae > Cupriavidus > Cupriavidus pauculus. The sequence continues at coordinate 1,576,495 of NZ_CP044067.1, forward strand.
CTGCGGCAGCAGATTGACGAGGATGTCGCAGCCCGCCAGAAAGGCCGGCAGCGCCGTCATGCCGTGCGAGGTCGCGACGCCCTCGATCGTCTTCGCCGAGCGCGACCAGCCCGACGTCTGGAAACCGAGCGTCGCCAGATAGCGTGCCGCGTGGAGACCCAGCGCGCCAAGCCCCAGCACGCCGACACGCGTGCGGCGCGCGAGCGGCATCTCTGGCGGAATGCGCCAGTGCCGCTCGGTCTGCTGGCGGGCGATCGTCCGCATGTCGCGCATCAGCATCAGCGCGGCCATGCCGACGAACTCGGCCATGCCCTCGCGCGTCTCCGGCAGGATCATGCGCGCGAGCGGTACGTGGCGCGGATAGTCGGCATCGGCGAGCACATGGTCCACGCCCGCGCCCGTGCTGATCACGAGGCGCAGGTTCGGAAACGTCGCCAGCACGCCCGCGTCGGGCTCCCATACCAGCGCGTGCGTCACCGCCGCCGGATCGACGCCGGGCTCGCCCCACATGCGGACCTCGGCTTCCGGCAACGCCGCCGCGAACGCGGCGCGCCACTCGGGCATCGCCGCCGCGCCACCGGACTTGACCACTACGAGCAGGCGTTCAGGCATCGCGAATCAGCGCTCCACCTGACGGTTCCACTGGCGATCCCAGTTCGACCGGTTCTGGTTGATCTGCGTCCAGTCCACGGTGACCGCGGTCTTCAGGTATTCCTTCATCGTCGCGAGTTCCTGCCCCGCCTTGCCGGACGCGGTCACGTCGGTGTTGGTCGGGTTGTACGAACCGCCTTCGAGCGCGGCCTTCTGCGCATCCACGCTGAGCAGGTACGCAGCGAGCTTCTGCGACAGATCCTGCTCGGTATTGTTGGCGATGACGCATTGCGCGACCATCAGCACCACGGCGCCTTCCTTCGGCGGCGCATACGCGACGGGCAGCCCGCGCGACTGGAAGATGGTGGTCATGCTCGGCGTGAACGGGAACACGGCGGCCTCGCCCGACTGCACCATCTCCGAGAGCTTCGCGGAGTTCGACACGTACTCGAGCACGTTCGGCCCCACCGTCGTCGGCCACGCCTTGAAGCCCGGCTCCACGTTGGCCTCGTTGCCACCGCGAATGCGGTTGAGCATCAGGAACCCGTGCAGGCCGAACGTCGACGACGGCAGCGACTGGAACACGACCTTGCCCTTGTACTTCGGGTCACCGAGGTCCTGCCAGCTCGTCGGCGGCGCCCAGCCCTTTTCCTTGAAGATCTTGGTGTTGTAGCCGATGCCGGTCATGCTCATCGTCACGCCCGTGGCCATGTCGTTCTCGATATGCGCCTGCGGATAGAGCTTCTTGCTGTTGGCGGAAGCCGGCTGCTTCTCGCACAGGCCCATGCGGATGGCGCGGTACATCAGGCCGTCGTCGAGGAACATCAGGTGCAGCTGCGGCTTGGCGCGCGCGGCAAGCGCCTTGGCCAGGATATCGGACGAAGTGCCGGGCACGACGACGATCTTCACGTCGTTCGCGCGCTCGAAGGCCTTGAACACGTGCTCCGAGTAGGTCTTCTCCATCGCGCCGCCGTTCATGCCCACATACAGCGTGCGCGTGGCGGCCTGTGCACCGGCCATGCCGCAACACAGGGCGGCGATCGCGCCCAAACCGGTGAGGAAGTGTTTCATCAGTGAGCTCCTTTAAGTCGTGGTCGCCTTGGCGGCGTGGTGATGTTGTTGTGCTTGATGCGGTGTGACCGGTGCGAAGCGGCGCAGGTCGAAGGTCTCGATCGGTGTCGGCGTATGGCCATCGACGACGAGTTCCGCCAGGACCTCGCCGGCCGCGGGGCCGATCTCGAAGCCCGCCCCCGAGAAGCCGAACCCATGGAACAGCCCCGGCGTACCCGGGCTCGCGCAAAGCACGGGCTGCCGGTCGGGCAGGTAACCCTCGATGCCGCTCCATGTGCGAATGATCTGTGCATGATCGAGCCGCGGCACCAGCGCGGCAAGGCTGCGCATCTGGCGGAACAGCGCGGCGGTCGTCGACCGGATCGCATCGACACCCGCTTCGTCCGGCTCCACGCGACCGCCGCCGAACACGACGTTGCCGCGTGCGACCTGCCGGCAATAGATGTCCCCGCCCTCGATGCCGAGGCTCAGCGGCAGAAAATAGGGCATCGGTTCCGTCACCGCCATCGCGGGATGTCCCTGCGTAAGCGGCACGACGTCGCCGAAGCGCGCGGCCAGCGGCGCGGCCCATGCGCCCGCGCAGTTGAGCAGGTAGGCGGCATGCACGGTCAGGCCCGATGCGGTTCGCGCATGGAAGCCCGCCGTCGTGCGGCCGGCATCGACCCCGACATCGATCCCAACATCGATAACCTCTTCGCGCTCACGGATCACCGCACCCGCCGCGCGCGCCGCGCGGGCGAACGCCGGCGCCACGAGTCGCGGATTGGCCTGTCCGTCCTCGGGGCTCAGCGAGGCGCCGGCCAGCCCTTCGCCGACCCACGGAAAGCGTCGTCGCAGCTGTGCGCCGCCGATGAGTTCGAGGTCGAGACCATAGGCCGCGGCACCATCGCGATACCGTTCCAGCTTGCCGAAGTCCTCGGCGGTGCGCGCGAACTTCAGATGGCCGCTGCGCACGTACTCGCCATCGGTCCCGAGCAATGCCGGCAGATCCTGCCAGATGCGATGCGCGCGCTGCGCGAGCGGCAGCTGCCCGAACGCACGGCCCTGGCGCCGCACGCCACCGAAATTGATGCCGCTCGACCGCGCGCCGCACAGATCGCGCTCGAGCAGGACCACGGACATGCCGCGCCGCCGCAGCGCAATGGCCGCGGAGGTTCCGACGATGCCGCCGCCGATGATCAGCACATCGGTCTTCAGCACATCGGCATTCGACAGACTGCGCTCAGCCATGGGACACCTCCGCCTGCGCACCCTGTGCCATCTCGTCCGCCGCGAACGCGGAGATCGGCACGGGCTTCACGGGCGCCTGTCCGCGCAACCGGCCGATACGGTCGATGGGCTTGCCGCAGGCATGCGCGACGATCTCCGCACCCGCCGCGCCGCACATGCGGCCCTGGCAGCGGCCCATGCCGAGCCGGCACAACGCCTTGACGCGATTCATCTCGTCCGCACCGAGCGTGGCGACGGTCTCGCGGATATCGCCCGCGGTCACGGCCTCGCAGCGGCAGACCAGCGTGTCGTCGGTCACCTGCTCCGCCCAGTCGCGCGGAAACGGAAACGCATGCTCGATGCCCGTGCGGAATGTTTCGATGCGCGCAAGCTCGGCATCGAGCGCCGCCAGCCGTGCGTCGTCGCGATACACGGCGCGCGTTGCCAGCAGCCGCAATGCCGCACGCTCGCCGGCACGCTCGGCGCCATCGGCACCGAGGATGCGCGCGCCATCGCCGGCCACATAGACGCCGGCCACGCTGGTCACGCCACGATCCTGTTCCACGAGGTGCGCGCGCTGCTGCGCGTCGAACACGAAGCGGCAACCGAGCAGATCGGCAAGCTGATGCTCGGGACGCAGGCCATAGCCGAATCCCAGCGCATCGCAGGCGATCGTGCGGACATCGCCGGTGCCACGGGGCTGCCATCGCACGGCCTGCACCTGCGTATCGCCGTCCACGCCCACGAGCCGCGCGCCCTGATGGATGGGCACGCCATGCGCACGCAGCCACGCCACGTAATACAGCCCCTTGGCCAGCACCGCGGGCAGACGCGTCATCGCGGGCACCGCGCGCAGTTGCTCGCCCGGCGTCGCATAGTCGAGCACCGCGCGCACGCGCGCGCCGGCCTTGCGGTATTGATAGGCCACGAGGTAAAGCAGCGGCCCGCTACCCGCGAACACCACGTCGCTGCCGATCGCGCAGCCCTGGAACTTGAGCGCGATCTGCGCGCCGCCGAGCGCATAGACGCCAGGCGTGGTCCAGCCGGGAACCGGCAGGATGCGGTCGGTCGCGCCCGTCGCGAGGATGATGTCCTGCCATGCCACCTGCATATAGCGGTTGGCGCTGGCGCTCCATAGATCGAGATGCCGCGCGCCCGCGTTCCATACGAGCTGGCCGGGCAGGTAATCGACATGCGGCAGCAGGTCCTCGAACGTATCGTGGATGGCGCGCGCGCGGCCGGCCTCGAAGCCGTAGAGCTGCGTGGCGGGCCGCTCGAAACCCGGCGGCTGCTGGCGGTAGATCTGGCCGCCCCAGCGTGGCGCCTCGTCGATGACCAGCGGCCGCACGCCATGGCGGACCAGCGTCTGTGCTGCGCGTACGCCGGCCGGGCCCGCGCCGACGATGACCGTCGCGGGAGTCGTGGCGGTGGCTGTCCGTCGGCTCATGCGGCCTCCGCGGCAGCGTTCGGGGTGGCCGCGCCGGCGGACGCCGGCATCGTTACCAGCCGCATGCCGGCCTGCAGCATCGTGGTGCAGGCGCGCACGCGTTCGCCGCGCGCGGTCCAGACGATGCAGTCGTGGCAGGCGCCCATCATGCAGAAGCCCGCGCGTGGCGTGGCCGTGAATTCGTTGTCGCGCAGCCGATGGCGCTGGGTCAGGATCGCCGTCAGCACGGTATCGCCGGCCAGCGCCTCGCAGCGCTCCCCATCGAGTTCGAACACGAGCACCGAGCGCTGCAGTTCCTGCAGCCTTTGCAGTTGTCCAGTCATCACGAGCGCCCCACGAGGATGCGGTCGAGGCCGTACACGCGGTCGATCATCAGCATGGCCGCGGCAGTGATCGCGATCATCAGCGCCGACACGGCCGCCATCATCGGATCGACGGACTCGGTGGCGTACATATACATGCGCACCGGCAGCGTCACCGTGGACGGGGACGTGACAAACACCGACATCGTCACTTCGTCGAAGCTGTTGATGAACGCGAGCATCCAGCCACCTGTGACGCCGGGCAAGATCATCGGCAGCGTAATGCGCCGGAAGACGGTGGCGCGGCTCGCGCCCAGCGACACGGCGGCCTGCTCGGCACTGGCGTCGAAGCCGGCAAGCGCGGACACGACCTGCCGCATCACGTACGGTGTGATGACCATCGCGTGGGCCAGCAGCAGCCAGCCGAGGCTGCCCGCACCGCCGACCAGCGAGAACATGCGCATCAGCGCCACACCGAGCACGAGGTGGGGAATCAGCAGCGGCGACAGCAGCAGCGCGTTGATCGCATTGCGGCCGGGAAACGCGTATCGCGTGATGGCGATGCCGGCGGGCACGGCGATCAGGCAACACAGCGTGGCGCTGCACGCGGCCAGGCCCAGGCTGATCCAGAACGAGTGGAGGAACTCGTCGTGCTCGAACAGCGTGTGGAACCAGCGCAGCGAGAACGACGTGGTGGGCAGCGTCAGCGTTTCCTCGGGCGTGAACGCCACGAGGCAGACGACGACGAGGGGCGCCAGCGTGAAGGTCACGACAAGCGCGTTGAAGATCAGGGCGAGCGGTCCGTTCTTGTTCATCGCGTTCTCCCCCTTATCCCAGACGCCTGCGATAGCGCTGTTCGAGCAAGCGGTTGTAGCTGAGCATGATCAACAGGTTGGCGAGCAGCAGCACGATGGCCAGCGCCGCGCCGAGCGGCCAGTTCAGGGTGTTGAGGTATTCGTCGTAGACGAGTGTGGCGACCATCTTGAGACGGCGGCCGCCGAGCAGGCCGGGAATGGCGAACGAGCTCGCGCTCAGGCCGAACACGATCAGGCTGCCGGACAGGATGCCGGGCGTCATCTGCGGCAGCACGATGCGGCGCAGCGTCGTGAAGAACGAAGCGTTGAGCGAGAGCGCGGCATCGGCGGCGCTGGGATCGATCTTCTGCAGCGTGGTCCACACGGGAATGATCATGAACGGCAGCATCACGTGCACGAGGCCGATGATGATGGCGGTGTTCGTATAGAGCAGCTTCACTTCCTCGAAGCCCAGCGCCTGCAGGAACTGGTTCACGAGCCCGCCGTTGCCCAGCAGGATGCTCCACCCGAACGCACGCACGACGACCGATACCAGCAGCGGGGCGAGCACCACGACCAGCAGGATCGAGCGCCATGGATTGCGCATGCGGCTCAGGATATAGGCCTCCGGCACGCCGATCGCCACGCTGAGCACGGTGACCACGAGCGCGACCCAGAACGTGCGCCACAGAATCGCGTAGTAATACGGGTCCGTGACGATGGCCACGAAGTTCGACATCGTCACGCCATCGACCATCGTGCCGAGGGTATGGTCGAACACGCCGAAGGCCAGCACGGCCGTGAGCACGAGCGGCGTGACCAGCATCACGAGGAACAGGACCACGCCCGGCGCCGTCATCAGCCACGGCGTCACGTGCCCCGGGCCCGGTGCATCGGGTGCGCCCGACTGGCCCGGCGCGGTGGTATCGGCAGCGGGAACGGTCGTGCTCATGCCGCCACCGCCATGGCCGTGTCAGCCGTTGCCGCGGACGACGCCGGCAACACGCGCACGCTGGCGTCGTCCCAGGCCACGCCGGCGGTCGCCCCATCGGCCACCGCCGCGGCGCCGTCGTTGTTCGACATCGCCACGAGTTCGCCAATCGGCGTTTCCAGCCGGTAGAGCCAATGGCTGCCAAGGAAGAACCGCTCGGTCACCCGGCCATCGACACGGCCCGCACCGGCCGGCGTCAGGCGGATTTTCTCCGGACGGAGACTGAACAAGATGGCCGTGCCCGCCGCCTGTGTCACGGCGGGCGCGGCCAGCGGCAGCCCGGGGAGCGCGTCGAGCACGATGCCGCCGGCATCGGCGCTGACTCGTCCGGGGAGCAGATTGCTCTTGCCGACGAAAGACGAAACGAATGCATTGGAGGGCTGCTCGTAGAGCGCGTACGGCGCGTCCGCCTGCACGAGCATGCCCTGCTCCATCACCACCACGCGATCGCTGACGGAGAGCGCCTCGTGCTGGTCGTGCGTCACCATGATCGTGGTCGTGCCGACGGTCCGCTGGATGCGGCGCAGCTCGAACTGCATCTCTTCGCGCAGCTTGGCGTCGAGGTTGGACAGCGGCTCGTCGAGCAGCAGCACGGGGGGCTCGATCACGAGCGCGCGCGCCAGGGCCACACGCTGACGCTGACCGCCCGACAGTTCGCGCGGATAGCGCCCTTCGCGCCCCTCCAGATGCACGAGCGAGAGCACGCGCTTGACGCGCGCTTCCTGCTCGGCGCGCGACACCTTGCGCATCTCGAGGCCAAAGCGCACGTTCTCCGCCACGGTCATGTGGGGGAACAGCGCATAGCTCTGGAACACGATGCCGAGTCCCCGCGTGTTCGGCCGCGCATGCGTGATGTCGCGGCCGGCCAGCGTGATGCGGCCCTGCGAGACGGGCGTGAACCCCGCGATCATCTGCAGGCAGGTCGTCTTGCCGCAGCCCGAGGGGCCGAGCAGCGAAACGAACTCGCCTTGTTCCACGGACAAGTTCATCGACTTGACGACCTGGAGGTCGCCATAGAACTTGTTCACATTGCTCAACGTAAGGAATGACATGGGGGCAGTTTCCTTCTGATCGTGTTCGTCTTCATTTGAGCAGGAAATATTCCCGTTTGCGTGGATAATTCGGGTGAACGTGATTTTTTTCTTTTTTATTTCATTGAACGAGATCGCCGTCTCTTTTCGGCACGATCGGATTTCATTCACAGGAACTCGCCACTTATGGAAGACCCTCAGGAAACAGGCGTCGGCGGCGCGGCCCGGATCATGGCGGTGATGCGCGTGCTCGCCATGCACCAGGCCAGCGCATCGCGCGTCAAGGATGTGGCGGAACAGGCAGGGCTGACCCAGGCGACCGCGCACCGTGTGCTGCAATCGCTGGTCAGGGAGGGGATGGTCGAGCAGGATGCGCGCACCAAGCGCTACCGGCTTGGCATCGAATTCTTCGTGCTGGCGGCGCAGGCCGGCAACGTCAACGGCTTGCGGCAGTTATGCCGTCCGGTGCTGCTGCGTCTTGGTGCGCGGCTCAACGACGCGATCTTCCTGCTGGTGCGCAGCGGCTTCGACGCCATCTGCCTGGACCGCAATGAAGGGCCCTACGCCATCCGCACGTTCACGGGCGGCGTCGGCGGCCGCGTGCCGCTCGGCGTGGGCCAGGCCGCCATGGCGATTCTGGCGTTCCTGCCCGAGGCCGAACGCGAGGCGGTGCTGCAATTCAATCTGCCGAGACTGCGCGAATACGGCGTGCACGACGAGGTGTCGCTGCGCAGCGAGGTGGAACTGATCCGCGAAAGCGGCTATGCGGCGCGGCGCACCGGCCTGCTCGAGGGCATGGCCGGCGTCGCGGTGCCGATTCTCGATCGGGAAGGACGCGCCGTGGCGGCGCTCGGCGTCGGCACGCTGATCGAGCGCCTGAGCGCGGACCGCCTGCCCATCGTCGTCGACCTCATGAAGCGCGAGGCCGCCACGGTGACGCAGCAGATCAACCCGTTCGACCCCACGCTGTGGAATCCGGCCGCCGAGCTGGCCAATCGATGATCGCAGCCTGATCACACGCTGATCAACGATCGCAGGTCGCGGATATTGCCCACCTGCTCGAGGCGGTTCACGCGCGCGATCAGTTTCTCCGCCTTGTCCCTGCCGAGCACGGGCGCGATCAGGTCCCGCACCTTGGCATTGACGGCCGCGGTATCGAGCGGGTTCTCCTTCGTGCCCGGCGGGAACCTGGTGAAGTGGCTGACCTTGCTGCCGTCCGCCAGCGTCACCTCGACCACGGCACCACGCGGCGCGGCCGGATCCATCAGCGACTGGGTGCCCTCGATCGTGACCTTGTCGCGCTCCGCCACGATGCGCGGATCCTTCATCAGCGCCACGTCGTGGCTGTCGTTGAACGACACCGCGCCCTTGACCAGCGCCACCGCGACGAGGTGGCGGCAATTGACGTCGGGCATCGCGCTGTCGCCGACGATTCCCACCGCGTCGGTCGGCAGCTTCACCACGATGCCGCGCACCTTGTCGGGTGTCAGGCCATGCTGCCTGCGCAGCGTCAGCAGCGCGTCCAGCGGCGACTGGATCGGATAGCCGACCGAGAACGTCTTGATGGCGGTCTCGGTGACATAGAAGCGCGAGCCGAGGCCCTCGACCATTGCCTCGGGCTTCGGTGCCGAAGACAGCGCGATAAACAGGTTGTGCGTGCCGTCGAGCACGTCGGGCACGCCAGTGAGCCCCGCCTGCACCATCGACACGGCGGTGACGCCATTGCGCGCGCCCATGCCCGCGAAGTCGAAGGCTTTCTCGATATGGTCCTTGTCCTTGACCCAGCTCCACAGCCCCGACACCTGCTGCGCCGAATAGGAGATGGCGTAGCGCATGCCGGTCTCGTCGAGGCGCGCGAGCGACGCGGCCGCGCCGAGCGCGCCGAACGTCGAGGACGTGCCCTCGGCGCTGCGGTGCGATCCGCGCACGAGATCGGGGCCCAGCGCCATCAGCAGCCGGCAGCACAGGTCGTAACCGAGCGCGACCGCGCGGATCATCTCGGTACCGCTGCGCCCTTCGAGCTCGCCCATGGCGAAGGCGGCGGGCACCACGCTGCTGCCCGGGTGGGCCTTGGTCACGGGCTCGAAATCGTCGGTCTCGTCCGCGTGCGCGCACATTGCGTTGGCGAGCGCGGCATTGACGGCCGTGGTACGGAACGAACTCGCCACCACGGAAGCCTGGGCGGTGCCGCCGAGCGACCGCACATACTTGAGGGCCATTTCGCCGGGACGCATGCGCGCGCCCGATACCATCGCGCCGATCGTGTCGAGAATGCGGTGCTTGGTGGCGGTCTGCACGTCGTCCGGCAGGGCAGTGTCGCGCGCGGCGACCATATAGCGCGCGAGCCTTGCCGTGACGTCCGTTTGCGTCGCCTTCCGTCCGCCCTCTTCCGTGGCCTTCTCGGCAACGTCGGCCGCGTGCAGCGGGCTGGCGGCCAGCGCGGCCAGCGCGCCGCCCGCCTGTAGCACGAGACGACGATTCGGGTTGTGATGCTGCGCCATGCGGTGTCTCCCATGTTGGCATTGTTATCCGCGCATGGTCGCAGGCACGGCTTCGCATGGGAATTGCAAATTTGCGTGCCATTGATGCATGGCATGCATCAGTGCTGCTGGGCAACTAGGCCATGGCACGCCGCTCGTCTTCATCCAGTACCGGGCCGTCGAGCGTCACGCGCGAATGATCGGTGCGAAATTTCTGGATGATCGGCTTCAGTTCCTCCTTCACGTGCTTCTCGCTGTAGCCGTTGAACAGATGACCGATGAGGCCGCGGCGCAGGTCCGACGTCCCCATGATGTAGTCGGCGATCGGAAACGACAGGTTCATGTTGTACTTCATCATGATGCCCATGTTGTGGTGCGCGATATGGTGCCGGCGAATCGTGTTGACGAACGGCATGTTGCGCACGAACCAGTTGTCGTGCACATGGCAGCAGTAATGGAACGTCTCGTAGATCAGGTACTGCGCGACCATCGTGATAAACACGAAGTAGCCCGCGTTGGCGTTGAACAGTACCGAGGCCAGGTAGCCGAGCCCGCAGCCGCCCACGCCGAGCGTGACCAGCACGCGCCACGGAAAGAACACGATGCGGAATTCGCGCGTGGTATCGATCGTCGGTTCCTGATCGGTGAAGTACTGGTGATGCTGCCGCGTGTGGCGTTCGTAGATCGCGCGCAGCGCGAACACGTCGATGCGGCGGTGCATGACATACCGGTGCAGAAACCACTCGACGAAATTGCCGGCAAGAAAGACGGGCAATATCAGCATCCATTCCCACGTCACGCCGTGCAGCTGGCCGATCGAGAAATACAGCGCGGCGGCGCCCACGCCGTAGATCACGATCACATGCAGCAGTCCGTTGTAGGCGGGATGGATATCGGCCTTGTATTGCGCCCGGAACTGGCGCTGGCGTTCGGTCATCATCACGATTCTCCAGAGAGGCCAACTAACATATTAGTTGGATATAAAAACGGTTGAGCGGTAAAAAAGCCCCTGCGCGACAGGGGCGGTCAGATAGGGATGGAAGCGCTAGCTGGACACCTCCTCCAGCGCCTTGCCGCGCGTTTCCACACCGAGCGCCAGCACCACGACCGCGGCCAGCGCGAACGACAGGGCTCCGAGCGTGAACACGCCGCCCTGCCCCGTTATCGGCAACAGCACGCCGACGAGGTACGGGCCCGCGAGCGAACCGATGCGGCCGACCGACGAGGCAAAGCCGGAACCCGTGGCCCGCGAGCGCGTCGGATACAGCTCGGGCGTATAGGCATACAGCACCGACCACATGCCGAACATGAAGAACTGCATGCACAGTCCCGCGGCAATCAGCTGTTCGACGGGGACCTTGTTCACGGCGGCCTGCCCGTAGGCGAATGCCGCCAATGCGCTGCCGAGCAGCATGAGCGCGGAGGTCGGCTTGCGCCCCCACTTCTCGAGCAGCCACGCGGAGAAGATAAAGCCCGGGATACCGGCAAGCGAGATATACACGGTGTAGAGCACCGACTTGGTCACCGCATAGCCCGCTTGTTGCAGCAGCGCGCCAAGCCATGTCGTCAGGCCGTAGTAGCCGAGCAGCGCGAGGAACCACACCGACCAGAGCATGACCGTGCGGCGCGCATAGGGCCCGCTCCACAGCTCCATGAAACGCGCCTTGCGGTTCGTGGCCGGCCTGGACGTGTAGCTCGCCGATACCGGCGGCAGCGGTGCGCCCGATGCGCGCTGCACGCGCTGCTCGATGCCCGCCATCACGGCGTCGGCCTCGCGCGTGCGGCCCACGTCCTCGAGCCAGCGCGGAGACTCCGGCACGATGCGGCGCACCACGAACACGAAGATCGCCGGCACCGACAGCGCAATGAAGATGCCACGCCAGCCGATGAGCGGCAACAGCGCGTAGGTGAGCACCCCTGCCGCGATAAAGCCGATGGGCCAGAACCCCTCGAGAATGGCGACATACTTGCCGCGGCTCTTCGCCGGAACGATCTCCGACACCATCGACAGTCCGATCGGGAACTCCATGCCCATGCCGAAGCCGAGCAGCACGCGATACAGCATCAGCATGGTGACGTCCTGCGCAAACCCGCACATCAGGCTGCCCACGCCCCAGAAAATCATGCTGACCTGGAACACGGGCTTGCGGCCGAAGCGATCGGCCAGCAGGCCCGCCACGGCGGCACCGAGGAACATGCCAAGAAAACTCGAACTGGCCAGCAGGCCGGTCTGTGTGGCCGTGAGCCCGAACTCGGCCTTGATGGAGCCGAGCACGAACGTCATGAGCCCAAGGTCCATCGAATCGAAGAACCACGCGGTGGCGATGATGCCGAACAGCGAACGCTGATAGCGCGTCATCGGCAATCGCTCCAGCCGCGCCGCGATGCTCGTCTCAAGCCTGAGGGCGCCTACGGACATGTCCATGGTTGTCTCCTGTTTGCAGGTGTCGCGCGCTCTGTGTCCGGCGCGCTTGTCTTGGAAAGCGGTATGCCGCTAGGCCACGCGGCGTTGCATCGGGGCGTCGTCGAAAGCGAGCGTGCCATCCCAGGCGTTGCGCACGATGCGCGCATACCGCGCGGCCACGTCGGGCACCGGAAAAGCCTTGGCGAGACGCGTCACGGCCAGCGCATCGCGCGTCAGCGTGTCGAGGTCGTCTTCACGGATGCCGCACGCTTCCAGCGTCACCGGCACGCCGAGCGCGTGGATGAGGTCTCGCAGCACCACGGGCAGCCGCGCCACGGCGGTATCCGCATCGGTATCGGCGATATCGAACAGCCGGGCGATGGTCAGCAGTTCGTCGCGCCGCACGTCGCGCAGCGCATCGAGGACATAGGGCAGCATCACCGCATTGGTGGTGCCATGCGACAGATGCGTCAGGCCGGCCACGGCATAGGCGATGCCGTGTACCGCATTGAGTCCCGCGCTGCCGTACGACAGTGCGGCATAGAGACTGGCGTGGCTCATGCCGACACGCGCTTCGCGCATCGCCGCAACGTCGTGGTCGGCAAGGCTGCGGCGCAGATGCCGGGCACACAGGCGGATGGACTCGTGCGCGAACAGCATCGTCATCGGGTTACGGCCGCTGTAGCCGGGGTCCGGATCGTCTCGGAGATCGAACCGCGCGGCATCCATCGTCACATACGATTCGATCGCATGCGTCAGCGCATCGATCCCTGCGTCGGCCGTCACGCGCGGCGGACACGTGAACGTGAACTCGGGATCGATCAGCGCGACGGCCGGGCGCAGGCGGTTGTCCATCACCGCGACCTTGGTGGCATTGTCTGGGTCGACGAGGATCGCGCCGGGCGTGGCTTCCGATCCCGTGCCCGCGGTCGTCGGCATCGCGACGAGCGGCAGGACCGGTGTCGCGCTGTCGATGCGGCCGATAAACGACCGTATCGGGGCGCCGCCGGGCAGGGTCAGGCAGAGCGCCTTCGCCAGATCGATGTTGCTGCCGCCGCCCATCGCGATGACGTGGTCGATCGCCGCGACATCGGCATCGGCGCGCAATGCCGCCGTCGCGGCGTCGCACAGGGTGGTGGTGGGATCCGGGGCGCCACCGTCGTAGACGGTCAGCGTCACGCCATGCGCGTGCCCGGCGGCCACGAGTTCCCACACCCATGGCGTGGAAGACGTGAAGAATGTGTCGGTCACCACCAGGCCGCGCCGGTAACCGAGCCGATACAGCAACGCGGGTAACCGCTCCCGCGCGCCCGTGCCCATGATCAGCCGCGCCGGGGCGCAGAAATGAACCAGATCCTCCCCTCCCATACCGTCTCCTGTGGTGCAATCCAACCGATACACTTTTCGTGTACATCTAATATATTACTGACATGCTAGCAGAAAACATCCGGGATGCAAGGACCGGATAGAATGGTCGGCCTGTGCCCGCCCACAATCGCTCATGACCGCAAGAACCGCCTCACGCGCCGCGTCCCGCCCCGACAAGGCGGCGGCAACTCCGGAACCCGAAGAACCCGCGGGTCAGCGCGGCAAGCTGACCGACCAGGCATACGAACAGATCGAGGAAGCGATCGTCACCCTGCGGCTGGCGCCGGGCAGTTCGGTGTCCGAGTTGCAGTTGAGCGAGATGACGGGAATTGGCCGCACGCCGATCCGCGAAGCCATCCAGCGCCTGGCACGCGAGCATCTGATCATGGTGTTGCCGCAGCGCGGCCTGCTGATCGCGCCGATGGACGTGGCGCGTCAACTGCGGCTGCTGGAGACGCGGCGCGAGGTGGAGCGCCTGATCTGCCGCAGCGCGGCCAAGCGCGCGACCGCCGAGCAGCGCGAGCATTTCCGGCGGCTGGCTGAAGAGTTCGAGGTGTCGTCACGCAACGGCGATGACATTACGTTCGTGCGCGCCGATCGCGAATTCAACGAGCAATGCCTGATTGCCGCGCGCAACGAGTTTGCCGAGGGCGCCATGCGCCTGATGCACGGACTCTCGCGGCGCTTCTGGTATCTGCATTACAAGGAAGCCGCGGACCTGCCGGCGATGTCGAAGCTCCACGCGGCGGTGGCCTCGGCGATCGCGCGCGGCGACGTGGAGGCCGCGGGCCAGGCCCTCGATGCGCTGCTCGACAATATCGAGGCGTTCACGCGCGCGACGGTGCTGGGCGACTACCGGTAAGCACGCGAAGCGCTAACGCGTGATGGTCGGCGCGCCCAGGCCATCCATGGCGTCCATGCCATCCGTACCCGACCCCGGAATCAGCGTGGCACGACCGCGATCATCGACCTCGACCTCCAGACCGGAGAGCGGAAACGGGATGCTGCCCGGATGCGTGGCCACGCGCGATAGCTCGTCGGTCCACTGCAGGCACCGGATGCTGTTCCGCCCCGCCTTCTTGGCATCGTAGAGCAGCGCGTCGGCCGCCGCGATCAGCGTGGCCTCCGACACTGTGCGCCGGACCGTGGCGAAATTGACCGACAGGACACCGATGCTCATCGTCGCCGCGATCTGCTTGCCGGAAACGTCGGGAATCGGGTTTTGCTCGACGGCCAGGCGCAGGCGCTCCGCCACGCGCATCGCGCGCTCGAGGTCGGTCTGCGGCAGTACCAGCAGGAATTCCTCGCCGCCATAGCGCACCACGCTGTCCAGTTCCCCGCGCGTCATCGCCTGCAGTGTGCCCGCCACGTGCTGGAGCACCGCGTCGCCGCTCTGGTGACCGTAGCTGTCGTTGATGCGCTTGAAATGATCGATGTCGCAGACCATCAGCGTGATCCACTGCCGGCCCTTGCGCGCGCGCATCATTTCCGAAGGCAGCAGCGTCGCGTGCAGATGGCGGCGGTTGAAGCAGCCGGAAAGATGGTCGCGAATCGACAGGTGCTTGAGTTCCATCAGCACGCGATACTCGTCGCGCCAGAGCTGCTGATAGCGGCGCGCCGCGACGATGCCGAAGCTGTTCACGAGCAACAGCAGCATGGACATCGTGACGTCGTCGGAAGGCTTGAGTTCGCCGCGCGTGAGCGCGATGGCAATGAACGCCAGCGTGGCCGCGAAAGCGATGGCGATCGAGGTGATCAGCCGGTTAGGGATAAATACGTAGACGACCACCAGCATGATGCACAGCGACATCGCATGCCATGGCAACTCGCCCGCGCGGAACCAGACCACGAGCATGAATACCGCCATGCCGACGATCTCGGCCGCGCTCGCGGCCAGCCGATGCGGCGCGATCGTGTGGATCTCGTCCCGCACGAGATAGAGGCCGACGCCCGCGGTGAACGCCACCAGCAGACGGCCGACCAGGAGCACCAGCGCATGGGTGCCGTAGCCGAGCGCGGCGAAATCCGTGAGGGAGAACGCGACGTAGAACAGCGAGCAGAACACGAGCGTCAGCCGCAGGGACGCACGGGTGTGATCCAGATGATGGCGCTGGAAATCCCGCTCGGTGTCGGGATCGACGAACTCCACGCGCACAGGATCGATCGAGAAATCGGTGTGGACAGCGGCTTTCAATGTCGGGGACGCGGATACCAGAAGGGTGCAATGTAGTACAAACTGACTGGCGCCGGGGCGCCTTCTGCACATGTAACCTGATATTTGCCGCCAGACCGGCGCACGTCTCGCCCGGCGCTTCATCGGCTGGCTTGTCGGGGTAACGCGCATGCATTTCGCGTCAATTCCCGGGGATTCTGCCTCCGTCAAATGCCCGAAAATCTTTGTCCGATTATCTCGAATCTGATCGAGATGGCATTTTTGATATTAAAGCCGTAATCGCTCCATCAGCACAGGACCAGCTCCGTCGCTGTGGCCAGCGGGGTATGGTTGGGACATATCTGCCCTGCCCGCATCAGTTTCAGGATTCTCCACCATCCGATTACCTCGATCTCCCTCGGCTCGCCCGGGTCATAGAGTTCCGCGTAGGACTCCTGATGCGTAATGGGCGATCGGATGATGCGGAGGCGGTAGCCACCCTTCAACCGCCGCACGATGCGAATCTGTTCTGCAGACAATCCCATAAATGCCTCGCGACCAATGCATACGCTCCACCGTGGATTTACGGGGGGAGTTTGCAAATGTCGTGCCGCGAGGAAAACCCGTGCTCCGCGCGCGCGCGGGCATGCACCAGAATGCGGCGTGTTAATGCCGCAAAGGCGCGCCCACGCCCATTCCGGCCTTTTTGGACTGCTTAAGTCGTTTCACAATCGCACGGTTATTGAGTGCGGTGAGAAAGTGTGGCAGTAAGTGAACAGTCACTAATACGCGGTCGCCACGTAAGACCTACCAACGCTTGCAGCGATGACATGTCCGTGACTAGACGAATCGCCCCTCGCTCAACGCAAACACATGCGACTGAGCACAGCGCAGCGGACGGTCCTTGAGGTCCTCCCCTGCCTGCACAGGCCATGCCACGCGCGCCCCGCATGACGGGCACGCCGTTTCGAAATGGGTCGGGGGACCGTCCCGGCTGGCAGAGCGCAGGCGGACTTCGGAGAGAAAGAGGTCGAACAGCGGCGCCTTGCGCTGCGCATCGGGCAACGCGCGCAGCCGGGCACCCAGCGGCGCGAAGGCCGCCAGCGTGTCCGGCGCGACGCCGGCGTCGGCGAAGTGACGCAGATCGCCCAGGTCGCCGAGCGTGGCATCGTCGGGCAGCAGGCTGCAGAACACGAGAAGGGCCGCGCCTTGTGCGGGATCGAGGTGCGCCTCCAGCGCGGACCCTACGCTATGGCCAAGCCTGTCCTGCAACGCCGAGGTCTGCGGGTTCCTGCTGATCGATAGCATGGCCTTCTCGCTGGGTAGCACAACCAGCGACAGGATGCCCATCCGCACACGCGTATGTCGACCCCGCGCGGGGAGGGAAATCATTGTTAATCCACAGTTAAAGATGGCTTAACTTTCGCGGCGATCCAGTGCCCTTGTCTCCCGACAGAATGCGTTCACGCGTTGAACAGGAGACAACCGATGAAGACCTACAAGATCGCTACCATTCCCGGCGATGGCATTGGCAAGGAAGTCGTGCCCGCGGGCCGTGAAGTCATGGAAGCGCTGGTGGCGGCCGGGGCCGACTTCCGGTTCGAGTTCGAGGACTTCGACTGGGGCGGCGATTATTACCGCAAGCACGGCGCGATGATGCCCGCCGACGGCCTCGGTGCGCTGCGCGGCAAGGACGCGATTCTGTTCGGCTCCGCCGGCGACAACCAGATTCCCGACCACATCACGCTGTGGGGCCTGCGCCTGAAGATCTGCCAGGGCTTCGACCAGTACGCCAACGTGCGCCCGACGCGCATCCTGCCCGGCATCGACGGCCCCCTCAAGCGCTGCGCGCCGGAAGACCTGAACTGGGTCATCGTGCGCGAGAACTCGGAAGGCGAATACTCGGGCGTGGGCGGCCGCGTGCATCAGGGCCACCCCATCGAGGCGGCGACCGATGTCTCGATGATGACGCGCGTGGGCGTCGAGCGCATCCTCCGCTTTGCGTTCCGCCTCGCCCAATCGCGGCCGCGCAAGCTGCTGACGGTCATCACCAAGTCCAACGCGCAGCGCCACGCCATGGTGATGTGGGATGAGGTGGCCGTGCACGTGGCGAAGGAATTCCCGGACGTGACGTGGGACAAGGAACTCGTCGATGCCGCCACCGCGCGCATGGTCAACCGTCCGAAGTCGCTCGACACCATCGTCGCCACCAACCTGCACGCCGACATCCTCAGCGACCTCGCGGCCGCGCTGGCCGGCAGCCTCGGCATCGCGCCGACGGGCAACATCGATCCCGAGCGCCGCTATCCGTCGATGTTCGAGCCGATCCATGGTTCCGCGTTCGACATCATGGGCAAGGGCCTCGCCAATCCGGTCGGCACGTTCTGGTCCGTGGTCATGCTGCTGGAACACCTCGGCGAACAGGCCGCCGCGCAACGCCTGATGGCCGCCATCGAGTCGGTCACCGCAAACCCCGCGCTGCATACCGGTGATCTCGGCGGCAAGGCCACCACGGTGCAGGTCACGCGCGCCGTGTGCGACTACCTGAAGCGGGCGGCGGTCGCCAAGGCCGCCTGACGCGGATTCTCCGCGGTACCGCGTAGTACCCGCATCCGGACCATCGGGTGCGGTGGGCCCGCATCCGCCCGATGCCACATCTCCTGCTGCGCATCGCTCAGGTGCAGTAACGCCTGCGGCGACACCATAACGATATCGGAGACAAATCATGCGTACTCTCACGACCCGGCGCGTCCTGCGTGCTTTGCTGGTCACGCTTGCCTTTGGCGTGGCCGCCACCGCCATCGCGCAGGACAAGGACTGGCCCGCGAAACCGATCAACCTGATCGTGCCGTTCCCCTCGGGCGGCACGACCGACGTACTCGCGCGCGCGCTCGGCGACCAGCTCTCGAAGAGCCTCGGCCAGCCCGTGATCGTCGAGAACCGTCCCGGCGCGGGGGCCACCGTCGGTGCCGACTACGTGGCCAAGGCGAAGCCCGACGGCTACACGCTGCTGATGGGCGCGGTCCACCATACGATCGCGACCAGCGTGTACCGCAAGCTGCCATACAGCTTCCAGAAGGACCTCGCCCCCGTCACGCCCATCGCGATGGTGCCGAACGTGCTCGTGGTGAATCCCGCGAAGACGCCCGCGAATAACGTGGCCGAGTTCGTGGCGCTGGCGAAGAAGGCATCGCCCGAGTTCTCGTACGGTTCCAACGGCAACGGCACGGCGCAGCACCTCATCGGCACGCAGTTCCAGGCCGCCACGGGCACGACGCTGCTGCACGTGCCGTACAAGGGCAGCGGCCCGCTGACGACCGACCTGCTCGGCGGTCAGGTCACGATGTCCTTCGATACGCTGACCACGGTGCTGCCGCACGTGAAGGCCGGCAAGCTCAAGGCACTCGCGGTGACGACGGCCAAACGCTCGAGCGCGCTGCCCGATGTGCCGACGATGGAAGAGGTGGGACTGAAGGGTTTCGACATCGGAACATGGTTCGGTGTGCTCGCGCCGGCCGGCACCCCGAAGCCACTCGTGACGCGCCTGAACGCGGAGATCGTCAGGATCGTGAACTCGCCCGAGTTCCAGCAACGCATGCATGCCGCCGGTGCCGAACCGCTCTCCAGCACGCCCGAAGCGTTTGCGAAGCGCATCGACGACGAGACGCTCAAGTTCGCCGGCCTCGTCAAGGAAGGCAAGATCACGATCGAGTAACCGCCCGCGGTCCGCGGGCGCTCAGATGTTGTAGCCGCCCGCGACCTCGATCGATTGCGCGTTGATCCAGCCACTGTCCGCGGACAGCAGGTTCGCGATCACGCGCGCCACCTCGTCGGGCTCGCCCACGCGGCCCAGCGCGGCCTGCGACGCGAGCAGGGCCTCGAAGTCCGGCGTGAGTCCCCCGCCCAGTTCGGTACGAATCGCGCCCGGCGAGACGGCATTCACGCGAATGCGCCGCTCGCCGAATTCCTTCGCCATATAGCGCGTCAGGACTTCGAGCCCGCCCTTGAACGCCGCGTAAGGCGCCACCCCGGCCGTGGCCACGCGCGTCGTGGCGCTGGTCACATTGACGACGCTCGCGCCATCGGCCAGCAACGGCAGCAGCGCCTGCGTCAGGAAGAACGGTCCCTTGAGGTGCACGCCCATCAGGCCATCGAATTCCGCCTCGGTGACGGTGGCGATGGGGTTGTAGAGCCCATAACCCGCATTGTTGACGAGACCCGCGAGCGTGGACGCACCCCACGACTGGCGCAGTGCCTCGCGCACCTGCTCGCGAAACGCCGCGAAGGCCGACACGTCGCCGACATCGAGCGCCAGCGCAGCCGCTTCGCCGCCCGCCGCGCGAACTTGCGCGACGACCGACTGGGCCGCCTCGGGATGGTGGCGGTACGTCACGATGACGCCCATGCCCCGCTGCGCGCAGCGCAGGGCAGTGCTGGCGCCGATGCCGCGGCTGCCTCCGGTAATGACGACGACGTTGTTCATGGGTGGCTCCAGACAGGGATGTTGAGGAGCCACAACGATAGGGGCGAGGCGTCCGCCGGACGTGCCCGATCTTGCCGCGATCCTGCCTATTCCTGCCAGACCCGCGCATTCGGCCTGCCGAACCCTTGCGGCGGACCGCAACCTGCGGTCTGATAGCAGCCATGGAATCCGCACTGCAGGAACTCAGAAGACTGGCCGCCAGGGCCGAGAATCGCCGGACGGAAGCGGGCATTCCGCGCGTGGCGATGGTGCAGGGCGCCATTCCGGCGCATCGGCTCGCGGCCGTGTACGACCCCATGGTCAACCTGATCCTGCAAGGCAGCAAGACCATGACCATCGGCGACCGCACGCTACGCTACGACCCCGCGACCTATTTCGTGATGTCCATCGGGTTGCCGGCGATCGGTACCGTTCACCCCGCCCCTGCCGGCGAGCCGTATCTGGCGGTGAGTCTGACGATCGAGCCGCGCATCCTCGCGCCGTTGCTCGCCGATTTGGTGACGGGCAGCGCCTCCCCGGCGCGGCACGAGGCAGGCTTCTCCGTCGCGGCCATGTCGCCGGAACTGATGGATGCATGGGTAAGGATGCTGCGGCTGATGGACCGGCCCGACGATATTGCGGCCCTCGCGCCCGCTTACGAGCGGGAGATCCTGTATCGGGTGCTGCAGGGACCGAGCGGATGGATGCTGCGCGATATCGCGGCACCCGACAGCGCGATGGCGCGTGTGAACCAGGCCATCGAATGGATCCGGCGCGACTACGCCATGCCGTTGCGGGTAGAGGCATTGGCCGAGCGCGCGGCGATGAGCGCGTCCGCGTTCCATCGGCACTTCAAGGCCGTGACGACGCTGAGTCCGCTTCAGTACCAGAAGAAGATTCGCCTGCTGCAGGCACGTACGCTGCTGGTGGCGGGCACCGGCAATGTCACGACCGTCGCGCTCTCGGTCGGTTACGAAAGCGCGACGCAATTCAGCCGCGAATATGCGCGCGAGTTCGGCCTGCCCCCCACGCGCGACGCGGCGCGCATCGTCGAGGCGATGCGCTGACGCGTGCGATGCGGTCAGCCGTTGCCGACCACGCGGATCTCGAGCGCGGGCGCGCCCTCGGCGACAGCCAGCAGCCGATCGACGTTCGGGTGCGCGCCGGGACGGTTACGCGCATCCACCGTATGCTCGCCAAACACCGCCAGGCCGTGCTGGGCCGCCGCGGCATCGAGCTTGCCGAACGACTCGCGCAGATAGTTATAGACCGCGACCGAGCCCTTCTTGCCCGGCACATTGTCGATGGTGGCGACCACCGTGCCGGCCGCGTCCACGAGCTCGATGCGCGCGATGGCGTCAATGGCGGGCATCTGGGCGAGGTTGTCCTTGAATTCGCTGGTCGGTTCGATCACTGAAAGCACTCCGTAAGGATGAATGGGAAACGGGCGTCATTGTATTCCGCGCGCAACGCTGGCCCATATATGAACGGGCTTCAACAGACTATCCACGGTCAGGGGCTTAATCGCGTGCCGGTAAACGCCGTAAGATCACACATTCCCCCCGATGTGTCGCCCCCTCCCTCTCCGCGCAATGCAGCCCTGCCCGCCAACACCGACCGCCACACCCGTCGCACCCGCCCCACCCTCCGCCGCCGCACCCGTCACGCCTGTCGCGCCTGTCACAGCCAGCAATCCGCTGCGCCTGATGCTGATTCTCAGCGCGCTGATGTCGTTCGCGTCCATTTCCACCGACATGTACCTGCCCGCGCTGCCCGCCATCGCACGCGAGCTGCATGCAAGCGCGGCCAGCATCGAACTCACGCTGTCGGCGTTCCTGATCGGCTTTACGGCCGGGCAACTGCTGTGGGGCCCGATCGCCGACCGGCGCGGCCGCCGCCTGCCGATCGTCGCGGGCCTCGTGCTCTTCGTGATCGGATCGGCCGGCTGCGCGCTGTCCGACACGGTGTGGCAGATGATGGGCTGGCGCGTCGTGCAGGCACTCGGTGCCAGCGTGGGCCCGGTGCTCGCGCGCGCCATGGTGCGCGACCTCTATGCGCGGGAAGACGGGGCGCGCATGCTGTCCACGCTGATCCTGATCATGGGCATCGCGCCGCTGGCGGGGCCGCTGCTCGGCGGGCAGATCCTCTCGTTCTGGAACTGGCAGGGCATCTTCTGGACGCTCGTGATCGTGGGCCTGCTGACCATCGGCGCGCTGCGCTTCCTGCCCGAGACGCTGCCGCCGGCGCGCCGCGTGACCACGCCGCTGCGCTACGTGCTGAAGGACTATGTCGCGCTGGCGCAGGATGCGCGGCTGATCGGCTACGGGCTGTCGGGCGGCTTCTATTACGCGGGCGCCTATGCGTTCGTCATCGGCACGCCATTCGCGTATATCGAGTACTACCACGTGTCGCCGCAGATGTACGGCTTGCTGTTCGGCTTCAACGTGCTCGGCATGATGGCGGCGAACTTCCTCAACGCGCGGCTGCTGCGCGCCATCGGCAGCGCGCGGCTGTTCCATCTCGGGACATGGATGCTCGCGCTATCGGGCATCGTGCTCGCGCTCGACGCGCGCTTCGGCTGGGGCGGGCTGCCCGGTCTCGTGCTGCCGCTGTTCTTCTATATGTCGATGAACGGCTTTATCGTCGCCAACTCCGTCGCGGGCGCGCTGGCCGCGTTCCCGCACAAGGCCGGTTCGGCCTCGTCGCTGCTGGGCGCGATGCACTACGGCAGCGGCATCCTGAGCGCGGCGCTCGTAGGCTGGTGCGCCGACGGCACGCCGTGGACGATGGCCTGGATCATGGGCGTCTCCGGCGTGGGCAGCCTCGTCACGTCCATCGTCTCCACGCGCATCCATACACGCCGTGCCTTGAAGGCCTCCTGATTTTTATTCAATTATTTTGAATAACTATGACAGCGATAGCCGACTTTCTCCGGGAAGGCGACCGCTATAGTTCAACCCATGGACAGCGCAGCACAGCTAGCACTGCCCAACAACAACCTCAAACTTATTGAATTACCTTTTCCGGAGAGAAACCATGTCGAACGCCAAGCTGCAAGTCCTGACCCCGCGCAACAGCCAGCTGATCTTCATCGACCATCAGCCCCAGATGGCCTTCGGCGTGCAGTCGATGGACCGCCAGACCATGAAGAACAATGTCGTGGGCCTGGCCAAGGCAGCAAAGATCTTCGACGTGCCGACCACCATCACCACGGTCGAGTCCGATTCGTTCTCCGGCTACACGTATCCCGAACTGCTCGACGTGTTCCCCGGCAAGGAAACGCTGGAGCGCACCTCGATGAACTCGTGGGACGACCAGAAGGTGCGTGACGCGCTGGCCGCCAACGGCCGCAGGAAGATCGTCGTGGCCGGTCTGTGGACCGAAGTCTGCAACACCACGTTCGCGCTGAGCGCGATGCTCGAAGGCGATTACGAGATCTACATGGTGGCCGACGCCTCGGGCGGCACGACCAAGGAAGCGCACGACTACGCGATGCAGCGCATGATCCAGGCCGGCGTGGTGCCTGTGACGTGGCAGCAGGTGCTGCTCGAGTGGCAGCGCGACTGGAAGAACAAGGAAACGTACGACGCCGTGACGGGCCTGGCCAAGGAACACTCGGGCGCCTACGGCATGGGCATCGACTACGCCTACACGATGGTCCACAAGGCCGCCCAGCGCACGCAGACCCCGCACGCATCGATCGCACCGGTCCACGCGCCGGTGACCGAATACTGATCGCGGCGCATCGGCCGACACCGACCCACCACCAGCGGCCGCATAACGTCATGCGGCCGCTTCGCATGCGCACATGACAATACGTTCGTTCCCGTCGGGTATGGATTCTGGCGACTATTGCCAGTCCCATCCCATCTTCGACAGGAACGACCCATGGCCCACCTGACTCCCTGGCTCCGCCGGATCACCACCGCCCTTGGCGCAAGCGCGCTGCTCGCGAGCATCGCCTTCATCGCGCCGGCCCACGCAGCCGACCAGACCGTTCGCGTCGGCTTCCAGAAGGCCGGCCTGCTCGCCGTGCTCAAGGCACAGGGATCGCTCGAGAAAAAACTGGCACCGCTCGGCTACAAGGTCGAGTGGAAGGAATTCCCCGCCGGTCCGCAATTGCTCGAAGCCCTGAACGCCAACGGTATCGACTTCGGCTATACGGGTGCGCCGCCCGCCGTGTTCGCGCAGGCCGCCAAAACGGACTTCGTCTACGTAGGCGCTGAGCCCGGCGGCAAGAGCAACGAAGCGCTGTTCGTGCTCGAGAGCTCGCCGTTCCGTACGGTCGGCGATCTCAAGGGGAAGCGCATCGCCCTGCAGAAAGGCTCGAGCTCCAACTACCTGCTCGTGCAGCTGCTGAAGAAGAACGGCCTGTCGTTCGCCGATATCCAGCCGATCTACCTGCCGCCGGCCGACGCGCGCGCCGCCTTCGAGAGCGGCAAGGTCGATGCCTGGGTCGTGTGGGACCCGTACTACGCGCTGGCGCAGCAATCGCTGAAGGTCCGCACCGTTGCCGACTATGAAGGCGTGCCGTCGCCCTTCAACTTCTACGAGGCCACGCGCCGGTTTGCGGAAGGCCATCCGAAAGCGGTCAACGCGATTCTCGAGCAGCTGCGCACGTCGGGGCTGTGGGTGACGAAGCATCCGACGGAGACCGCCAGTATCCTCGCGCCGTCGCTCGGCCTGTCCGTGCCGATCGTCGAGACGTGGCTCAAGCGCGTGCCGTACGGCGTCACGCCGGTCACCGCCGAAGTGGCGGCGACCCAGCAGCGCGTGGCGGACCTGTTCCACGAGCAGAAGCTGATTCCGACGCCCGTGGTCGTGAGCCAGAACGTGTGGCAGGCGAACTTCTCGCTCGCGGCGAAGGACTGACGCGCGCCGAAGCATATATCCATATCCTGATTCCTTCGTTCCAGCGGCACGGCGCCGGTCATATGCTTGCAGGTCATGTGTCGCTGACAGGAAGGTTTCATGAACGCCCCGCTGCAAATCGATTCGCTCGACTCGCTCTATCCGCTGCAAACCGCGCTCGACGCCCTGCCGGCGCTGGCGCGGCAGATCGGCACCGATGCCGCCGCGCGTGAAGCGCGCCGCGTGCTCCCGTACGAAGGCTTTGCGCTGTTCCGCAAGTCCGGCCTCGGCGCGCTGCGTCTGCCCGTGGCATGGGGCGGACTCGGCGGCACGCTCGTCGATCTGTTCGATGCCATCACGACGATTGCCGCGGAAGAGTCGAACGTCGCGCATGCGCTGCGCATCCACTACGACCAGACCGAAGTGCTGCGGCTCTCGCCGCGCTCGGCTTTCCATGACGTGCAGATCCGGCGCATCGTGGACGGCGCGATCTTCGGCGGCGCCTCCACCGAACGCACCACATCGCGCCCCGGTGAAATCAAGACGGCATTGCGCCGCGACGGCGATCGCTATCTGCTCTCGGGCCGCAAGTACTACGCCACCGGCACCGCCTTCTCGGACTACGCGCGCATCAACGTGCTCGGCGCCGATGGGGAGCCCGTGCTGATCGTGATCCCCGTCAACCGGCCCGGTTTCAGCATCGTCGATGACTGGGACGGCATGGGCCAGCGCATGACGGCCAGCGGCAGCCTGCTGTTCGACAACGTGGAAGTCCTGCCCGACGAGGTGGCACCACGCGACAGCACCACGCTGGTCGGCCGCCATTGCGGCGCGCTGCGTCAGCTGCATCTGGTTGCCGTGGCGGCCGGCATCGTGCGGAATGCGTGGCACGATGCGCGCACCTATGTGCTCGAGCATGGACGTCCCGCACTGCACAGCCCCGCGCCGAGCGCGCGCGAGGACCACTTTATCCAGGGCGTGATCGGCGACCTTGCCGCGCACAGCCATGCGATCGACAGCCTCGTGCGCGAGAACGCGCGCGCGCTCGACCGCTCGGCCGACGCGCTCGCCAATGGTGCCGCGAATGCGGAAGAACTCGTGCTGGCGGGCGCGCTCGCCACCGCGCAGACGCAACTGGTGGTCAGCAAGCTCGCGCTGCATGCGGGCGAGCGCATGTTCGAAGCAGGCGGCGCGTCCTTCACGGCGCGCGCGCACAACTTCGATCGCCACTGGCGCAACCTGCGTACGATCTTCAGCCACAACCCGCTGCTGCACAAGGCGCGCGTCGTCGGGGCCTATCACCTCAACGGCGAAACCACGCACCTGACCGAAGGCCGCGTGTTCTGACGCGCGCGCTCGTCTCAACACGGAACGCATCCCCGCGGAACACACCCCACGGAACACACCCCACGGAACACACTCATGTCCCAGGCCGCGCCACGGCGCCAGCTTCACCTGAACCTCAACGCCCTGCACTCGGGATTCGTGCCCTCGGCATGGCGCGTGCCCGATGCCGACCCGCGCGCGTTCCTCGATATCCAGCATTACATCCGCCTCGCGCGGATTGCCGAGGCGGGCAAGTTCGACGCGATATTCCTCGCCGATAACGCATCGATCGCGGACCAGATCGACTTTCGCCCGATCACCGCGCTGGAGCCCACCGTGCTGCTCGCCTGCGTGGCCGGGGCGACGACGCATATCGGCCTCGTCGCCACGCTGTCCACGAGCTACAACGAGCCGTACAACGTCGCGCGCCGCTTTGCCACGCTCGATATCGTGAGCAATGGCCGTGCGGGCTGGAACGTCGTGACCACGGCCGATGCCGGCTCCGCGCGCAACTTCGGACGCCTGGCACCACCCGATCACGCGCAGCGTTACGCGCGCGCCGACGAATTCACGCGTGTGGTCAAGGCGTTATGGGATAGCTGGGAGGACGATGCCTTCATCGGCGACAAGTCCTCCGGGCGCTTCGTCGATACCGCGAAGCTACAGCCCATCGCGCATCACGGCCCGTTCTTCGATGTGCACGGCCCGCTCAACCAGCCGCGCCCGCCGCAGGGACATCCGGTCCTGTTCCAGGCCGGCGGATCGTCCGACGGCCGCGAGCTCGCCGCGCTGCATGCGGAGGCCGTGTTCTCGGCGGCGCAGTCGTTCGAGGAAGCCCACGCCTATCGCGCCGAGATCAACCAGCGCGCCGAAGTGCTTGGCCGTGGACCCAACGCGGTCAAGGTGCTGCCCGGCCTGACCACGATCATCGGCGCGACGGAAGCGGAAGCGATCGCGCGCCGCAATGCGCTGGTCGATCTGATTCCGTGGTCCTACAGCCTGAACCGCCTGGCCGGCACGCTCGGCATCTCCGCGGACCGCCTGTCGCTGGACCAGCCGCTGCCCGCGGACCTCGTCCTGCCCGCGAACGGCAACCATACGTTCTTCCGCGCAACCGTGGCGTTCGCGCAGCAACGCGGCCTGACCGTGCGCGCGCTCATCCGCGAACTCGCGGGCGGTGGCGGCCATCGCGTGATCGTGGGCACGCCGGAGCAGATCGCGGACGATATCGAACACTGGTTCCTCAACGGCGCGGCCGACGGCTTCAACCTGATGCCCGACGTGCTGCCCGATGGCGTGCAGGCCTTTGTCGATGGCGTGGTGCCCATTCTTCAGCGGCGCGGCCTGTTCCGCACCGAGTACGAAGGCCGCACGCTGCGCGACCATCTGGGGCTGGCGCGTCCCGTGGGTCGCGCTTCCGGACGCAAGGCCGCATGAGGGCCGCTTAAGGGCCGCTCAAGGGCCGCCGCCGCGCGTCTCAGCGCGCGGCGAACGATGGAATGGCGTCGAGCAGTTGCCGCGTATAAGGATGCGCCGGCGCCGTCCAGATCTGCTCGCGGTCACCGCTCTCCACCACCTGTCCGTCCTTCATGACCAGCACTCTGTCCGCGATATAGCGAACCACGCCAAGGTCGTGCGAGATGAACAGGCACGCCAGGCCGTATTCCGCCTGCAGGTCGGCAATCAGATTCAGCACCTGCGCCTGCACCGAGACATCGAGCGCGGACACGGGCTCGTCGCATACGAGCAGCCGTGGCTGCACGATCAATGCGCGTGCAATGCCGATGCGCTGCCGCTGGCCGCCCGAGAACTCGTGCGGGTACCGCCGCAGTACCGAGGCCGGCAAACCCACGCGCTCGATCATCGCGTGCACACGGTCGCGTCGCACGCGGGCATCCGACACGCCGTGGATGCGTAGCGCATCCTCCAGCAACGCGCCAACGGTCTTGCGCGGATTGAGCGAGCCGTACGGATCCTGGAACACGAGCTGCATCGCACCGCGCCACGGACGCAGCCTGCGCCGCGAGATCGCCGCGATATCCGTGCCGTCGAAAACGATTCGCCCGCCATCATGGTCGGAGAGACGGAGAATCGCGCGGGCGAGCGTCGACTTGCCGCACCCCGATTCCCCCACGAGCCCCACCGTTTCGCCGGCGGCGATCGAGAACGACACATCGCGCACCGCATGCGCGGCATGGCGGCCCGTGCGATGGACGACATCGAGGCCCTCTACGCGGATCAGCGGCGCGGCGGCTTCCGCCCGCGGCGTGGGCTGACGGGGCACCGGCTGCACGAGCCGGAACGACGCCGCCGTGCCGTCCGCGCGACGATCGACGCGCAGCTCCGGCAAACGCGCCCGCCGATAATGCGGTGCCTCGCCGCGCGCATGCACGCCGCTCAGCGATGCGCCGAGCAGCGCGCGGGAATAGTCGTGTCGCGGTGCATCGAACAATGCGCGTGCCGGCTGCTCCTCCACCTTGCGGCCATCGTGCATCACCGCCACGCGATCGGCCCAGCGCGAGACCACACCGAGGTCGTGCGTAATCAGCAGCACGCTCATCGAGAGTTCGCGGCGCAGCGAATCGAGCAATGCCAGAATCTGCGCCTGCACGGTGACGTCGAGCGCCGTCGTCGGTTCGTCCGCCACAAGCAGCCGCGGCGAGCAGGCGATGGCCATCGCGATCATCACGCGCTGCCGCTGTCCGCCCGACAGCTGATGCGGGTAGGCATGAAAGCGCCGCTGCGGCTCCGGAATACGCACCAGGTCGAGCAGCTCCACGGCGCGCGCGATGGCCGCCTGCGCCGGCAAGGGGCGATGCAGGCGCAGCGCTTCGACGACCTGCTCCCCGACCGTATGCACCGGGTTCAGCGACGTCATCGGTTCCTGAAAGATCATCGAGACGACATTGCCGCGTACCGCGGTGATCTCTCGCTCGGGCAATGCCAGCAGATCGCGGCCGTCGAGCAGAATGCGCCCATCGACGCGCGCGGATGGCGACAACAGCCGGAGAATGGCCAGTGCGGTCGTCGATTTGCCACAGCCGGACTCGCCGACGAGCGCAACGGTTTCGGCCTCGCCGACGTCGAGGTCGAGCGATGCCACGGCGGGGCGCTCGGCGCCCGGATAGTTCACGGTCAGCCCGCGTAGCGACAGCAATAGTTGCGTCATGATCGGTGCTCCTTGTCTTGCATCCTATCGAGCGCCGCGCGGATCGAACGCCGCCGCGAGCCCGTCGCCGATCAGGTTGAGGGCCAGCACCGTGATCACGATCGCCATGCCCGGCAGCACGCAGACGTACCAGTCGGTGCGCAACACCTCGCGGCCCGCGCCGACCATGTTGCCCCAGCTCGCCACATTCGGATCGCCAAGCCCGAGAAAGGCCAGGCTCGACTCGGTCAGGATCGCGGTCGCGACCATCAGCGATGCCGATACCAGCACCGGCGTCAGCACGTTGGGCAAGATGTCGTGCGCGATGATGCGCGCATCGCTCGCGCCGAGCGCCTCGCTGGCGAGCACCATGTCGCCATGCCGCAGCCGCAATACCTCCGCGCGTACCAGCCGCGCGAGCGCGGGCCATGAGGTAATGCCGATGGCAAGCGCAATCTTCCCGATCGACGGTTGCGCCACCGCGACGATGGCCAGCGCGAACAGGAACGACGGAATGGTCTGGAAGAACGTGGTCACGACACCGAACGCGCGATCGATGCGGCCGTTGAAGTCGTTGCCGTAGTAACCCGCGGCAATGCCACCCGCCACACCGAGCACGACGGCAATCGCCGTGGACACCGCGGCGATCGTCAGCGATGCGCGCGCCCCGTGGAAAAGGCCGGCAAGAATGTCGCGCCCGAGCATGTCGGAGCCCAGCGGATACGCGGCGTCGCGTCCCGGCCAGAGCAGCGGCTCGGTCGCCATGTCGAGCGGATCGCCCGGAAACAGCCAGCCCGCGGTGACGGCGGCGGCCACGACCGCGAGCAGCAGCACGGTGCCGACCCACGCGCTCGGGGAACTCAGCAGCCGGCGCAGCGCACCGTGCCGGCGCGCCGTCACTGGCGCGAGCGGCTCGGCCAGATCGGCGGCCGCGACATCGATCAGCGATGCCGCGTCGCCGCGCAACGATGGAGATGACGAAGACATGAACGACTCCCCGAACTCAATGCGGCAAACGGATGCGCGGATCCACGCGCGCATAGACCGCATCCACGATCCAGTTGACGACGATCACGACCACCGAGCTGCACAGCAGGATGCCCAGCAGCAGGTTGTAGTCGCGTTGATAGAGCGCGTCGAACGCCGTGCGTCCGAGCCCGGGCCACGAGAAGACCGTCTCGACGATCACCGCGCCGCCGATCACGGAGCTCGCCTGCACGCCGATCATCGTGATCAGCGGCAGCAGCGCATTGCGCAGGACGTGACGCGTGAGCACGCGCGGTGCCGGCGCGCCCTTGGCCACGGCCGTCCGCACGAAGTCCTGGCGCCGGACCTCGATCATGCTGGCGCGCATCAGCCGCACATACACGGCCATATAGAACAACCCCAGCGTGATCGCGGGCAGGACCAGATGCTGCCCGACGTCGAGCGCGTAGCGCCAGCCCGTGTAGCCCGATTCGACCGTGAACATGCCGCCGACGGGCAGCCAGTCCAGCCAGACCGAGAACACGAGCACGAGCATCAGCCCAATCCAGAACAGCGGTGTGGCAAAGCACAGCAGCGCGGCGGCGGAGATGGCGGTATCGAGCAGCCGACCCGCGCGGCCCGCCGCCAGCACCCCGAGGCCCGCACCGACGACCACCGCGAACGCGATGCTGGCGCCCATCAACAGCAGCGTGGCGGGCAGCCGTTGCGCGATCAGGTCGAACACGGGCATGCCCTGGCGATGCGAGTAGCCGAGGTCGAGTTGCGCGAGATGCCAGAGGTATTTGTACAGCTGCACCCACAACGGCTGGTCGAGGCCGAACTGCGCGCGCAGCGCGGCGAGGTACTCGGGCGTGGCGGCACCCGCTTCGCCCGCAAGCACCTGCGCCGCGTCGCCGGGCGCCAGCCGCAGCAGGAAGAAGTTCACCACCGCGATGCCGAGCACCACGCCAGCCAGTTGCGCGAGGCGCCGCGCAAGCCTGTCCAGGGAATACCGATTACTTGCCAGCATCGGCGCGTGCCACCGTCGCGCTCGCACCCGGCGGCTGCGCGAACCATGCGTTCTTCAGCGATGCGTAGATCTGATCCACGCCGCTGACCGTGTCGCGCAGCGACGACGATTGCACGGTGAAGAAGCGCAGTTCGAGCAGCGGCACGGACGGCAGGTCGTTCTGCACGACGGTCTGGAAGCGCTTGAACAGTTCCACGCGCTCGGGCTGGCTAGGCGAGCCCTGTGCCTCGTCGATCAGCTTGTTGGCCTCCTCACCACGGTAGCCGGAACCATTCGACCACGGAATGTTCTTGCCCACGGTGTCGGCGCGATAGGCGCGCGTCACCCCGACGAGCGGATCCGCGAAGCCGGCGAACCACACCACCGCGAGATCGAAGTCGCGATCGCCGTAGACGCGCCTGGTATACGTCGGCGTGTCCTGCGTGCGCACATTCACGTCGATGCCGACCCGCTTGAGCGCCTGCTTGATGTACTCGGCGCTACGCTTGTAGTCGTCGCCATACGGCAGATAGTCGATCTGGATCTTGAGCCGGTTGCCATCGGCGCCACGCTTGAGCCCCGCCGCATCGAGCAGCGCCTCGGCCTTGGCCGGGTCATAGGCGTACTTCGGCACCGCCGGGTTGAAGAACTGCGTGAGTGTCGACACGACCGGGCTGACCGCCGGCTTGCCAAAACCGAACCAGACGACCTTGTTCAGCGCGTTGAGATCGATCGCATGGGCGAGCGCCTGGCGCACGCGCACATCCTTGAAGTACGGGCGATCGAGGTTCACGTCCATGAACAGCCACGGCGAAATCCAGTCGTAGCCGCGCGTCTCCAGCTTCAGCGACGGCAGCTGGGCCAGACGCTGCGCATCCTTGAGCGGCACCGGATTGAACGGTGCGTACTGCGCCTCGCCCTTTTCCAGCGCGGCGGCACGCGCGCTTGCGTCGGGAATGACCTTGAATACGATCTTGTCGAGGTACGGCTTGCCCTTGTCCCAGTAGTTCGGATTGCGCTCGAGCACGATGTAGTTGCCCTTGCTCCATTCCTTGAACACGAACGGGCCGGTACCCACCGGCTTGTTGTTGTACGGGTTGTTGAGGATGTCGGTGCCTTCGTACAGATGCTTCGGCAGTACCTGCGCGCCATTGCTGTTGAGCGAACTCAGCACCGCCAGCGACGGCTCGGAGAAGTGCAGGACGACCGTGAGCGGATCCGGTGTATCCACCTGCGTGACCTTGCCGAACAGAATCTGGTTGCGCGGATGCAGCTTCTTCCAGACGTTCTCGAGCGTCCATTTGACGTCGGCCGACGTGAACGGCTTGCCGTCGTGCCACTTGACGTTGGGCCGCAGATGGAACGTCAGCGTCTTCGAATCCTTCGAGATGTCCCAGCGCTCGGCCAGGGCCGGCTTGAGCTTGAAATCGTTGTCGTACTCGACAAGGCCGTCGAACACGTTGGCGCTGAAGAAACCCGTCGGGGCGGCCGAATTGAGCGCGGACGTCAGGATGACCGGTTCGGGCTGGATGATCGTGGTCAGCGTGCCGCCGGTGCGCGGGGTTTCCGCCGCCGGCGCGGCGGAGGCATGCGGACTCGCAAGCAGCGCCAGGGTGGCGGGCAGCAGGAGCGTCCGGACAAATTTCTGGAACATGACAAGGGCGGGAAAGAGATGGGTCACCCAATATAGGGACCCGTCGGGCACGCGCGAACGAACGTTTACGCATGCCGATATGCGCCGGCCGTCCATATCCAACCGCGAATTCCTTCGTTCTGCGCGGCTCGCCCCGCGGCGTATGGTGCGGAGCATTGCCCATCCCAAACAACAGGGAGACGAGTCCATGACACAGAACCCCACCCAGATCGAACTCGACGTACGCCCCGTTTCGGGACGCATCGGCGCCGAAGTCCGCGGCGTGCGCCTTGACGGCGACCTGCCGGGTGCGACGTTCGACGCCATCCGCGCGGCACTGCTGCGCCACAAGGTGCTGTTTTTCCGCGAGCAGGGGCATCTCGACGATGCCACGCAGGAAGCGTTCGGCTCGCTGTTCGGCCCGCCCGTCCCGCATCCGACGGTGCCCGTGCGCGCGGGCACGCAGTATCTGCTCGAGCTGGATTCGCAGCACGGGGGTGGCCGCGCGAACTCGTGGCATACGGATGTCACGTTCGATCTCGCCTATCCGCAGGTGTCGGTGCTGCGCGCGGTGGAGGTGCCCACTTACGGCGGCGATACGGTATGGGCCAACACCGCGGCGGCATACGAGGAGCTCCCGCCGCCGCTGCGCGAGCTTGCCGACAAGCTCTGGGCCCTGCACACCAACGACTACGACTACGCGGGCTCGCGCGTGTTGCCACACGGCCCGGATGCGCAGCATTATCGCGACGTGTTCACGCGCACCGTCTACGAGACCGAGCATCCGGTCGTGCGCGTCCATCCGGAAACCGGCGAGCGCACGCTCGTGCTCGGGCATTTCGTGAAGCGCCTGCTTGGCTATTCCGCCAGCGACTCCGCGCATCTGATCTCGGTCCTGCAGAGCCATGTCCATCGGCTCGAGAACACCGTGCGGTGGCGCTGGCAGGCCGGCGACGTGGCCATCTGGGACAACCGCGCAACGCAGCACTACGCGATCAACGACTATGGCGACACGCGCCGTATCGTGCGCCGCGTGACCATCGCGGGCGATGTACCGGTGAGCGTGGACGGCGAACGCAGCCGCGCCATCAAGCCCGCGCGCGACGGCGGCAACCTCGCGGCGGCGGACACGCGCAAGGCTGCCTGATCCATCGACACCGTCGATCATCAGAAGCTAAATTCGCCATTTTGGCTTTGGCGAAGTGTCGTTTAGGCTGTCCCCATCGTTCAAACAGAGCTGCGTTGCCGGCCCGCATCCGCCAGCACACGCCGCCACGAGGAGACCGCCTTGACTTCTTCCCATTCCGCTTCTGCCCATTCCGACGTAGTATCCGATATGCCGCTGCCCGCCCGGCGACGCTTCCTGCGGGCCGGCGCGGCCGCGTTTGCCGCCGCGCTGGCCGGCACCGGCTGCGCGAGCCGCCCTGCAGCGAGTACCGCCCAGACGGGTACCTCGGATCCAGCCTCCATGCGCGCGACCCGCATTCGTTCCTCCGCCAGCGACGGCGTCGAGCTTGCCGTCTTCGAGACCGGCAACCCCAACGGCCGTCCCGTCATCTTCATCCACGGCTTCGCGCAGAGTCATGAAAGCTGGGCAAAGCAGATGTCCGCGCCGGAACTCCAGCATCTGCGCCTGATCGCGTTCGACCTGCGCGGCCATGGCGACTCCGGCAAGCCACTCGTCAAGGAGGCCTATCACGACAACGTACGCTGGGCCGAAGACGTCCGATCGGTGATCCGCGCAACGGGCGCGCGAAAACCTGCCATCGTCACGTGGTCCTATGGCGGCCGCGTGGTCAACGATTATCTGACCGCATTCGGCGATGGAGAAATCGGCAGCCTGAACTACGTGGCCGCGACGTCGACGAGCGCGCCGTTCGGGCAAGGACGTTCCGCGCGGCTGATGGTGCCGATGATGTCCGACGATGCGATGGAAGCGGAGAAAGGCACCGAAGCGTTCCTGCGCGCATGTTTCGCGCGCCCACCGAGCGCGGCGGAACTCGCACAGATGGAACGCTTCAACGCCAAGACGCCCGTCGCCGTGCGCAAGCTGCTGGCCGGACGGCCCGCGGCGTACGACAACACGCTACGCGCGGTTCGCGTGCCGATGCTCGTCACGCACGGCCGCGAGGATCAGATCTCCGCGGTGGCGATGAGCGAGTACACGCACAAGCTCGTACCGCATTCGACGCTCTCGATCTACGAAGCCATCGGCCACGGCACGTTCTACGAGGACCCCGGGCGCTTCAACGCGGAGTTGCTGGCGCTGATGGCGAAGCAGGCCGCGTAGGCTCCGGCTCCCGCTTAATTACCCCATGACACCGCGATATCGCCGTTGACGAACGTCTGGCAGGCCATGCGGTAGCCGTCCGCGAGGTCCTGTTCCGACAGATGCTTGCGTTCCTTCGGCTTGACCGCGTCGGTATTCGCGAGGCCCGTCTCGATCTTGCAGCGGCACGTGCCGCAGATACCGCCGCCGCACTTGAAAGGTATGCCGCCCTGCTCGCGCAGCGAGATGCGCAACAGGTTGCTGTTGCTCGGCGCGGTCACGGTCTTGCCCGCGTTGGTCACGAACGTCACCTCGACGGTCGTGCGTTCCGCGGGCGTTGCGGCGGGCGTTGCGGCGGGCGTTGCGGCGGGCGTTGCGGCGGGGGTCGCCTCGGTGGCGGGCGCGGTGCCCAGCGTGTCCTGTGTCATCGTTTCTTCAGCGAAAGGTCCATCGTCCCGAACTTGGCAAGGTCCTGGAGCGCCGCGCGCGCGGCGTCCAGCGTGTCGAACCGTTCGAGAAACTTCGATGGCACCAGGTTGATCGTCTCCGCCTCGCGCCCGGCGGACTCGTCGATCACGCGCACCTTCACCGGCTGGTGAAGTTCGGCGATCACGAAGCTCGCGGTGGCGCGGCCATAGAACATGTAGTCATAGGTTTCCAGCGGCCGGATGTCGTCGAGCGAGCCTTCCATGGGCTCGGTGCGAAACTGGCCCGGCTTGCTGGTGAGGATGACGTACATCATGCCGGCATCTCTTCCTGGCACAACTCGATGTCGTGCGTCAGCCAGATCTGGCAGGCCAGCCGAAAGCCCTGCTCGATACGCTCGCCGAGCTGCTTCTTCTCCTTCCAGTTCGGGGGCGGCAGATGCTCGGCACCGGCCAGCACCTTGCAGGCGCACTTCGAGCACTTGCCCATGCCGCATTCGTATCGCAGGTTCGGATACGGAAACTGCTTGATACCGGCGCGCACGACCAGATTCGTTTCGGGCTTTACCTCGTCCGTGAAGACTTGGCCGTTCTTGTGAAAGACAACTTTCGGCATATAGGTTCCAACGTGTAGCGGTCAGTGCCAGATAACCATCGCGCAGATCGTCGACACGACGAGCCCCGCGATCACCGGCAACAACAGTGCGCGCACGGCCTCGAGTACCGGCACTCGCGCAAAACCGGCCACGGCGATCAGCGACGACCACGCGATGAGCGTGCCGCCACCGGTCCATACCGCGCCCATCTGTCCCACGGCGGCGAGCGTCGCGGAGTCGAAGCCGACCACCGGACCGAGCGCGCCGGCCAGCGTGCCCGTCAGCGGCAGGCCGGCGAAGCCGGAGCCGTCGATGCCCGTGATCATGCCGACCAGCAGCACGCCGAAGGCCACGAGCACGTGGTTGTCGGGAATCATGTGCTGGTAGGCCTGGATCAGTTCGAACAGCAGGCTCGGTGCCTTGCCGGCATCCACGCCCAGGATCTGCGCGGCGGTCTCGCCCGCGCCGACAAAGAAGAAGCCCGCGATCGGCAGCACCGAACCCATCGCCTTGAACGCGAACACGAAGCCGTCCGTGATGTGTTCGGGGCAAACGTCGAGCATGCGGCGCGGACCCTCGGCGGCCAGCGTGGCCAGCATCATCAGCACGGCCGCGACGCCGCCGACCAGCGCGGCAGCCGCACCGCCCTTGAGGTCGGGCATCCCGCTGGCCACCTTCGGCAGCACCATCAGCGAGACCACGCACACGAACGCCAGCGGTGTCAGCACCGCGAAGAACTTGGACCACTTGATGCGGCGCTGCTCCACCATGGCAAGACTGCGTTCGATATTGGCGTCGGTGACGAGGGGCTCGTCGTGCGACGTGCCGCGCGCGATCTCGGCCTTGTCGAACGTCCCCGTGCCTTCCACCTCCGGATCGATGCCGTTTGCCTTGGCCTGCCACCGGTCGAGCAGCGCGCCGCTGGCCGGAACGATATGACGGCGCATGGACAGGTACGCCAGCGCCAGCGCGATAAAGCCCGTAATGATCGACAGCACGAGCGCGCGGTCCGCGACCACGGCCGCGCTGACGGCCGCACCGGCCGCCTTGGCGCTGATACCGGGCGCCACGCCGATGACGTAGTCCGACGATAGCGCCATGCCCTGCCCGGCGATCGCAATGGCCATGGCCCCCGCGAGCGGCGGCAGGCCCGCGGCAATCGCCGCCGGCAGCAGAATCGCCGAGACCAGCGGCACCGCCGGCGTCGGCCAGAAGAACAGCGAGATCACATAGGTAATGCCCGCGAGGATGAAGTACGCGCTATGCCCGTTCTTCATGATCACGCGGAAGGGCTCGACCATCCGGATATCCGATCGCAATGTCTTGAGCGCATTGAGCAGCGCGGTCATGAACGCGATCACCAGGAAGATGTTGAACAACTCTTTCGCCGCCACGAGGCTCGCGCCGAAGATGCCGCCGAGCGCTTCGACGGGATTGCCGGTAATGGCCAGGATGACGCAGAAGGTGCCGACGATCGACGGCACCACGACGTTGGCGCGCAGGATCATGGTCAGCACGATGACCACGACGCCCAATAGATATACCCAATGGGCAATGCCGATCTCTACCGTTGGTTGCATGAGGCTCCCCTGATGTGGGGCCCTTGTGGGGGCAGGTTTGATGAGTGATTGAATTTCCGTTTCGTATACTATATTCCGACGCAAACGAAACACAAGCGAAAACCGGCAAGGTTAGGGAAACTCCGTGCCGTCACCCCTATGTAGTGCCAGAAACCGCACCACTGCACGGTTTCAGCGCATCCCGCACCGTTATCGACTGCGCGCGCCCTGCGCCATGCCCCAAAAACTCCGCTAGCAATTTCTTTGGCAATGTGTAGACTGTATACCGAATTGCAGCCCCCAACGGTCACGACAGCCCACTCATGCTCCATATCACCGACGAACAGATCGACCGCCATGTCAGCGCGGCGGATGCGCAGGCCGCCATGCTCGAAGCGTTCCGCAGCTTCGGCCAGCATCGCGCGGCCATGCAGGAGCGCATCCGCACCGAGGCCGGCGGCGTCAAGTTGTCCACGCTGGGCGCGGTCATTCCGGATCAGCAGGTGGCGGGCGCCAAGGTGTATACGACGATCGCGTGTCAGTTCTCTTTCGTGATCCTGCTGTTCTCCACCGTCAGTGGCGCGCCGCTCGCATCGTTCGATGCCGGTGCGATCACCCGGCTGCGCACCGCGGCGTGCACGGTACTGGCGGCGCAGCGGCTCGCGCGCCCCGACGCGCAAACGCTCGCGCTGTTCGGCGCGGGCACGCAGGGTGTGCAGCACGCGCTGCAGCTGTCGGCGGCGCTGCCGCTGGAACGCATCCTGATCAGCGACCCGCATGCCGACGCCTCCGTGGCGGAACGTCTGACCGCGCAGTGCGGGATCCCGGCCACGTTCGCCACGCCCGAAACGTGCGTGGCCGAGGCCGATGTCGTGGTGACCGCCTCGCGCTCGACCACACCGCTGTTCGCCGGCGCGTCGCTGCGCCGGGGCGCGTTCGTCGCGGCCATCGGCTCGAGCCTGCCGCATACGCGCGAGCTCGACGACACGGCATTGGCGCGCGCCGCCACGGTGGTCGTCGAATGGCGGCCGCAATCGCTGCGCGAAGCGGGTGACCTCGTGCTGGCCGATCCGTCCGTGCTGCCCGATCACAAGATCGTCGAGCTCGGCGATGTGTTGCTGGACCGGCACACCGTTCGGCATAGCGCGGACGACATCGTCATCTACAAATCCGTCGGCGTCGGCCTCGAGGACATAGCCCTCGCCGGCGTTGCCTACCAGCGGATCACCGCAGCCCGGGAAGCCCGGGCCGCATGACTCGCACCCAAACCCCTCCCCTTCTTCATTCCATCCCAGTCAAGGAGCCCACAAAATGGCAGAACTGATGAACCGCGAAGACTTCCGCGCCGCCCTCGAGAACGCGATCAAGGGCAAGAGCGCCAACCAGGCACCGTTCAGCAAGGCATGGGCAGGCGGCACGCTGACGCGCGAGCATCTGGCGCGCTGGGCAGAGAACCACTATCACTACGTGGGCCCGTTCGCCGACTACCTCGCCTATATCTACGCGCGCACGCCGGACCACATGACCGAGGCCAAGGACTTCCTGCTGGCCAACATGTACGAAGAGGAAATCGGTGGCGACCGCCACACCGACCTGCTGGTCCGTTTTGCCGAAGCCTGCGGCACCACGCGCGAGCGCGTCGTGGACCCGGACAACATGTCGCCGACCACGCGCGGGCTGCAAAGCTGGTGCTATGCCGTGGCGATGCGTGAAGACCCGGTCGTCGCGGTCGCCGGCCTCGTCGTCGGCCTGGAATCGCAGGTGCCGTCGATCTATCGCAAGCAGACTCCGACGCTGCGCGAGAAGTACGGCTTCACGGACGAGGAAGTGGAATTCTTCGACCTGCATATCGTGTCCGACGAAATCCATGGCGAGCGCGGCTACCAGATCGTCCTCGAGCATGCCAACACGCCCGAACTGCAGGCCCGCTGCCTGAAGATCTGCGAGATCGGCGCGCAGATGCGACTGCTGTACACGACCGCGCTCTTCTACGACTACGTCGAGACCAAGCCGGCCGCGATCGCCGCCTGATGCACGGGGCCACGACGATGACGGACACGTACCGCAACTACATCGACGGCGAATGGTGCGACAGCGTGAGCGGTCGCCTGTTCGACAACATCAACCCGGCCGACACGCGCGAGATCGTCAGCCGCCATGCGGCGTCCGACGCGCGTGACGCGGAGGCGGCCGTCGCGGCGGCGGCCGCCGCGTTCCCGGGCTGGCGCAAGACGCCGATCGGCAAGCGCGCGAAGATCCTCAACGATGCCGCGGCCTGGCTCGAAGCCAATGCCGATGCCTTCGCGGCGGAACTCACGCGCGAGGAAGGCAAGGCACTGAACCTGGCGCGCGACGAGATCGTGCGTTCGGCGCAGACGCTGCGCTTCTATGCGGTGGAAGGCCAGACCTACTCGGGCGAGACCTTCCCTCAGGACGATCCGGACATGGTCGTCTACACGCAGCGCGAGCCGCTGGGCGTGGTCACCGTCATCTCGCCGTGGAACTTCCCGGTGTCGATTCCCGCGCGCAAGATCGCGCCGGCGCTCATCGCGGGCAACACCGTCGTGTTCAAGCCGTCGTCGGATGCGCCCCTCTCCGGCCTGCGGCTGGCCGAGGCGTTCGTCAAGGCCGGCATTCCGCGCGGCGTGCTGAACTTCCTGACCGGCAGCGCGGGAGAAGTGGGCGAGACCATCGTCGCATCGCCAGCCATTCGCGCGGTGTCGTTCACGGGATCGACGTCGGCGGGCGAGCAGATCCATCGCGCGGTATCGATGACCACGCGCACGCAGATGGAGCTTGGCGGCAAGAACCCGCTGATCGTGATGGAGGACGCCGATCTCGACCAGGCCGTCGATCTCGCGGTCAAGGGTGGCCTGTCGCTGTCCGGCCAGGCATGCACGGGCACGAGCCGCATCATCGTGATGGCCGCGGTGAAGCAGGCTTTCATCGAGAAGCTCGTGGCGCGCGTCAAATCGCTCAAGATCGGCAGCGGCATGCAGTCCGGCATGGACCTCGGCCCGCTGGCCACGCGCAAGCAGCGCGAGACCGTACTCGGCTATATCGAGATCGGCAAGGGTGAAGCCACGCTGCTGACGGGCGGCAACGCGCTGACCGATGGCGATTTCGCGCACGGCTACTACGTGGCCCCGACGGTCTTTACCGACGTGACGATGTCCATGCGTATCGCGCGCGAGGAGATCTTCGGGCCGGTGCTCGCGATCATCGAGGCGACCAGCTACGCCGATGCGATGGCCAAGGCCAACGACACCGAGTACGGATTGTCCGCGGCGATCGCCACGCGCAATCCGCGATATGCGCACGACTTCGCCAACGATATCGAGTCGGGCACCGTCAAGATCAATCGCACGACCACGGGCAACCTCGTCAACGCGCCGTTCGGCGGGCTCAAGCGGTCGAGCACGGCGACATTCCGCGAATCCGGCCGCGCCGGCATCGAGTTCTATACCCAGATCAAGACGATCTACCGCGGCTGTTAAATCCATCTGCAAGGAGTCTGTATTCATGAAGGCAAGCATCAAGCTCGAACTGCGCGAGGCCCGCGTCATGGTCGAGGCGGCCGTCGCCAAGGCCAGGGAGATCGGCGTGCTGGAGTCCATCTGCATCGTCGATGACGGCGGCTATCCGCTGCTGCTCGAACGCATGGACGGCGCGCGCATCACGGGTCCGCAGATCGCATGGAACAAGGCGTTCACCGCGGCCGGCCACAAGCGCTCGACGCATCTGTTCAATACGGCCCCCAACGGTCCCGCGCTGCCCGGCAACGAGGCGTTCGGCATTCAGTGGAGCTTCGAAGGCAAGTTCGCCGTATTCGTCGGCGGCTTTCCGGTGGTCGTCAACGGCGAGGTGATCGGCGGCGTCGGCCTCTCGGGCGGCAACGGCGAGCAGGACACCGCATGCGGCGTGGCCGCGCTGGAAGCATTGCGCGATCTGCTGGCGGGCGAGGACCTGCAGGTGCTCGCGCAGGCGGACATCAAGAAGTAAGCAGGCAGGAGGGCCACCAGTCATGTCCTATCGCATTCATGTCATCGAGACCCAGGCCACGTTCGACGTGAACGACGGCGAGACGGTACTCGACGGCGCATTGCGCGCGGGGGTGTGCCTCGCGCACGAATGCACGTTCGGCGGTTGCGGCACGTGCCGCGTACAGGTCGTCGAAGGCGCGGTCGCGTACGAGGAGTTCCCGATGGCGCTGACCGAGGAAGAGGCGGCCACCGGCGCGGCACTCGCCTGCCAGGCGCGGCCCACCGCGGACCTCGTACTCAGCGTGGCGCGCGCGGGCGACGTGGACATTCCCGCGCAGCGCGTCACGGCGACCGTGCGCGAATTAGGCTGGCTCGGCCCCGAGGTCGCGCATCTGCGCCTGGCGCTGCCGGACGACGTGTCGTTCCAGTACGCGCCGGGCCAGTACATGAAGATCCTGCTCGACGACGGCACCCATCGCAGCTTCTCCATGGCATCGGCGCCGCGCGGCAACGACGTGGACTTCCACGTGCGGCGCATCGCAGGCGGCCGCTTCACGGCCACGCGGCTGCCGACGCTGCAGCCCGGCGACCGGCTCGAGGTGGAAGTGCCGCATGGCAACTTCAGCCTGCGCAAGGAAGATTACCGGCCGCTGCTGATGGTCGCTACCGGCACGGGGCTCGCGCCGATCAAGAGCATGCTCGAGTCGCTGATGGACGACCCCGATTGTCCGCCGGTCTCGCTGTACTGGGGCGCGCGGTCGATGGAGGATCTGTATCTGCACCACGAGATTGCCGCGTGGGGCGAGCGTCTCTACGATTTCCAGTACGTACCGGTACTCTCGCGCGCCGGCGACGACTGGCAGGGACGGCGCGGCCATGTGCAGGACGCGGTGTGCCAGGATCATGGGGATCTGTCCGAGCATGCGATCTACCTGTGCGGCTCGCCGAACATGATTCGCGATGCGCGGCAGACGTTCGCGGCGATGGGCGCGCAGTCACCCTTTGTCTACGCCGATGGCTTCACGTTCCAGCATGCCTGACATCCGTCCAAGCTAGATCTGGAAGGCGGCTGCGATGTTGACCGTATACAATAGCGGCATTCACGCCGCCTTCCATGATCATGAACGACGCCTCCGCGGGCCTGCCCCGTTCCACGACGCCGGACCTTCCGGTAGCCAGCCTTGGCGCGCAGCACTCGCCGCTGTTCGCGCTGGTGACCGACACGCTGCGCCAGCGCATTCTCGGCGGCCAGTATGAGCAGGGCGAACGGCTCGTCGAGAACACGCTGTCCCAGGAGCTCGGCGTCTCCCGCATCCCGGTGCGGGAAGCGTTACGCGCGCTTGCCGCCGAAGGACTGGTCAAGATCGAGCCCCGGCGCGGCGCCTCGGTGGCGCGTCTCTCCCCCAATATCGCGCGCGAGATGGTGGAAGTGCGCGCCACGCTCGAGGGTCTCAATGCCAAGCTTGCGGCACAACGCCGCGATCCGGCGCTGATCGCCGAGATCGAAAAGGTGCTGGAAGAAGGGAATGCCGCCGTCAACAGCGGCCAGACCGAGCGCTTCGTCGAACTGAACTCGCGCTTCCATGAGGTGCTGGGCAACATCGCCGCCAACAGCGTGCTGCAGGACATGATGCGCTCGCTGCGCGAACGCACGGCGCTGCTGTTCGCGCCGGCCAACCTGAGCCGCGCGCGCATCAACTGGGACGAGCACGCCCAGATCCTCCAGGCCGTCATCGCCGGGGATGCCGACCTCGCTTCACTGCTGGCCACGCGCCACGTCTACAGCGCCGCCAAGGCCGTCGAGGCCATGAACATCGACGGCGAACCGCCTCGCGGCTGACCCGCGCCGATACCGGCACCGACGCCGACCCCGTGCCCCATGGGCGACCACGCCCATGTCACACCTTGGTGCACCGCACCAATGTAGTGTATACTGTAGGCTGATTTCGAACCACAGTAGGGAATACGACCATGTCGTCCAAGCAATACCCGGAGGCCGCTTACTTCAACCGTCCGGTCGGCGCGCAACTGCTGCGCCACTACGCACGCCGCAATGCCGTGCGCCATGCCACGCCGCTGCTGCCGTCCTTCGCCGATATCGCGAAGATGCTGGCCTGGGTGCCGGCCCTCTTCGAACGCAAGCCCGGCACCGCGCGTCAGCACTGACGCTGACCGCATGGCGGAACAACGCGGCGTGATTGACCGGCAATCGCACACCGCGTTCGCGCCCGCGTCCGGAATTCGTGGTTTGTCCCGACATTGACGGCAAGACCGGCCGTCATAATGGTGCCGCCCTCGCCCAAACGAGCGGCATCACAGAAAGACATCGGAGACAAACTTGAGTATCAAGACTGACGCGCTGCGCCCGCCGCGCGCGCTGCGCACCCGTATCTCGAAACTGGCTGGCATCCTCACCGCCGTGCTGACGGCCGGCATCGTGGCCGCACCGGCCGCGCACGCCGCGGAGGCATGGCCCGCCAAGCCCATCAAGGTCATCGTGCCCTATACGCCGGGCGGTTCCACCGACACGGTTTCGCGCGTGGTGTTCGAGAAGGTGGCGCAAAGCCTTGGCCAGCCGATCATCATCGAGAACAAGCCCGGGGCGAACAGCACGCTCGGCGTTGGCGTGGCCGCGCGTTCGACGCCCGATGGCTATACGTTCGTCTCGATCCTCGCGGCCTACAGCGCGAACATGTCGCTGTACTCG
Organism: Cupriavidus pauculus; assembly: GCF_008693385.1. Taxonomy (NCBI): domain Bacteria; kingdom Pseudomonadati; phylum Pseudomonadota; class Betaproteobacteria; order Burkholderiales; family Burkholderiaceae; genus Cupriavidus; species Cupriavidus pauculus. Next base: position 1,621,269 of record NZ_CP044067.1, read on the forward strand.
AAGCTCAGCTACAAGCCCTCGGACCTCGTGCCCGTCGCGGAGATGGCCGAATTGCCGCTGTTCCTGTTCGCGAGCAAGAAGGTACCGGCGAAGACCGTCGGCGAACTGGTGGCCTATGGCAGGAAGCACCCGGACACGCTCACGTTCGGTTCGAGCGGCATCGGCAGTTCGGCGCACCTGACCGGCGAGCGTCTGGCCATGGAATCGAAGGTCAAGATGACCCACGTGCCGTACAACGGTAGCGCGCCCATCCTGCCGGCATTGGTGTCCGGCGAGGTGTCGGTCGCGTTCGACCCGCTGCTCGTGCCGATGCCGCATGTGAAATCCGGCAAGATCAACTTGCTGGCGGTGGCGTCGGCCAAGCGCTGGCCGGGCGAGCCGAATATTCCGACGATGGAGGAGGCAGGCTTTCCCGGCTTCCTCATGAGCTCGTGGACGGGCCTGCTGGCGCCGGCCGGCACACCGCAGCCGATCGTCGATCGGATGGCGAAGGAGATCGCCGCGGCCACCGCGAGCCCCGACGTCGCGAAGAAGCTGACCGACCTCGGTTTCGTGCCCGTCGGCGGCACGTCCGAGGAGTTTCGCAAGCTGATCGAGCGCGATACCGTGCGCTATGCCGAGATCGTCAAGGCGGGGAAGATCTCGCTCGACTGACCCCGGACCGGGGAGACGGAGGCTCGTGTGGGCCGCTCACCGCCCGGTTTTGTCACGAAAACAAGCCATGCTCGCAAGGGCATGGCTTTTTTCATGTGCAAGACGCGTTAGAGTATCGGCGAGAATATTGCCGGGGCAGGCACAGGCGTTAGAGGGCCGTAGTCGATGAGTTTCCTGAATTTTCTGAAGCGGAGAAAGAAAAAGGCGCGGGGGCGCACGCCCGGCGCCGCCCCCGCATCCGTGCCGGGACCGGCCGCGCGGCCGGCCGACACGCGTCCGGTGCCGCCGATCGTCAGCATGCCGAAGAGCGCATACGACCGCGTCTATGCGGAAGTCATGGCCAACGTGGAAGGCCTGTCGCAGGACGACGTGGCCGAGCTGCTCCTGCTGGTCAAGGAGAGCGGCAGCGATGGACTGAACCTCGGCGGCTATTTCACGCGCGGCTACGAGCGTTTCTTCAAGAATCGCGCGTGGCGCTGGCGGGAATATGACGAGTGGCGCGAGACCTTCGAGAAGCTCGCCGCGTTTCCGTCGAACTGGACGGACATCAACTACGTCCCCACCCCGGCGAACCGGCCCACGCATACGCGGCTGCTCGACCTCGACGTGGTGGAGCTCCAGCATTACCTGACGGAAACGGGCGTGGCGTTCGATGCATCGCTGCAGAAGACGCAGCTCGCTTCCATGGCCGAACACACGGAGGGGCTCAAGACCTCGAAGCTGTGGACGCGTCTGCTGAAGAAGGAAGACGAGGCGGTGCAGGAAGCGATCGCGCGGCGGCCCAAGGTCCTCTACGATCTGCTGATGCGAACCATCGCCTATCGCGCGAAGAGCATCCGCGATCTCGAGCGCGCGCAGGCGCTCGGCATCCGCAAGCACGAAGTGATGCTCGTTTTCGAAGCCGACCGGCGCTTCGTCGATCTCGCGCGCAAGAAGAATCCCGACGCCGTGCCGCCGTACTACCCGAACGATTTCACGCAGTTGCGGCCCATCCTCGGGAACGACTTCGAGAACGACTGACCCATGGGACAGCGGGCATCGAAGCAGACGCTGCGGCCGCGCAAGGCACCCACGCAGGTGCGTGCCGAGGAAACGGTCGCGGCCATCGTGGAAGCGGCCGCGCAGGTCCTGGAGCTGCATGGCTTCGAAGGCTTCAACACGAATGCGGTGGCACAGCGCGCCGGTGTCAGCATCGGTTCGCTCTATCAGTATTTCCCGGGCAAGGATGCGCTGACGGTCGCGCTGATCCGGCGCGAGTCGCGCGCGTTCCATGACGACATGGCCGCCGCGCTCGGCATGCGCAGCGGCAAGGCCGCGCTCGAGTACCTGATTCGCGCGTGCGCGCGGCAGCAGCTTCAACGGCCACGTCTCGCGCGGCTGCTCGATATCGAAGAAGGACGCCCCGCGATTCAGGGCGAGGTGTCCAAGGCGAAGATCGAGCAGCTGGTGCTGAGCATCGTCCGGCGCGCGGCGCCGGCACATCCCCAACCGGACGTCGCGGCGGGCGACCTGCTCGCCATGATCCGCGGCATGGTCGATGCCGCGGGCGAACGCGGCGAACGCGATATCGAGAATCTGGAGGCTCGGCTGCGCGCCGCCGTCTTCGGCTATCTGGCTCGCTCGAAAATGTGAGCAGCCGACAGCCGGCGCATCCGCGAACGCGCTGGAAACGCGTGACAGGTGAGCGATTTCGGCCCGGCCGGATCCGCCTGCCCATGCGAGTACGAAATATGAGCAATTGCTTATATTCTGACGTCATCGTGCAGCGACGGCATCCCGCCGCCGCGCCGTACCTAGCGCACACTTGCCAAGAGCCATCACGATGACCGACATCATGCACACCATGAAGCTCAACCACCTGAGCTTTCCTTCCGCCGACACGGCCGCGACGGCCCGGTTCTTCGAACGCTATCTCGGCTTCCGCATCGCGGGCCGCTGGGAAGAGTCCTACATCATCAAGCGACAGGGCTTCGACGTGGTCATCGAACATGTCAGCGATTTTCGCCCCGAGTGGCCGCGCAATTTCCACGCGGGCTTCGAACTGCCCACGCTCGAAGCCGTGCAGGAACTCTATGCAAGATTCCGGAGCGAGGGCGTCCAGCTGGAGACCGACATCTTCAACAACGGCCGCGGCTCCCGCTTCTTCTGCCGCGAACCGGGCGGCGTGATGTTCGAGCTGAACACGCGGTCGGACGCCGCACCCGAGTATCAGGGCACGTTCGACGAGTAAAGGTCAGTCACCGCGCGCGGCGGCCGCCACGATCTCATCCCAAGGCGTGGGCGAAGGAAAGGCTTCGGACAGGAACGCCACGAATGCCTTGACGTTCGGATTGCCGCGTCGGCTTTCGGGCCATAGCGCGGTAATCGGAAACCGGTCCTGCGTGAACGCGTGCAGCACGGGCACGAGCTCGCCGCGCCTGACGTGACTGGCCGCGACGTACGTGGCCGAGAGGCCGATGCCGCCCCCCGCGGCCAGCGCCGCGACCACGGCATCGCTGACGTCCATGACCAGGCCGGCGTTCGGCCGGAAGTCCGCGATGCGGTCGGCCATGCGGAAGGGCCACGCCGCTTCCTGCCCGGTGCGCTGGTAGCGGAAATTCACGCACTCGTGATGCATGAGATCTTCGGGGCCGGCAGGCGTGCCGCGTCGCGCGAGATAGTCCGGGGAGGCGAAGAGGCCGATGCGGTGCGGGGCCAGGTGCCGGGAGATCAGTCGCGAGTCGCCCGGGTCGCCCACGCGAACCGCGACGTCGATGCTTTCCTCGACGAGGTCGACATACTGGTCGCCAAGCCGGAGGTCCACCGCGACTTTCGGGTATCGCGCGCGAAAGGCCGGCAGCGCGGGCGCGAGGATATTCACGCCGATGGGCAGCGCCGCGGCGATCTTGATCGTGCCGGAAGGTTCGGCGCGCGCGGCCACCACGGCCTGCTCGATCTCTTCCGCGTCGCGCAGCAGACGCTGCGCGCGCTCGAGCAGATCGCGGCCTTCCGCGGTCAGCGTGAGCGACCGGGTCGTGCGGTTGAACAGGCGCAGACCGAAATTCTGCTCCAGACGCTGGATGCTCTTGCTTACCGCGGATGGCGATACCGCGAGCGAGCGTGCGGCGGCCGTATAGCTGCCGAGCGACGCCGCGCGGGCGAAGGCTAGCAGTCCGGTCAGACGTTCGATGCCAATTTGTTCCATGACGGCACTATTAAAGCGAATGTGAACCACATTTTCAAGCAAGACGCTGCAATCTACGATGCTTTCCAACGACGCCGCACCGGCGTCCAACCGGAAACAGAGGAGAACAGCGATGAACAACGTCAACACTTCGCAGGCCCAGAACGTACCGCAGCGCCTCGATGGCAAGCGTGCGGTGATCTTCGGCGGCACGTCCGGCATTGGCCTGTCAGCGGCCCTGCAGGCCAAGGCGCTCGGCGCCAGCGTGATCATCATCGGACGCGACGCGGCCGCCGCGCGGCAACTGGCGGAAGAACACGGTTTCGAAGGCTGGCGCGCGCTCGACGTGAAGTCGGGTGCGGAGATAGAGCAAGCGCTTGCTGACATTACGCACGTGGACCACCTCGTGCTGCTGGCCGGCACGTTCGTGGGCGGAAAGATTCGCGAAGCCGAGGTGGGCCATCTGCGGGGCGCCTTCGACGAACGTATCTGGGCATCGGTCCACGCCATCCGCGCGCTGGGCGACCGCCTCGACCAGAACGGCTCGGTGACGTTTATCTCGGGGGTCCTCGCGGACCGCCCCAGCGCGTACGGCACGGCCGTCCTTGCCGCCGCGTCCGCCGCGATGGAAGCCTTCGCACGGGGCCTGGCCCTGGAGCTCGCGCCAGTGCGCGTCAACACGCTGTCTCCGGGCCCGATCGACACGCCGCTGCTGGCCCGCACCCTCGGTACAGGCCGCGACGCCTATGTCGATGCCCTGAAGCAGCAACTCCCGCTGCATCGCCTCGGCACCGCCGAAGAAGCCGCCGCCGGCGTGGTCTTCCTGATGACCAACGGCTTCATGAACGGCACCACCCTGCATGTCGATGGCGGGGCGGCACTGGTCTGACCCAGCGGGCCGGCATCGTACCGGCTCGCGCGATTTTTGCATCCAACCTCACATTCTTGTCCTATACAAACGTATAGGCGGATCAAGCCAGAACGTTGGATGCGACAAGCCATCGTCGGATGGTTTCCGCGCGCCCCGTGGCATACCTTGCCATGGTGGCGAATGTTCCGTCGCCACCCCCACAAAATCAGGTGCTGTCCATACAGCAGGAGTGACCATGGACCAAGACAAGCGGAATCCCTCCGGGCTTCCACCCAGACTCGGCCCCGCCGCGCTGGCGATCCGCTTCGGCGTGATCGGGCTGGCAACGTTGTGCCTGGCCGGCGCATTCGCCTATACGGGTGGATGGCTGACCCCCGAGCGGCTGTCCCCGCATCGGGTCGTCGACGGCTTTGAAGCCGCCAACGGCAAGCACATCGGGTTCCGCCGCAACCATGCGAAGGGCGTCTGCGCCGTCGGCTGGTTCGAGAGCACCGGTGCCGGCACGCAATACAGCCGCGCCAGGCTGATGGCGCCGGGCAAGTATCCGGTGGTGGGCCGCTTTGCGTTCGCGGGCGGCATGCCCTACGTGCCCGATGCCCCCGGCCTGATCCGCAGTCTCGCCCTGCAGATCAATCCCACGGGCGCCGAGGAATGGCGCATGGCGATGATCGATATCCCGGTCTTCCCGTTTGCCGATGTCGACGCGTTCTATGCGCAGATGCTGACCGGCGTGCCCGATCCCAAGACCGGCAAGCCCGATCCGGAGAAGATGAAGGCATTCGTTGCCGCGCATCCGGACTTCCTGAAGGCGGTGGGCATCGTCGGCAAGCGCCAGGCATCGTCCGGGTTTGCGAATACCACCTACAACGCGCTCAACACGTTCCTGTTCGTCAGCCGCGAGGGCGCGTCGGTACCGGTGCGCTGGTCGCTCGCGCCCGAACAGGCGTTCGCCCCGCTCGGTCCGCAGCAGCCGGACAAGAACTACCTCTTCGATGCGCTGATCAAGGACGCGGCGCAGCCGCTCAAGTGGAAGGTGATCGTGACGATCGGCCAGCCCGACGATCCCGTCCGGCCCGACCTGCCCTGGCCCGACGACCGCAAGCATGTCGATATCGGGACGGTCACGCTCGACAAGCTGGCGAGCGAGGACACTCCCGGTGCCAGCTGTACCGATATCACGTTCGATCCGACCGTGCTGCCGGCCGGCATCTCCACCTCGGCCGATGCGATCCCGAGCGCGCGGTCGGCCGCCTATGCCCGCTCGTTCCTGCTGCGCGAGGAAGAGCGCGGCGCCAAGCCGCCCAGCGCGGTCACCGAATCCGAAGTGAAGGCCGGAGGTAAATCATGAGCAACGACGTCCAGGGCTTCTCGTTCGTTTCGCGCGCGCTGCATTGGGTGATGGCCGTGCTGATCGTGGCGATGCTGTTTATCGGCATCGGCATGGTATCGACGGTGTCGGACCGCTATACCGCATTGCTGACCGTGCACCGGCCAATCGGCATCGCGATCTTCTGCCTGGCCGTGCTGCGGGTCATCAACCGCCTGACGCACCGGCCGCCACCGCTGCCGGCTTCGCTCCCGGCGCTGCAGCGCGTGGCCGCGCATGCCTCGCACCTCGCGTTGTACGCGCTGATGATCGCCATGCCGCTGGTAGGCTGGGGGATGCAGTCGGCGGGCAGCTTCCCGATCGTGCTGTTCGGACAGACGGAGCTACCCCCGATCCTGCCGCACGACCCGCATCTGTATGCCGTGCTGCGTCAGGCCCATACGATCGGTGCCTTCGCGCTGTTCGCGGTATTGCTGTTGCACTTCGCCGCAGCGCTGTATCACGGGCTGGTGCGCCGTGACGGCGTGCTGGAGTCGATGACGACGGGGAAGGCGCAGTAGGCCGCAGCCAGGCTACTTCGCGCCCTTCCGCAACATCCGGCTATACGAGATCAGCATCTTCGCGAACTCGCCGGTGATCGGAGGGAGCGGCACCGCGGTGCGCTGCACGAGGCAGAGGTCGGCCGGGGGAATGGTCTCGGCGATCCGGATCTCGCGCAGCGCGTCCTGGAACCCCTCCTGCTCCAGCGCGATGCGCGGCGCAAGAAACAGCAGGTCTGTCCGCGATACCAGATTGAGGGTGTCGTACAGCGACTCCACCGTGACCACGATGTTCGGCGTCTCGAGTCCCGCGTGGTGGAACAGGTCGACGAGCCGGTTCGACGGGAGCCCGGCCTGACCCGGCGGACGTGTATTGACCCACTCGCATTCGGCCAGCGACCTGATGCTGCGCGCGCGTTCGAGCGGGTGCCCAACGCGGCAGACGATCGCGGGTTCCGATTTCCCGAGCCGTGTGCTCGTGAGGTCCGTCACATCGGTGCGGCGCGAGACGAGCGTCAGCGCGAAATCGATGCGGCCTTCCCGGATGCCGCTCAGCAGCGAACTTGCCGGACCGCTGGCCAGATGTACGGAAAACAACGGAAAGCGCTGCCGGAACGCGCGCAGCACGGGCGGCACGATTCGCGCGAACGCCTCCGACGAGACGCCCACGTTCATCGAACCGACGAGGTTGCCCTGGAAGCTCTGGAATTCCTGCTCGGTACGCTCGCACTCCCCGAGGATGATGCGCGAGCGCGCGAGCAGCGTTTCTCCGGGACCCGTCAGTACGATGCCGCGATTGCCGCGCGCAAACAGGCTCACGCCCAGCGACGTCTCCAGCCGCTTGATCTGCTGCGTCAGGCCGCTCTGGGCGAGATCGAGCGAGCGCGCGGCGGCGCGAATGCTGCCATGTTCGACGACGGCGGCGAACGCCCTGAGTTGATCCAGAGTCATGACGGGAGACAGGCGTTAGTGATCACTGCCACGTAGTGAACACCGCAAGCGATCTTGCTGTCAAACTCGCCCCATCAAGCCCGCCCCGTCAAACCCCAACGTCAGGCTGCCATCGCGGGCAGCGCGTCCCGCTCGCCCAGATCCCAGTAGAGACCGGCCATGATCCGCAGGCCCTCGCGCGTGACATCGGTCAGCATATGCTCGTCGGGACCGTGCTGCGCGCACGCCGGATACGAGTGCGGTACCCAGATCGTCGGCAGCCGCAGTACGTCGGCGAACACGTCGTTGGGCAACGTGCCCGCGAGGTTCGGCAGCACGGCCGGCGCACTGCCGGTGCTTTCCACGATCGAGTCCGATGCCCACCGCACCCACGGATGCTCGACATCGAGCCGCGTGGCGGCACCGCTCATGGTGATGCCGACCTCCACCTCGTTGAAGCCGAGTGCATCGAGGTGCGTGCGCAGGATCGATTCCAGCTCCTGCCAGCGCGTGCCGACGACGAAGCGCAACTGGCAATGCGCCACGGCCGTGGGCGGGATGGCGTTGACGGGACGCTGCGGCGAACCCGCGCCCAGCGCAAGCACCTCGATCGTATTCCATGCGACGAGCCGTTCCGCCGCCGACAATCCAGGCTCGCCCCATTCGGGCGTGAACGGCGGATCGTCCTTGCCGCCGCCGAGTTCGATATCGGCCAGTGCCGCGCGCACGGCGGGCGGGATCTCGGGCGGCATCAGGTCGTCCACGAGCATGCGGCCCTGCGCATCGACGATCGTGGCCAGCGCGTTGGCGATCACGGTGGCCGGATTCGAGATGACGCCGCCCCAGTTGCCCGAGTGGTAGGCGCGTTCGCGCGCGCGCATCGACAGCGTGAAATTGACCATGCCGCGCGAGCCGAGAAACAGCGTGGGCCGGTTCGCCGCGACACGCGGACCGTCGCAGCCGATGAACAGGTCCGCGCGCAACTGTTCGGCATTGGCCTCGCAGAACTCGCGCAGCCCCGGCGACCCCGCTTCCTCGCCCATCTCCATCAGCACGATCACGTTGTAGCCGAGCTTTCCGCCCCGCGCGGCAAGCACGTGCTCGAGTGCCGAGAGGTTGATCGTATGCTGGCCCTTGTTGTCGGCCGTGCCGCGTCCATACCAGCGGTCGCCATCGACGGTGAGCGACCACGGGCCCTGCCCCTTCCGCCAGCTCGCCTCCTGCCCGTTGACGACGTCGCCGTGGCCATAGGTCAGCACGGTCGGCGCCGTGGCATCTTCAACGCGCCGCGCCACGAGGAACGGGCCGCCGGTCTTCACCGGATTCGGCGAGACACTGACCTCGAACCCGAGGCGCCGCAGCCACGGCACCATCTCGGCGTCGAAATATTCGCCCAGCGTGGCCGGGTCCGCGCCGAGATCGCTCTCGGAGCGGATCGCCACGCGGCGCGCGAGGTCGGTGAACAGCTGGCCTTCATCGAGGTACTGGATCGCGGACTGCAGCGCTGCGGTACGTGTCATGGTTCTGGCTCGCGTGGAAAACGATCAATCCTGCATCATGTTGTTGGCCTTGGCCACTGGTGCCAGCTTTTTCGTGTCGGCGCGCACGGACTCCGTGTACTTCGCCGGCGCACCGTACTCGGGGTCGAAGCCGAGGTTCACGAGCTTTTCCTGCACCGTGGGTTCGGCCATCACCCCCGCGAGTTCCGCGACGAGCTTCTGCTTCACCGGTGCCGGCAAGCCCTTCGGCGCCACGACGGCAAACCACGAATCCATGCGGAAGCCGGGGAATCCGCTTTCGGCGACCGTCGGCACGTTCGGCAGCATCGGGTTGCGCCTGGTGCCTGTGACGGCGAGCGCGCGCACCTTGCCGCTCTTGAGCGCGGCCACCGAGGCAGGCACCGCATCGAAGCTCAACGGAATCTGTCCGCCCATCACGTCGGTCATCGCCGGCGCGCTGCCCTTGTACGGCACGTGCAGCACCTTGACGCCTGCCGCATTCCACAGCATTTCGCCCGCGAAGTTGACGGTGGAGCCCGTGCCGTGCGAACCGTAGGAATACGTACCCGGCTTGGCCTTGATGTCCGTGAGCAGTTGCGGCAGGCTCTGCGCCGCCACGCCGCTGTTGGCCAGCAGCACGAGCGACGCGCTGCCCACCATGCCCACCGGATCGAAGCTCGACTCGGGGTTGTAGTTGAGCTTGCTGTAGATGATCGGGTTCACCACGAACGTCGTCGATGTGCCGAGCAGCAGCGTGTAGCCGTCGGGCGCCGCGCGGGCCACCTGTTCCGCGCCGACGATCGTCGCCGCGCCGGGCTTGTAGTCGATGACCACCTGCTGCCTGAGACGCTCGCTCAGCTGCATGGAGACCACGCGCGCCACGGAGTCCACACTGCCGCCGGGGGGAAACGGCACCACGAGGCGGATGGGCCGATCGGGAAATTCCGCCAGCGCCGCGCCGGACAGCAGCGCGAGGGAGACGCCAACACAGGAAACGAGAATCCGCGGGAAAGACATCTTGCACTCCAGGATGATCAGTGGGACGGTGGTTGCATACCTTCAAATTTCGCCGGTTGGCAGGGCCCGGCGGCGGTTGGACGGGAGAGATCGTTGGGAATGACTGCCGTATGCCCGGGTGATTTCACCTCTGTGTGCATACGGCATGGAACAGGAGCGTTACGTATCAGGCGCGGGCAGGCGAGCTGGCGCGTTCAAAGTTCACGATGCGGTTGAAGTCCTCGCCATCGGCCAGGGAGGCGGCGCTCGACTTCCAGATGTCGCCGATCACATCGACGGTCGGCAGGTCGAGCCCGAGCGCTTCGCCAAGCGACACCGCGAGGTTCACGTCCTTGCGCATCAGCTGCATCGTAAAGCCGGAACTGTAAGTATTGTTGAGAATCCGGTTCGGATAGTTGAACAGCGTCACGCCACTGCGGCCCGAGCCCGCGTTCACGGCCTCGATCAGCTGCTCCGTGGAAATGCCCGCCGCGTTGGCCAGGCGGAACGCTTCGCTCGCCGTGACCAGATGCGACGCGGTCAGCAGATTGTTGATCAGCTTGGCGACGTGTCCCGCGCTGACGTCGCCGATATGGAAGCGCTTGGTGCCCATTGCCGACAGCACGGGCTGTGCATGCGCGACGTCTGCGTCGGCACCACCGATGAACATCGTCAGCTCGCCCTTGAGCGCGCCGCTCGGACCGCCGCTTACCGGCGCATCGACGAAGCGGATGCCCTTTTCCTTCAGCGCCACCGTGAGTTCGCGTGTGACCTGCGGGTCGGCGGTAGTCGTGTCGATCAGCAGCAGGCCGGGCTTCGCCAGCGCCAGCAGACCGCCCTCGCCTTCGAGCAACGCGCGCACGATGGCGGACGTCGGCAGCGACAGCACGATGGTCGCGCACTCACGCGCCAGCTGGGCGAGATCGGCGCCGATCGGGATACCTGCCTCGCGTGCCGCGGCCACGGCCTGCGCGGACTTGTCGAGGCCGAGCACGGCATAGCCCGCGCGTTGCAGCGAGAGGGCCATGCCCCGGCCCATATTGCCGAGACCGATGACGCCTACGGTTTTGGTGTTTTCCATCGTCAGACCTGATTAAGAAGGTAAAGCGTGAATAAGGAGCGGCAGTTCAACTGCCTTCGGCGATCGGCAACCACACGCTCTTGGTTTTCGTGTACTCGAACAGGCATTCGGCGCCGCTCGAGCGGCCGTAACCACTGCTGTCGTTACCGCCGAACGGCGTGGCGACGTGCATATCGCGATACATGTTGATCCACAGCAGGCCCGCATTGACCTGCGCCGCCACGCGGTGCGCGCGGGCGATATCGCGCGTCCATACCGCGCCGGCCAGTGCGAACTCGCTGTCGTTGGCGATCTCGATGGCCTCGGCCTCGGTGTCGAATGGAATCGCGACGACCACGGGTCCGAACACCTCCTCGCGGGCGATGCGCATCGTGTTGTTCACGTGGCTCAGCACCGTGGGCTTCACAAAGAAACCCGGGCCATCCGGCACCGTTACGCCACCGGTGACGAGTCGCGCGCCTTCGTCGAGGCCCATGGCCACCATGCGCTGGATCCGTTCGAACTGTGCGCGGTTGTTGATCGGCCCGCCATCGGCCGCCTCGTCGAGCGGATGGCCGATCCGGTATTCGGCAACGGCGCGCCCCACCGCTTCGACAAAGCGATCGTAGACGGCACGATGCACGAGCAGCCGCGAGCCGGCCGCGCAGTTCTGCCCGGTATTCGCACAGGCGGCCGTCACGGCCGCGCGGCACGCCGCATCGAGATCCGCGTCGTCGAACACGATATTGGCCGACTTGCCGCCGAGCTCCAGCAGGCACGAGATCGGCCGCTGCGCGGCGGCCGCATTCACGGCGCGCCCGGTCTGCGTGGAGCCGACGAACACGACCTTTTTCGTGATCGGATTGCCGATGGCCGCGTCACCGATGGTCTTGCCCAGACCGTTGGCCACATTGAGGGTGCCCGCGGGCAGGCCGGCCTCGCGGGCCAGACGCGCCAGGGCGAGTGCGGTCAGCGGTGTGAGTTCGGATGGCTTGAGCAGCACGGCATTGCCCATGGCCAGCGCGGGCGCCACGTTCCATGCGGCGAGATAGATCGGCGAGTTCCACGGCGTGATGGCCAGCACCACGCCGATCGGCTCGCGCAGCGTGTAGTTGAGCTGGCCGCCGGGCACGGGAATGACATTGCCGAGGAACTTGTCGGTCCAGCCCGCGTAGTAGCGGAAGATTTCCGCGACGGCGGCCACTTGTGCACGGGCCGCCTTGATGGTCTTGCCGCTCGTGATCGCTTCGAGGCGCGCGAGCGGCTCGGCGTCGCGACGCACGAGCTGGCCGAGTTGCGCGAGCACTTCACCGCGCCGTTGCGCGGAGAATGACGCCCACTGCTTCTGGCCGGTCTGGCAGCTGCGCAGCGCGGCGTCCACGATCGAGGCGTCGGTATCGGCGAACTGCAGCAGCGCCTGCTCGCTGGCGGGATCGACGAGCGTCAGCGTGGTGCCGCTGCCCGTGACCATGTCGCCCCCGATATACGAGCCGATCTCGGCGGGCGAGCCCACGAGCGACGCGACGAGCGCATGAAAGTCCGACGAAGAATGAGCCATGCCCCTGACCTTGCGAGAACTGCGAGTGAGGCAAGTCTAGGGTTGGGATGACCGTTAGCGAAAGATGCTAATTCTGTTCTCGCGATCACGATAAGTTCTCACGGCGGGCAGGACGTCGGCGCGACTGCAGGACGTTGCCGCCCGATCACAAACCGTGATCGTGAGAACTATGCAGGCATCTTTGCTTCTCGCCCCTCGGGCCGCAGACTCTGCGCATCCCCAACGCACAGGAGCCACCATGAGCAAGGAACTGTTTGACAAGGGCGAGCAGGTTCGCCGCGAAGTGCTGGGCGAGGAGTACGTCGTCAACTCCACGCGCAACACGGATGCCTTCAGCGAACCCATTCGCGAGTTCGCCATCAAGAACCTGTGGGGCGACATCTGGAGCCGCCCGGGCCTGGACCGTCGCTCGCGCAGCATCGGCGTGTTGTCCATCCTCGCGGCGCAGGGTCGCACGGGCGAACTCAAGACGCATATTCGCGCGGCACTGAACAACGGCCTCACGCGTGAAGAGATCGGGGAAGTGTTCCTGCAGTCCGCGATGTACTGCGGCATTCCCGCGGGCAGCGAGGCCACGCGCGTGGCCAAGCTGCTGTTCGCGGAGATGGATGCAAAGTAAGGTCCGCGCTAGCGGGCTACTTGCCGAGCTTGTCGTTCAACGCGTTGGCCATCTCCAGATGGTGCCGTAGCGACGGCAACGTCCGGAGCGCCATGGCCTTGACCTCCGAGTGGTTGGCCTTGTCCGCGGCATCCCTGAACAGTTTCACGGCATCCTGATGCGCATCGACGCCAATCTTGCGGATATACGCGGCGTCGAACGCGGCCCCGTTCAGCTGTTCCAGCGCGCGCACGTCGCGCTCCTGCGCTTCCAGCGGTGACTCGGGCACCTGGATGCCGAGCTTGCCCGCGATATGCTTCAGTTGCGCGTCGACGGCCTGATGGTCCTCGATCATCTTCTTCGCGAACGCCTTGACCTCGGGACTCGACGCCCTGACCTCGGCGATGCGGCTGGCCTCAATCTCCATCGCGCCGGCCGTTCCCGCGCGGCGCAGGAACAGGGCGTCGGTATCGCTGGCTGACGCGGTACCGGGGACGTTGGTCAGCGGCGCCGCGTTGGCGGTCGATGCGATGGGCGGCAGCACCGACAGCGTCGCCATCGCCGCCGTCACCGCTGCCGTCATGGCTACCGTCATCGCTACCCTCGCCGCGATGTGTCTGGCGATCCATCCCTTCCGCATGATCTGCTCCTCGCTGTCGCGACAGCCATTGCATCCGAGGCCGGCATCCGATGTACAAATTGCACGCGGCCCTCGTTCTTCGTCACGGCGTTCACACCGGGGGCAGTCCCCCCGCCGCGCCGGAGATCCAGTACGGATCGCGCTCGTAGTACTGATGGACCGTCGTGGCCCATTGCGGGTCGGCCATGCTGGGCCAGCTGTCCTTGTTGAAGCCCGGCGCATCCTTGATGCGCGCTGCGGTCAGCCCGAGCCGGAAGCACTTGGCGTCCGTGTCCATCACGAGCGCCGACCACGGAATGGCGTGCAGCGTATCGCCGATGCCGAGAAACCCGCCCGTGGTCAGCACGGCGTACGCCACGCGGCCACGCGGCACGTCGATCATGATTTCCTTGATCTCGCCGACATGTTCGCCGTCGGAGGCGTACACCTTGGTGTCCTCGAGGCTCGATGCGGCCATCACTTCCGGGCCTGGCCCCTCGCCAACGCCGGAGCCGACGATATTGGCGCCCTGGTTCGAGGTGAGTGTCTGATTCGCGTCCATTGCAGTCTCCTTGGGGGTGATCAAGCGGGTGGAGACGGTACTGCTGCAACGTCCGTGCCCATGCCGCCGTACGATGAAAGTGTCACGGATTGCCCTTGCCGCCCGATGCGCCAAACACCTGCCCCGTCACGTAACTTGCCTCCGGCGCGGCAAGCGTGACGAACAGCGGCGCGATTTCGGCGGGCTGGCCCGGACGTTGCATGGGCGTATCGCTACCGAACGCCTTCAGCTTTTCCATGGTCTGTCCGCCCGACACCTGAAGGGGTGTCCAGAACGGTCCCGGTGCCACGGCATTGACGCGAATGCCCTTGCTCGCCATCTGCTTGGCCAACCCCTTGGTGAAGTTGGTGATGGTCGCCTTTGTCGCGGCGTAATCGAGCAGATTCTCCGAGGGATCGGTCGCGTTCACGGAACTCGTGTTGATGATCGCGGCGCCCGCGGGCATATGCGGGATGGCCGCCTTTGTAATCCAGAACATCGCATAGACGTTCGTCTTGAACGTCCAGTCGAACTGCTCCGTCGTGATATCGAGAATCGAGTCGTGAGTCTGCTGCCGCCCGGCGTTGTTGACGAGGACATCGAGTCCGCCGAGCTCGCGCACCGCGTTCGCTACCAATTGGCGGCAGAACTGCTCGTCGCGAATATCGCCGGGGAGCAGCACGGCCTTGCGGCCGGCCTGCTGGATGTACTGCGCGACTTCCCGGGCGTCGGCCTCTTCGGCCGGAAGGTAATTGATGGCGACATCGGCGCCCTCGCGCGCGAACGCGATCGCCGTGGCGCGGCCGAGGCCGGAGTCGCCGCCTGTGATGAGCGCCTTGCGGGCCGCCAGCCGGCCGCTGCCACGATAGCTTTGCTCGCCATGATCGGGGCGCGACACCGCATGTGGAACTTACATCTGACCCATGGCCGGATCGCTCACCGAATCCTTGCCGTTTTCGATGCGGCCGGCGATACGGCGGCGGAACGACGGCAATGCGTCGCAGACGATCGCAAAGTCGTACCAGTTGCCCGTGTCGCCCAGTGTCCAGCGCAGTTCGCCCACGCGGCCCGGGAGCACTGTCTGGGCCGACGGTCCGTCGGTGCGATACGCCTGCGCCGTCGCCGTGAACGTGGCCGGCTGCGTGCCGCGGTTATACAGCTTGACCTGCAGCGCGGGCGGATCGCACAACTCGTAGCACACCTGGATCTCGGTGCCGCCTGCCGCGGCCTGCTCGGCGGTGTTGCCGACGAACTCGCGGTGATAGCCGTTCGGGCCTAGCACCCACAGGTCGTACCGGCCACCGTCGGCGCCCACGTTCCAAACGCCTTCGAAGGTCTTGCCGGCTTCCACGACATAACGGCGCGGAATCGCGTCGAGGTGCAGCTTGTCATAGACGTGGAAGACCGCGGCCGCGTTGCCCGTGCTGCTGTTTGCGAACATCAGCGTCACGGTGCCGGCCGCATCCACGCGCGACGTCGTGTGCAGTTCGTACGGCAGCGCGCGCGAGGGTCGCGTGCCCTTTTCCTGCGTCGGGGCGACGCCCGCCGTCGGCACCGGAATGGCTGGCAATGCTTTTTGCGACAGCGCGAGGTTGTCCACGGCGACCTTCGTCGTGCGGCCGGATAGCGTTGGCAGCTTCTCGCTGTTCGGGTTCACGAAGTTGAACGCCGACGTCAGGTCTCCGCACACGGCGCGGCGGTATGCACCGATCTGCGGTTCCTTCACGCCGAAGCGCTTCTCCAGGAAAAGCAGCGTGGAGGTATGGTCGAACGTCTGGGAGTTGACCCAGCCTCCGCGGCTCCATGGCGACACGACCCACATCGGCACGCGCGGGCCCGGGCCGAACGGCTTGCCGTCCATCGTCAGCTGGTTGGCCGTGGCCGGCGTGTAGTTGAAGTACTCGAACGCCATGTCCGCGTCGGACAACGTGCTGCCGCCCGCAAGCGTGCCGTCGGCATTGCGCGACGGCGCGGAAGGCGGCGGCAAATGATCGAAGAAGCCGTCGTTCTCGTCATAGTTGATGAGCAGCACGGTCTTGCTCCACACCTCGGGGTTCGCCGTCAGCGCGTCGAGCACCTGCTGCACGTACCAGCCGCCTTGCGCGGGGCTCGACGGACCCGGGTGCTCGCTGTACGTGGAGGGCGCGATGATCCAGGACACCGAGGGTAGCGAGCCGTTCTGCACATCGTCGCGCAGGGCCTGCAGAAAGCCGTCGGGCATCGTGTTGCCAAAGCCGCGCGCGAGCGGGCTCAGCGCGTCGTCGATCGCGGGGTCGTAGGCCGGGGACACGGCGGGCAGCGCCACTGGACGGCGCGCCGCGGGCATCGATTCCATGGCCGCGCGCCAATGGCGGAAGCTCATCATCTCGTTGCAGCCGTAGTTGTCGGCAAGGCTCTGGTAGACCTTCCAGCTCACGCCCGCATCGACGAGGCGATCGGCGTACGTCTTCCACGTCCAGCCCTGCGTCGATGGACCCACGTCGTTGCCGCCATTGAACTCGTTGACCATGGCCGCGACATTGTCGCCGCTCGGGCCATTGGTGCCGGTCCAGTAGAACAGACGGTTCGGGATCGTCCCCGTGTGCATCGAGCAGTGATACGCGTCGCACAGCGTGAACGCATCGGCCAGCGCGCGCTGGAACGGAATCTCGGCGGTCTCGTAGTAGGACATCGACAGGCGGTTCTTCGCCACCGGCCAGCGGTTCATGCGGCCATGGTCCCATGCGGCCTGCGCATCGGGCCACGTATGCGGGGTGCCGCCCGCGCGCTGGGCATTGCCCTGTGTCGCGTCGAGGCGATACGGCGTGATGATCGTGCCCGTGTTGTCGGTCTGGTAGAGGATGTTCTTGCCGTTGGCGAGCGGAATGCCGAAGCGGTCGCCGTAGCCGCGCACGCCGCGGAACGTGCCGAAGTAGCTGTCGAACGCGCGGTTCTCGAGCATCAGCAGCACCACGTGCTGTACGTCCTGGATCGTGCCGGTGGCGTTGTTGGCCTCGATGGCCAGTGCGCGGCGAATGCTGGGCGGGAACGATGCGAGCGTGGCCGCGGCAGCGGCGGAGCCCAGGGTGTTACGCAGGAACTTGCGCTTGGAAGGATTGAAGGTCATGCCGGTTCGGTGTCTGTTCGTTTTTTCGTGGATGCAGGCTCGACATCAGGGAGCGGGCGCGCAATGGGCGGTCGCGCAGGCCGCGGGCGGCTGTGTGCCGCCGCCGGGATTGCCGCCATTGTTGCCGTTGCCACCGTTTGCCGGCGCGTTGTTGTCATCGCCTCCGCAGGCGCTCAACAGCATGGACAGACACAGGATACCGGCGCCGAGCAGCGGCCGGGCGTGGTGGGAGATCGTACCTTTTCTTGTCATGGGTCATGATCCGCGCAACTGGCCGAGCGCGAGCCGGCGCGCGCCGTCGAACATGCCCGGCCGGTCTCGGCCATGATGGTTTCTGGAATGGGTCATGCAGACCGGGCACCCCTCCACCGGGGGGGCCGGCGAAAGAGAGCGCAGTCTAGGAACGCGATATGTCAGCGATGTGACCGGGACCGCGGCCAAGCGGGCGCTTGAATATGCGAAGAGAGGGTTGGCGCGTTCGCACGCGCATGGTATTCACGCGCGGGTTTCACGCGCGATCCAGATTGCGGATCGGCCCGCGCGGAATCGTTACGGCTGTGATGATCGCAGGCGTGACGATGTTGCCGGTATGCGACGCGCGACGCTCACGGTTCGACGCGTACCGGCACGCGCGGTGCCACCGCGCACATGAGCTCGTACCCGATGGTGCCGGCCGCGGCGGCGACGTCGTCGATCGCCACGTGCCGCCCCCAGAGTTCGACCGGAGTTCCGACGTTCGCCTCCGGACACGCATCGAGATCGACGGCCAGCATGTCCATCGACACGCGGCCCAGCGTGCGCGTCATGCGATCGCCCACGCGTACGGGCGCGAAGTGTCCGGCATGCGACGACGCCACGCGCGGATATCCGTCGGCATACCCGCATGCCACGATGCCGATGCGCTGCCGCCGTGTGGCCACGTAGTGGGAGCCATAGCCGACGGCCTGCCCTGGCTCGATCTGCTGCACACCGAGGATACGGCTGGCCAGCGTCTGCGTCGGCTGCAGTCCCGTGCCGGCCAGATCGCGTGCGTGGCCCGAGGGCGAGGCACCGTACAGCATGATCCCCGCGCGCACCCAGTCGTAGCGGCATTCGCGATGCCAGAGCGTGGCGGCGGAGTTGGCCAGCGAGACGGGCCCGGGCAGTTCACGCGTCGTCGTGCGGAAGCATTCCCACTGCGCGGAGATCCCGGTTTCCGTATCGGCATCGGCGAAGTGGCTCATATGGCCGACCGTGCCGATTGCTTCGATCTCCTGCGCGCGCCGGAATGCGGCGCGGTAATGCTCCGGCGCAAAGCCGAGCCGGTTCATGCCCGAGTTGAGCTTCAGGAAAACGTCGATGGACCCTCGCGGCAGCCGGCCTTCGCGCGAGGCGAGCGCGAGCATGCGCAGCTGCGCCTCGTCATGGACGGCGGTGGTCAACCGCAACGATGCAAGCAACGGTACATCGCTCTCGTCGAAAAACCCTTCGAGCAGCAGGATCGGCTTGTCCCATCCGAGCTGCCGCAGCCGCACGGCCTCGTCGAGGTCGAGCAACGCGAACCCGTCCGCCGCGGAGAGCGCCGGGTACACGCGTTCGATGCCATGGCCATAGGCATTGGCCTTGACCACGGCCCACACCTTCGACGCGGGACTGAGCCGGCGCGCGACGGCGAGATTGTTTTCCAGCGCGGAGAGGTGAATCGTGGCGGAGATCGGCCGTGGCATGGCGAGGATGAGGGATGGGTTGCTCGATAGGCGGGAATGGTTGCTATGTTAATGAGGAGCAGGCAGCTTGAGTTGCTGAAAAATATCGGAAATTCAGGAAACAATAAGGCAGCGTGTTGGATTTCGGCGCGGGCCCGGCCAACCGGTCATTCGGCGGTGGCCATGCCATGCGTCACGAAAAACTTCACATGCGCGTGGTCCACGCCAAACCCATCCATATCGCAGCCGGTCCGACCTACATCCCTGAACGTCCGATCGAGCATGCGGCGGACTTCCCCGGCGGCATCCGTCAACCGCTCGACGATCACCGGATCGAGCTCGGAGAGATTGCTCGGGTGGTGCGCCCTGGTGACCAGCACCGCGAAGCCGGGGGTGTATGGATAGATAGAGAGGAACGCGACATGATGCGCGTCCTCCCAGATGGTGTGGCAGGGCGCCGCCCCGCGAACCACCTGGCAGAAGATGCAATCTTGGTTCGATGTGTGGTTCGATGTGTGGTTCGATGTGTGGTTCGATGTGTGGTTCGATGCGTGTTTCGACTCGTCCATGGCCTGGTCTCCTCCGCGGCAACGCGCGGCGTGTACGGGTGTACGGAGACCAAGGTTCACACGGTGCAAAAGCCCGAACAATCGGCGTTTCGTGAATCTGGCCGAAGCCGAGGCCATTGGCGTCCGCGCCGAGGCTTGGAAAGGCGCCACTCAGAAAGCGGCACTGGTCCGTGGGGGATGTCGATGCTAGCAGCGCTGCGCAAAGTCGGTCGCGCCCGTAATCAGTCGTGAATCCGGGCTAGGTGCCCACCTTCGGCATCCTCGGCACGAAACACCCCTGTTCGATTTCGCCGCCCTTTGCCATCAGGATCGTCGCCTCGGGGATTTCTTCCCAGACGCCCTGCACGTCGATCAACGGTTCCGAGAGCACGAGGAACGCATCGTCGCCGGCGGCGATGATGCGGGGGTCTTCGGGATAGAGGGCGCGAAGCTGGCGGAAGGACGTGCTGTGGAACAGCGAGCGCGATTCGTTCTCGCTCGAGTAGCGGACGGCCACGATCTGCTGGCCGTCGGTGACGCACACGGTCATATTCAGCGGGAACTGGACGTCGTAGCGCTGGCCCACCTCTTCGATAAAGCCGGCCATCTGTTCCAGCGCGCTGCGCGGGTCGCGCTCGAGGCCGAAGGTCAGCGCGAGGAAGAACATGATCTCGGAGTCAGTCGAACCTTCGATCCAGCGGAACAGATGCGGGGCCACGGCCATCATCAGGTCGCGGCGGAGCAGCGGGAACTCGCGGATCAGGCCGTTGTGGACGAATAGCCAGCGGCCGAAGCGGAACGGGTGGCAGTTGGTTTCCTGCGTCGGCGTCCCCGTGGCCGCGCGCACATGCGCGACAAACAGCGGCGCCCTGACGGCACGCGCCGTCTCGCGCAGGTTCGTATCGCTCCACGCGGGATGCAGGCAGCGATAGCGGAACGGCAGTTCCGAATGCCGGCCATACCAGCCGACGCCGAATCCGTCGCCATTGGTAGTGGTATGGCCGAGCCTCGCATTGAGGCTCTGGTCGATCAGGGAATGTTCCGGCTGAAACAAGACCGCTTCGAGCGGGACGGAACGGCCGGAATAGGCCAGCCAACGGCACATGGGGGCGTCTCCTGGATTTGGGGGCTTCATTGCAGGATAGCAATTGTGCCGAAGATTGTGATGCAAACGGTGCGCCCCACTCGATACGGCGACCATGCACTCGCTCCCGATGGCGAGTCATTTCATTCCTCACAAGAATGAATGATATGACCGATCCCCGTCTGAATCTCCGTTCAGGAATCAACGATAGTTCAGTCACCCCAACGGACGCGCTCCACCACACAGCGTCCTTAACCTGAACTGGAGTCACATCATGAACAAGATCAACGTACCCACGCGTGAAGACGTTTCCCCCGCCAACCAGGCCATCTTCGACAAGCTGAAGAGCAGCCTCGGCATGGTGCCCAACCTCTACGCCACGCTCGCCCTTTCGGAGCACGCGCTCGGCAACTACCTCGCCTTCCAGAACGGCAAGAGCTCGATCACCGGCAAGGCCCGCGAGGTCGTCAACCTCGTCGTCAGTCAGGTCAACAGCTGCGAGTACTGCCTGGCCGCGCATACGGTCATCGGCAAGATGAACGGCTTCACCGACGAGCAGGTGCTCGAGGTCCGCGGCGGCACGGCCGGCTTCGATGCGAAGCTCGATGCGCTGGCACGCCTGACGCGCAATATCGCCCTCAACCGCGGCCACGCCGATCAGGCCCTCGTCGATGCATTCTTCGCGGCGGGCTGGACCCAGGCTAACCTCGTCGATGCGATCGTCGTCATCGGCGACAAGACGGTGACCAACTACCTGCATGCCACCACGCAGGTACCGGTGGACTTCCCCACGGCGCCGAAGCTGCCGGCCTGAGTCACACGCCCCCACGGAGGATCCATCATGACGCTGCAAGCCAGACTCGACGCATTCAAGGCCGACTTCAAGGGCGGAAAGCCGCCCTACAACGCTCCGCCCGAGATTCATCCGATCATGGAACGGGCCACCGCCGCGCTGTTCGCGAGCGGGCAGGCCGAGCGCGCGATCCATGCCGGGGACCGCGCACCGGCATTCGTGCTGCAGGACCAGAACGACCGGACAGTGTCGTCGGCCGAGTTGCTGGCACAAGGTCCGCTGATCGTCACGTTCTATCGTGGCGTCTGGTGTCCCTACTGCAATATCGAACTGCAGGCGCTGAACGAGTTGCTACCGCAGTTCCGCGCGCTGGGCGCGAACATCGTCGCCATCTCGCCGCAGAAGCCCGTGAACAGCCGCAAGTCGGTTCGCCAGAACCAGCTGGATTTTCCGGTGCTCAGCGACGTGCGCGGAGAAACGGGCGCGGCGTTCGGCCTGCGCTTCGCATTGCCCGACTATCTGGTCGCGCTGTACCAGACACTCGGCAACGACCTGCCGGCCTTCAACGACGACCCCTCATGGACGCTGCCGATGCCGGCGCGTTATGTCATCGGACAGGATGGCGTGGTGCGGTACGCCGAGGTCAACCCCGACTACACGCATCGCCCGGAGCCGGCCGATATGCTGCCGGTGCTCGAGCGCGCCGCCGCGGCACGGCGCTAACCGGAGGATCACGCCATGACACAACGCACGTTTCTGATTACGGGCGCGACCAAGGGCATCGGCCGCGCGCTGACGGACCGGCTCCTGCGCGCGGGTCACCATGTGGTCGGCCTCGCGCGCGGCGAGGCCGCCGCGGGCAACAAGTTTCCGGGCGAACTCGTCACCGTGGATCTCTCCGACCGCGCCGCCACCGAGGCGGCCCTCGCGGCACTGACCGGCCGCATCGCCTTCGACGGTGTGGTCAACAACGTGGGTCTGGTGAAGCCGCAGCGTATCGGCCAGATCGATCTGGGCACGCTCGACGACGTGCTCCGGCTGAATCTTCATCCGGCCGTGCAGACCACGCAGGCGCTGCTGCCCGGAATGCGGCAGCGTGGGTGGGGACGCATCGTCAATATCTCGAGCCTGACGATCCTCGGCATGCCGGACCGCACCGCCTATGCGGCCGCCAAGGCGGCGCTGGTGAGCTTTGCGCGTTCGTGGGCACTGGAACTCGCGGACACGGGCATCACCGTGAATGCCGTCGCACCAGGTCCGACGGAGACCGAGCTGTTCCGTGCCAACAACCCGGTCGGCAGCGCGGGGGAGAAGCGCTATCTGTCGGCAATCCCCTTGGGCCGCCTCGGCAAACCCGACGAGATCGCGGCGACGATTGCGTTTCTGCTATCGGAGGAGGCCGGCTTTATGACGGGGCAGACGCTGTACGTCGATGGCGGCGCGTCGCTTGGGCGGCTGGGGTTCTGATTGGTTGCAAACGGAGGTGCCAAGAGGCCGCGCCCCGGGGTCGCGGGCCGCGACGCTGGTCTCCGCCAAACCGTCACGTCGCCGTTCTCTTGAATATTGCCGATTTCGTTTCTTTGTCGTGATCGCCCCATATACTGGGCTCGCGTACCTCTTTGGTTTGCTTCCTCTGTTCGTGGACGTATCACCGCGCTTCGGGACAATTGTTCTCGCTAAGGCGGTGCTTATATGGCGAACCGAAGTGGGGACATTGCAACCAGATTCGCGGCGGAGGACAAATGATCGGTGGTGCGACTGACAACTGCATATTCTGCCAAATTGTGGCTGGCATGTCGCCTTGCCATTCGATCTGGGAGGACGAACGTCACCTCGCGTTTCTTTCCATCTATCCGAATACGCCGGGCTTTACCGTCGTTGTCACCAAAGCCCACCATCCAAGCTATCTCTTCGACCTCGAGCCCGCCACGCTTCAGCGTCTGACGCTGGCCGCGAGAGAAGTAGGCCGATTGCTGGACAGATCCCTGGACGGGGTCGGGCGAACGGGTGCCATCATGGAAGGCTTTGGTGTGGACCACGCGCATATCAAGCTGTTTCCGATGCACGGCACGCGTGGGCCCTGGCGGCCGATCAAGTCGAGTGTGGACAAATACTTCGAGACGTACGAAGGCTATCTCTCATCGCACGACGGCCGGCGCGGCGATGATCGGGAGCTGGCGGAGATGGCCGCGCACATCAGAAGCCGTAACAGCCGACAGCGCTAGACCGCCAATTCTCTTCAACCTCGCTTCGAAAAATTTGACTTCCCCTCCCGGCGCGCATCGGTCACCATGCGGCGAGGGTTGGATGAACGACGATGTCGAAAGGGAGGCGGGAAGATGCTGGGCAAGATCGCGGCGATGTACCGGTATTTCGTGTCCGTGGTGCCGTTCCGGCTGGGTCCGGCGATCGTCACCACGGTCGTGCTTGTCACGCTGTTGCTGCTTCCCGCGCCCGAGGGGCTGAAAGCCGATGCCTGGACGCTGGTGGCCATCTTCCTGACCACGATCGTGGCCATCATTCTCAAGGTAATGCCGATCGGCGTCATGGCGATGATGGCCATCGTCATCGTCTCGCTGGCGCAGGTGACCTCCCACTCGTCGAAGGGCGCCATTGCCGACGCGTTGAGCAGTTTCTCGAGTCCGCTGATCTGGCTGATCGTCGTCGCCATCCTGATCTCGCGTGGGCTGAAGAAAACCGGCCTTGGCAATCGCATCGGCCTGATGTTCATCGCGGCGCTCGGCAAACGCACGCTTGGCATCGGCTACGGGCTCGCGATCTGCGAACTGGTGCTGGCGCCGTTCACGCCCAGCAACACCGCGCGCGGTGGCGGCATCGTGCATCCGATCATGCGGTCGATCGCGGGCGCATTCGACTCCGATCCCGCGAAGGGAACGCAGGGGAAGGTCGGCACATACCTCGCCCTGGTCAACTATCACGCCAATCCGATCACATCAGCCATGTTCGTGACCGCGACCGCGCCGAACCCGCTTGTCGTCGACTACGTGGCGCGCGCGAGCGGTCAGTCGCTGCATCTGACCTGGACCACGTGGGCGCTATGCATGCTGCTGCCCGGCCTGCTTTGCCTGCTGCTGATGCCGCTGGTGATCTATCTGCTGAACCCGCCCGAGCTGAAGGCCACGCCCAATGCCATCGACTACGCGCGCGGCGAGCTGGCCCGCATGGGCCCGCTCAGCGGCAAGGAGCGCGTGATGATGGGCGTGTTCGCGTTGATGCTGCTGCTCTGGGCGAACCTGCCGGCGATGATCTTCGGCGACGCCTACACGCTGGACCCGACCGTGGTCGCATTCCTCGGCCTCTTCGCGCTGATCATCACCGGCACGATCGACTGGGACGACGTGCTGTCCGAGAAGAGCGCATGGGACACGCTGATCTGGTTCGGCGCCCTGGTGATGCTCGCGGAGCAGCTCAACAAGCTCGGCGTGATCGCATGGTTCTCGGCCGACATGCGCGACGCCATTGCCGCCAGCGGCATGGACTGGCCCGCCATCGCGAGCGTGCTCGTGCTGGCGTTCGTGTTCTCGCACTACCTGTTCGCCAGCACCACCGCGCATATCAGCGCGATGATGCTCGCCTTCCTGACCGTGGGCGTCCAGTTGATTCCGCCGCCCTATGTCCCGCCGTTCCTGCTGATGATGGCCGCCGGCTCGGCCATCATGATGACGCTGACCCACTATGCGACCGGCACCTCGCCGATCATTTTTGGGAGTGGGTATGTGACGATGGGACAGTGGTGGCGGGCCGGGGCGGTGATGTGTGTGCTGGAGTTGCTGGTGTTTGCGGTGGTGGGGGGGACGTGGTGGAAGGTGCTGGGGTTTTGGTAAAGCGCTCATACGGCACGCTTCGGGAGGGATCGCGCGTGGTCTGATCGGCCACGCGCTCGGCATCGGGCACCTCGCGCATCGCCGCCATGAATGTCGCGGTCGGAAATTTCGGGCCCACGCAGCCCTGCACAAGGATCCACCGCTGCCAGACGGTCACCCACAATGTGCTGTCCTTCCACTCGGGCATATGGATGGTGAGCCATTGCAGACGCCGGCGCGCGGTATCGGCAATCTCCTGATCGTAGGCAAAGGCATTCGGCAACCGGCAACGGCCTTCGATCCAGCAGTGGTTGCCATGCTCGACACGATGATGCGACTCCCGAATCCACTCGGCCTCGGTCGTGCGCGGACCGGCGGGTTCGGGGCAATTGGGGATGGCGGAGGAAATCTGAAAGAAGGGATCGTTGCCGCGGTTCTGAAGAACCTCGTCGGCATGCACGACCGCCGCGCCGGACAGCAACAGACAGAGCACCGCAACGCGAACTGGCATATTGTCGCTCCCATCGTCAATCTGCGTCGCCGGGGCCACTCTCGACGTGTCGAATGGTGACGTCGCTGTATAGGCACCGACCAGGCACTGACGATAGCGCTCACGGCCGCCAGCTTCAAGTACGTATCTCGATTGAGGCAACGCGTCAGCCGAGCGTCTCCGGCAGGTACTGTGCATACGTCCGATGCAACCGCGCGACCCCTTGATCCCGGGTCGCGGTGTACCCCAGCTTCTCCCGGAAGGCTTCAAGCCGCGCGCGTGACGCGCCCAGAATCTCGCTCCACGTTGCCAGGCCGATGCGAAACTGCGGCTCGGTGTGGAAATAACCGAATACCTTTCCGCGCTGCTGCAGCGTGCAGGCCGCGTCGTCCGTCATCTCGTTGGAGACCGCAAGAAAGGTCCAGTGGGTGTTGGCCTTGTCGAATCGCTCGTCCCGGCGGACGGCCATCGCATAGCTTTCGACCTGTGCCTTGACCGCAAGATCGATACGCTGAGCGGGGCGCTTCAGTTCGACGACAAGATACTCGCGGCGAGTCGTCGCGTAAGCTGGCACCTCCCTGCCCAGCAGCAGATCGATCACGGCCTCGCTGCCATTGTCGCGAACGACCCGCGCCTGCCTTCCGCGGGCCGCCTCCGGCCGCAGCAACGCGAGGTGCTTCCTCAGCACGGTGGTCAGATTCTCGTCGCTACTGGTCAGCAGATACTCCTCGCCAAAGATCCACGTTTCGCCTTCCAGCATCCGATGCAGCTGAACACGTTCCTTCGTGGAACGTTTGCTTTCCGGCAAAAACAACAATGTCTGAAGCCCCGCGAGAAACTGGAGCCTGTCGGCAACCATCTTGCTCGCCTCGATGATCGAGGACAGCGTGGTGTACTGCAGCAGATCGACGAGCTCGGTCTGCCTGTCCTTCGGCAGGCCCAGGACCTCGGTAAGAATCTTCTTCAGCGACTCGGGGCTCTCGTCCAGCGCGGTCTTGAGCATCCGCAGCGTGAATTGCCGGTCCTTGGATTTTCCGGTGCGAAATGAGTCGAGGTACTGATGCACACTCAGCGCGCAGATGTCGAAGACCTCTCGCCGCGCTGCCTCCACCGCGTCGGATGCATCGCCAGTGAAAGG
This sequence comes from Cupriavidus pauculus, assembly GCF_008693385.1. Classification (NCBI taxonomy): domain Bacteria; kingdom Pseudomonadati; phylum Pseudomonadota; class Betaproteobacteria; order Burkholderiales; family Burkholderiaceae; genus Cupriavidus; species Cupriavidus pauculus. The sequence goes on from NZ_CP044067.1 coordinate 1,648,292, forward strand.
GTATGCGCCCTCCGCCTTCCACAAGCTCACCAGTTCCGACGCACTCGCGGCCTTGCGATGCCGATAGTCCGCGCGCGACGCGGCAAGTTCCTGCAAGTCCGGTGGGACGATCTCGGGATAGGTGTCTGGGAACGGCTTCGCTGGTGGCAACATGTGAGCACTCCTGTGGGCGTCTTGCATATGGAGTACGAGGTTCACATGTTCAGCACTTCACAGAAATCGCTGTTTCGCGATTATTAGGGCAACGATCGCCCCGCATTGCCCTCACGTCTGCAAGGACAACGCAATGTCCGTCCGCGCGCAACGGTCCGCATCTCTGGATCGCCCGCAGTTCTGGATCCCCCGCAGTTTTGATCCCGAAGTTTTGATCCCGAAGTGTTGATTCATTACTTCGCCGCCATTCCGGCTCGCTTCCGATGTCGCGACGGCGCGCGCTCCGGCGGTATCAATCCCAGCTCCGTAATAGTGCTGGCCGCAAACTCGATGAAGGCCGATACGGCCCGTGGCAACTGGCGACGGCTGTGATAGACCAGATGGACCCCGATGACGCCGGACGAGAACTCCGGTAGCACCCGGCGCAGGCGCCCGCTCTCGACGAGCGGCACGGTCAGCGCGGCAGGCAGCAGCGCGATTCCCATGCCAGCCATCGCCCCGGCGAGCTGCGCCGACGACGTGTTGGCCTGGAACGGCCCATCGACCTCCACCGAAGCCATGGCCCTGCCCCGCGCACCGAGCCGCCATGTGCTGCGCGGCCCCCCGCGCGAGGGCGACGTAATGCAATCATGCTTTGCAAGATCGCGAAGCTCGGCCGGACGTCCACGCCGCGCGAGGTAGTCCGGACTTGCCACGAGGATGGCCGAACTCGTTCCGAGCTTGCGCGCGAACAGCGAGGGATCCTGATCGCCCCCGCGTAGCGCAACGTCGATGCCTTCACCGAGCAGGTCCACCCGCGCATCGTTGAGTTCGAACTCGAAGCGCACCCGAGGATTCGCCGCGGCGAATTGCGCAAGCGCATCGGCTGGAAACCACTCGAAGAAGTCCGCTGGAACGGCGACGCGTACCCGCCCCGCAATGTCGTTGGCGTCCTCGGCCACCTGCCCCGCCGCGCGCATCAGCGCATCGATCCGATCCGCGGATTCGGCAAAGAAGTTACGGCCTGCGTCCGTGAGTGCCAGCCGCCGCGTCGTACGCTGCATCAGCCGCGTGCCCAGCGCCGCTTCCAGCGACTGCACACGCCGGCTTGCGGTACTCGGCGGCATGCCCAGCCGCCGGCCCGCTTCCGCGAAGCTGCCAGCCCTGACGACATGGACGAAGAGCGCGATATCGTTGAGATCCATTGGATTACCCACAAAAATGCACGAGTGCATCTCATTGTGCCGGATTTTTCTATAGCGGGCATTTTCATACATTGGGCTCCAGGCGCACCGCGGCGCCACATGCCAACCAAAGGAGCCCAGCATGACCAACGTATCCGTAATCATCGGCAGCACCCGCGAGCATCGCTTCTCCGACGCACCGGCGCGTTGGATCAAGGCGCATCTGGACCAGCGCGAAGGCGTCTCGGCCCGCATTCTGGACCTCCGCGACTTCTCCCTGCCGTTTTTCGATAGCGCCATGCTCCCCGGCATCCCGGGCCGCCCGCCATACGATCACGAGGCCGTGCGGCGGTGGACCGAGGCCATCGGTACGTCCGACGCCTTTATCGTCGCGACCCCCGAGTACAACTTTGCGCCGCCGGCCGTCCTGAAGAATGCACTGGACTGGGTATATGCCGAGTGGCAACGGAAACCGATCGGCTTCGTGAGCTGGGGCAGTGTGGGCGGCGCGCGTGCGGTCCAACAGCTGCGCGAGATTTCCATCGAACTGCAGATGGCCCCGATCCGGCATGCGGTTCACCTGCCTGTCGATGCCGTGTTCGCCCACTTCCAGGGCAACACGGAGCAGATTGCCGCCACCCTGAAGGCAAAGGACGAGCACGCCACGGCGATGGTGGACGACCTGCTGTGGTGGAGCACCGCGCTAAAGACCGCGCGCCTCCACGCAGCGTAAGGAGATCGCCATCATGTCACTCACCGCTGACGCGAACCACGTACAACGCCGAGCCATCGCGCATCGCACGCATGGCCGAAAGAATGGACCCGCGATTCGCCTGATGAGCCCGTCGGACCTGGGGCAGTTCCTGAAGCCTTTCGTGTTTCTGGATTTCTTCGACATGCAGGGGCCGCCATTCGTCGGGCCGCTGCATCCGCATTCGGGTATCGCCACGCTGTCGTTCCTGATCGACGGACGCATGGACCTCATCGATCCCGACGGCAATACGGTGATATTGCCCAGCGGTGGCATCGAATGGATGCAGGCAGGCAAGGGCATGTGGCACGGTGGCAGCGTGGGCGACTCCGATCACGGCCGCGTGCGCGGATACCAGCTCTGGGTGGCGCTGCCGCCGAACCTCGAACTCGGCCCCACGGTTGCAGCGTTTCAGGCGACCGGCGACATCGCCAGCGAGGGACCGGCGCGCGTGTTGCTGGGCAGCTACGGCCATGCGCACAGCGCCATCGCCGCACCATCGCCGATGAACGTGCTTGCCGTGACGCTGAAGGCCCGAGAGCGGTGGATTTATCAGCCGCCACCCGGACAAACCGTCCTGTGGGTATCGCCGGCCGAAGGACAGTTGCTCGCTAACGGCGAGGCGCTGCATGCGGAAGAACTGATCGCCTTTGAACGGTCGCATCGGAAGGTGGACTTCGAAGCCGTCACCGATACGCAGTTCATTCTCGGCTCCGCCGTGCCGCACGAATTCCCGCTGTCCCTCGGCTATTACTCCGTGCACACCTCGCCATCCGCGCTGCGCATCGGCGAGGATCATATCGACGCCATTGGACGCCGCCTGCTTCGGGAAGGCCGAATCGGCAAGATGTAAGGAGACCACTCATGTCCGCCCGCCAACCCCTGCCCCCTTCCACCCTTGCACAACTGTTCACGGACGCACGATCCCATCATCACTGGACGGACCGCATGGTGGCCGACGACACATTGCGTCACCTTTACGAGCTGATCAAGTGGGGACCCACAAGCGGTAACCTCCAACCCGCGCGCCTCGTTTTCGTTCGCTCCGAGGCGGGACGCCGGAAGCTCTATCCCGCGCTGGAAGGGATGGGCAGCAACCGCCGCCAGGTCGAGGAGGCGCCGGTGACCGTGATCGTCGCGCAGGACGAACGCTTCTTCGACGACGCGCCCCGATTGTTCCCTCGCATGAACGTCAAGCCGATGTCCGACGCCGATGCCGCGTTTGCCGAGTCCATCGCGTACCGCAGCAGTTCCCTGACGGGCGCCTATCTCATGCTTGCGGCACGCGGGCTGGGCCTCGATGTCTGTCCCATGTCCGGCTTCCACAACGCCCTGCTTGACGCGGCGTTTTTTGGCGGGACCACGTGGAAGGCGAATTTCATCTGCACGCTCGGGTATGGCGACGATACGAAGCTGCATCCGCGCGACCCGCGGCTGATGTTCGACGAGGCGTGCCAGCTCGCATAGCGGTCAGTTGCCGTGGTCGACCAGCAATCGTCCCGCTTTCTGGTAATGCCTCGGCTGCATCAGGTTGTGCTGTGCCGCCACGTGGATGTCGCGCAGCCGCCGCTGCAGCGGCGAGCGCTCGTACAAGGCCGTGCTTCCGGCCAGCGCGAAGCACTTGTCCACGGCATTGCGACACGTCGCGACGGTCCAGATCGCGGTCTGGCTGCCCTCTACCAGCTTGGCATCCGTTCCCAGCGTGCCATCGATGGCATGTTGCCAGTGGCTTTGCGTCTGCTGCGTCAACACGGCCCTGGCCGCGCGGATATCGGCGTGCACCGCACCGAGATCGCGCTGGAAGGCCTCCGTGTCACGCATCGGTGCCGTGGCGCGCTCCTGCCTGCGGCCGCTGGCAGCGATGGCAAGAAGGTCGTCGAGCGCACCTTCCGCGATCCCGACGGAGATCGAAGCATGCATGAGCGCAATCATCTGCGGCACGCCCGCGTACAACGGCTCGGTGGCCCACCGGACGGGTTGGGAGAGGTCGAACATGTCCGCATGCGGGTCGATGAACGTGTCGAGCGAGATGTCGTCGCTGCCCGTTCCTTTGAGGCCAGACACATGCCACGTGTCGAGGATGGTCCAGCGGTCAGCCGGCAGCAGGACGACGCGGACCTGGGGTCGATCGCCTTCCTGCCAGCCGTCCGGCACGAACCGGCAGAAGCCGAGCATCCACGTGGCATGGCGGCATCCGCTGGCAAACGGCCACTGACCATGCGCGCGCCATCGCCCCTCGTGCCGCGCTATTTTGCCGAGCAACTGGGTCGTGCCCGCGACGAACGCATCGGGATCGCTCCGGTAGATGCGGTCGAACGTTTCCCGCGGCAGCATGGTCGAGAACAGTACGGATCCCGCGCCGATCATCGTGATCCATCCGGCCGATCCATCGCACCGGGCCAGCTCGCGCATGACGTCGATGATGGCCGGGAGGTCGAGTTCCAGACCGCCGTACGCCTTGGGCAGGAACATCCTGAAGATGCCCGCGCTCCGCATCTGCGCGAAGACGTCCCCGGGAATATTGCGCGCCCGCTCGATGTCGTGGGCACGTGCCGCGATCGTCGTCTTCAGATCGGCGAGCGCGGATGCGAAGTGTTCTTGCGAGAGATCGTTCAAACGTTGTCACCTTCGTCGGTGCTTCGGCATCCCCGAAGCGAAGCCCGAGTATAGAAAGTGACTTCGAGCCGTTCTTTCGAAACCGAACGGTAGAGAGCGTTTCACTCTTGTTCGCGGAGAAATTCACCCTTTCGCACCGCTGCCGGGGGTGGCGCTATCCTTCCTGGCGCTATCTTTCCTAGCGTTATACTTCGCGGCGATGCGTGCAGCGCATCCCCACCCCGCACCACGAGAACCCGCAGCATGACTGAAGCCACCGAACTGACCCCCGACGAACTCCACGAGCTTGACGACCTGCTGGACGACCTCCGCCAGCGCGCGGACGAAATCCCGCAATGGGAATTCTGCGACGGCTTTCTCACGGCCCTCGTCTGCACGCGCCGTCGCATCCCCGCTGCCGACTATCTGCCCATGCTGCTGGGCGACGGCGCGGCGCTCGAGGTGGCCGAGGGCGGCCCGCTGCCTTTGCTGCCCGCGTTCCGTGACGCGGCCCAGCAGGCCCGCTTTATGGAACTGTGGGAGCGCCGATGGAACGAGGTGGAGCACCAGCTCGACCAGCCCGTGGAGACGCTGGAAGACGAACGCACCTTCCATCCCGAGGCCATGGACATGCGCGGCGCCATCTTGAGCCTGCCTCAGGAAGAGCGCGCCGAGATGGACGGGCGGGAAATCCCGTCGTTCGGCCAGGTGTGGGCGCTAGGCTTCATGTTCGTGGTGGAGAACTGGCCCGAGGAGTGGGCCGCCCCGCGCGACAAGGAGGTCGCCCGGTGGTTGGACGAGGCGCTCGAGTGCATCGTCGCCCTCGCCGAGGACGATACCGGCGAGCCCGAGGTCTGCATGTACAGCGAGGACGGCCCGCCCAGCACGAGCATGGCGCGCGTGGAAACCTTCGGAGAGGCGATCTGGGCGATCTACGACCTGCGCCAGATCTGGAAGAGCCTGGGCCCGCGCGTGGAGGCCGTGGTGTCAGGCGACCAGCCCGGCCGCAACGACCCGTGCCCTTGCGGCAGCGGCAAAAAGTTCAAGAAGTGCCACGGCAAGTAAGGGAGAAAGCGCTTCTCCAGGCGGTGACAACGAGCCCCTCACGCAACCGGCTTGACGGCGGTAGGCAACTGCCAATCCTTGCGCACGAAGTGGCAGGTATAGCCATCGGGGATCCGTTCCAGATAATCCTGGTGCTCCGGCTCGGCTTCCCAGAACGGGCCAGCGGGCGCGAGTTCGGTCACCACTTTGCCCGGCCACAGACCTGACGCATCGACGTCCACGATGGTTTGTTCGGCGACCTTCTTCTGCTCGTCGCTCGTATAGAAGATTGCCGATCGGTAGCTCAGGCCGCGATCGTTGCCCTGGCGATTCAGCGTGCTCGGATCGTGGATCTGGAAAAAGAACTCCAGGATCTGACGGAAGCTGATCTTGTCCGGGTCGAACAGGATCTCGATCGCCTCGGCATGCGTGCCGTGATTACGGTAGGTCGCGTTCGGAACATCGCCACCGCTATAGCCCACGCGCGTCGAGATCACGCCCGGGTAACGGCGAATCAAGTCCTGCATGCCCCAAAAGCAGCCGCCTGCGAGGATCGCCCTTTCCTGTCTGGTGGTCATTTCGTGGTCCCTTGGTTGGTGATGAAGACCAGTATCCTCTCACGGTCGAGGAAACCTTGCTCACGGCTTGCTGCTGAGATCGCATCCGGTTTCCAGTCAGGATCACTGGGCAATGATCATGGTTCGATTGGCACCGATGACTGATTTGCTGGCGTCCTATTCCTATACTTCGCGGCAGTCACAGCTCCGGTATAGACTCGGTCGCTTTCTCTAGTCCATCCAGGAATCCGATGTATCCAGTTTCAGTGAAAGGCGTGATCTCGACCGCTACGGGCGACGTCGTTCTCTTGATGAACGAACGCGACGAGTGGGAACTGCCTGGCGGACGCATCGAAGTCGGGGAAACTCCAGTGGACTGCCTCGCGCGCGAGATCAGTGAAGAACTGGGTCTGCAGGTAGTCGTTGGCGGCGTTGTCGATACCTATCTCTTCGAGGTGATCCCCGGCAGGCACGTCTTTATCGCGACCTACTCCTGCGTACTCCAGGGAGCTTTCGAACCCGTTCTAAGCAGCGAACACAAGCGCGTCGGCCTGTTCGCGCCGAATGCTTTGCCGGGCAATCTCCCGGAGGGATACCGGCGTTCGATCGCTGCGATGGGTGCTCCGCGTGCTACCTCGAGTTAGCTCGGGATAGCACGAGAGGGCAAGTTCTTCAGCGGAAAACGCTGACGGCTTCCACCAGCCGAGTTGCCTGTTGCCTGAGGCTTTCCGCCGCGGCGGCACTTTCCTCGACCAGCGCCGCGTTCTGTTGCGTGATGTGGTCCAGTTCGCTGACGGCTTGACCGACCTGCGTAATACCGCTGCTTTGTTCGTTGGTAGCCGCGCTGATATCGGCGATCAGATCGGAGACGCGCTTCACTTGAACAACGATATCGTCCATCGTCTTGCCGGCCTCATCCACCAGCTTTGCACCGGAGTCGACCTTTCCGACGCTTTTGCTGATCAGCGCAGCGATCTCCTTCGCCGCCCCGGCGCTACGCTGCGCCAGCGCGCGAACTTCTCCGGCGACCACCGCGAAGCCTCGTCCTTGCTCACCGGCACGCGCTGCCTCCACCGCGGCATTCAGCGCGAGGATGTTCGTCTGGAAGGCGATTTCATCGATGATGGCGACGATGTCGGCAATCTTTTGCGAACTGGCCGTGATCTCGTGCATCGTGGTCACGACCTCGGACATCGCCTGCCCGCCCCTGGCTGCGGCCACGCTCGCCGCCTCCGACAGCTGCGTTGCCTGGATCGCGGTTTCCGCATTGCTCTGAACGGTCGCGGTCATCTCCGTCATGGACGATGCGGTGTCCTGCACGTTCGTCGCCGCCTGCTCGGTGCGCGACCTGAGATCGTTGTTACCCTGTGCGATCTCGTTGCTGCCCGACTGAACGTTGAAGACTTGTCCGCTCACGTCGTCAATCAGCCAGCGGAACATCAGACCCAGCTGACTGATGGTCCGCAGCGTCATGCCAATCTCGTCGACGCGATCGAGGGGATCGACCTGCTGGCTTTCCCCCGATGCGACCCGCAGCGCCTGGTCCCGCATCCGCTCGAGCGGCCGCGAGATTTGCGCTTCGAGCCACATGGAAACGAGTAGCGCAACGAAGGTCACCACAGCGGCCAGGCCTCCGAGGGCGACACCGGCGATGCCAAGTGCCCACGCGCTGATGACGATCGAAGGGACCATGATCATGAGGGCAGAACGGATCCGCCAGCGCACGCTCATCGTCTGGAGTGCGGACATCCATCGCGTGGGGCCGGCCCTGACGATCAGGCCCTTGTGAAAGCGGATGTGGCCCGCGTTGCCTTCGCGAAAGCGGCGATAGAGCGTGTCGGCGTGCTCGATCTCTGCTGCTGTCGCCTTGGTCCGTACGGACATATAACCGACTGGCTGGCCATCGCGAATGACGGGAACGGCGTTGGCGCGCACCCAGTAATAATCACCATTCTTGCGCCGGTTTTTCACGAGCGCGGTCCAGGGTTCCCCGCCCTTGAGGGTGGACCACATGTCGGCGAAAGCTTCTTCGGGCATGTCGGGATGGCGCACGATGTTGTGCGGCTTGCCCTGAAGTTCGTCGGCTCCGAAGCCGCTGACCTCGACGAAGGCGCTGTTCGCGTAGGTGATGTGGCTACGCGTGTCGGTCGTCGACATCAGCGTCGCGTTGTCTGGCAGTTCGAATTCGCGTTTGGTGACAGGTTGATTGTTCTGCAACGATGTAAGCCTCTTCAATGGCCCGACTCGGCATGCCGAGTGGCAAAGCCGCCGGATACCCACTATTACGGTGTGGGAATACGGGACCTTTAGGCTTGTTCGAGTTTCTGCGATTGGCGGTGCGCCGCTCTACACTTGCTGACAGCTTTGTAATGAGCCGGTAACCCTTCGGACGTCGCACGCCTTCGATAGTGGAGGTTATCCAAACATCGGCGCGCCGCAGCACTCATGGAACCGCAACTCAAGATCCTGTCTGGCCTCGTCACCGCGGCTCTCGCGCTGTCTGTGTGCACGACTGCATTTGCCCACGGTGTGTCACCGAAGATCGTGATCAATGGCAAGGTCCAGGACTACGGCCCCCTCACGCCGCTGATTGGCACCTGGAAATCCGTACCCGGAGCGGGGCTGGATGTCGCTCCCGGACAGGTGGGGTCTGCCGTCGGGAAAGGCGGCAAGGCCAGCTCTCCCTTTTACGAGATCATTACGTTCCGGCCCAACATCCCCGACACCAACAATAGTTCGGAGTCCCTTATCTCGCTTTCCTACCACCAGGCGATCTACAGGAAGAGCAACAATCACTGGTTTCACGATCAGATCGGCTATCTCACTTACGACAAGACAAACAACCTTATCTATGACACCTCTTGCATACCAAGGTCCGTGTGCTTTGTGGCGGAAGGACGCCCGGCCTCGCCCCTGGTTTTAACAACACGTAGCCAGGGGATCGCGCAGGCGCAATATATGATCCGAAACGACGCGACCAACTCGGTCAAGGTCACGCTCGACGTCTCGGGTTCCACACTGAAGTACAGATATGAAACGTCGTTGTTCGTGTACGGAAAGCCTTTCGTCCACACTGACAACGACGTCCTGACAAAAGTCGCGCACTGACCCTGCCAGCAACCGCGCTTGCGCTTGTTGTTCTCCTGCTCCAGCTCCTTCGAGTGCTGGGTGTCCCGTAGCAATAGAATCCTGCAAATCCACCTCGCTCATGGACCTACGGCTGGGCACGGAAGATTGCATTGCGTCAGATTGCTGACACAGATGGCGGGGGTCTTCAACGGCTCAGATGGGTCGATTGCTGCCGGTGGGCTAGCGGCGTCGACCCGTGATCATACCCCGCCCGTGGGCGTCTCAGATCAGCCATTTTGAGACAGTCGAAACTTGGCCTTCCGCTAGCCGACACCCATTCGGAGCGGTCGTCGAAATAGAATGCGGTCTTCAATCTATCAAGCCGTAAGCGGTGAACACTAGTGATCTACAGCAAGGAATTCTTCGCATTGCAGATTGATTTTGCACGCACCGTGGCCAAGCTCGCGAGATTGCCGCTCGATCGGGCGCTTCTCGACTATACGAACCTATATATCCGTTTTGGGCTTGGCCGGGACTTTTCACACGCCCATCCCACCTGGCGCCGCTACATCGAAGGACTAGTTCGCGCCGATGACCTCTACGATTGGACCTATCGCTTCTACGTTGCTCAAGGAGAAGACTCACGGCCTGCGGCGGCCTCTGGATGTTTCTCCCATGCAATGCAAAATGCCGAATGCGTACGGATTCACTTTCGAAACGTCAAAGGTTCCGTCGCATCTCCATTAGGTGCCGAGCAGCTACACGCGCGACTCGCCGAGCTCCGGTCAATCTTTGAGCACGTGAAGCGGAACACGCCTGGAGCAACACGAGTGGTCGGGACGTCGTGGCTATACAACTTACCCGCCTATCAGCGATGCTTTCCTGACTCCTACGTCGCAAGCGCCCAACTGACGTCGCCGCGCTTTCGACATGTATCGCTTTGGGGCCAGTTTCTCGATCGCAGTGGCATGCTCCGCCGAAACGGCGTGCATGAATTTGAAAGCGCACTGGCTGGTATTTCGGACACGAGAGACTTGCACCTCGCGTTCCCGTTACAAGCGCTTGCAGTCGAGGCACCCATTTCGGACTTCTATCGCTTCTACGCCATAACGGACGGTTAAAAGTGACCGGCGCCTCCAGCGAGATTTCGGAGATTCACCGAGGACAGTGGGAGTGGCTGCCCAGGATCGTTCCGCGACGGTCGCGACTGCGGGCAACGCCGACGTCCAGGTTTCCCGGCCAGGATCCGGTCGTGGCCAGCTCGCCCTCAAAGCCGGTGCTACGAAGCCAATCGGCGTGCGCCCCCCCGCCCTACCCGTGGACTCGGCCGCTGTTGTCCGGCGCCACCGCCCTGCGGCAACGTCCGTGCCAACATTCTGCTGCGGGCTCCGACATCTGAGACCGCCCTAGACACATTTGCGACGGTGGCGCCGATCGAGCTGTGTACCGAGCGCTAGTTGCAGAGTAGGCGCGAGCGTCCGATTCCGTACGGCATGTCGGTTTCCGACGTGCCGCATTACGCCCCACGTTGTGCGCCCGATGATAGGCTGTTGCCATCATGCCCGTCATTGACATCCCCGACAGCGCTCTTGTCAAGGCCGCCAACCAGCTGATCCGCGATACCGAGAGCGAGATGCTGTTTGCTCACTCGGTGCGCGTCTACCTGTGGGGCGCCATGATCGGCTCGCGCCGCGCGTTGAGCTTCGACTCCGAGATGCTCTACATCGCGGCTATGTTCCATGACGTCGGCCTCACCGCCCGTTATCGCGACAGCCAGTTGCGCTTCGAAGTCGATGGTGCACACGCGGCGCGCGATTTCCTGCGTAGCCATGGCATTCCCGAGGCGGACGTCGAGAGGGTATGGCTGGCCATCGCGTTGCACACCACGCCCGGCATTCCTGAGCATTTGCATCCCGAAATCGCCCTCCTTCAGGCTGGCGCCGGCATGGATGTGGCCGGGCGCGGCTACGAGGACTTCACCGAAGCACAGCGCAATGCAGTGGTGTCCGCCTACCCGCGCGGCGAGGGCTTCGGCACACGCATGATCGATACGTTCTACGCAGGCATGGCGCACCGTCCGGCCAGCACCTTCGGCACGTTCAACGACGACTTCCTGGCGCACAAGGATCCCAGCTTCCGGCGCGTCGATCTCTGCCGGGTCATCCTAAGTTCCCGCTGGGAGATCTGATTCCCCCGGGTTTCTCTGACTGGAGAGCTCCCACGTGAGAGCCGGATGATCGGCAAAGGTGCGCAGCAGAAAATCCATAACGACGCGTATCTGGGGTGAATGGCGCAGGTCGCGATGCACCGCCATCCAGATGTCCTGAAAGAACGCTTCGCCATTGTGCGAGAGGCGCTGTAGCGTCGCATCGCGCTCCGCCAGGAAGTCAGGCAAACCCGCCACACCAGCGCCTGCTCGCGCTGCTACCAGGTGGTTGTTGATATCGCTGATCTCGCAGGCTATGGGTCTTCCCTCTGCAACCCCCGTCAGCCAAGCGCGTTGCCGCACGCCAGTGAATCCCGCGTCGTAGCCGATGAACTCCCACGCGGATGGGTCGTGCAAATGTGGATAGTCCTTGCTCGCGTACAAGCCAAACGACACGCGCCCCAGCTTTCGCACAACGCTAGCGGGCTCCTCCGGACGCGTCATTCTCAGGACGACATCCGCTTCCCGACGGCTCAGAGACACCTGCCGCGCCTCGCCGCAAATGGATAGCTGAATGCCGGGATTTGAGCGCCGAAAAGCTGCGAGGTGCTTTAACAGGAGACTGGCTATCAGCGCGGGCGGCGCGCTCACCGTTACCTTGCCGCTGGGCGGACTACGGCTGGCATCCAGTAGTCGCTCGATAGCGTAGGCGCCCTCTTCCATCGCCTGCGCGAGTTCGTATATGCGCTGGCCCAGCGGCGTGAGCCTGCACGCCCTGGGCAGCCGTTCGATCAGACGGGCCTGGATCTTCGCCTCCAGCACACCGAGACGACGGCTGATCGTGGCGTGATCAACCTGGAGGTAGCGTGCCGCACCTGACATCGTTCCCAGGCGAGCGACGGCCAGAAAGTAACGCATGCTTTCCCAATCGATCATCTGTGCATTTTCGCAGGGATGGATTGCGGATCTGGGGAATATCCACGCAGCCCGGAGATCCTTATGCTCACTGCTATTCATCATTCCCGCAAGGAAGTGCCTCATGTCTCGTCTCAATACCACCAAAATGTCCGAATTGAAGCTATCCGCCGCACGGGCACTGGTGCTGCTTGCATTTGGCGCTTCACATGCGTACGCGGCCGCCGCACCGGATGATTACTTCCATACCGGAGCCGGCGCCAGATATCTGCGCCGTGCCGATGAAGACATCGTCGCGAAGCCGCTGCGCGGCGGTGTGACCGTCCTGATGGGTTCCGGCGGCAACATTACCGTCCTGACGGGCAAAGACGGCAAGTTCCTCGTTGACGCTGGCATCAGCAAGAAGCATGAGAAGGTTCGGGCCGCGCTCGATCGGCTAGGAGACGCACCGATCCGTTACGTGGTCAACACGCATTGGCATTGGGACCACACCGACGGCAATGCGTGGATGCATGAAGCCGGGGCCACTATTGTTGCCCATGAGAATACAGCGCGGCACTTGACCGAGACGACGCATGTGAACGCGTGGAATTGGACCTTCGATCCCGTCCCCGCGGCGGCACGCCCGACCGTATTGATTGACGACAGAAAGGAGTTCGACTTCGCAGGCACCACGATTGATGTCGAGAACTTCGGATACGGCCATACCGACGGCGACTTGTGGGTCTATTTCAAGGATGCCGATGTTCTGGCGCTTGGCGATACCTTCTGGAACGGCTTCTATCCGTACATCGATAACGAGGACGGTGGCAGCATCGACGGCGCCATCAAATGGGCCAGCGAAGCCGTCGCTCGGACGACGGACCACACGATCGTGGTACCCGGTCACGGCGCGGTGGGTACTCGCGCTCAGTTGATCGCATTCCGCGATATGCTCGTCACCGTCCGCGCAAATGTGGCAGCGCTAAAACATCAGGGCAAGAACATCGACGAAATCGTTGCTGCTCGACCGACAGCTGCCTTCGATGACAAATGGGGAAATTTCGTCTTCAACGGCGAGCAGTTTACCCGGATGGTTTTTGCAGGCCTGAATTCTCGCGGGAGCTAACCCTTCGCGGCGCTCGCCGCTATCTGGAGATCTCGAGTCGCCGGCAAATACGCTGGTGACGCGCTCCAGGTTGCTGTACTCGCGATCGCCGCGTTGACCGATGTGACCGTACTCCGCGTACATGCCCCTCTTGCCGATCGGCGGACGGAATACGAAGCAGACACCTCGTTGCAGAACGCTTCGCCTTCGGCGAAGCGCAGTGGAATGAACGTCCCCTTGCTCGCGGCCTTCGACTGCTGTTGCTGCCATGCGATTTACGCTCAAGTCGAGCGCGTGGCATCGCATTTGTGTGAGGTAGCAGAGTAGGTGTGTTTTGACAGTTAGAACAACCGTCGAGAAGGGATTTTTTAAACGAATCCAACAGTTTTCAAGACTCAGCGGTCTTTCTGTGGAGATATTGCTGACACGTCGGCACCGACAATAAACTGAGGCAGATCCTCGCTAGGCAAGGACCCGCCGTCAGCTCGATGTTCAGCCTGCCTCGCTTTATTGTGGGAGATTGACGCACTTAATTGCTCAGCGGCACAGCAAGGCGGGTCCGCAGGCCCGCATACCGTCACAGGAACTTGAACAGGTTCATGCCCTGGATCTGGATGAACGACTGCTGCGCGCCCTGCAGCGCCGTCGAGCGCTGATAGTACTCGGCGATGGCCGACGCGTAGTCGAGGTCTTCGAGGTTCGAGCGGACGGCTTCGTTGCTCAGGTCGCGGTTGGTGCCGATGGTGTCCAGCGCATCCAGTTCCTGCATGCGCGAGCCGACCGACGAGCGGACCGTCAGGACGTTGTCGAGCGAGTTCGAGAACTGGCGGATGCCCGTGGCCAGCACGTTCTGCAGGTTGGCGTTGGCGCTATCGCTGCTGAGCGGCTGCTTGAGCGTGTCGATCACGTTCTGCAGGTTGGCGAACATGTCCGCGCCGGCCTGCTGCGCGGGCTTGATCGTCATCGTGTCGCCGTTGGCCGGGGTGCCCTTGACGGAGAACGTCACGCCGCCCACCGAGATCGCTTCGTTCTCGTTGTAGTTGACCGGGCCGACCACCACCGCCGGCGTCGGCAGGCTGTTGTCGGTAATCGAATACTGCATGCGGCCCGTGCCGTCCGGCGCGAAGTTCAGCGTGAACGAGTGGCCATAAGCGGCGTTCGTCGGATCCGATGCCGAGATCGCGCTGTACGTGGCATTGCCCGTATTGCCCGCGTTGCCCTGCAGCACGTAGCCAGCGTTGGCCGTCACGCTCTGGAAGATCTCGGCGCCATTGTTGGTGGCCTGCATCTGGCGCGCGACGTCGACCTGCAGCAGCTGGTGACCGGTGTCGCCCTGATACACCACGCCGCCCGAGGCGTTCTTCGTGAACGGCGCGGTGCTGGACTGCAGGCCCGCGAACAGGTAGTTGCCATTGCCGTCGTCGGCATTGGCCAGACCGAGCAACTGGTCGTACTGGCCTTGCAGGGCCGTGGCCAGCGACGCGCGGTCGGTGTCCGACATCGTGCCGTTACCCGCGTTCACGAGCAGCGTCTGAATGTTCTGGATGGTCGTGGTGATCGTCTTGAGCGAGTTCTCCGCCAGGCCGAGCGTCGAGTCCGCCTGCCTGCGCGTGGTGGTGTACTGCGCGTTGACGGAAGTGGCCTGCTTGATGCCCAGGATGCGGGTGGCCGCAACCGGATCGTCCGACGGGTTCAGCACGCGGCGGCCGGTACCCAGCTGCTGCTGCACGTGCAGCAGCGACGACTGCTGGTTGTTCATCGACGACACGCCCTGGGTGTACAGGGTGGAAGTGGCTACGCGGGTAATCATGGCGAGTTTCCTTCAGTTCCTTGGGTTCTGTCGTCAGGCAATGCTGATGAGCGTGTCGAAGATCGTGCTGGCCGTCTGGATCACGCGCGCATTGGCCTGGTACAGCTGCTGGAACTGCAGCATGTTGACCGTTTCTTCGTCCATGTTCACGCCGGACACCGATTGCTGCGCGTTGTAGATCTGCGTGGTCACGCTGTCTTGCGACGTGGACTGGATCTTGACCGACTGCGCCTTGCTGCCGACGTCGTTCACGAGCTGCGCGTAGGCATCGTTGAAGCTCGCCACGCCGTTGATCGTCTTGGCCGTCTGCAGCTTGGCCAGCGCGAGCATGTTGCCGTTGTCGGACACCGCGCCCGAGTTGTTCGACAGCGTGATCTTGTCGCCGTTGCTCGGCGTGCCGCTGAAGCTGAACGTCATGCCGTTGATCGTGTAGTCGACGTTCGCGCCGTTGGGCGTCGGGGTCGGCTGCGGCGCCAGCGGCGTACCGGCGGCATCGGTGAACGTGTAGCTCGACGTCGCGCTGCTCCACGTGGCCGTGATCTTGCTGGCGAACGGCGTGAAACCTTGCGCGACGTTGGTCAGCTTGGCAGCCGCGTTGCCCACGTTGGTCGTGGTGGCATCGGCACGCGCCGGCGACGCGGCGGCAACCTTGGCCGGGTCGCTGATCAGCACGTCGAAGCTCGAGCCCGCGTTGCGGGTCGGCTGGATCTCGAACGAGTCGTTGGCGGCCATGCCGGCGCCCACGTTGATGCTGACGCCGTCCGCGGTGAGCGTCATCGGCGCGGGACCGCCCGCGGTCGCCACGACCTTGTTGTCCGACTTGCGCAGCAGCGAGTAGTTGGTGCCGTCGAACTTCAGCGTGTAGTCGCTGGTCGTCAGCGCGCCCGCGTTCGTGATCTGCGCGGACACCGTCGCGGTGCCCGTATTGCCCTGCTTGCCGTAGACGGTCGGGCCGCCGATCGCGAACATGTCGGTGCCCACGGCACCGTTCAGGTCGAGACCGAGCTTGTGCTGGTCGTTGAACGTCTGGCCCAGCGCGATCGAGATGCGGCCGATCGCGTTCTGCGCGCCGTCCAGCGAATCGCTGCGGAACTGGAGCAGGCCGCCGAGCGAACCGCCGTTGATCGCGCCTTCATCGGCTTCCTGCACGGAGCCATTGGGCAGCGTGAAGGCGATTTCCGTACGGCTGCCGTCGGAAGCGGACTGCACGGCCTTGAGGTTGTACGAATCGGAACCCATCACCAGCGGCTGGCCGTTGGCGGTGAGGATGTTGTACGAGGTACCGCCGTCCTGCACCACGACCTTGGCGCCGATGAGGCCGTTGAGCTGCTGGACGATCTGGTCGCGCTGGTCCAGCAGGTCGTTGGGCGGCTGACCGCCGGCCTGCGCGCTCATGCGCGTGATCTCGGTGTTCAGCTTCGCGATCTGCGCGGTGTACGTATTGACCTGATCGACCGTGGTCGAGATCTGCTGGTTCACACCGTCCTGCAGTTGCTTGAAATAGCTGCTGGCGGACTTGATCTGGCCAGCCAGCGCCTGCGCGGCCGACAGCATGCCCTGACGCGTTGCCGGATCGGACGGCGTGTCCGACACCGCCTGCACCGAAGCGAAGAACTTCTGCATCAGCGGCGCGAGACCGCCCTTCTGGTCGGCGAGCAGATCGTCGATCTGGGAAATCTGGTCCGAGTACGTGGACAGCTGCGCGCTGGCGGACGTGGCGCCACGCAGCTGATTGGTCAGGAACGAATCGTAGACGCGCTGCACGGACAGCGTATTGGCGCCCTGGCCATAGAAGCCGGAGCCGCGCATCTGGCCACCGGCCGACGCGATGATCGTGTTCTGGCGCGTATAGCCGGACGTAGCGGCGTTCGCGAAGTTGTGGCCAGCCGTCGAGAGCGCGTTCTGCGCGACGTTGAGCCCCGAAAGACCGATATTGAAGAGAGACATTTGCTCTGACCCCGGATCAGTTGGCTACCTTCGGCACACGGCCGAGGGCGGTGAATGTGCTAGATAACGGCAGAAACCCGGCGGGACTTTAGCTTCGCATTCCATCCCGCTTCGTTCGGCTTTACTGGGCTTTTATTGGGTTTTATTACAGGTTAGAGACGCGTTCACCGAAGATACGGACGTGTTGAACCCCGCCCCGCGCGGAGCGAGGGACGGGCGGCACGCCATCGACGCGGGGGCCGCAGGCCGCCGAAACTACGTCGATACCTTCTTCATGATCCGCACAAGCTTCTCGCCATACGCCGGATCGGTGGCGTAGCCCGCGCGCTGCAGGCCATGCGCCGCCTCGTCGGCGTTGTTGGCGGCGACCACGCCCGCATAGCGCGGATTGGTCGTCAGCAGGCGCGCGTAGTCGGCGCATGCCTCGTCGTAGGAACCGTACGCACGGAAGCGAGCGCGAACTTTTTGCGGCTGCCCATCGACGTATTCCGTCGTCATGACTTCGGCCACCGGGCCGCGCCAGTTCGCGCCGGCCTTGATGCCGAACACGTTGAATGTGGTGCTGCCGTCGGCGTTCGTAATCTCGCGGCGGCCCCAGCCCGACTCGAGCGCGGCCTGGCCGACGATGAGCTTGGCCGGCACGCCGGTGGCGCGGGACGCCGCCATGGCCGGCGCGGCCATGCGGTTCACGAATTCGCTGATATGGGCCGGCGAGTCCTCGGGCAACTGGCCGAGCGCGGTCTGTCCGCCCTGCCACTCGCTGGCGGATTGATACTGCCGCACGCCCGTGCCCGGGCTCCACGAACCGCCCTGCACGACCGTGCCGACGGGCGGCGGCCCATCGGCGTCGGTGGCGCCACGGCTGTCGAGCATCGCGGCCAGTTGCGCGTTCTGCGCGCTGGCGGCGGCCTGCGCGCCCGTCACGCCGGGCATCGCCTGCGGTACCTGCACACCCGCGGCGCGCGCGAGCTGGCGGTACATCACGTCGGCGAGGCCGATGCCACGCGAGGACATCTGCTGGGAGAGCTGCTGGTCCATCATCGACATGTACAGCTTGGTCTGCTGGCTGTCGAACATGCCATCCTGCGGCGTGGCATCGCGCATGCTCTTGAGCACCATCTGCGTGAACACGGCTTCGAACTGCTTGGCCGCGTTCTTGAGTGTCTGCTCGTTGTTGCCGGCGCGCGCCTGGTTCTTCAGCGCCTCGAAGCCCTGCGTGTCAAGCGCGAAGCGCTGCGAAATGTCGCCAGCGGAGGTGTCCAGCGCCATCAGATGATCTCCAGTTCCGCGCGCAGCGCGCCCGATGCGCGCATCGCTTCCAGAATCGTCTGCAGGTCCGCGGGCGTCGCGCCGAGCGCGTTCAGGCCCTTGACCACGGCCGCGAGCGAAGCGCCCGCCTTGACGATCTGCAGCGAACCGCCACCTTGCTTGAGGTCGATCTGCGACACCGGCGCCACGACAGTCTGGCCGCCGCTGAACGGCGCGGGCTGGCTGATCACCGGCTGCGTGTTGATGACCACGGAGAGGTTGCCATGCGCGATCGCGCAGTCTTCCACCGTCACCGCCTGGTTCATCACGATGGAACCGGTCCGCGCGTTGAGGATAACCTTGGCGGGACCCCGTGCGCGCGTCACGTCGATGTTCTCGATGCGCGCGAGGAAGTTGACCCGCTCGGTGGGCGTCTGCGGCGTGCGCAGCTGCACCACGCGGCCATCGACGGCCTGTGCCACGCCGGGGCCCATCGTGCGGTTGATGGCCTCGATCACGCGCTCGGCCGTGCCGAAATCGGTGTCCTTGAGTTCGAGGTTCAGGTAGCCGCCTTCCGGCTGGAACGACGGCACCGCGCGCTCGACCACGCCACCGTTGGCGATGCGGCCGACCGCGAGCTGGTTGATCTGCACCTTGCTGCCATTGGCCGCGGCGCCGGCGCCGCCCACGAGCAGGTTGCCCTGTGCGATCGCGTAGACCTGGCCGTCGGCGCCCTTGAGCGGCGTCATGAGCAGCGTGCCGCCGCGCAGGCTCTTGGCGTTACCCATCGACGACACCACGACGTCGAGCTGGCTGCCCGGCTGCGCGAACGGCGGCAGCGTGGCGGTCACCATCACCGCGGCCACGTTCTTGAGCTGCATGTTGCGGCCGGCGGGCAGCGTCACGCCGAGCTGCGAGAGCATGTTGGTCAAGCTCTGCGTCGTGAACGGCGTCTGGGTGGTCTGGTCGCCCGTGTTGTCGAGGCCCACGACGAGGCCGTAGCCCACGAGCGGATTGTCTCGCACGCCCTGGAAGTTGACCAGGTTCTTCAGGCGCTCCGCGCGTGCGCTGCCCACGGTGGCGCCGAGCACGAGCGCGACCATCAGCGCGAAGATCAGCACGCTGATGAGCGAAGCTACGAGAGACGCCCGAACGTTCGGATGAGTATTCGAAGGCGAAAGCATGGCGGGATCAGTACGGTAAGACATTGAGGAAGAAGCGCTGGAGCCAGCCCATGTTCTGCACTTCGTCGATGTACCCCTTGGCGGTGTACTCGATGCGCGCATCGGCCACCTGCGTGGACGGTACGGCGTTGTCGCCGGTAATCGTGCGCGGATTCACCACGCCCGAGAACCGGATGAATTCCGCGCCCTGGTTGATGGCCATCTGCTTCTCGCCGGATACCACCAGGTTGCCGTTCGGCAGCACTTCCAGCACGGTCACGGTAATGGTGCCGTTGAACGTGTTCGCGGCCGATGCACCGCCGCTGGCCTTCATCCCGTTGGCGCCGCTGATGTCCGCGTTCTGGGACGAGCTGAACAGCCCGCCGAACGCCCTGGGCACCGCGTTGAAGGCAAGATTGGTGTTGCCGGTACGGCTTGCGTTGGTTCCCGATGCCTTGGTGGCGTTGACGTTCTCGTTGATCACGATCGTCAGGATGTCGCCAACGTTGCGCGGACGGCGATCCTCGAACAGCGGGTTGCCCGCGTACGACGCCTGGAAGATGGAGCCGGACGGCGAGATCACGTTGCGCTGTTCCGCGCGCGCGGTGGTCGGCAGCTGGACGAGCGGCTCCTTGGGAATCAGCGCGCAGCCACCGGTGGCCAGCACGGCGATGCCGGTCAGGCAATACAGCGCGATCGTGCCCATGCGGGACACCTGGGTGGCTTGACTCATCACTGTCATCCCATCTGGGTCAGGCGCTGCAGCATCTGGTCAGACGTCTGCACGGCCTTGCTGTTGATCTCGTAAGCGCGCTGGGTCTGGATCATGCTGACCAGTTCTTCCACCACGTTCACGTTGGACGATTCCACGTAGCCGCCCTGCAGCGTGCCGGCGCCATTCAGGCCGGGCACGGACGTGTTGGGCGCGCCCGAGGCGTCGGTCTGCGCGTACAGGTTCTCGCCCAGGCTTTCGAGGCCGGTCGGGTTCGGGAACGTGGCGAGCTGGATCTGGCCGACGTTGACGGCGTTGGTCTGGCCCGGCGTGGTCACGGTCACCGTGCCGTCGCGTGCGATGGACAGCGACGTGTAGTTGGCCGGCAGCGTGATGGCCGGGTTCAGCACGAAGCCGCTCGACGTGGTCAGCTGGCCGTTCGGGTCCACCTGGAACGAACCGTCACGCGTGTACGACGTGGTGCCGTCGGGCATCGTCACCTGGAAGAAGCCCTGGCCGATGATCGCGACGTCGCGCGAGTTGCCGGTTTGCTGCGGGTTGCCCTGCGTGTGGATGCGCTCCGTGGCAACGGGACGCACACCGGTACCGAGTTGCAGGCCCGAAGGCAGCACGGTCTGGTCGGACGACAGCGCTCCGGGCTGGCGGATCGTCTGGTACATCAGTTCCTCGAACACCGCGCGGCTGCGCTTGAAGCCCGTGGTCGACACGTTGGCCAGGTTGTTCGAGATCACGTCCATCTGCGTCTGCTGCGCATCGAGACCGGTCTTGGCAATCCAAAGAGAGCGGATCATGTTGTTCCTTCTGTATCTGCTGTGAGCGTGACGGGTGCTGCGCGCTTCAGTTGTTGCCCAGCAACGCGTTCGCGCGCTGGTCGTTCGAATCCACGCCGGAGATCATCTTCATCTGCATCTCGAAACGGCGGGCGTTGGCGATCATGTCCACCATCGCTTCCACGGGATTCACGTTGCTGCCTTCCAGCGCGCCCGAAATGACTTTCACGCTCGGGTCAGCCTGCAGCGGCTCCGCGCCCTGGCGCAGACGGAACAGGCCGTCGTCGCCACGCGCGAGCGAATCTGGGGGCGCATTGACCACACGAATGCGGCCAAGCTGCGCGAGGCCGTTGGGCTGGTCGCCCGGGCCACGCGCCACCACGCTGCCATCGTTGCCGATGGTCAGCTGTGCGTTCTGCGGTACCGCCATCGGACCGCCTTCGCCGAGCACCTGCAGGCCCGTGGAGGTCTGCAGCTGGCCGTCGGCCGACACCTGCAGCGAACCGGCACGCGTATAGGCTTCGGTGCCGTCCGGCAGTTGCACTGCCAGCCAGCCGTTGCCGGTGAACGCGAGGTCCAGGTCGCGGCCCGTGTAGGTCAGCGGGCCCGCCTTCATGTCCGCGCCCGGCGTGGACGCCAGCGTGAACGAGCGGGTCTGCGTTTCCTGCCCCACCACCGGCACCGCGCGATACATGTTGATCTGCGCGCGGAAGGCCGGCGTGGAAGCGTTGGCCAGGTTGTTCGATACCGCGGCCTGCTGGTCGAGTATCTGCTTGGCGCCCGACAGGGCGGTATAGATCAGGCGGTCCATGGCGGTCCGTCAGCGCGCGTCAGATGTTCACCAGGGTCTGCAGGACCGTGTCCTGCGCCTTGATGGTCTGTGCGTTCGCCTGGTAGTTACGTTGCGCGACGATCAGGTTCACCAGTTCGCCCGAAAGGTCCACGTTGGATTGCTCCACCGCGTTCGACTGCAGCGTGCCCATCGAACCGCCGGCCGAGCCGAGCAGTTCCGGACCCGACGCGCCGGTCGAGGACCACACGTTGTTGCCTTCCGGCTTCAGGCCTTCGGCGTTGGCGAATGCGGCCAGCGCGATGGTGCCCAGCGAACGGGTCTGCTCGTTCGAGTACGAACCGAGGATCGTGCCGTCTTCCTGCACGCTGAAGCCGAGCAGCGAGCCCGATGCGAAACCGTTCTGCACGATCGACTTCGGATCGTTGTCGGCGCCGAACTGCGTGGTGCCGGTCAGGTTCAGCGTCATGTTCATCGCGGCGGCGCCATTGCCGGCCGGCAGCGTCAGCGCCGGGTTCGCGGGCGTCGTGGACTGCATCACGCCGGCGTTGTCGAACGACAGCGTCACGGGCGTGCCGCCCACGATATTGCCGTTGGCGTCCAGCACGCGCATGGTCCAGTCGGTACCGCCGGCGACCGTCGGGGCCGCGCCCGACTTCGAGAAGTAGGCGGTCAGCTGCACCTTGTTGCCGAGCGAGTCGTACGCGGTGATCGGCGTGGTGTAGTTGTACATGGATTTGGTCGGCAGCACGGCCGGTGCGGGCGGCGCGGCCGGCGTCGTGGCGAACGCGGTGGTCGGCACGGTGCTGCGCGAGTCCAGCTGGAACTGCGCGGTGATCTGCGTGGTGGCCTGCGGCGGCAGCTGGGCGTTGCTGATCGTGATCGGCTGCGGTACGCCCGTGGTCTGGCCGGCGGCGTAACCCGTCACCTGCAGGCCGCTCGCGTTGACCAGACGGCCGTCCGGCAGCTGCTGCAGCTGGCCGTTGCGCGAGTAATACACCTGACCTTGTTCGTTGACGAGGCGGAAGAAGCCGTTGCCGTTGCTGATGGCCGTGTCGAGGTTCCGCCCCGATGCGGCGATGTTGCCGTTACCGAACGACTGCACCA
This sequence comes from Cupriavidus pauculus, assembly GCF_008693385.1. Taxonomy (NCBI): domain Bacteria; kingdom Pseudomonadati; phylum Pseudomonadota; class Betaproteobacteria; order Burkholderiales; family Burkholderiaceae; genus Cupriavidus; species Cupriavidus pauculus. The sequence goes on from NZ_CP044067.1 coordinate 1,671,340, forward strand.
CCGAGTTCACGCGCACGCCCAGGCCGATCTTCGAGCCTGCGTAGACGTCGGCGAACTGCGCCGTGGAAGCCTTGAAGCCAACGGTGTTCGCGTTGGCGATGTTGTTACCGATCACGTCCAGGTTGGACGCCGCGGCGTTCAGACCGCTTACCCCTTGACCAAAACCCATGACTTTCCCCTTTTAAGGCTGTCTTTCGATATTTGCCCGCACTCGTATGCGGACCGGGTGAAGAATTCGAATCCGACTTACGAGATGCGGCGCACGTCGTCGACGTTGGCCGTGGTACCGTCTTCGAGGTTGACCAGCACGCCGGTGCTGTCGCCACTGATGCCCTGCACCTTGCCGGTAACGAGCGCGACGGGACCGACGTCCTTGCCCGCGGCCGTGGCCGTGACCTTGAACTTGTAGTCGCCATCGGGCACCGCGCCGCCCTGGTCGTTCTTGCCGTCCCAGGCGATGTCGTGCACGCCCGCGGTCTGGCCCTTCATGTCGATCGTGCGAACGACGTTGCCGTTCGCGTCCAGCACCTGCACCTGCACCGCATCGGCCGTGCTCGGGATGTCCATGGCGATCTTGCCCGGCACGCCCGCGTCCACCGACACGGCGCTGCCCGGAACCAGCACGGTACGGCCGATCAGGTTCGCGGAGTCCATCGCGCGGCTGGCCGCGGTCTGCGACAGCAGCGCGTTCAGCGTGGAGTTCACGTTCTGGAGACCGCTCACGGTGGAGATCTGCGCGAGCTGCGAAGTCAGCTGCGAGTTGTCCATCGGGTTGAGCGGGTCCTGGTTGTTCAGCTGCGTGACCAGCATCTTCAGAAAGTTGTTCTGGATGTCGGACGCGCTTGCACTGCCCCCCGCGAGGGCGCTGTTCAGGGCGGAGTTGTCGTTGCTGACGCTCGAGGTCGAAGTCATTGTGGTTTCCGGCTAGTCCTGGAGAGAATTTCGTTCACATCACTGACCGATGGTCAGTGTCTTGAGCATCATGGTCTTCGCGGTGTTGAGCACTTCGACGTTGGCCTGATACGAACGCGAGGCGGAGATCATGTTCACCATCTCTTCCACCGGGTTCACGTTCGGCATCGTCACGTATCCGTTGGCGTCAGCCAGCGGATGCGCGGGGTTGTGGACCTTCCGCGCCGGCGATGGGTCTTCCATCACGCCCTCCACCTGCACGCCGCCCACGTCGGTCTGCCCCGGCGTCGGCGCCATGCCGAAGATGACCTGCTTGGCGCGGTACGGCTGGCCGTTCGGTGCAACGGCACTGTCCGCGTTGGCGAGGTTGGACGCCGTCACGTTCATGCGTTGCGACTGGGCCGCCATCGCGGAACCCGATACGTCGAAAATGCTCATCGAAGGCATGGTCTGGCTCCTTGGCTTCGTCTTTAGCTCTGGATTGCCGCAAGCATCGTCTTGATCTTGCCGCTGACCACCGTGAGGCCCATCTCGTAGTGCACGGTGTTGTCCGCGAACGCCACGCGCTCGGTATCCATTTCCACGGTGTTGCCGTCGATGCTCGACTGCAGCGGAATGCGGTACTGCAGGTCGTCGTCGTTCGACGCGGCCGCCTGTGCAGGCAGATGACGCGTCTGCGTGGTCGACAGCGACAGGCCTTCGTTGCGCTTGCCGCGTTCCACGGATTCGCTCAGCTTGCTCGCGAAATCGAAGTCGCGCGCCTTGTAGCCCGGCGTATCCGCGTGGGCGATGTTGGAAGCAATCACCGATTGCCGCTGGCTACGGAGGCTCAGCGCATCCTGCTGGAAGCGCAATGCCGCATCGAGTCTGTCGATCATGTCTGTCTGCCTTTCCTGCTAATGGGGCTTCTTCAGGGTTGCCATCTTAGGTGCCGGGTTGTCGAGCCAATCGTCCGAATAGGGATGGGAAATCCGCGCAATTCGCGCCGCGCTCTCGCGCGAGGCTGCCTACAATGGGCTCCACTGACTGGCATGCCGTTCGCGCCCGCCATCAGGCCGCACGGCGCTTTCACGGGGCGCCGCACGGCCCGCCCGCGCAACCGTTGCCATGTCGAGTTGTTTTTTCCCATCCTTGCTGGATGTCGCTCATGACTCGTTTCCAACAGGCCGCCCGGCTGCTAGCACTGGCCGGGCTCGCCTTGTCGTTCCTCCCGCCCGCGCAGGCCGCGCCGGCGCAGGTCACGCCGGTTCAGGTTGCACCGGCCGTCAACCCTTTTCCGGAAGATCCCGTTCGCGCCGCGGTCGAGCAGTTCCTGCTGCGCCAGGCCATCGGCCTGCCCGGCAAGGTCAGCGTGCAGGTGATTCCGCCATCGGGCGGCCGTGCGCCCGACTGCGTGGCGCCGGACCCGTTCCTGCCCGCGGGCTCCGCGCCGTGGGGCCGCGTCAATGTCGGCGTGCGCTGCGGCGGCGACCGTCCATGGACGCGCTATATCCAGGCACGGGTGTCCGTGCTGACTGATTACTACGTGGCCGCGCGCGCGATGGCGCCGGGCGAGCCCATCGATGTGGCGGACCTCGAACTGCGCCAGGGCGATCTGGCCGCGCTGCCGCGCGCGGTGGTCACCGATCCGTCGCAGGTAGCGGGCGCCGTGGCGGCCAACCGTATCGCCGCGGGTTCGCCGATGCGGACCGATCTGATGAAGAAGGCGATTGCGGTCCGCTCCGGCCAGACCGTGACCGTGGCGGTGGAAGGCGATGCGTTCCAGCTCACGAGCGAAGGCAAGGTGCTGGCGGATGCCGCGCCGGGCACGTCTGTACAGGTGCGCCTGCGCAACGGTCAGGTCGTGAGCGGGATGGTCCGCAACGCTGATACGGTCGTTTTGCAGCAGTGACCGTTCTAACGAATTTGTACGAAGAAGGCTGAAGTAGCTGTTGGGATCCCCGATGTTGGGACGGCGTTGGAGGGGCGTGCGAGAATGCCGGGACCTCTCCCCCAAAAAGTGTGGGAAAGCGTACGTTCAGGCACATCGAACCCCTAAAGTTTGGGGATCGGCCGTCCGTTAAGTCAGAGGAAACCAGCAAGGAACACCCCGTGAAGATCAATCAATCCACCACGACCAGGCCGGCGGACAACGCTGCCGGCGATGCTGCCCGTCCGGCGGCCGCCGCGGCAACCCCGCAGGATCCGGCCGCGCTGAGCGGCGTGCGCGTGAGCCCGCTGGCCGCGCAAGTGCGCGAGATCGGCAATCGCCTGGTCAACGACACCGACGACGATATCGATACCGCCAAGGTCGAGGAGATCCGCCAGGCCATCGCCGAAGGCCGGATCAAGATCGATCCCAGCAAGATCGCCGACGGGTTGCTCGCGTCTCTGCGTGAGCTCGCCCAGGGCGACACTCAACAACCTAGCTGACATGACCCAAGAAGCCCTGATCCAGACACTGAAGCGTGAATCCAATGCCATCCTGGCATTTGGCCGTGCCCTCGCCGAAGAGCGGGACGCACTGAAGCGTAATGATTTCCAGGCACTGAGCGAACTGCTCAGCCGGAAAGTGGAACTGGCTCAGGCACTCACGCGCGAGACTGCCGCGCGTGAGGCGCAGATGATCGCGCTGGGTCTGCGCGTGGGTCCCGGCGGCCTGCTGATCGGCCGCCCGGTCGATCCGGCCGTGACCGACGCATGGCGCAAGATCGTGTTCTTCGCGCACAAGGCGAAGGAATCGAACGAGGTCAACGGCGCGATCGTCAACGCGCACCTCGAGTTCACGCAGGAAGCCATCCAGGTCCTGCGCAACGGCGGCGCCGATCCCAACGAGATGTACGGCCGCGACGGCAAGTCGCAGAACGCGGCCGCGGGCGTACAGCTCGCGGCGGGTTAAGCCGTCTCTCGGCTGTCCGCTCCGGACGGGAGCGCGCGGGTGTCGTAGGTGGCGCGGCTATAATGCGCAGACTGCACGCGGCCTGCGCCCATGATCGATCTTTCCAGCCGAAGCTTCATCGAGTTGTATCGCGGCACGCCGCGCCTCGAGCGCGCCGCGGCTGCGCGGGCGCCGTCCCTGCTGGTGGCGGGACGTGGCGACCGGGCGCTGGACGCATTGCAGCGCGAGTATGCGTTGCGCGATCAGCTCGACGAGCGCTGGGCCGTGCTGCCGCGCGCGCTCGTGCCTTATGGCGACACCACGGTGCTGGTGCTCGCGGACCCCGGTGGTGAGCCGCTGGCCCTTGCGGCCGCGCGGCTACTGCCGGATCAACTCTCCCTTGCGATTCGACTCGTGACGTGCATCGCCGCCATGCATGCGGCGGGGCTCGTGCATTGCGCGCTCACGCCCGGGCGGTTCCTGGCCGTTGGTGGCGACGCCGATGCGCCGGTACGCGTGACGGGCTTCGGGGCAGCCGTCCGCCACGATGGCGATGGTGGCCGCGGCGTGCAGGCGAATGGCGACGGGAAGGCGGAAGCGAAGCCGGAAGAGGAATGGGACGATCGGGCGCTGCGCTACATGGCGCCGGAGCTGTCGGGCCGCATGAACATCCGCATCGATGCGCGGGCGGATCTCTACGCCCTCGGATGCATCCTCCATGAACTGTTCGTCGGCGCCCCGCCGTTCGACTACCCCGATACCGCCGCATGTGTGCATGCACACGCGACGCAACGGCCCGCGCCGCTCCATGCGGTTGCCCAGCATGTCCCCGAGCCGCTATCGCGCATCGTCATGAAGCTGCTCGAGAAGGCCCCCGACCAGCGCTATGCGAACGCCATGGAGCTGCTCTCGGACCTGCGCCAGTGCGACACGCTGCGACGCCGGCACGGCGATATTCCGCCGGTCACGTTCGATCGCCAGGCCGCGCTGCAACGGCTGCGCCACGCCGAACGCGTCTTCGGCCGCGAGCAGGAAGCGGCGACACTGATGGACGCCTACGCGGATGTCGCGGCACATGGGCGTATGCGCGTGGTCTGGATCTCCGGCGACGCGGGCATCGGCAAATCCGCGTTGCTCAACGAGACCGCCACGCGCCTGCGCCGCATCTACACACCGCTGCTTGCCAGCGTCAAGAGCGAAGAAGGCCGGCGGGGTGCGCCCTACGGCCTCCTCGTGCGAGCCCTCGAACCATTGCTCCAGTTCGTGCTCGGCTGTCCCGACGACGAGTATGCCGCGTGGCGCGAACGCATTCGCCAGGCCACGGCGCCGGTCGGCCGTACGCTGGCTACCCTGCTGCCCGCGCTGACCGTCGTGCTGGGCCCGATGCCCGATGCGCTCGACGCGCCGGACGGATCGCCGCTGATCGAGCGCGAACGCGTGCAGCAGGGTATCGCCCGGCTCCTCGCTTGCTTTGCCACGCGCGCGCGGCCGCTGGTCCTGCTGCTCGACGACCTGCAATGGGCCGACGTGGGCACGCTGCAGGTACTCGAACGGCTCGTGCAGCATCCCACGGCCATGCCGCTGCTGCTTGTCGGCGCCTTTCGAGCGCGGGAGGTCGGCGCCGAGCATCTGTTGCGCAATGGCGTGCTGGCCAACTACGGTGTGCGCGTCGCGCTCGGCCCGCTGCATCCACCCGCGCTGCTCGCGTGGCTTGCGAGCGCGTTGCGGTATGACGCGCGTGACGCAACGGAAGATGCGATGGACGATGCCGGCAATCTGGCATCGCTGAGCGAGGAGATCGGCCGCAAGACCGAACACAATCCGTTCTACGTGCTGCAGCTGCTGCGCCTGCTGGCCGACGACGGACTGCTGACGTTCGACGAGGCATCGGCCAGCTGGCGCTGGCAGCTCGATCGGATCGTCACGCACCCAGGCATCGGCACCGTCCTGGAACTGCTCGCGCATCGGCTCGAGCAAATGCCGACCAGCGCGCAGGGCATGCTGCGTCTGCTGGCCTGCCTGGGCGATCGCGCATCGACGGAGACGATCGCCATCGCCGCGAATCTGGATGCCGCCGCCACGCAGCGCGCGATGCGCATCGCGGCCGAGGCCGGCGCGATCCACCGCGATGGCAGCGACTGGGTGTTCGCGCACGACCGTATCCGCGAAGCGGCCTACGCCTCGATCCCGCTCGAGGCCCGCGCGCCCTGGCATCTGCGCATCGCGCGACGGCTGCTCGCCCATCCCGTCTCGCAGGCCGACGTCTTCTCGATGGCGACGCAGGTCGGTCTCGCACGATCCGTCGTGGACGATCCCGACGAACGCCGCGCATTCGCGCGGCTCAACATCGATGCGGGCCTGCACGCGAAAGCCGCCACGGCCCACCATTCGGCGCTCGCATTCTTCCGCACGGCACTCGCCTTTCTGGGCGAAGACGACGCGAGCGAGGACGGCTTGACCGCGCGCATGCTGTGCGGCGAAGCAGAATTCATGACCGGTGCGCTCGCGGCCGCGGAGGCACGGTTGTCCGCGCTCGAAGCCGCGGCCGGCGACGGCGTATTCGGCGCCGGCCTCGCGCGCCTGCGCGTGGCGCTGTACACGACGCTCGGCGCGTACGAGATGGCCCTGTGCGTCGGCCAGGCGTTTCTCGCGCGCGCCGGCATTCACCTGCCGCCGCAGGCTGCCGACGACGACGTCGCGCGCGAACATGCCCAGTTGCGCGGCTGGCTCGACCGGCACGGCATCCATGGACTGCGCGCGCTGCCTGTGGCCACCGACCCGCTACGGCATGCGCTGACCGATATCGTCGCCGACCTGGTTCCCGCCGCGTTGTTCACGGACCAACGCATGTTCGACCTGTTGCTGCTGCGTGGCGTCAACCTCGCCATCGCCTACGGACACTGCGACGGATCGGCGTACGTCTACGTCTGCATGAACATGATCGTCGGCATGCGCTACGACGACTACGCAGCCTCGCGCGCATTCGGCGAACTTGCGCTGCACCTGGTCGACGAGCGCCGCCTCGAGCGCTATCGCGGTCGCGTGTACATGGCATTCGGCGCGCTCGTCGTGCCGTGGATCATGCCCGCCCGCGCCGGATGCCATTACATCCGCCGCGCGTACGACATCACAGTGGAAAGCGGCGACCATACGTTCGCGGTGTACTGCACGCGCAACGAGGCCAGCGTCATGCTGTTCGCGGGCGATGCGCTCGACGACGTCCGCGCGACGGTCGTGCGCGGACTCGCAATCGCGCGCGACGCGAACTTCCAGCTCGTGGTGAACTCGCTGCTCGCGCAATGGGCCCTGCTCGGCCGCTTGCAGGACGCGGTCACGAACGAGGAACCGCTGCCGCCCGAACCGCCCATGGACCAGCCCGCCACGCTCGTCGACTGCGCGTACTGGGTCCATCGGCTACAGGTCGGCCTGCTGTTCGGCGACCTCGATGACGCCCTTGCCGCACGCATCCGCGCGGAAGCGTGCGGCGATGCCGCGCGTGCGTTCGTCGAGACGGGCGACCTGCCCTTCTATGGCGCGCTGGCGTTGCTCGCATTGCCTTTCCGCCATCCGGATCAGGAAGCGGCGCTGGAGCGCCATATCGCCGACCTGTCCCGCTGGGCGCACGCATGCCCGGACAATTTCACCGCGCGCAAGGAGCTCGTCAGCGCGCAGCTCTCGCGCCTGCAGGGCCGGCCCGGCGATGCCAGCGACGCCTATGCGCGCGCCGTGCAGCACGCGCGCCGGCACGGCTTCACGCAAGTGGAAGCGCTGGCGGCGGAACTCGCCGCGGACTTTCATGCGCACCGTGGCGACGAGATTGCCGCGCACGCCTATCTGCGCCACGCGCGCGGCGCATGGGAGCGCTGGGGCGCCACAGCGAAGGTACGTCAGCTGGAGATGCGCCATCCGGGGCTGTTCGATACCGACACGGGCACGCCGGGCGCGGGCCGCCTGCGCGAACTCGACGTCCAGGCGGTGCTGCGCATCTCCACCGCGCTGGCGAGCAATATCGTTCCCGCGCGGCTCGTCGATACGCTGATGCAGACGGCACTGGAAAGCGCGGGTGCCGAACAGGGCGTGCTCGTGCTCGTGCGCGACGGCGTGTGGCAGGTTCCCGCGCGCGCGCAAGTGGTCGATGGCGCGATCGTCGTCACGCAGGAACCCGCCGTGCTGGGGTTCGACGTGCTGCCGGTATCGATCGTGCAGGCCGTCGCGCGGACCCACGAACGCCTCGTCATCGACGACGTGCGCGATGCCAACGCGCATGCGTCCACGTATGCGCAGGACGCGTACCTCCGCCGCCATCAGCCCCGCTCGATCCTGTGCGTGCCGCTGATGCGCTACGCGACGCTCGTCGGCGTGCTGTATCTGGAGAACAACCTCGCGGCCAACGTCTTCACCGCGGCCAAGGCCGGCGTGCTCGAGGTCATCGCGTCGCAGGCGGCATTCGCGCTCGAGAACGCGCGGCTCTACGAGGCCCTGTTCGAGCAGAACGCGCAACGCACGCGGGCCGAGGCGCAGTTGCGCACGGCGCTCGACGAGCTCGAGCGCGCCAGCCGGCTCCGCGCGATGGGCGAACTCGTGGCATCCATCGTGCACGAGGTGGGACAGCCGCTGGCCGCCGTGAGCACCTCCGCCAGCGCGGCGCTGCGGTGGCTCGACCACGATCCACCCGATATCGTCGAGACGCGCCAGATGCTCGCGCATATCGGTGCGAGCGCGACACGCGCCAACGCCGTCTTCCAGAACCTGCGCGCGAAATCGCGCACGACGGCGCCCCATTTCGAGCCCATCGACCTCGGCGACGCCCTGCATGAGGCCATCACCTTCGTCGCGCGCCCGCTCGAAGCGCTCGGTGTCCTGCTGAGCCTGCATATCCCGGAGCCGCCCCTGACCGTGCATGGCGACCGCATCCAGCTCCAGCAGGTGGCCATCAACCTCCTGATGAACGGCGCCGAATCGATGGCCGGCATCCCCCGCGATGCCCGGCGGCTCTCGCTCACCTGCGTGTCCGGCACCGATGCCCGCGGCGACGCGGTCGTGCGCATCATCGTGGAGGACAGCGGGTGCGGCATCGACCCTGCCATCGCGGACCGCCTGCTCGAGCCGTTGTTCACGACCAAGCAGAATGGCATGGGCATGGGACTCGCCATCGTCAACTCGATCGTCGATGCGCACGGCGGCCTGCTCGCCTTCGTGCCGCGCGAGCACGGCGGCACGCGCGCGACGGTCTCGCTGCCCAGGCAACGGCCCGCACACCTGACGTGACCGCCGGGCGCGCTTTCTGATACCGTTGCCACTCACACCCTCACGCATTGATTCCTCTCACCATGACCCACGCACCGTCGCCCCGCCCCGCGGGGAGCATCACCCGCCGCACGGGCGGCGCGGCCGGTACGCCTGAAAAGGCGGAGGCCCGGGTAGCCTATATCGTCGATGACGACGAGCTCGTGCGCGGCGCGCTAAGCAGCCTGCTGCGATCGATCCACCTGGAAGTGCGCGCGTACGGCTCCGTCGAGGAGTTCCTGGCCGCGCCGCGCCATCCGGACGCGCCATCCTGCCTCGTGCTCGACGTGCGGCTGCGCGGACAAAGTGGACTTGCATTTCAGAAGTCACTGGCCGACAGCGGCGAATCGCATATGCCGATCGTCTTCATGACCGCCCACGGCGACATCGCGATGAGCGTCAAGGCGATGAAGGCCGGGGCCGTGGACTTCCTGGCCAAGCCCTTCCGCGACCAGGACATGATCGATGCCGTGGTATCGGCGATCGAACGCGATGCGGCGCGCCTCGAGGTCGAGCGCTCGCTCAAGGACCTGCGCGCGGGCTGGGAATCGCTGACCCCGCGCGAGCGCGAGGTGCTGGAACTCGTGGCGAAGGGACTGATGAACAAGCAGATTGCCGACGTCATGGGCATCGCGCTGATTACGGCCAAGCTTCATCGCGGGCAAGCCATGCGCAAGATGGACGCCTGCTCGGTGGCCGATCTCATGCACAAGATGCAGTTGCTCGGTCTGGGGTTCCGACCTCCCGCCTAGCGCCCTCACACTTTGGTAAGGGGTCTCCGAACCCTCGTTTGCTGGTGCGTCGCCGCGTCCCGTGGTGTCATCGCTACCGTGCCGATTGATCCATCCGATTGATCCGTTTACGGCACGAGGAGACCATCATGACATTCCATCCGGACCTGCCGGGCATGATCCTGGCCGCGCTGGCTGGCCTGGGCGTGCTCGCCGCGATGCATGCATTCGTCCAGCACATGGCGATCGTGCGGCTCGCCAAGGCCATCGAAGCGCACGGCGGCGAGGGCAGCCCGCCCGTGCTGCCCGATACGGGCGTGACCGCCGTGGCCAGGCTCGCGCGCGCGATCAACGGCTGCCGCACGCGCAATGCGCAGCGCGAGACCGAACTGCTCGAGGTGCTGGCCGCTTACGCGCATGACCTGCGTACCCCGCTTCAGCGCATGCGGCTGCGCTGCGATCTGCTCGATGACGAGGACATGCACCGCGCGATGACGCGCGATCTGATCGAGATGCGCGACCTCGTGGAGGCCAGCCTCGCCTGCGCGCGGCTGCGCCGCAGCACCACCGAACCGATGCGCCGCGTGGATGCCGACGGCCTGATCGTCCGCCTCGTCGAGGACTATCGCGATACGGGCCGCGTCGTCGAACTGCATGGCCGCGTCGGCAAACCCGTGATCACGTGCCCGCACGCGCTGCGGCGTGTGCTCGTGAACCTCATCGACAACGCGCTGCACTACGGCAGTCACGTAAGGCTGTGCGTGCGCGTGAACGCGCGAGGCCTGGAGTTTGCCGTCCAGGATTCGGGGCCGGGCATCGCGCCCGCGGAAATGGAAGCGGTGTTTGCCGCGTGGTATCGCGCGCCGGCGACGGCCACACGCGTGCCGGGCACGGGGCTGGGCCTCGCGATCGCGCGCAGACTGGCGCTGGCGATGCGTGGCGACCTGCAACTCGAGAACCGCCACGCCGGCGGTCTCGAGGCACGACTGACGCTGCCGTTAGGACAGCTCGAATGACGCTGGATCAGCGGTAGTTGACCGTGACCTCGTTGCTGCGCCCCTGCAGCGCCGGCAGGATGCCCTGTCCGGGGACGCGAAAGGCAAACACGAACCCTTTCGCCGCATCGTCGCCGCGGAATGCATCGGTCTTCCCTTCGGGCGAAGACAGCAGCACGCATCGCTCGGCATTGCAGAGATACGCTTGCAGATCGACCGGCGGCACACGCACGAAGCTGTAGCGCCATCGCACCGACGTGATCACGCCCTCCGATTGCGGCATCATGCCACTAGGCTGGATCGGCGCCGACAGCGTGCGCTGTCCGCGGCCGGTGATGGTCGGGCCGACGACGGACGCATTCCACGCGTGGCGCGATCCGAGTTCGAGCGTGGTGCGGGTCATGCCGTCGGGCGGGGCGGCAAGCGCGCCAGCCGAGGCTGCCGCGGCCAGCACGGCCGCGCAAAGAAGCGCGGGTGCAGGAGCCGGCCGCCGCATCACAGCAGGCCGCGCAGCTGGTTGCGCAGGCGCGTAATGGCCTGGCTGCGGATCTGGCAGACCCGCGACTCGGTCACCTCGAGCACGGCGCCGATCTCGCGCAGGTTCAGTTCCTGGTCGTAGCACAGCGACAGCACAAGCTTCTCGCGCTCCGGCAGCTTCTCGATCGCGCGAATGAGCGCCTCGCGCATGCCGCTTTCCATCAGCACCGTGAGCGGATTCGCATCGTCGGTCACGCCGAGATGCCGGTCGAGAAAATCTTCCTCGCCCGATCGCTCGAAGTCTTCGTAGTGCAGCAGCTGGCAGCCGTACACCTCGTTGAGCAGTTGCTGATATTCCTCGAGCGGCAATTCCATTTCGGCAGCCACTTCGGAATCCACGGGCGTGCGGCCGAGCTTCTGCTCGAGGCTTCGCTGCGTGCGTTCGATGCGGCGCGTGAACTGCCGCAGGCTGCGCGACTGCCAGTCGTTCGCGCGCACCTCGTCGAGCATCGCGCCACGAATGCGCTGGCTCGCGTAGGTTTCGAAACGCGCGCCATGGTTGTCTTCGTAGCGCTTGGCCGCATCGAGCAGGCCGATCATGCCGGCCTGGATCAGGTCGTCGATCTGAACGCTGGCCGGGAGCTTGGCCGCCAGTTGCAACGCGATGCGTCGCACCAGAGGCGCATGTGTCTTGACCACGTCTGCCTGTTCGAGCTTTCCCTGAATCGTGTACATGGTGGAACTCTCGGTTAATGCTGGTTACTCTGCCGGCGCCTCGTTGTTCGAAGTACCGGCTGGCTTTTGGTCGGTCTTGTTCTTGTCGACTTCTTTCTTGACTACTTGTTGACTGCTTGTTGACTGCTGTCGTACTTACGCGGGCATGGCGGCAGCCATGCTTCGCGATGCTGCCGCGTCCGCGCGCAGGGGCCAGCCATTGACGGCGCCGGCCATGCGACGCAACGCCGTGGTGGCCGCGGCGGCCGGAAAGGCCTCCACCACGCAGCGTCCGAGGTGCAGGCCGCGCACGACCAGCGGATCGACTGGCAACGCGCCCGCACTGCTCGCTTCCACACCGAGGTACTGGCCCGCCGTGCGCGCCAGGTTCCCGGTGATTGCCGCGACGGCCGCTTCGCTGGTCGCCATGTTGACGACCAGATGGAAGCGCCGGCACGCATAAAGATGGTGCAGCCGCTTGATGCACGCATAAGCGGCCGTGATCGATGTGGCACCGGGCCGCATCACGATCACGAAGTTATGGGCCGCGCCCGCCAGCGGCGACAGCGAACCGTCCTGCATGGCGCGCGCGTCGATGACTACCGTGCGCACGTCGGGCAGTGCCCGGCCATCGAACCCGACGCCGGCCGCCACGCTGCCCGCCGGTAACACGGCCAGTCCGCTCGCGGGGCGTGTGCCCAGCGCTTCGGCCAGCGCCGTACGTCCGGCAAGCACGTCGGCGAGCGACGCGTGGGGCGTGGCCCCGGCCAGCCGCGTGGCGCGCGCGCCGTGCCGGTCTTCATCGACGAGCAGCACACGCTCGCCCTGGAGCGAGAGCGCGTTCGACAAGCCGAGCGCGACCGTTGTCGCACCCGCGCCGGGTTCGCTGGCCACGACCGCGATGCGCCGCGTCACGCGCGGTGCCAGCATGCGGCGCAGGCTTTCGGCCTGATCGGAACCGAGGATGGACAAGGCTTACTCTCCCATCGATGCCATTTGCATGGCATCTGCCGATTCGGCATCCATCGACCGGGCGAACTGCGTTGCGGCCAGTGCGGTCGACTGCGGGGCAGGCTCGCTCGCGGGCGCGCCGGTCGCCGCCATCGAACGGCCCGGATAGTTCTCCAGCACGTCGAGCAGCGCGAGCAGACGGCCCATGCCTTCGTTCAGCACGGAACCCTGCACGGGGGCATTGACGCGCGCGAGCGCGCGGCCGGCAAGACGCGACAGGAATGCGGGCGCGGTCGGGCTCGGCGTATGCTGCAGACGCAGCGTGGTCAGGCCCAGCTGGATCGAAACGAGGTGACCATAGGTCGATGCATCGGATGCGGAGCCGTCGGCGGCGTCGCCACCCCGGCCCGCTTCCTGCGCGAAGTGTTCCACCGCGTGGCGCAACGTACGGAACTGCTCCTCGGCCGCATCGGCCCAGCGCGACCAGCGCGCGACCCGCGCCGCGTCACCGGCCAGTGCGGCGTCGCAGAGCATATATTCGGTGGCGAGCATCTCGCCGGTAGCGCGATCGACCAGACGCGACACCACGAGGCAAGCCTCGATGCCGGCTTCCGAACCGTCGGTACGCACACGCGCGGCGGTACGTACCTGGCCTTCCGGCACGCGCACCATGCAGTGGCCCAGCCATTGCACGGCATCGCGGTCGCGCCACTGCTGTTCGCCAATCGCGTGGAACGTCAGCGTGTCGGCGATGGTGTCGAGCTTGTTGGCCACGCCGTTGGCGATCACGCGCGTGGTCTTGCGCATGCCGGCCACCCAGCGTTCGCCGGTCTGCTGCCAGCGCGCGAGCGTGGTCGTCGTGGGCAGCGACGCATGCAGGTTGACGACCGTCCGTGCGGCGGCCAGCGTCGCGCGCACGGTGGCGGCTTCGGCTTCGGCTTCCGCCTCGGCAAGCGACTGGCGCGTGCGCGACGACGGCACGAGCGTGGTGGCCAGCGGCATGCCGTCACGGTCGGCGAGCCACAGCGTCTGCTGCAGCAGTTGCGGCGCCCGGCGGCCCTGCGTGGGCAGCGTGGTGGTGCCGGTCACGGCGAGCACATAGCGTTCGCACGCGCGCGCGGCGTCGCGGCACATCGTCAGGCGGACCTGCTGCGCGGCCTGGCGCAGGGCCGGGCCACCGACCGCGCGCTGCTGCCACAGCGAGCGCGCGAGTTCGAATCCGTATTGCGCGGCGTTCAGTTCCTCGACGCAGACGCCAACCGCGTTGGCGCTGTCGGTCAGCGAACGCAGCATGTCGTCGGCACCGCCCTGCGGGGCGGCGGGCGCGCGCGCTTCATCCACGGCTGCGGCGGCCTGACGGCGCGCGGCATCGGCATCCGCGAACAGCGAGCCGCGGCGCGGCGTCAGGAACGCGCGCTCGACGAGCGCCGCGCCCTGCGCGAGTTCCAGGTGCTCGGGCACGCGCTGGCCCGTGGAGGCATAGAACACCGGCAGGCGATGGCGAATCACGACGTCGAGCACGGAGCCCAGGTGCGTGGCCTCGTCGAGCTTGCTGATGATGCAGCCGTCCAGGCCGGCACCCGCGTTCGGGGCGGTATCGTGACGATAGGCGTGCACGACCTCGTTGAGCGTGTCGCCATGGCTCGCGCCGTTGAGCACCAGCACGCGCTGCAGGGGGGCCTGTACGCCAGCCAGCATCGCGATCTGGTCCGACAGGCTGCGGTCGCGCTGGCTCATGCCCACCGTGTCGATGATCACGAGGTGCTTGTCCTTCATCGCATTGAGCGCGAAGCGCAGGTCGGCCGCATCCTTCACCGCGTGCACGGGCACGCCGAGAATGTCGCCATAGATGCGCAGCTGCTCGTGGGCGCCGATCCGGAAGCTATCGGTGGTCAGCAGCGCGAGTTGCTCGGGGCCATGGCGCAGCACGAAGCGCGCGGCCAGCTTGGCCGTCGTCGTGGTCTTGCCGACGCCGGTCGGGCCGATCAGCGCAAGCACGCCGCCCTGCGCGAACAGCGTGTCCTCGTCGGACAGCACCGGTACCTTGCGCGCGAGTTCCTGGCGGATCCATCCCATCGCGGCCGGGCGATCGTAGCCGACGGGCAGCTTGCTGAGCAGCGTGCGCGACAGCTGGCCGGAGAAGCCCGCGTTGACCAGCCATTCGAAGAGCGATTCGCGCAGCGGATCGCCCGCGGATACGCCCGATACGCCCGATACGCCCGGGGCGCCGCCCGACAAACCCGCGAACTGACGCTCGAGCATCGCGCGCATCGACGCCAGCTCGCCACGCAGATCGCCGAGCTCGGCGCCGTCCTGCGGCGCGGTGGCGAGCAGCGATGCGGAAGGCTGCGCCACGACCGGCGTCGGATCGACGTACTGGATGGCGGTTGCGGAGACCGCGCCGAGATCGGCATCGCGCATGGCGACGATCTCCACGCCGCCCTCGACGGTGCGGTTGGACAGCACCACGGCGTCAGGGCCCATGGCCTCGCGCACCTTGCGCATCGCTTCGCGGCCATTCGCCGCCACAAACTTTGCCACGCTCATGTTCGTAGGTTCCTCAGGCAGCGCCGCCGATCATCGCGGTGATGCGGATATTGCGGTTGTCCGGTACTTCGGCATGCGACAGCACCTTCAGTTGCGGCAGCGTCCGGCGCAGGAAGCGCGCCATCAGCGGACGCAGCGGCGACGGCACCAGCAGCACCGGATCCAGCCCCAGTTGCTCCTGGCGCATCACGGCGCCCTGCGCCTGCTGCAGCAGCGCATCGGCCAGTCCCGGCTCGATGCCGCCGCCGTTCGACAACGCCTGCGTCAGCACACGCTCGAGACCCGCGTCGAGGCTGATCACCTGCAGGTCGGCGTTGTTCGGGAACAGCTGCTGCGTGATCGCGCGGCCCAGTGCCATGCGCACGAGCGCGGTCAGTTCGGTCGGATCGCTGATCTTCGGCGCATGTTCGGCAATCACGTCGAGAATCGTGCGCATATCGCGAATCGGCACCCCTTCGTCCAGCAGGTTCTGCAGCACCTTCTGCAGGCCCGTCAGCGAGATCGTCTTCGGCACGAGGTCTTCGGTCAGCTTCGGCGAGTCCTTCGCGATGCGGTCCAGCAGCGACTGCACTTCCTGGCGGCCGAGCAGTTCCGAAGCGTGGAGCTGGATCAGGTGGTTCAGGTGCGTGGCCACGACCGTACTGGCATCGACCACCGTGTAGCCGTAGGCCTGTGCCTGTTCCTTCAGGCCGGCATCGATCCACACGGCCGGCAGGCCGAACGCGGGGTCCCGCGTGGCGGCGCCGGGCAGCGTGCCCGTGACCTGGCCCGGATTGATCGCCATCCACTGGCCCGGCGTGGCTTCGCCCTGGCCGATCTCCACGCCCTTGAGCGTGATGCGGTACGCGTTCGGCTTGAGTTCGAGGTTGTCGCGGATGTGGACCACCGGCACGAGGAAGCCGATGTCCTGCGCGATCTTCTTGCGGATACTCTTGATGCGGCCGAGCAGTTCGCCGTTCTGCGCGCGATCGACCAGCGTGATGAGGCGGTAACCCACTTCCATGCCGAGCGGGTCGACCAGGGTCACGTCGTCCCACGTGGCTTCGGTCGTCTCCGGCGCGACGGTCGGCGCGCGCTCGTCGCGCTTCATCTGCGTCTGCGCGGCCGCGGCGTCGCGGCGCATCGTATAGCGCCCGAACCAGGCGAGCGAACCGGCCAGCAGCAGGAAGGCGAAATGCGGCATGCCCGGGATGATGCCCATCATGCCGATGATGCCGGCCGTCAGGAACATCACGCGCGGGTTCGAGAACAGCTGGCCCGTGAGCTGCTGGCCCACGTCCTGCTCGTTCGACACGCGCGACACGATCACACCGGCCGCGGTCGAGATGATCAGCGCCGGAATCTGCGCCACCAGACCGTCACCGATCGTCAGCAGCGTGTAATTGCGCACGGCGGTGGAGAAGTCCAGGTCGTGCTGCACCATGCCCACCACCATGCCCGCGGCGATGTTGATGAACATGATCAGCAGGCCCGCCACGGCATCGCCGCGCACGAACTTGCTGGCACCGTCCATCGCACCGTAGAAGTCCGATTCCTGCGCCACTTCGGCGCGTCGCTTCTTCGCGCCTTCCTCGTTGATCAGGCCCGCGTTCAGGTCCGCGTCGATGGCCATCTGCTTGCCGGGCATCGCATCGAGCATGAAGCGCGCGCCCACCTCGGCAATACGGCCCGCACCCTTGGTAATCACCATGAAGTTGATCACCACGAGGATCGCGAACACCACGATACCGACCGCGAAGTTGCCGCCGACCAGGAAGTGGCCGAACGCCTCGATGACCTTGCCCGCCGCGTCGGGCCCGGTATGGCCCTCGAGCAGCACCACGCGCGTGGACGCCACGTTCAGCGACAGGCGCAGCAGCGTCGTGAACAGCAGCACGGCCGGGAACGCGGCAAAGTCGAGCGCCTTCTGGGTGTACATGCCCACCAGCAGCACCATGATCGACAGCGCGATATTGAAGGTGAACAGCAGGTCGAGCACGACGGCCGGCAGCGGCAGGATCATCATGCCGAGGATCATGACGATCAGCAGCGGTCCGGCCAGCGCCTTCATCTGCGCGCCCGATCGGACGCCAGGCATGTTGAATAAGTTGGTCAGTGCGTTCATGCGCGGGCTTCCGGTACGGCGAGTTCATCGGGCACAAACAGTTCCGTCGGGCCGCCCGGCTGCGGACCGTTGGTGTAGTGCCAGTTCTTGAGTTGAAAGACCCAGGCCAGGACCTCGGCCACGGCGGTGTAAAGGCCCGAGGGGATTTCCCGGCCGATGTCCACATGCCGATGCAGCGCGCGCGCCAGCGGCGGCGCGGACAGAATCGGCACGCGATGCTCGGCGGCCAGCTCTCGAATGCGAGCAGCCACTTCGTCTGCGCCCTTTGCCACGACACGAGGCGCGCTCATGCGGCCTTCCTCGTACTTGAGCGCCACGGCAAAGTGCGTCGGGTTGGTCACGACCACGTCCGCCTTCGGCACCTCGGCCATCATCCGGCGGCGCGCGATCGCGCGTTGCTGCTGGCGAATACGCGCCTTGATATGCGGGTCGCCATCGCTTTCCTTCATTTCCTGCTTGACCTCTTCCTTGGTCATGCGCAGCTTCTTGTAGAAGGTCCACAACTGCCAGGGCACGTCGATGGCCGCGACCAGCAGCAGCGAGCCGGCCACCACGGCGCACACGTAGAGCACGAGCTCGGCCATGTGCAGCAGGGCCTCGTTGACCGGCGCGCTCATCAGCGCGATGGCCTCCGGCAGGCGGCGCCACAGCATCCACGACGCCACGCCGCCGACCAGCAGCGACTTGGCGATGGCCTTGGCGAGCTCCACGAGCGACTGCGACGAGAACATGCGGCCGATGCCCTTGAGCGGCGACAGGCGCGAGAAATCGGGAGCCAGAGACTTGGTCGAGAACAGCCAGCCGCCCAGCGCCAGCGGCCCGACGAGAGCGGCCGCGCCGAAAATCAGCAGGATCGGCAGGAACACGAGCAGGCAGTCCCAGACCATCACGGCGAACTGGGAGAGCATGCGATGGGTATCGAACGCGGTTGCCGGCTCGAACGCCAGTCCGGCGTGCATCGCCATGTTGAGCTGACGGCCGAGCGTGCCGCCGAACAGGTACAGCGTGGCCACGCCGGTCATGAGCATCATGAACGTGCCGAGCTCGCGCGAACGCACCACCTGGCCCTCTTCGCGCGCCTTTTCAAGGCGCCGGGCTGTGGCGGGTTCGGTTTTCTCGAGATCGCTTTCCTCGGACACTCACGCTCCTACGACGTCAGACACGAAGCGCGCGGACGGCCCTTCGTTAGCGTGAATTATCAAATCCCGGCGGGGCGGGCATTAGGAGGAAAAGGGAGGGAAATCCGCGCCTGTTTGGGGAATGAGCGGGCGCGAGGGTTAACGGTGCGGGGAAGAGGAAGCTTTAGGGAGGGACGGAAAATATGCCGATTACGGTACTCGAACGTCCCGCTGGCGCGCGCCGCCGCCGACTACTCGCCGTCCTTCGGCACGGCGATGCCGAGCTGACCCGCCATTTCCTCCACCAGCGCCTGGAGCCGGGCCACCTTGTCGGTGAGCGCCAGGTGGCTGATGCGCAGGGCCTCGAACTCCGACGGGGGGACGGACGACGAGCCGGCCCCGCCCGTCATGGCCGCGCCCTGCTCGGGAATCGCCACCTCGCCGCACAGCAGATGCATCCAGCGGCTTTCGCGCTCCCCCGGCGCGCGGGGCAACCGGACGACGAACGGCGGCTCGTGGGCCGCGAGCTCGTCGAGAAAGGCCTCCACCGACGAGATATCGGCAAACGAATGGAGCCGCGCGGAGTTAAGCCGCAATTCGGCCGCGGTCTGCGGGCCGCGCAGCAGCATGGTCACGAGCAGAGCCGCCGACTGGCTCGGTACGCCAATGACGCGGCCGAGGTTCTGCTCGAAGCGCGGCACGCGGCTGCTGCTGCCTTCGAACACGAGGCTGAGCGACTTCAGGCCATCGATCGCGGTCAGCACTTCGTCCTCGCTGACGCTCATCACCGGCGAGCGCGCGGTCTTCTGGTTACAGCCGGCCGTCAACGCGTTCAGCGTCAGCGGATACGTGTCGGGTACCGTGTACTGCTTCTCGAGCAAGACGGCCACCACGCGGCCCTCGATCGGTGTCAGGGCGCGGATCGGCGGACGGGATGCGGGAGACTCGGGTGCCATGCGTTGCGGGGGAATTCCATCTGGTGAGCGCACATTGGAACCCATGCGCGGGGATTACGCAATGTCGGCCGATATAATTTCGCGATGCCGACCGCCACCAATTTCCGCGTCACCGCCGCTGTCGTCGCCAGCGCGCTGTTCATGCAGAACCTCGACAGCACGGTCGTCGCCACCGCGCTGCCCAGCATGGCACGCGATCTGCAGGTCAGCGCCGTGCACCTGAGCAGCGCCATTACGTCCTACCTGATCGCCCTGACCGCGTTCATTCCGGTCAGCGGCTGGATTGCCGACCGCTTCGGCGCGCGCCGCGTGTTCATGGCGGCCATCGCCACCTTCACGATCGCTTCGGTGCTGTGCGCGCTCGCGAATGGCCTGCCCACGCTGATCGCCGCGCGTATCCTGCAAGGCATCGGCGGCGCGATGATGGTGCCGGTGGGCCGGCTGATCCTGTTCCGCGGCGTCAGGCGCGAAGATTTGCTGACGGCCACCACCTGGCTGACGATGCCAGCGCTGCTGGGTCCCGTGCTGGGGCCGCCCGTCGGCGGCTTCCTGACCGACGCGCTGTCGTGGCGCGCGGTGTTCTGGATCAACGTGCCGGTTGGCATCGTGGGCCTCGCATTGACGGCATGGCTGATCCCGCCATCCGCGCCCGAGCATCCGCCCGCGCCCGATCTCGTCGGCATGACGCTGATCGGCGCGTCGCTGACCACGCTGATGCTGGGCGTGGAAACGATCGGCCGCGGCCTGCTCCCTGACGTCCTGCCCGTGGCCGCCATCGTGGTCGGCCTGCTGTTGTTCTGGCTCACGGTCCGGCATTGCCAGCGCCGCGACGATCCGGCCATCGATTTCTCGCTGCTGCGCATTCCGACATTCCATGCCGCCACCGTCGCAGGCAGCCTGTTCCGCGCGGGCGCCGGCGCGCTGCCCTTCCTCGTGCCGCTGACGCTGCAGATCGGCTTCGGTCTCAGTGCCTCGGTCAGCGGCATGATTTCGCTGGCCAGCGCGCTGGGCTCGTTCTGCATGCGCCCGATGACACGGTTCGCGCTCGCACGGCTGTCGATGCGCACCGTGCTGATGGCCGGCAGCGTGTCGTTTGGCGCGGTACTGCTCGCCTGCACGACGCTGTCGCCAGCATGGCCGGCCGCTGCGATCTTCGTGCTGCTGCTCGTGGGCGGTTTGTCGCGCTCGCTAAGCTTTGCCTCGATGGGGGCGCTGGCATTTGCCGACGTGCCACAGCCGCGCCTCTCGGCCGCCACCTCGTTTCAGGGCACCGCGCAGCAGATGATGAAGGCCGTCGGCGTGGCCATCTCCGCCGGATCGCTACAGATCACGATGCTGTGGGGCGGGCGCACGCATGCGAACCGCTTCGACTTCGCATGCGCATTCCTCGCCATCGCGGTGGTGGTCCTCGCCTCGCTGCCGATGTTCGCGACGCTGTCGCCGGAGGCGGGGGAAGGCATCTCCGGCAAACCCCGGCGCTCATGAAACGACAACGCCCCCGCAAGGGGGCGTTGTTCATCGAGGCCTCGGGTCGTCTCAGACCAGATTGATCTCGACGTGGATATTGCCGGCCGTGGCCTTCGAATACGGGCAGGTCTGGTGCGCGGTATCCACGAGCAGGCGCGCGACTTCCCGCTCCACGCCCGGAATATGCACGTTCAGGCGGGCCTGCAGCAGATAGGCGTCACCGTTCTTGCCCAGATCCACTTCCGTATGCACGTTCAGGTCCTCGGGCAGCTTGATCTTCTGCTTCGCGGCGGCCAGTCCGATCGCGCCGATAAAGCAGGCGGACCAGCCCGCGGCAAACAGCTGCTCGGGGTTGGTGCCGGCGCCGGACGTGCCCGGCGACGACAGCTTGATATCCAGACGGCCATCGTCGCTACGTGCTTCGCCATCGCGGCCACCCGACGTGGTGTGGACCTTGGCGGTGTAAAGAACTTTGTCGATGCGGGTCATGATGTGCTCCTCGTTGTATTGGAAAAGGTTGAAGCTCAGGCGTAGGCGCCGTCGAGATACGGATCGACGCTGCGTGCCGGGGGCGCGGACACGCCGGTGTGGTCCTGGCCGGCGACGAGTCCGACCGATGCGGCGCGGGCGCCGTCGTAGTACGGATCCACGTTGCGCGCGCCGTCCGAGTACGGGCTGCGCGGCTCGCTCACGGTGCGGGCGCCGTCGTAGTACGGGCTGCGCTGTTCCGTGACCGAGCGGGCACCGTCGGTGTACGGGTCGCGCGTGCCGGAGACGGCTGCCTGGGCGGCGACGGCGGAAGCGGCGAGCGCGACGGCGAGAACAACTTGCTTGGCGAAATTGGCGTTCATGATGCGTATCCTTGATATTCGGTCGATGGGTTCGGCGACTCGGTCAGTGCGTCGTCGCCATGGAAGCTATTTAATGACACCGACGTATCGCGCCCGTATCGACATCGCGGCGATTTCGTGAGCCGACGTATCAGCGGAATCGCCTGATACATCCGTGTACAAACTCAGGCCGGCAGCGTGAGCCGCGCCTCCAGGCCGCCTTCCGTGCGGTTGGCCAGCGCGAGCTTGCCGCCCAGTGCATTCGCAAGCTGCTGCGCGATCGCAAGACCGAGCCCCGTGCCGCCCGTGCCACGGTTGCGCGACGCTTCGAGCCGATAGAACGGCTGCAGCACGCGCTCGAGCTCCGCGTCGGGGATACCCGGTCCGCGATCGCGCACGGCGATCGAGAGCTGCCCGTCCTGCGTGCGATCGACAGCCACGCTTACGTCGCCGCCGAACTTCAGCGCGTTGTCGATCAGATTGGTCAGGATGCGCCGCAAGGCCTGCGGCCGCGTGACGACGGGTGCGTCGAGGTGCCCGTCGATGGCGATCGGCTGCCCGCCATCGCGATAATCGCAGGCGATGCTGTCCAGCAATGCATCGGGATCGATGCGTACCGGCGTTTCCGCGCCACCGTGCAGCGTGCGCGCGTAGGTCACGCCCTCGCGCACCAGATGCTCCATCTCCCGCAGGTCGCCATGCAGCTTCGCGCGCGTTTCGCAGTTCTCCATCAGATCCAGCCGCAGCCGCATGCGCGTGATCGGCGTCTGCAGGTCGTGCGAGATCGCCGCGAGAATCTGGATGCGCTCGGACAGATATCCCGCGATGCGCGCCTGCATCGCGTTGAACGCCGTGGCCGCGTGCACGACTTCGTCCGGCCCCTGCTCGGGAATCCGGTCGCCCTTGAGATCGGGGCCAAGGTTTTCCGCCGCCGCAGCCAGTTGCTTGAGCGGCCGTGTGACCAGACGGACCGCGAGCCACGCGCAGGCACCGATCATCGCGAGCTGCACGCAGAACAGCACAGGCAGCCACGTCGATAGCACGATGCCGCTCGGCTTGACATCGACCGTCAGCGGGCTGCCGTCGGCGAGCGTCAGATGCACCTGAAAATGTTCGCCTGGGCCGGGCACCGCGTTGACGGCGGTCCTGTAGCGCGGCTCGAGCACGCCGACGATCGCCGTGGCCGCGCGCTGCGACATTGGCGACGCGAGCGCGGGGCCGGCGGTGCCGGCATCGAGCAGGTACGTATAGCTGCCGCGGTTGAGCCGTTCTACCCACATCGGCCGCTCCGCCGGCGGCAGGCGGTCGAGAATGGCCACCGATCCCGCGACGTCGAGCTCGAGGTTGCCGAGCATGAGCTTGTTGGCCGCCTGCATGCGCTCGATCAGCACGACCCCGAAGGACAGGCCCTGCGCCAGCGTGAGACCGACCACGAGGATCACCATCAGGCGCGCGAACAGCGTGCGCGGCCACAGCTTCCCTGCACGGGCAGCAAGGTTCATGAGCGGGCCTCACGGATTTCGACCGCGGAAGAGAACACGTAGCCTTCGTTGCGGACGGTCTTGATATAGCGCGGCTCGCGCGCATCGTCACGCAGGCGTTGCCGCAGACGGCTGACCATCAGGTCGATCGAGCGCTCGAACAGTTCGGCGTCGCGGCCCTGCGTCAGGTTGAGCAACTGATCGCGGTTGAGCACACGCTGCGGATGATCGAGGAACGTGCGCAGCAGCCGGTACTCGGCGCCGCTCAGCGAGACGATCACGTCCGTATCGTCGAGCAGGTGCCGCGCGGTGGTATCGAGCCGCCAGTTGCCGAACGACAGCACCGTGGCCGCTTCCGTCACCTGCAGGTTCGGCGGCAGCATGCGCGTGCGGCGCAGCACCGAGCGGATGCGCGCCAGGAGCTCGCGCGCGGCAAACGGCTTGACGAGGTAGTCGTCCGCGCCCATCTCGAGCCCGAGGATGCGGTCGGTCTCCTCGTTGCGCGCGGTCAGCATCAGGATCGGGGTATGCCGCTTCTCCCCGGCACGCATGTCGCGGCACAGCTGCAGGCCGTCCTCGCCGGGCAGCATCAGGTCGAGCACGACGAGGTCCACGGCGGCCTTGTCCAGCACCGCGCGCATCTGCTGGCCATTGGCCGCGAGCGAGACGCGCATGCCCTGGTTCTCGAGGTAGGTCCCCACGAGTTCGCGGATCTCGCGATCGTCGTCGACGATCAGGATATGGTCGGGCAAGGTCATAACACGGCTCCGCAGCGCGGCAATCATGCGCTATCCAGCGCGGTAACCGGATTATGTGAGGGGCCGGAGGGGCCCATGTATCACTGTGTATCTGCGCGTTCGCGCGACAAGAAACTTTTCAAATCCGTGCGGCGATGAAACAGATGCGATACATCGCCGCCGGGATACGGCCTGGATATCAGGCCAGCCGTCAGGCGAGCCGGATCTCCGCGGTGAGGCCGCCGCCCTCGCGGTTGCGCAGGCGCAGCGAACCGCCGATGGCAATAGCGAGCTGATGCGCGATCGCCAGGCCCAGGCCGGTGCCGCCGGTCTCGCGGCTGCGGGAATTCTCGAGCCGCACGAACGGCTGCAGGACCGCCTCGAGCTTGTCCTCGGGAATGCCGCTGCCACGGTCCATGACCTGGATCGTCACCACATCGCCGTCGCGCGCCACCAGCAGTTCCGCGGCACCGCCGAACTTGAGTGCATTGTCGATCAGGTTGGTCATCACGCGCCGCAGCGCGTGCGGCCGCGTGACCACCGCGCCGCCCACGTTGCCGACGATGGTCACATCCTTGCCGGTGTCCTGGTAATCGTAGGTCAGGCTCTCGACGAACGCGCCGATGTCGATACGCGACGCTTTCTCCCCATCGCCCTGCGTCGTGCGCGCATAGGCGAGCCCTTCCTGCACGAGCCGCTCGATCTCCGCCAGATCGTGCACGAGCTTGGTCTTCTCGATCGAGTCCTCGGCCATTTCGGCACGCAGCTTCATGCGCGTGATGGGCGTTTGCAGGTCGTGAGAGATGGCGGCGAGAATCTGCACGCGCTCCTCGACGAAACGGGCGATACGGGTACGCATCGCGTTGAATGCCGTGGCCGCATGCGCCACCTCCGTGGGCCCGCGCTCGCTGAGCGGCGGCCCCTTGGCATTGGGATCGAGCGCATCGGCCGCATCGGCCAGCGCGACGAGCGGGCGAATGGACTGCCGTACCGCATACCAGCAGCACAGGATCAGCAATACCAGCTGCGCCACCAGCACGTAGGGCAGCCATTGCGCGACCGGGGTCATGCGCGGATGCACGTCGATCGTCAGCGGGCTGCCGTCGCTCAGCGTCAGGTGCGCCTGCACGCGCTTGCCGTCATTGGGGATCGACTCCACCTTGACCGGAAAGCGGCCGCCACTGGCCTCGGTGATGCGTGCCGCGATGTCCGCGCTGCGCTGGTCGTGCGCGGGCACGCCAGGAAGGCCGGGGCCGAGGATGTATTGGTAATTGCCGCGATTCACGATCGGCAGCCATTGCGGCCGTTCCGCCGCGGGCAGCCGGTCGAGCACGGTCAGCGAGGTGGCGATATCGGTTTCCAGCGTGCCGAGCATCACCTGCCGCGCGGACATGTACCGCTCGTAGAACAGCACCGCGAACGACATGCCGTGCGCGATGATCAGGCCGGCCAGCAGGATCAGGAACAGCCGCGAGCCGAGCGAGCGCGGCCACGGCCACCTGCGGGCCGGCGATGCCTGGTTGCCAGCGGCTGCCGTGGCCGGCGCGCTCATGGGGCGGCTCATTGACGGGCTTCTTTGATCTCGACGGGCACCGAGAACACATAGCCCTCGTTGCGGACGGTCTTGATATACATCGGTTCGCGCGCGTCGTCGTTGAGGCGCTGGCGCAGCCGGCTGACCAGCAGGTCTACCGAACGTTCGAACAGTTCGGCTTCGCGGCCCTGCGTGAGGTTCAGCAGCTGATCGCGATTGAGCACGCGCTGCGGATGATCGACGAATACGCGCAGCAGCCGGTACTCGCCGCCGCTCAGCGCGACGATCGTGCCTTCCTTGTCGATCAGATGGCGCGCGGTGGTATCGAGCTCCCAGTCGCCGAATGCCAGCAGTTGCCCGGCCTCGGTGATTTGCAGGTTGGGCGGCAGCATGCGTGTGCGGCGCAGCACGGCCTTGATGCGCGCCAGCAGCTCGCGTGCGGCAAACGGCTTGGCGAGGTAATCGTCCGCGCCCATCTCCAGCCCGATGATGCGATCGGTCTCGTCGTCGCGCGCGGTCAGCATCAGGATCGGCGTGGACTTGTGCTTGCCTGCGCGCAGCTCCCGGCAAAGGACGAGCCCGTCGTCCCCGGGCAGCATGACGTCGAGCACGATCATGTCGACGGCATTGGTATCCAGAAACTGCCGCATATGCCGGCCATCGGGCGCCACCGTGACGCGCAGTCCGTTCTTGGTGAGGTACGTCGAGACCAATTCCCGGATTTCCCGATCGTCATCGACGATCAGGACGTGGTCGATATGCGCATCCATAGGTTCTGCCTTGCGGAATCAATAAAAGAACGCGGCGAAGCACGTCCCGCCTGCATGCGCAGCATTGTATTCGTTTGTATCGTCATTGTTGTGTATCGCAATGTATCTGGAGGCGCTTTCCGCACAGTCCCTTACGTAGCCCCGCGGCGACGACACATCGGAGACAACCCCGCGCGGTCTCATGACGGCATACCCAGCCTGATGAGTCCCGATCATGACCTTGCTGATACTTGCCTTCGTTGGCGGCGCGCTGACGATCCTGAGCCCTTGCATCCTGCCGGTGCTGCCGTTCGTGTTTTCCCGCGCCGGCCGGCCGTTCGCCACCGGCACGCTGCCCATGCTCGCGGGCATGGCCCTCACGTTCGCGGCGGTCGCGTCGCTCGCCTCCGTCGCCGGCGGCTGGGTGGTTCACCTCAACGAGTATGGACGCATCGCGGCGCTCGTGGTGCTCGGCGTGTTCGGGCTGTCGCTGCTGCTGCCGAAGCTCGCGGACGCGCTGAGCGCGCCGCTCGTCGCGCTCGGCAACCGGCTGGCCGAACGCCATGCCGCCGCCACGCCATCGTCCACCGCTCGCGCGGTCGGCGGCTCGCTGGTGCTCGGCGTCGCCACGGGCATGCTGTGGGCGCCGTGCGCGGGTCCGATCCTCGGCCTCGTGCTGACCGGTGCGGCACTGCGCGGTGCCAGCGTCCAGTCCACGCTGCTGCTTGCGGCCTACGCCGCCGGCGCGGTCACGTCGCTCGCGGTCGCGCTCGGCATCGGCGGCCGCGCGTTCGCCGCGATGCGCAACTCCCTCGGTGCCGCGCAAGGCCTGCGCCGCGGGCTCGGGGTGGGCGTGCTTGCCGGTGTGATCGCCATCGGCTTCGGCGCGGACACGGGGCTGCTGGCCCGGCTGGGCGGCGACAACACGAGCCGGCTGGAGCAGGCACTGATCGACGGCCTGCACGCGGGCGCCCGCAGCGAGGCCCCGGGCAGGCTGCTCGCCGCCAACGACAGTGGCAGCACGGTGCGCGATGGCATCGGCAACATGAACTACCGCAGTGGCCTGCCGGTCGAGGGCCGCATGCCCGCGCTCGACGGGGCGACCGAATGGCTGAACTCGCCGGCGCTTACGCGCGAACAACTGCGCGGCAAACCCACGCTGGTCTATTTCTGGACGTACTCGTGCATCAACTGCATCCGCACACTGCCGTACCTGCGCGCCTGGGCCGCGAAATATCCGGGCCTGCAGATCGTCGCCGTGCACACGCCCGAGTTCGCGTTCGAGAAGAAGTCCGCGAACATCCGCCGCGCGCTCGCGGACTTCCGCATCCAGTTCCCGGTGGCGGTCGATAGCGACTACAACATCTGGCGCGCGTTCGACAACAACTACTGGCCGGCCGCCTATTTCGTGGATGCCGCGGGGCAGATCCGCCATCACCAGTTCGGCGAGGGCGACTACGCGCGCTCGGAACAGGTCATCCAGGCGCTGCTCAAGGAAGCCGGCAATCGCGACGTGCCGACGGACATGGTCGCGCCGGAGGCCAGCGGCGCCCAGGCCGCACCGGATCTGCGGAACATCGGCTCCGGCGAGACCTACCTCGGCTACCAGCAGGCGTCGAACTTCGAGGCAGGCGGCTTCGGCGGGCGGCTGCTGCCCGATGCGCCGCGCGACTACAAGGCGGACACCCCGCGCCTGAACCACTGGGGCCTGAACGGCAACTGGACCGTGAGCGCGGACAAGGCGACGGTGAACCGCGCCGACGGCAGCGTCGTGTTCCGCTTCCGCGCGCGCGACCTGCACCTCGTGCTCGGGCCCGCTGCCGACGGCAAGGCGGTGCGCTTCCTCGTCACGGTCGATGGCAAGGCGCCGGGCACGAGCCATGGCGCCGATACCGACGCGGCCGGCAATGGCGCCGTCACGGCGACGCGCCTGTACCAGCTCGTGCGCCAGGCCGGCAATGTCGGCGAGCACACGTTCGAGATCCGATTCCTCGACCCCGGCGCGCAGGCCTACGTTTTTACGTTTGGCTGATCACGTTCGGCTGATCACGTTCGGCTGATCACGTTTGGCTGACCGCATTCGGCCGGGACAGACCCACATTACGACAATGGAGCACGTCATGAAGCTGTACAGCAACGAAATTTCCTCGGCCACCTCGCGCGTGCGTATCGCGCTGGCACTCAAGGGCATCGTGCCGGAAATTCTGCCGGTGTCGATCCTCGGCCCCGACGCGGAGAATCGCCAGCGCGACTACCTCGCGCTGAATCCGCAGGGCCTCGTGCCCGCGCTGCTGACCGAGAACGGCACGCTGATCACGCAGTCGCTGTCGATCATCGAGTATCTGGACGAGCGGTTCCCGCAACCGCCGCTGCTGCCCGCCGACGCGGAAGCGCGCGCGTTCACCCGCTCGGTGGCGCTGGCGATCGCCGCGGAGATCCACGCGCTGGTGCCGCCGCGCGTGGCTGCGCAGCTCGGCGCGCTGGGTCTGGATGCGAACGCGATCGGCGACTGGAACCGGCACTGGATCCGGGAAGGCTTCGGTGCCGTGGAATCGTTGCTGGCGTCGCGCCGTTCGGGATCGCATGCAGGAGCGTTCGTAGCAGGCGATACGCCGACCGTCGGTGACCTGTTCCTGTTCCCGCAGGCAATCAATGCGGAGCGTGCGGGACTGCCGCTGTCGCTATGGCCGAACATCGCCGAGGTGGTCGGCAAGCTGCGCGGCATCGAGGCGTTCGTCGAGAACGCGCCGGCACCGCGCAAGTAAGGACGGCGGCGGACGAAGGATCAGGCGCCCGTCGGGCGCACCGCTACCATGTCGATCTCGATCAGCGCGCCCTTGGCCAGGCCCGTCACGCCGATGCACGTGCGCGCGGGACGGCGGCCGACGGGCCAGTAGCTCGCGTACGTCCTGTTCATGGTGTCGTAGTCGCGATCGAAATCGGTCAGGTACACGCGCACCTGTACCACGTTTTCGAGGCCGAGCTTGCAACCCTCGAGCACCGTGGTCAGGTTCTTCATGACCTGATGGGTCTGCGCCTCGATGCCTTCGGGGTAACCGGAATCCAGGCCCGTGCCGAGAAAGGGCATCTGGCCCGTCACGAACACGAAGCCATTGGCCTCCACGGCATGGCTGAACGGCGCCACGGGATCCGGCGCGCCGGCCAGCATATGGAAGACGGGGGTTGCTGCGCTCATCGTCGAAACTCTCCTGTATGGGACATGCACGATGTCTTGGGAAACCGCATTGTGCAGCAAGTCTTGGGCCAATATTTCGTAAGTTGGCCATGTCCGATCCCGACGGCGATGCCTACTGTGGTTGCACACCAACGGTGCATGTCGCACCGCGGCACTCACAGGAGTCGTCTTGTCGCGCCTCTCCGGATCCCGCAGGCACCCCGCACGCTCGCTAGCCGCGGCGTCTGTCGCCACGTTGCTCGGCTTGCCGTGCGTTGCCCATGCCAAGACGTGTCTCTTCACCGATGCGTCGTTCCTGCCCAGCCATCTCTGCATGCAGGACGACGACGAGATCGACCTGCGCCCCTACGCACAGGCGCGCAGCCTCAAGTTCTACCCCGTGGATCGCCTGCTGATGGCACGCGGGGACGTGCTCTATCTCTCCGATAAGCCCCGGCTCGCGGGACGCATCTGGAGAATCGACCGATCGCTCGACCTGTCGGAGATCTCCGCGCTGGGCATCGCGCCATACTCCACGGCATCCGCTCGCCTTGCGCCGGTGGCCTGCTTCTTTGGCGACAACAGCCTGGCCGGAGAGAAATCCTGCGCCCAGCCCGGAGAAATTCTGCCGACGCTTGGCAAGCTGGATGGGAAGGTGGCTTCCATCCGTGTGCCCTCGGGCCTCGGCGTTCGCGTCTATGCCGAGTCGGGGGGCCGCGGGCGCAACGCCTTCGTGCGCCGCAATCAGGATCTTGCCGCGCTGCAACGGCTGGGCATGGCGGGCACGATCCGGGCCGCCCAGGTGGCGCGCACCAGTATCCGCTGTCATGCCGAGTGCCCGATCCCCGAGACGGATGCCTACGATCTGCCGACGCTGTTCGGCGACGGGTGGTGGAACCTGTCGCGGGGCAATCCGCAGTTCGCGGTGACGCTGCGGGTCGACGCCGATGCCCGCGCACTGGTCGAGTTCGGCGATTCGCTCTACCTGCAAGTCATGCAATCGGAAGCAATGGTCACCACGTTCTGGCCCTATCGGCGGCATGCGCTGCTGCCGACCCGTCAGGATGTGCGGCACCTCACCATCGCCTTCGAGTTCCGCGCCCCGCACGCCTTCGATGTTCAGGTCATTCGCAGCGATGCGGAACGGCGCTTTATCGATGCCTCGGCCATCCTCACCCTCCCATGGCCATCCCGGCGCGCGGAGATGCTGTCGATCCGCAACGCCGCACCCGCAAAGGCGCTCGTGCAGACGCTGATCTCCATGCAGACGGCAGCGTCCGACGCCCGCGTCGCGCGCGACGCGCATTGTCGGACCGAGCCCATGCTCGGCGTCGGACATGCGTTCCTGTTCGGATGTGCCAGCCCGCTCGATCATCTGCCGGCGCCGCCGCTGTCCAGTCCGCCGAACCGTTTCCCAAGCCTGTCCGAATCCGTGCTCGTCCGCACATTCGCAGGCGCGGGAAACCCCATGGCAATGGGCGCTGCGTCACGGGTCTGCCAGGTCATGCCGGAGCGGCTGTACGTCAGACGCCCCATGCGGGTCATTGCCGACTGGTCCGCCTGTGTCAGCCGCACTACGTTGATCATCACGCTATATCAGACCCTGTTCGGCGACCGATGGAATCTCCGGGACTTCACCAACATCGTGACGGACGCGCTCCATCAAGGCATCACGCCCGGGGTCAAGGACACCGAACTGGCAAAGCAGTTCGTGACCGCGGTGCAGGAACAGACGGGCGGCACGGACCGGCGTCTCGATGACGCCATTGCCGCGTTTCATCAGGCCAACGTCATCCACGCCTACTCGCGCGCGCGGACGCAGGACATGGAACTCGCGATCGAACGGGCCGAGCGCAGCGGCCCACACGGCTGTCCCCAGGGCGTCGCCCTCGACGCGTCCATCTCCGCGATGCGGCACGGCATGATGGGGTGGTATCAGGTGGCGATTGGCGATTATGTGCCGCGCACCGTTATTCCGCGCGTCTGGCGGAACGGCGCGTTCCAGAACTCGCATGAGTCGTTCACCTACGAGGCGGGCGGCGTGAACACGCCGGGGCTGATGGAGTCCATCCGCTATCTGATGCATGGCTGGGGGAACTCCTATCTGTACGCGTTCGAGGCCGCCACTACGCTGCTGGCCGATGCCAATCCCGGCAGCGATCCGCCGCGCGACGTGGCTGGCGCCGCCCCGCTTCCGGCGCCGCCACCGGCCCTCTGTCCGCTGGCGGACCCCGAATCCATCCGGCTACTGGCGATGTCCGGAAACTCCATTGCCATGGGCATCGCGGAAGCGACGTTGTCTCCCGGCCCGTCGGACCATTTCATCGTGGTGTCGTTCCGCGGCGAGCCGGTGGCGGTGCTGCTGGGAGAGATCCCGGCCGACGGCTCTCAAACGGCAGAAAGCCGTTACGTCGTGAGCGCGCCGCAGAACGTGCTCGACCGCTATGCCGATGGCGCCGTGCGCGGGGCGGGCTCCGCGGCGACGCATGCGTTCATTCAGTTTGCGCTGAGCCGGAGCATGACGGCGGTGCGCGCGCTGGCCGTCACCGAACCATCGGTCGCCATCAAGCAACGCGTGGGCTTTCGCCTGCTCGACTGACCGTTGATCGATCCACCCATTGACCGATCCACCCATTGACCGATCCATCGATTGACCGGATGGGACGAAAACCTCGCAATGACCTTGCCATGCCCAATCCCGCGTCGCTGCGTCGCTGTGCTGTTTGCCCTGCTGGCGGGGGCTATCTCTGCCGATGCCGGCGCGCGCGCGTGCTTCTTTGCGATGACGGCGGGCGCGTCACCGAAGCTCTGCCTTGGCAGCGACGACGAGATCGACTTCCATACCTACGCACGCGCCTTCCAGGGTACGTTCTACCCCTTCGAACACATTACGCTGGGTCCGGGCGATGCCCTGTACCTGTCCGATCGCCCTCGCCTGACGGGCCGCCTCTGGCGCGTCGGACAGTCGATGGACAAGGCCGCCCTGATTGCCGAGGGCATCGCGCCCCAGTCGATCGTGTCCGCAGCGCTGGCGCCCGTCGCCTGCTTTCACGCCGACGACCGCTTTCAGGGGGAGCAGTCGTGCGTCGCGCCGGGCGAGATGGAACCGTCGTTTGCCCGGCTCGACGGCAAGACCTCGTCGATCCGCCTGCCTCCGGGACTTGGCGCGCGC
Source organism: Cupriavidus pauculus (assembly GCF_008693385.1). Lineage (NCBI taxonomy): Bacteria > Pseudomonadati > Pseudomonadota > Betaproteobacteria > Burkholderiales > Burkholderiaceae > Cupriavidus > Cupriavidus pauculus. Next base: position 1,704,133 of record NZ_CP044067.1, read on the forward strand.
GTGTATGCGGAGGCCGGCGCCAGAGGTCGCAGCGCCACGCTGCGCCGAAGCATCGATCAGGCGGGCCTTCGCAAACTCGGTATCGACGATGCCATCCGCTCCGCGCAAGTCGCTCGCGTCAGTATCCGGTGCCGTACGGATTGCCCGATTCCCGACGCCGATGCGTACGATCTGCCGGCGCAATTCGGCCGGACGTGGTCCGATATCTCGCATGGCCATCCACAGCTTGCCATGACATTCCGTATCGATCCCGAGGCCAGGGCGGTCGTCGAGTTCGGCAACGGTCTTTACCTGCAACTGATGCATACGGGCGCCATCATCACGACGTTCTGGCCGTATCGCCAGCTGGCGGCGCTGTCGAGCGACCACCGCGCACGCTACCTGACCGTGGCCATGGAATTCCGTCCTGGCCAGGGCTTCGATGTGCAGTTGATCCGCAGCGGTGCGGACCGGGGCTATCTCGACGCCACGCTCATCCACTCGCTGCCGTGGCCCACGGAGCGCGATGAAGTGGTGTCGATTCGCAATGCGCATCCTGCCCGCGCGCTGATACGCGCGGATCTGACGGTCAACGCCGTGGATCCCCTCAACCGCGTGATACGCGACGCCACCTGCCAGCGCGTGCCGGTCCTTGCCGTCGGCAACGCGTTCCTGCGGGGTTGCGAGCCCGCGCGCCCGACCGCTGCAGGCACCGATAGCCCGGCACAGATCCCCGCGCCGCCCGCCGCGCGCGCCCCCGAGGCAACGCTCGTACGCACATTCGCCGATGCCGGCAACCCGCTCGCGATGGGCGCCGCGGCGCGAGTGTGCCGCGTCTCGCTGTATCAGATCTTCAACGCCCGGCCCATGCGAGGCATTCCGAACTGGTCCGCCTGCGTGAGCCGCACCACGCTGATCGTCTCGCTTTACCAGACCCTGTTCCCCGATGGCTGGAACCTCGAGCGATTCAGCAACATCGTCCGGGACGCACTCGATCATGGACGGATGCCCGCCAGCGTGGCGGGCACACCGCCCGCGGCGCAATTCGTGCACGCCGTCCGGGAGCAGACGGGCGATGTGGATCGCCGGTACGGGGACGCCATCGCGGCCTTCCATCAGGCCAATGTGCTCCATGCCTACTCGCTCGCCCGGAATATGGACATGCTCGCCGCGCTCGAACAGCCGGGTACCTCGGCGCCGCCCGGTTGCGCCGCGCTCGCGGGTTCCGCCGATGCCATCGCGCGCGCCCAGCGCGGGATGATGGGCGATTATTGGCTGGATCTGACGGGCTACACGCCCCGTACGGTCCATCCGCGCATCTGGCATCAGGGCGCGTTCCAGGACACGCCCGAGCCGTTTACGTTCATGCATGCGGGAGCGGAGGACACGGAACTGCTGGTGTCCATCCGGGCGCTCATGCAGAACTGGAGCGATGCCTACCTGCGGGAGTTCTCCGCCTCGGCGGAAGGTGCGACGGGGGTGCCCGTCACCGATGCGGCCGGCGCCGGCGTGGCGCCGCTCGGCGAGCCCGCCACGCAAGCCTGCTCCGCGGCCACCCCGCAGGCCAACCTCGTGCTGGCGATGTCGGGCGCGTCGATCGCCAACGGCATCGAGGAGGCCACGCGCGAAGCCGATGCGAGTTCGCATTTCGTTGTCGCGTCGTTCCGGGGCTCGCCCGTGGCGGTACTGTTCGGCACGATTCCGACCAGCGGGGAACGCGTGGCGGAAAGCCGATTCCTTGTCAGCGCGCCGCGCAGCGTGCTGGACCGCCATACCGAGGGCGCCGTGCATGGCGCCGGTTCCGCCGTGTCCCATGCGTTCGTGCAACACGCCGCCTCGCTCGGGATGACCGCGGTGCGCGCCTACGCGGTGACGGCGCCCTCGGTCGCCATCAAGCATCGCATGGGCTATCGCCTTGTCGAATAGACGCGTCGTGCCAGTCGCCCCTCTTGCGAAACGGGAATGGAGATGACCCGAATATTGCGAATCGTCATGGCCACCGCGACCGGCGTGGCAGTCGTCGGCGGCCCCCGGGCGGCGGCGCAGGGCGCACCGCTGCCCAAAGCCTGCGTCGTCATGTCGCTGGCATCGAAGCGCGAGCCGCCACGCTGCATGCCCGCGGACACGGTCATCGCGCTACAGGAGGCCAGCCCCGCCGCGCGGCGGATTCTCGAGGAAGTCCGCATTCCGTGGCATGGGCTGATGTACCTGTCCGACGGACCGGCGATGTCCGGCAACCTCTGGCGGCTCTCGGCCTCCGGCAATGCCGACGCGCTCGCCCTGCGCGGCATTCCGCGCGGCGCGATCGCATCGGCCGTGATGGTGCCCGTGGCTTGTGTCTACGAAGACGCGAACTTCAGAAGCCGCGAGCGCTGTCATGCGCCCGGCGACATCGTGGGCGATCTTTCGGTGCTCGACCGGATGATCTCCTCGCTGCGCGTGCCGCCGGGCCTCGTCGTTCGCGCGTACGCCGGCAAGCATGGCACGGGCCGCATGATGTCGTTCACCGCGAACGCCAACTGGTCGGCGTTGAACAGGCATGCGCTCAACGATGCCATCCGTTCGCTGCAGGTCGCGCGCGCACGCCTGTGCGAAGGCCGCTGCGTCATACCGGCGTCCGACGCCTACGATCTGCGCGCGATGTTCGGCGCGGACTGGAAGCGCGATGCACACCGCCTGCCCCAGCTCGCCCTGCCGCTGGATGTTGGGCGGGACGCGCACGCGATGCTCCGGTACGGCGGCCGCCTGACGATCTCCCACAGCAGCGGCGCGAGCTGGGTGCATGTGAAAGGCCGCGATCGCGCATCGCTGGTGCTGCCCGGCAATCCGCGCGTGCACCGCGCCACGGTGGCGATGTCCTTCCGCGTGGGCGATTCCATCGATGTGCAGCTGGTGCGCAGCGATGCCGACGGCCGCTTCGTCGATGCGATGCCCGTCACGACGCTGCCATGGCCGGAGGAGGCGGACGACGTGATCTCGATCGTCAACGCAAGCCAGCGAGGCGCGATCGTGCTCGATCGTCCGCGCAAGGCCATCGGCTCGTGGGCAGATGCGCTCGTCGACCCGCCGAGGGGCTTCGGCGAGCAGGCATTACTGGGCAACGCCCTCACTGGGCTCAAGCCAGACGCGAGCGCGGAGGCGCGGGCCGGCGATCTCCGGCCACCGCGCGGCGCGGCGATACTGACGCAGTATTTCGCCGACGATCGCGATCCGCTCGCCATGGGCGCGGCGGCGCGGGTCTGCCGGATCTCCGTCGATCGGGTGTTCGCGATGGCGCATCGCACGTTCGCCAGGACGCGCGGCAAGCGAAGGATCGGCAAGCGCGGAATCGGCAACTGGGAGGCCTGCGCCAGCCGCGTGACCGCCATCGTCACGCTGTATCAGGCGCTGTTTCCCAGGGGGTGGGACATCGCGCGCTATCGCGCGGTCATTCGCCGCGTGCTCGACAGCCAGCCCGTGCGCCGCGATGCGGGCAGTGCCGATCAGGAGGCCGAGTTCGTGGCGGCCGTCCGCGAGCAGACCGATACCGAGGACACGCGGCTTGCCGATGCCGTGCTGGGATTCCATATGGCCAATGTCATCCGCGCCTACTCGATGGCCGCGCGGATCGACCTCGAGCCACTGGCCGCCGATCGCGACGCGCTCGGCGCGGTCGCCTGCGGCACGCCCGCCGGCGAAGCCGGCGTGTCGCGAGCCGGCGTGAACACGCTGGGCTGGTATCGATACGACCTGGCCGACTATCGCTACCGCGTCGTATTGCCGCACGAACGCCGCCATGGCACGCCCTCGACGCTGGTCGACGAGCCGTTTGTCATCAGCGTGTCGACGCGCGAGGATACGAGCGACATCACGGCGCTTCGCGTGGAAATGTATGAATGGCAGCTGCGTTACATGCAGGCGCTGCTGCCCGGCATCCGGATTCCCACACACGGCTTCCAGCCGGAGCTGCCCGAGCCGGCGGATGTTTCGCCCACCACGCCCCTCTCCCCACCGTGCCGCCGCGACCTGCCCCATGCGGGCCGCGATTTCCTCGCGGCGACCGGATACTCGATGACGCAGGGGATCGACGACGCGCTGCGGCACGCCTATGCGCGAACGTATGCCGATAGCGTCTTCGTGACGGTCTTCTTCCGCCGCCGGCCCGTTGCCGTGCTCTATGGGCAGATTCCCGTCGGGGGCGGCACCGATGCCGAGGTCCTCATGGTGGTCAGCGCGCCCGACAACGTGCTCGACCCCGAGCGTGACGGCGCGGTGCGCGGCGCGGGCGCCGCCGCGCTCAACTATTTCATCCAGCATGCGCGCAGCCAGGGCATGACCGCCGTGCGCGTGCAGGCCATCTCCGGCCCCGCGACCAAGGTCACCAAGGCGGGTTTCCGGTTCGACGACGAACTGTAGCGCCGGGGTTGCGCCGGGGCCGTCATGCGGCGGACGCTATACTTCGGAAGCGCTATCGGTCCCGAACGGATTCCGATCGCGCGCTCCGATCGCGTCCGCAATGGCAACAGGTCCCGGAAATTGGCTGATCAAGATCTCTCCAAACTGAAAATCGACCGCCGCGCACCCGCCGCGGCGCCCCGCCGCAGGCGCCCGTGGTTCCGCTATGGGGCCATTCTCGTCGTGCTGCTGGTGCTCGCGGGCGTCGCCATGCGGCTGGCCGGCCCGCAGGCCGTGGAGACCGCGACGGTCACCACCGCCTATCCGACGCAGAACTACACGCTGCTCAACGCCACCGGCTATGTCGTGCCGCAACGCAAGGCCGCGGTCGCCTCCAAGGCGCAGGGGCGCCTCGAATGGCTCGGCGTGCTGGAAGGCTCGCGCGTCAAGCGGGACGAGATCATCGCGCGGCTGGAAAGCCGGGACGTGTCGGCCTCGCTGGCGCAAGCCGCGGCACAGGTCAAGGTGGCGCGCGCCAACCTCGAACTGCAGCAGGCCGAGCTGCGCGATGCCGAGATCAGCCTGCGCCGGTCGCAGACGCTGCTGGAGCCAAAGGCCATCCCACAGGCCCAGTACGATGCCGACCTCGCACGCTACAACAAGGCCAAGGCCTCCGTGAGCAGCGCGGTGGCATCGATCGCCTCCGCCGAAGCCAACGCGCAGGCCGCGCAGGTCGCGGTCGACCAGACCGTGATCCGCGCGCCGTTCGACGGCGTGGTGCTGACCAAGCAGGCCAACGTCGGCGACAACATCACGCCGTTCTCGCAGGCCTCGGACACCAAGGGCGCGGTGGTCACCCTCGCCGACATGGATACGCTCGAAGTCGAGGCCGACGTGGCCGAATCCAATATCGCCAAGATCGTGCTGAACCAGCCGTGCGAGCTGCTGCTCGACGCGCTGCCCGACACGCGCTTTGCCGGACAGGTGTCGCGCATCGTGCCGACCGTGGACCGCTCGAAGGCCACGGTGCTGGTCAAGGTGCGCTTCGTCGATCGCGACGCCCGCGTGCTGCCCGACATGAGTGCCAAGATCGCCTTCCTGTCGAAGGCCGCGCCCGCGGAGGACCGCAAGCCCGTGACGGCCGTGCAGCCCGGCGCCGTGGTTTCGCGCGACGGCAGGCAGGTGGTGTTCGTGGTCCGCGACGGCAAGGCGGCCGAGGTACCGGTCACCGCCGGCGCGAAGATCGGCGATCTGGTGTCGGTGCAGGGCGTCAAGGCCGGCGATGTCGTGGTGCTGGCTCCGGGCGAAAAGCTCGGTGACGGTGCCAGGGTAAGCGTGGCCAAGAAGGGTTCATGAACACGCCCGCCGCCACCCCACTCGTCGATATCCGCCACGTCGCCAAGTCGTACCGGCGCGGCGCGCAGACGGTGCCCGTGCTGACCGATATCACGCTGGAGATCGCCGAGGGCGATTTCATCTCGCTGATGGGGCCTTCCGGCTCCGGCAAGAGCACGCTGCTGAATCTGATCGCGGGCATCGATCGCCCCGATAGCGGCGAGCTGCTCGTGGCCGGGCTCGATATCTCGCAGCTGCCGGAAGCCGCGCTGGCCGAATGGCGCGCTGGGCACGTCGGCTTCATCTTCCAGTTCTACAACCTGATGCCGGTGCTCAACGCGTTCGAGAACGTCGAGCTGCCGCTGATGATGACGCGCCTTTCGCGCGCGGAGCGGCGGGAACGCGTGGAAATGGTACTGGGCATGGTCAACCTGGCCGATCGCATGGATCACTATCCGTCCGAGCTGTCGGGTGGACAGCAGCAGCGCGTGGCGATCGCGCGCGCGCTGATCACCGATCCGATGCTGATCGTCGCGGACGAGCCCACGGGCGACCTCGACCGCGCATCCGCCACCGAGATCCTGGCCATGATGCAGCGCCTGAACGGCGAACTCGGCAAGACCATCATCATGGTCACGCACGACGCGCATGCGGCCAATGCCGCGAAATCGCTCGTGCATCTGGAAAAAGGCGAGTTGAGTCGTGGTGAGCTCGATCGCGAGGGGCACCGCTAGGCGGGCATCGACATGTACGTGCTCAAGCTGATCTCCCGGAATCTGCTGCGCCACAAGCTGCGCACCTCGCTGACGCTGCTCGGGCTCGTCATCGCGGTGCTGGCGTTCGGCCTGCTGCAGACCGTCGTGGACGCGTGGTATGCCGGGGCTTCCGCGGCCTCCAACGCGCGCCTGATCACGCGCAACGCTATCTCGCTCGTCTTTCCGCTGCCGCTGAGCTACGAGAACCGCATCCGCGGCGTGGACGGCGTGACGCTGATCGCGCGGTCCAGCTGGTTCGGCGGCACCTACCGCGAGCCCAAGAATTTCTTTGCGCAGTTCGCGGTATCGGACAACTACCTCGACCTGTATCCCGAGTTCATCCTGCCCGAGGCGCAACGCACCGACTACAACCGCGACCGCAAGGGCGCGCTCGTGGGGCGCCAGCTCGCGGACCAGTTCGGTTTCAAGGTCGGCGACGTGATTCCGATCAAGGGCACGATCTATCCCGGCACATGGGAGTTCATCGTGCGCGGCATCTTCGACGGGCGCGACGCCAGCACCATCACGCGCACGATGCTCTTCCACTGGGACTACCTGAACGAAACCGTACGCAAGCGCGCCTCGCGCCAGGTCGATCAGGTCGGCGTCTTCGTGCTCGGCGTGGCCGATCCGGACAACGCCGCGACGATCTCGCGCAACGTGGACGCCGTATTCAAGAACTCGCTGGCCGAAACGCTCACGGAGACCGAGCAGGCCTTCCAGCTCGGCTTCGTCGCGATGTCCAACCAGATCATCGCGGCCATCCGGCTCGTGTCGTATGTGGTCATCGTCATCATCATGGCCGTGATGGCCAACGCGATGGCCATGAGCGCGCGCGAGCGCACGGTGGAGTACGCCACGCTCAAGGCACTGGGGTTCGGCCCGGGCTTTCTCGCGTTGATCGTGTTCGGCGAGTCCATCCTGATGGGCATCGTCGGCGGCGCCATCGGCATGCTGGCCACACCGCCGCTGGCGGCCGCGTTCAAGCAGGCCGTCGGAGGCGTGCTGCCGGTGTTCAGCGTATCGCGCGAAACGATGCAGATGCAGGCGCTGTGCGCACTCGTCGTCGGGATCGTCGCGGGCATCGTGCCGGCGATACAGGCCGCGCGCGTGCGCATCGTCGAGGGCCTGCGGGCCATCGGGTAAGGCGGAGGCGAAGGCGACGGCAATGGCGATTCCCTTCAGCTATATCGCACGCAACCTGTGGGCGCGCCGGCTGACCACCGCGCTGACGGCGGGCGGGCTCGCGCTCGTGGTCTTCGTCTATGCCACGATGCTGATGCTCGATGCCGGACTCAAGCAGACGCTCGTCACCACGGGCGAACCGGACAACGTCGTCGTCATCCGCAAGGGCGCCGAGACCGAGATCCAGAGCGCGATCTATCGCGATCAGGCCAGCATCATGGAGATGCATCCCGCCGTGGCGCTCGGTGGGGACGGCCGGCCGATGTCGTCGAAGGAAGCCATCGTCCTGATCTCGCTGAACAAGATCGGCTCGGACAAGGCGTCCAACGTCGTCATCCGCGGCGTGTCGCCGAGAGGCCTGGAACTGCGTCCGCAGATCCGCCTCTCGGCCGGCAGGATGTTCCGGCCGGGCTCGTCCGAGATCGTCGTCGGCAGCGGGATCGCCAAGGGCTTCAGCGGCATGCAGATCGGCGAGCACCTGCACTTTGCCCAGCGCGACTGGACCGTCGTCGGCCACTTCGACGCGGGAGGCAGCGGCTTCGATTCCGAGGTGTGGGGCGATGTGGATCAGCTGATGCAGTCGTTCCGGCGGACCAACTATTCGGCGATGATCGTGCGCCTTGCGCACGGCGACCAGTTCGAACGCTTTCGCGCCGATGTGGACGTCGATCCGCGCCTCGCCAACGAGGCCAAGCGCGAGCAGACGTTCTACAGCGACCAGTCGCGTGCGCTCTCCACGTTCATCAATATCCTCGGCGTCACGCTGACCACCATCTTTTCGATCGCCGCGATGATCGGCGCCATGATCACGATGTATGCATCGGTGGCCAACCGTGTGGCCGAGATCGGCACGCTGCGCGCACTCGGCTTCAAGCGCGCGAACGTGCTGGTGGCATTCCTGATCGAGGCGATCCTGCTGGGGCTCGTTGGCGGCATCGCGGGCCTGATGGGCGCGGCGCTGATGCAGTTCGCGTCGTTCTCCACGACCAACTTCCAGACCTTTGCCGACCTGTCGTTCCGCTTTCTGCTGACCCCATCCGTCGTCGTGCGCACACTGCTGTTCTCGATGGCCATGGGCCTGATCGGCGGCTTCCTTCCGGCACTGCGCGCCGCCCGCATGAACATCGTGGACGCGCTGCGCGCCCGTTGATACGGCGCGCGGGATTTTCACGCTGCCCCCTCCTTCCATCGCGTAGTTCAGCGACACCGGTCCGGAGGCTTCAGGGGCGCGGCGGCGATTCCGCCGCGCCCGTCGGCCACGATGCTCCCCGTTCAACGCGGGCTTTCCGCCTCGGCGTTGGTCGCATGCTGCAGGAAAATCATTGCGCCCGTCATCACCCGAGTGGATGATGCGGAAAAACCACGACGAGGACGACACCCCACATGACTTTCAAGCACGCCCTGAAGGTAACCCTGATCGCCGGCCTGACCGCAGCCACGCTCACGACGCTGGCCGGTAACGCCATGGCCGCGGACGACCGTATGCCGCCGATTCCGGCCGACAAACTCTCCGATGCCCAGAAGAAATCGGTCGAACTGCTGTCGGAAGGCACCCCCGCCGGCGGTACCCCGCGCAATATCGGCGCGGGCCCGTGGGTGCCGCTGCTGCGCAGCCCCGAACTACTCAACCGGTTGCAGCGCATGGGATCCTACCTGCGTTACGAAAGCGCGCTCGATGCGCGCCTGAGCGAGTTCGTGATCCTGCTGACCGCGCGCGACTGGAGCAATCAGTACGAGTGGCTGGCCCACCAGAAGCTGGCGGTCAAGGCGGGCGTGTCGCCCGCGGTGACGCAGGCCATCGCGGAAGGACGCCGGCCGACGGGCATGACCGCGGACGAGGAGATGGTCTACGACTTCATCGACGAACTGCTGCGCAACCGCAGCGTGAGCGATCCCACCTACGCGCGTGTGAAGGATCGCTTCGGCGAACGCGGTGTGATCGATCTGATTGCGATCAACGGCTACTACAGCATGCTGGCGGCCGTGCTCAACGTGGCGCAGACCCCGTTGCCGGGCGGTGCGCCACAGCAGATCCCGACGTTACCGAGGTAGCCGGCAATCAGCGCGCGCGCCTGGGCAGCACGGGCTGCACCACGCCCTCGACGCCGACGAGGCCCAGCACGGTCGTCATCGCCAGCTGGGCACCTTCCCACGCATGGGTCGGATCGAACCACTCGTCGCGCGAGTGCGAACCGCCGGACTTGCCGCCGCTGCCCAGGATCACCGCGGGAATCCCGAGCGACATCGGCACGTTCGCGTCGGTACTGCCGCCACGCAGCGAAGGCTTCTCCTTGCCGTTGCCCTGAATCACGCGCACCGCGGACTGCACGATGACCGAATCCGTCGCGGTCTGGCCCGCCGGGCGATCGCCGATCAGCTTCTTCTCGAAGGTGATCTGGTTCTTCGCTTCGGGCGACCAGCGCTTGTTCTCCTCGTTCACGCCGGCTTCGATCGCCGCCATGATCTGCTTTTCCGTCTCCAGCAGCGCAGGCGTGCCGTTCGAACGGATATCGATCGCCATGCGCGCATCGCCGGCGATCGCGTTCACCGAGGTACCGCCACCCACGGTACCGACGGTGAACGTGGTCTTCGGGTCGGTCGGCGTGCGCACATCGCTGATCTTGCCGATGGCACGGCCCATCGCATGGATCGCGCTCGGCAGTCCGAACGCGCCGAAGCTATGCCCGCCCGGACCCCGGAACGTGATCTCGTAGCGATGGCTGCCCGTGCCCTGCGTCAGCACGCTGCCGCCGGTACCGGGCTCGAGGCCCACCATGCCGTCGATATCCGGATGGTCGCGGAACAGCGCCTTCATGCCACGCAGGTTGCCCAGTTCTTCTTCCCCCACATTGCCGACGAACACGATATCGCCGACCGTGCGTACCTTGTTGTCGTTGAGCACCTTGATCATCGACAGCAGCACGGCGAGCCCGCGCGTATCGTCGGCGATGCCCGGCGCATAGAGCTTGCCGTCGCGCTCCTTGACGGTCACGTCGGTGCCTTCGGGAAACACGGTGTCGAGGTGCGCGGACACGACGATGCGGGGACCGTTGCCGGTGCCCTTGCGCACGCCGATCGCATTGCCCTCGCTATCCATATGCGCATCGGACAGCCCCAGCGCCTTCAGCCGCGACAGAAAATATTCGGCACGCTGCTTCTCCTTGAACGGCGGCGACGGGATCTGCGTCATCGTCTTCAGTTCGGCCAGCGTCCGCGCGTCGTCGGCCTGCATATCGGCCAGCACCTTCTTCACGAGCGGCGCGCTTTCCAGCTTCGTGTACGCGCCGTCCACCGCCGGCGACACGGGGCCGACGGGAAACGTCTGCGCACCGGCGCCGTGGCTCGCGAGCACGAGCATCGCGACGGGTGCGGCAACCATGGACGAACGGACCAGCTGCAAGGCATTGAAGCGATTTCGAATGGTCATTGGGGGCGCTATGTCATGTGTGTAAGACATTAGATTCTGCCAGCACATCCGCGCGAGGGCGACTACCTGTGTCGCTACGGCAACGCAGGCCTTGACGCGTGGCCGCCGCCGCATGCCGCGCCCGCATGGCTGCGCTACGCATCGCTCATGGCAGGCCCTTCGCGCAAGGCTCACACTGAAGACACGTACCGGAGCCCCCCATGGACACGAACCTTGCCATCCTTGTCGACCGCGCCTGCATCGCGCTGACGCTGCGGCCCGGCGACATCCTCCGCTGCCGTGAGGGCATGCTATGGCTGACCGCGGAGGCGCGCGGCTGCTTCGTGGATGACGTGGTGCTCTCGCCCGGCGACTGCTACCGGGTGACCGCGCGCGGCCGCTACTTCGTGAGCGCGCCCGGCGGCGAACCCGCGCTATGCGCGATCGACGCTTCGCTGCGAATCCAGTCGGCAACGCGCCGCACGTCCTCGCGCGGGTGGTCGCTCGCGTGGATCAGCCAGTAGGCATTGGGACTCGGCACCCGGTCGGCCAGGCCCGGCACGACCATCAGCTGACCGCCGTCGATCAGCGGCTGGATCAGCTGGAGCCGTCCCAGCGCGACGCCCTGCCCGGCCAGCGCCGCGTGGATGGTCTGGTCATAGAGATTGAACCGCAGGATGCCGCGCTTGCTCGCCTGCCGATAGCCGCGCTGGTTGAGCCAGCTCCGCCATTGCAGCCACGGTCGCGGGTCGTCGAAGTCGAGCAGCGGATAACGCGCGAGCGCGTCGACGCCCGTCCCCGCCTCCACACCCAGCGAAGGATGCGCGACGGGCGCGATCGTCTCACCGAACAGCCGCAGTGCGCCCGCGGGCGCGGCGGCCTCGCGGCAATACCGAATGGCGAGGTCGATACCGTCGGCACGCAGGTCGCTGATCTGGTTGCTCGCGGACAGCCGCACGTCGAGATGGGGATACCGGCGCTGCAGCGTATTGAGCCGGGGCAGCAGCCACAGCCCGGCAACGCCGATGCTCGCGGTGACCGTGACGGGCTGGTGCCCTTCTCCGCGCCGGATTTCGGCCGCCACGTCCTGCACCTGCTGCAGTGCGGCATCGGCCGTCCGGAACAGCCGCTCGCCCTCGGGCGTGAAAGCAACGCCGCGATGCTGCCGGACGAACAGCTGCACGCCGAGCTGGTCCTCGAGCGCGCGGATCTGCCGGCTCACGGCCGACTGCGTCAGGCACAGATCGTCCGCGGCCTGCGTCACGCTCATGCGCCGGCCCACGGCAACGAAGCCCTTGAGCAGATCGAGTGGAAACAGTCTCGCAAGCGCCACGGACATGCGGAACCCTCATGCGTAAAAGCGGAATGCCTCCATTAAAACATGGCCGTCCAGCTGCTGCCATGCGCAGCAGGAATGGCAAACTCGGCCAAATATCGTTTGCAGACGGCGCGCGCATCGACTGAAATCAGGGCATCCCAATCCGCGCCGGAACAATTCGATGGAACACTCTCCACAACGCTGGTGGCAAACGACCTGGGGCCTCGTGCTCGCGGGCGGTCTGGTCATGGGCATCGCCCTCGGCGTGCGCCATGTGCAGGGCATGTTCCTCCTGCCCATCATCATGGACCGCGGCTGGACGCGCGAGAGCTTCGGCCTCGCGATGGCGGTGCAAAACCTCACATGGGGCCTCGCGCAGCCCCTCACGGGCATGCTTGCCGATCGCTTCGGCTCGTGGAAGGTCATGGCCGGCGGGCTGCTGCTGTACGGCATCGGGCTGATCGCGATGACGCATGCCACGACAGTCCAGTCGTTGATCTGGACCGGCGGCATCTGCATCGGCATCGCGCAATCGGGCACGACCTTCGGCGTGGTGTACGGCGCGCTGAGCCGCATGGTGCCGCCCGCACGGCGCAGCTGGGCGCTCGGCGTGGCGGGCGCCATTGGCGGTATCGGGCAGTTCCTGCTGGTGCCGGCCGCGCAGGCGATGCTGTCCGGCCTCGGATGGCGCGGCGCGCTGATGTGGCTCGGTATCTTCGCGCTGGCACTGCTGCCGATGGGGCTGCCGTTTCAGGACCGCAGGCCGGATGCGGCCGCGGAGAGCGACACCGCGGCGCAGCCGCGCCTGCTGCCCGCGCTGCGCGAGGCCTTTGGCCACTCGGGCTTCTGGCTGCTGAATCTCGGCTTTCTCGCCTGCGGCTTTCAACTGGCCTTTATTGCGAGCCACCTGCCCGCGTATCTCGTCGACAAGGGCATGCGCCCGGCCGACGGCATGGCGGCGCTTGCGATCATCGCGCTGTCGAACGTCGCCGGTATCTATGCGTTCGGCCTGCTTGGCGCGCGCTATACGCGCAAATACCTGCTCTCCGCCATCTACCTGCTGCGCACGGCCGCGATGGCGCTGTTCGTGCTGCTGCCGGTCACGTCCGCGAGCCTCTATCTGTTCGCCGCCGCGATGGGCTTCATGTGGCTAGGCACCGTACCGCTGACCAACGGCATCGTGTCGCAGATCTTCGGTGTGCGCTATCTGGCGACGCTGTTCGGCTTCGTGTTCTTCGGGCATCAGCTCGGCTCGTTCCTTGGCGTCTGGCTCGGGGGCGCCGTATTCGAGGCCACACATTCCTACGACCTCGTGTGGCTCTGCGCGATGGCGCTCGGGGTCGTCGCCGCCGCGCTGCACTGGCCCATCGACGATCGCGAGATCGTGCGCACGGTGCCGGCGTTCGCCATGCGCTGAATCGCCTCCCGCCGCGCGCGGCGCCAGCATCACACCACAGCCGCCCGCCGCCGCATCGCGGTTGCCTTGACTTCCATATGTCCATGCCACAGAATATGTTCGAACATAAAAAGATTCGAACCAAGCGAGGCAGACATGGAAGGCAAGGTAGTGGTGGTGACGGGCGCCTGCGGCGGCATCGGCCGCGGGATCGCATTGGCGCTGGCATCGGCGGGCGCAAAAGTCGTCGTCAATGACGTCGGGGTGTCCCTGACGGGACAAGGCGGCGACGGCACGGTCACCGACCGTCTGGTCGAGGAGATCCGCGCGGCCGGCGGCACCGCCGTCGCCAACACGGACAGCGTGACCACATGGCAGGGCGCCGCCAGCATCGTGGCCAGCGCGCTCGACCATTTCGGCCGCATCGACGGCGTCATCAACAACGCCGGCAATCTGCGCGACCGCTTCTTCCACAACATGAACGAGGAAGAATGGCGCGCCGTCATCGACGTGCATCTGCACGGCACCTTCTTCGTCAGCCGCGCCGCGGCACCGCACTTCAAGGCCCAGAACGGCGGCGCCTACGTGCATATGACGTCCACCTCCGGTCTGATCGGCAACTTCGGGCAGGCGAACTATTCCGCCGCCAAGCTCGGGATTGCCGCGCTGTCGAAATCGATCGCGCTGGACATGCAGAAGTTCAACGTGCGCTCGAACTGCATCGCGCCGTTCGCGTGGAGCCGCATGACGGACTCGATTCCGGCCAACACGCCCGAGGAAGCCGCGCGCGTGGAAAAGCTCAAGAAAATGGAGGCGCACAAGATCGCGCCGATGGCCGTGTACCTCGCCAGCGATGCGGCCCGTGCCGTCACCGGACAGATCTTCGGCGTGCGCGCGAACGAGATCCTGCTGTTCAGCCAGCCCCGGCCCGTGCGGTCCGTGCATTGCAGCGACGGCTGGACGCCCGAGCGCATCGCGGAGGTCGCCATCCCCGCAATGCAGACCAGCTTCCATGACCTCGAGCGTTCGCCCGACGTCGTGTGCTGGGACCCGATCTGATCCATAAGAAAAGACGCAGCGAGACATACCATGCCCAAACCCACCGCTCAGGACGGCACGCAGCCCGTCGGTCCTGAACAAACCTATTTCCGCTATCTGCAGGCCGGCGAATGGCGCGTGCCGAAGTGCCGCGGCTGCGGCACGTTCGTGTTCTTTCCGCGCGTGAACTGCCTGGCCTGCGGTGCCGACACCTTCGACTGGGTCGCGCCTGCCGGCGGCGGCACCATCTACTCGACCACGGTCATGCGCCGCCCCGCCGAAGCCGGTGGCGATCGCAACCTGTGCCTCGTCGATCTCGACGAAGGCTTCCGCATGATGAGCCGCGTCGATGGCGTCGATGCGACGGTCCCGAAGATCGGTGACCGTGTCCGCGCGACGGTGCGCAAGGACGGCGACACTCACCTCGTGGTGTTCGAACGCGCGGAGGCGGCGGCATGAGCGACAGCAATCTGCGCGGGGCCACCGCGATCGTCGGGGTGGGACAAGCCGGCATGGGCACGGCCCATGGCTTCACCGAAATGGAGATCCTCGCCCAGGCCGCCGCGCGCGCGGTGGCCGACGCCGGCATGACCATGGCCGATATCGACGGCCTGTGCACGTGCAGCGCCTCGGCGACGATGTGGGGCATGCCCGTGGCCGAGTATCTCGGCATTCGCCCGACGTTCCTCGACAGCACGATGCTAGGCGGCTCCAGCTTCGTGGCCCATCTGCTGCCCGCGATGCACGCGCTTGCCTCGGGCGAATGCAATGCGGTCCTGGTCTGCTACGGCAGTACCCAGCGTACGGGCGCCGTCGATCGCGCTGCCGTGACGAAGATGCGCCAGGTGCTCGATCCCCAGCCCTATGAAACCCCTTACCAGCCCATGCAGCCGATCAGCGCCTACGCGCTGGCCGCCGCGCGCCATATGGCGCAGTACGGCACCACGCGCGAACAGCTCGCCGAAGTCGCCGTGGCGGCGCGTGCGTGGGCGCGCCTCAATCCGGAGGCGTTCTCGCGCGATCCGCTGACCATCGACGACGTGCTGTCGTCGCGCATGATCTGCGACCCGCTGACCATTCGCGACTGCTGCCTCCTGACCGACGGCGCCGGCGCATTCGTCCTCGTGCGCGCCGATCGCGCCAGGGACACGCCCCACGCGCCGGCATACGTGCTCGGCAATGCGTCGGCCATCTGGCACCGCCAGATCTCCTCGATGCACGACCTGACCGTGACCGCCGCGCAGGAATCGGGCGCGCGCGCCTATCGCATGGCCGGCGTCGGCAAGGACGATATCGATCTGCTATGCCTCTACGATGCATTCACGATCAATACCATTCTCTTCCTCGAAGATCTCGGCTTCTGCCCCAAGGGCGAAGGCGGCAACTTCGTGAGCGGCGGCAATATCGCGCCCGGCGGCTCGCTGCCCGTCAACACGAACGGGGGCGGCCTCTCGTTCGGGCATCCGGGCATGTATGGCGTGTTCCTGATCATCGAGGCCGTGCGGCAACTGCGCGGTGAAGCGGGCGAACGCCAGCAACGCGCGGAGATCGCGCTCGTGCATGGCAACGGCGCGACGCTCTCGAGCCAGTCCACGGCGATTCTCGGCACCGCGGCCGCGCTGTAGCCGCAACGCTTCATACGGGACACGACATGATCAACAAGATTGCACCCACGCTGCGCGACGCGGTGGCGGGCATCCACGACGGCGCCACCATCATGGTGACGGGCTTCGGCGATGCCGGGCTGCCCGTCGAACTGCTCCATGCGCTCATCGAGCAGGGGGCGCGCGACCTTACCGTCATCAGCAACAACGCCGGCACCGGCACCACGGGCCTAGCCGCGCTGCTGGCGGCCGGACGCGTGCGCAAGATGATCTGCACCTATCCCAAGTCCTCGGGCGGCGACGTGTTCCGCGCGTTGTACAAGGAGAAGAAGATCGCGCTCGAACTCGTACCGCAGGGCACGCTGATCGAACGCATGCGCGCGGCCGGCGCCGGCCTTGGCCCGTTCTATACGCCGACCGGCTACGGCACGCCCATCGCCGAGGGCAAGCCGCAGACCGTGTACGACGGACGCGGCTACGTCCTCGAGGAGCCGCTGCACGCGGACTTCGCGCTCGTGAAGGGACACCACGCCGACCGCTGGGGCAACCTCACGTACCGCCTTGCGGCGAGGGGCTTCGGCCCCGTGATGTGCACGGCCGCCAAATGCGCGATCGTGCAGGTCGATGAGATCGTCCCGCTCGGCACGCTGCCGCCCGAGCAGATCGTGACGCCGGGAATTTTCGTGAGCAGGGTCGTGCGGAAGGACAGCCAGCAATGAACACCATCAAGAAACTGAGCCGCGACGCGGTCGCGCAACGCGTGGCCGACGATATCGCGCCGGGCAGCTACGTGAACATCGGCCTCGGCATGCCGACGCTGGTCGCGAAGTACCTCGACCCGAAGAAGGAGATCGTGCTCCACAGCGAGAACGGCATCCTCGGCATCGGCGACCTGACGCCCGGCGACGAAGGCGACGAAGACCTGATCAACGCCAGCAAGGCACGCGTGCAGCTGATTCTCGGATCGTCGATCTGCGACCAGTCGCTGTCGTTCGCGATGATGCGCGGCGGCCATCTCGACGCCACGATCCTCGGCGCGTTTCAGGTGTCCAGCGACGGCGACATCGCAAGCTGGGCCACCGACGACACCGAAGGCGTGCCGGGTATCGGCGGCGCGATGGACCTCGTGGCCGGCGCGCGCAAGGTCATCGTGGTGATGGAACACACCACGCGCGAGGGCAAGCCCCGGCTGCTCGAGCGCTGCACGTTCCCGCTCACCGGCAAGGGCGCGGTCGACGTCGTCTACACCGATCTCGCGGTCATCGCGGTGGATCCGGAAAAGGGCTTCGTCGTGCAGGCGATGGTGGAAGGCATGACGCCGCAGGCGTTGCAGGCCGTGACCGAGGCACAGCTTACGTTCGCGGAACCGATGATCAGACTTTGACCTGGAAAAGCAGATAGTTGGCCAGACAGATGGAGCGAGACAAATGAACAACAAGATCAGACAATTTATCGGCGGCGTGCTGTTCTCTGCCGCCACGGCCGCGAGCGCGGCCGCCTTCCCCGATCGGCCGATCGAGCTCGTGATTCCGTACCCGCCCGGCGGCACCGCGGATGTGGTCGCGCGGCCGCTGTCGGCCGGATTGCAGAAGGCGCTCGGCGTGCCGGTGGTCGTGCAGTACAAGGCCGGTGCAAGCGGCTCGATCGCGACGCAGTATGTCGCGCGCGCCAACCCCGACGGCTACACGCTGGTCATGGTGCTGGCCGCGCATGCGATCAACCCGAGCCTGTATCCCAATCTGCCGTACGACTCGGTCAAGGACTTCGCGCCCGTCTCGATGGTCGCCAAGCTCCCGCTCGTGCTGTACACCAATCCCAAATTCGGGCCGAAGACCGTGCAGGAGTTCCTGAGCTACGCAAAGGCGCATCCGGGCCAGGTATCGGTGGGCTCCGCCGGTAACGGCAACACGAGTCACCTTGCGCTGGAGTTGTTCTCGACGATGGCCGGCGTGAAGCTGCTGCACGTGCCCTACAAGGGCGGCGGCCCGTCGATCGCCGCCGCGATGGGCGGCGAGGTGAACGCGGTGTTCGCCGGCCCCGACAGCCTGAACCAGGCACAGGCCGGCAGGCTGCGCGTGATCGGCGTGACCAGCACGCAGCGGCTGTCGCTGACGCCCGACACCCCGACCATCCAGGAGGCCGGCCTCAAGGGCTATGAGGTGGAAGGCTGGTATGGCCTGCTGGCGCCCGCGGGCACACCGGCACCGGTCATCAACACGCTCAACAAGGCCGTGGCGCAGGTGCTGGCCGACCCGCAGTTCCGCAAGACCGTGGGCGATCTCGGCTATGTGCCGACCGGTTCCACGCCGAGCGGATTCATGGACTACGTCAAACAGGAAATGACGCGGTGGTCGAAGGTGGTGAAGGACGCGAACATCAAGCTTGAATGACGCGGCCACGGTTATATAATCCGCAGGCCATTCACCCAGTGACGACGTCATGAAGCCGCGTTACCTCGAGCTGACGGGGCAGTTGCTGGAAGAAATCGCTTCCGGTGCGTACCCCGTCGGCACCAGCCTTCCTGGCGAACTCGACCTCGCAGACAAGTACGGGGTCAGCCGCGGCACGATCCGCGCCGCGCTGGATCAGATACAGACACTTGGCCTGATCTCGCGCCGCAAGCGCGTGGGCACGCGCGTCGAATCGCTGACGCCGCGCCCGCCCGAATACGCGCCCAGCATCTCGACCATCGACGAGCTGATGCAGTACAGCGCGAACACGGAACGCGCGATCCACAGCGTGCGGCATCTGGTCGTCGATATCGACATGGCGCAATACCTCGGCTGCGAACCCGGCACGCGCTGGATGGAGATTCAGGCGGGCCGGGTCGATCCCGCGCGCCCCGACCGCGCGGTGACGTGGTACTACGTGTACGTGCGCAGCGTGGATGGCGAAAAGATTCGCCGCAAGCTCCGGCAAACCGACCAGTTGATCTGCGACCTCGTGTGCGAGGTCAACAACGGGTATGTGCAGGAGATTCGCCAGACCGTTCGCGCGGTCGGCATTCCGGAAGCACTCGCCGGACGCCTCGCCGCGGAACCCGGCGCGCACGCCTTGCAGTTCGTGCGGCAATACTACGACCAGGCGGGCACGCTGATCGAGGTTTCGGTGAGCCTGCAGCCGGCGGACCGGTTCGCGTACACGACGGTCCTCCACCGCCGGCCGCAGGGATAGCCCTCAGCGCAGCGCCGAGAACGCGGTTGGCGCCAGGAAGTGGTTCTCGATGCGTTCGACGATGGGCCGTTCCGCTTCGGTCGCCGCGCGCGCGGCGATCCATTCCTTGTCGGCCTGGAACGCATTCCACTTTTCCTCGCGCTCGGCAAGACTTTCCCACTGGAGCATGTACGTCAGCGCGTGATTGCTCGGGCCCGCCAGCGTGGTCCAGAAACCGATCTGCCTGATCCCGTACTTCTCGAAAAAGCCCAGCGTGGTGGTGTTGAAACGGTCCAGCAGCGCCGGCAGGCGCGTCGGGGCACAGTGGTAGATGCGCATCTCCACGATCATGTGTTTTCTCCGTTATCGCGTTGTTGTCTTGTTCAGGGTCTGACACCGGTCTCGTCAGCGAGATCGGCGCCAAGATGGCATTATCGCGATTACCGCAGAAAAATCGACGGGAGATTTGCCACATGAGCGATACCACCGTGCTGATTACTGGCGCCTCCAAGGGGATCGGGCTCGCGATCGCACGCCAGCTCGCCGCGCAGGGACACCAGGTCGTCGGGCTCGCGCGCCACGTGGAAGGCGTGACGTTCCCCGGGAAGCTGCTGGCCTGCGACCTCGCGGACGTGACGCGGACGCAGGACGTACTGGCCTGTCTGTCCGATACCTACGAAGTGGACCGCATCGTCAACAATGTCGGCATCGCCAGTCCGCAGCCGCTTGGCGCCATCGACTTCGGCACGCTGCAGCAGGTGCTGGACCTCAACGTGCGAGCGGCCATCCAGGTCACCCAGTTCTTCGTGGAGTCGCTCAAGCAGCGGCGTGCCGGGCGCATCGTCAATGTCGTGAGCCGGGCGATCCACGGCGGCTATGACCGCACCGCCTATTCGGCCGCCAAGAGTGCACTGGTTGGGTGCACCCGCACGTGGGCGCTCGAACTCGCGAGCCATGGCATCACGTCGAATGCCGTGGCGCCGGGCCCGATCGAGACCGAATTGTTCCGCAAGTCGCGCCCCGTGGGCAGCGAGGGTGAGCGCAAGATCCTGGCGTCCATTCCGATGGGCCGGCTCGGTACGCCCGATGAAGTCGCCGCGGCGGTGGGCTTTCTGCTTTCGGATGCGGCCGGCTTCATCACCGGACAGGTGCTTGGCGTGGACGGCGGCGGCAGCATTGGCGGCCGCTGATCGCCCCCTTCAATGACGCAGGCTCGCCTCGATGTCGGCGAACAGCCGCTCCGCCCAGTTGCGGATCCGGCCATCCCAGCTGACGGTCGTCAGTGAATACGCAAGGATGCGATACACGTCGTTGCGCTGGATCTTCGACGCCTGGCGCGGATCGAGCCACGCCGGGTTACGGGCCAGCAATACGAGCGTTTCCAGTCCGATAAAGATCGGCCACAGGCTGGCCAGCCGCAGGCGCAGGGCGCCGCGCGGAATCGCGAGCGTATAGGCCAGCGCCTCGCGGTAATGGTCGAGTGTCTTCCGCAGCAGCGCGTCGAGCACCGGGCGCGCGCGCCGGGAGGCATCGGGGCCGAGCAGATCCTGCGGTGTCAGACCGAGCGGCGACAACAGTTCCAGTGGCAGATAGCAACGCCCGATACGCAGATCCTTGCCGCAGTCGCGCAACACGTTGGTCATCTGCAGTGCCTTGCCGAAGCGCACACCCCGCGCGAGCATCACTTCGGGCAGCTCGCGCAGCGTGCCCGGCAGATGGGCATAGGTCATCGTGGTCCAGAACTCGCCGACGCAGCCCGCCACGAGGTAGGTGTAGCGATCGAGCGCCTCGGCCTCGCGCAGTGCCACGATCTCGCCCGCGTTCTCGTCGGGGAACGTGCGCAGGTCGAATTCCATCCCGCTCGTCAGCGTCGTGAGGATTTCCCGCACCGCCTGCCGATCCGGGCTTCCGAGTTGCTGCAAGACGTCGAGTGCCGGCCCGAGCGACTCGAGCAGCGTGCGCTCGTCGGACTGGATCTGCTGGGTACCCACTTCCGCCGCCAGCTGTTGCAGCAGCCGGTCGCGGCGCGCGCCCGTCCCTTCCTGCACGCCGTCCGCCGGCGGCACACCCAGAATCTCGTCCCGAAACGCCATCAGCAGCGCGAGCCGCCGCGTGGGCGAGACCAGCGAGGTGTCGGCGATGGTATCCGCCGCGCGCGCCAACAGATAGGCCAGCCCGATGGGGTCGCGCATGCCTGCCGGGAGGATGCGCATGGTCAGGTAGAAGGAGCGCGAAACGCCCTTGAGCAGGGGACCGAGCAGGAACGCCCGGGTGTTGTCGGACATGGAAACCGCGTGGGTGGGGGAATGTGATCCGCGATTGTATATGGCAACCGCGCCCCCACCCGAAACCGACCGGGCCGGGGCGCCCACGCGGCCGTGCGATCAGTCCGGTGTGCCCGACTTCGCGACAATCTCGCGAATGGCCTGCTCGAACGCCTCGGGCGGCTGGCCGCCGGTGACCAGATACCGATCGTTGAAGATGATCGACGGCACCGACTGGATGCCCATGCGCTGGTAGTTGGCTTCTTCCTCGCGCACGTCGTCCGCATAGGCGTCCGTATCGAGCACCGTGCGGGCCTGCGCGCGGTCGAGGCCGGCCGCTTCCACGGCATCGAGGAGCACGTCGTGGCTCGACGTGTCCCGGTTGTCGCCGAAGTAGCTGCGCAGCAGCGCCATCTTGAGCGCGAGCTGCGCGCCCGCCGGGCCATCTTCACGCGCCCACTGCAGCAGCCGGTGTGCGTCGAACGTGTTGTAGATATGCGTGCGCGCGCCGAACGTGAAGCCGACGCTCGCGCCGCGCTCGCGGATCATCGCCTGTGCCTCGAGCACCTGCGCCTCGGTGCGGCCATACTTGCGGCCGATATGCTCGACGATCGGCTCGCCCTCCGGAGGCATCTGCGGATTCAGCTCGAACGGGTGGAGCACGATCTCCGCGGACACTTCGTCGCCCAGGCGCTCGAGCGCGCGCTGCAGCGACGACAGGCCGACCGCGCACCATGGGCACGCCACATCGGAGACGACGTCGATCTTCAGGGATTGGGTCATGATGCGTAACCTGTAAAACCACAAGTTGACCATCTTAGCCATTTTCGGAAAACCCTGCCGACCGACGGTCTTTCCCCTTTGTCAGCGCGCCTCGAAGGCCGCCAGCTGCTGCAGGCGGCGCTCGCCCTGGTACTTCAGCATCCAGCCCGGGTACTCGGGCGGCAGCGCGCTGACCTTGTCCAGCATCTCGAGCTCTTCCGCGTTCAGGCGCACACGCGTGGCCGCGATGTTGTCCTCGAGCTGGTCCATGCGCCGCGCGCCGATGATCACCGACGTGACGACCTTCTGGTGCAGCAGCCATGCCAGCGCGATCTGCGCGACGGATACCCGGCGGGTGTCCGCGATCGCGCGCATCGTGTCGATCGCGTTGTATGCGCGATCGACGTTGACGGGCGGAAAGTCGAACGTCGTGCGGCGGCTGCCAGTCTGCGCGTCGCGGTCGCGCCCGTATTTGCCGCTGAGCAGCCCGCCCGCGAGCGGGCTCCAGACCATCAGGCCCATGCCCTCGCACTGGAGCATCGGCGCGATCTCCCGTTCGAGATCCCGGCCGGCGATCGTGTAGTACGCCTGCAGCGATGCAAAGCGCGGCAGGTCGCGGTGCGCCGAGATGCCAAGCGCTTTCATGATCTGCCATGCGGTCCAGTTGGACACGCCGACGTACCGGACGTGGCCCTGGCGCACGAGCAGGTCCAGCGCATGCAGCGTTTCCTCGATCGGCGTGGCCGGGTCGAATCCGTGCAGCTGGTACAGATCGATATGGTCGAGCTGCAACCGCTTGAGGCTTGCCTTGGCCGCGTCCAGCAGATGGTGCCGGGACAGGCCGCGCGAGTTGATGCCGCGGGTGCCGGACTCGCCGAAGCCCTTCGTGGCGACGATCACGTTCTCGCGCGGCACATTGAGGTTACGCAGCGCCTGGCCGAGGATGACTTCCGAATTGCCGTCGGAGTAGACATTGGCCGTGTCGATGAAGTTGATGCCCGCTTCGATGGCACCCGCCACGATGCGGTCCGCTTCCGCCTGCTGCACGGTACCGATCTGGCTCCACACGGCGCCATCGCCACCGAAGGTCATCGTGCCGAGGCAGAGTTCCGACACGAACAGGCCCGTATTGCCGAGAGTGTTGTAACGCATGGTTCCGACTCCTTTCCTGCGAAGTTGCAGGGCGAATTATGCGAACGCCAACCCCCTTCTGAGGTGCCGGATCCTATTGTCTTTTTGCACGATCCTCCAGACCTGCTACTGGAGGATTGGGCAGGATTGCATTCCGGTATAAGCTGCAAACAGTCGCTTCCGATGCGTATCCTCTCGCCCCTTTGCGCCCACCATGCCCGCTATTGCCCAATTGTTGCCCCGTCCTCCCGCAGACGCGCCGCATTCGCCCGCACCGGCGGGCGCGCCCTGCATGGAGGATCTGGCACGCGCCGAACTCGTGACGCTGCTCACGCGGCTTACGGGCGACCTCGAGGGGTCCACGGACACCGCGGTGCCGGGACTGTCGATCCACCGCGTCTGTCATCCGGGAACACCCAAGCACGTGCTCCAGCAATCGGCGTTCGCGGTCATCGCGCAGGGGTCCAAGCGTCTGCTGATCGGCGACGAGGTCTACGAATACGATCCGATGCATTACCTCGTGTCGTCGGTCGATCTGCCCGTGCTGTCGAAGGTGTCGACGTTCAGCCCCACGCAGCCTTACCTCGGCATGCGGCTGACGATCGATCCCGAGGAGATCGGCACGCTGATCGGCGACGAGCATCTGCCGCCGCCCACACCGGCACACGCGCCGCGCGGCATGTACGTGCAGCGGCTCGATGCCACGCTGCTCGACGTCGTGCTGCGACTGCTCAGGCTGCTGGAAACCCCGCGCGATATCCCGATCCTCGCGCCGCTCGTGCGACGGGAACTGCTGTACCGGCTACTGATGAACGGTCAGGGCACGTTGCTGCGGCAGAGCGCGCTCAAGGACAGCCAGATGCATCGGGTGGCGCGCGCGATCCGGCTGCTGCGCGAGCGCTATGCGCAGCCGCTGCGTGTGGAGACGCTGGCGCGCGACCTGCATATGAGCGCGTCGTCGCTGCATTTCCACTTCAAGGAGGTGACGGCGATGTCGCCGCTGCAGTACCAGAAGCACCTGCGCCTGCAGGAGGCGCGGCGCATGATGCTGGCCGGCGACGTCACGGTGGCAATGGCCGCGCATACGGTCGGGTACGAGAGCACGTCGCAGTTCAGCCGCGAGTACAGCCGGCTGTTCGGCGCGCCGCCGTTGCGGGACAAAAAACGCTGGATCGAAGAGGGTATGGCCTAGCGCTACGCCTCGCGGTAGCGCGCCGCGAGCACGAGCACGCTGTCCACGCGCGTGTCGGCGCAGGCCACCGCCACCTCGAACTCCGGTGCGGCAAGCCGGGTCAGGACATTGCCCGGTGGCATCTCCACCGCGAGCCGCATGCCCGTCTCGCGGGCAAGCTGCATCGTGTCGTGCCAGCGCACGGGTAACGCCATATTGCCGGCCAGGTCCTCGACGATGCGCGCCGGATCGCGCAACTGCCGCGCGGCGCTCGCGCTGAAATACCGCATCTTCGGCCGCCCGGGCGTGACATCCGCGAAAGCGCGCGCCAGCGCCTTCGCCTGCGGCGCAAGCAGCGCGCAATGCGAGGGCACGGCAATCGCCACGGGCTTGGCCGCATGCGCGCCCGCCTCCATGGCCAGCGCGGACACCCGCGCCATGGCCGCGGCCTCCCCCGCGATCACGAATTGCGCGGGCGCGTTGAGGTTGGCCAGATAGACGGGGCTTTCCGCCCCATGGACCGACGCAATGATCCGCTCGAGCGCAGCCTGGTCGAGCCCCAGGATCGCCGTCATGCCGTAGCCCTGCGGGTACGCATCCTCCATGAGCTTGCCGCGCAATGCCACCAGCCGCACCGCATCGCCGTAGTCGAGCACGCCCGCGATCACGGCGGCCGGAAACGCGCCGATCGAAAGTCCCGCGACGGCGTCGGCCTCCGCGCCGGCGTCCAACAGTACGCGTGCCGTCGCCACCCCCGCGGCGAGCAGGCACAGCTGTACCGAAACGGTCGACGCCAGCGCGTCGGCGGTATCGAGTGCGCGGATATCGCGGCCGAGCACCTCGCTGGCCGCCTCGAGCGTGCGCGCGACGATCGGGTGATCGGGCAGCGTGTGGAGCATGCCCGCGCGCTGGGCGCCCTGCCCCGGAAACGTCAGCAGCGTGCTCATGAGGCGCCGGATATCGATGACGGATGCGGCGCGTGCGAAGGATCCCACGGATCGTTGCAGAGCACCGGACCGCGATCGGTCTTGAGCAGCACGCGCCCGCCCGTGCGCAGGCGTTCCGCGAGCGCGAACCCGCCGTACGGCGTGGCAATCTGGATATCGAGCCTGACGCCATGCGCCGACTGGGCGAGCGCGGCAAGCTCGCTCATCCACTGCATGTCGTCGTGCGTCAGCGGCGCGGACGCGGTGATCAGCAGGTCGATATCGCTGCCGGCATGCAGCACGTCGATGCCCGAGGCGAGGCTGAAGCCCACGGCACCCGTCAGGCCCCAGTGCCAGTGACCCGCGGCGGCACGGGAATCGAGGCGCCGCGAGATCCCGGCCAGTGCCTGCAACGCGGAGATTTTCTCATGGCGCGGATGGTCGCGCCAACCCGCCTGCCGCGCGACCTCGCCCGGCGTGACCACGCGCGCGCATTGTTCGCTGCGCAGCCACCCAGCGTGCCGCTGCGCGCGCGTGATGCCGCGCAGCCCGACCGGAATGCGCCCCGCATCGTCCCGGTCGCGCCGCACGACCACCGGCGCGCGCGCGAGCCACGCGGCATCGGCCCACGTGGGCAGCGCGGCACCCAGCGCGCATTCCACCACGAACGCGTGCGGATCGCCCAGCCAGATGAGGTCATGCGGCCGCGGCGCGTCCATCGGTCATCCGCGCCACTGCGCGGCCAGGCATTCGCGTACGCGCGACGACGCCTGCCGGTTCTCGCCGCCAAGCCTGCCGCGCAGATCGCGATGCGGATCGGCCGCGATATCGGCCAGCGCCGCGTCGATCGTGCCGCGCACGGCAGCCAGATCGTCCGCGGTCGGCGCGGCGGCCTCGGCCACGGGAATCGTCTTCCACAGCAGCCCCAGCGATGCATAGTTGTCGATGTCGTAGGCCATCGGCGGCACGGTCGCGGCGAACGCTTCCAGCGCCTCGACCGAACGCATCGTGATGCGCGCGGCCGCTTCCTTGCCCATCGCGTGCACCTGCACACCGCTATCCGCCAACGCCAGAAGGCGATTCGCCTGATAGCCATGCGCGAGGAACGCGCCGGACATCGCCTTGCCCACCAGCAGCGCCACGACCGGATGACCGCCGAGCCGCGCGGTGGCGTACGCATCGGCCGCGCTCGCCAGCGACTGATGAATGCCGAACGCCTCCTCGCGCCGGCCATAGGCCTGGCTCGGCGTATCGACGATCGCGACGATCGGCCGCTTGACCGCGGCATCGCGATCGGCCGCCACGACCTCCTGCACTGCGCGTGCGAGCGACCAGCCTTCGAGCAGCCCCACTTCGCCGCGACGCGCGCGCGGGAACGCACTGTCCGCATCGGGCACCACGGCGATAAAGCGGGCCGGTGCGCCGCCCATGCGCGTATCGACCACCTGCACCGAACGCGGGAATCCCGCAACGCGCGGCGCGTTGGACGTCAGTGCCGCGAGCCACGCTTCGCCGCGCTGGCTGCCTGCTGCATCGTTGCTCATGATTGACCTCCTTGCCCATACAGCTTGCGCACCGTCTTCGGTTCGGGTTGGGACGATGCATCGTAATCCGCGAGCCGATGCAGATAGTCGTCCTGCCGGCGGCTGCGCACGTCTTCACTGGCCGGCTGGCCCACGAGCGTCGCCACGGCATCGCGCACGGCGGCCGAGTCGTCGTCCACGTACACATCGGCGAGCCCCGTGGCCAGCCGTTGCTCGCCACCGGTAAAGCTCCAGATGAACGGCCGGTCGCGCGAATCGTATTCGGCGATGCCCGCTTCCTGCTCGATCACGGCGGGGCCATTCAATCCGAGGCGGCCCTCGCGGGTCATCACGAGCTTGCTGCAGAGTCCCGCCGCGATCGACATGCCGCCGAAACAGCCCACCGTACCCGCGATGACGCCGATGACGGGTTGATAGCGACGGAGATCGACGATCGCGGCATGAATCTCCGCAATGGCCGCGAGCCCGAGGTTAGCTTCCTGCAGCCGCACGCCACCGGTCTCGAACAAGATGACCGCACGCGTGGCGATGCCCTGCCGGTTGTCTTCGGCCGCGAGCTCCAGCGCGCCGGCGAGCTTGGCACCGCCGACCTCGCCAAGGCTGCCGCCCTGAAAGGCACCTTCGATCGCCAGTACCACCGTCGGGTGACCGCCGATCGTGCCCTTGGCCACGATCACGCCGTCATCGCCCTGCGGCACCACGCCCTGGCGCTCGAGCCACGGCGATACCAGCCCATCGAACGGACCGGCGAGTTCGCGGAACGAGCCCGGATCGAGCAGCGCCCGCGCCCGTGCGCGCGCACCGAGTTCGACGAAGCTTTCGCGCGACAGCAATGCGGTCTGCGTCATGATGCCTCCTTGCCGGACGGGTTCGCCGCCAGTTGCTCGAACGCTTCGGCCAGCCGCATGCCCACCACGCCGGGCGTCGCGCCGAAGTCGTGAATGCGGATGCGCATGGCCGCGCGCGGCTCGGCACGGAACACGCGCGACAGCTGCGCGTCCCAGACCTTGCCGTAGCCATCGACCGACGTCGTGACGTCGATCGCCGTCTTGCCGGACTCTCCCGGCTCGATCAATACCTCGAGATCGCCGGAGCCGACCACGCCCACGAGCACGCGTTGCGTCGCCGGGTCGCCAGCGGGGTATTCGAACTGGAGTCGTTCCATCATCAGTCTCCGTGAATGTCGTTGCACCGCACGTCATCATGCGAGGACAGGCGGTCAAGGAATAAGGTGGCGGCCAGCAGGTCGGCGGCACCGCCGGGCGACGCACGCCGCGCGAGCATGCCCGCTTCGAGCGCGCGCAACTGCCTGCGTCCGCACACCGTGCCCACGCCCCCCGCCTCCAGCACCGCGGCCGCGCCGGCCTGCATATGCGCAAGGCCTTCGCGGCCCGCGCGCGCCAGCACGCAGGTATCGTCGAGCGTGGCCATGATCGCGAGCAGCGCATTGAGGCGGGCGCTCGGTTCCGCGGCGCCGCGCGCTCGGCTCGCGTGCAGCGTCGGCAGTCCGTGATGCATCACGTGCGGAAAACCGGCCTCCGCCTGCCCGCGGGCGCCGCTCACGCCGTACACACGGCATGCGAGCTCGCCCTTGTTGCCCGTATGCGCGGGGCGATGCCGGTCCGCGTGGCCGGCGATGGCCGCCGCGATCGCCGCCACCGTGCGCGCGTCGTGCGTCGATGCCAGCGCCGCGGCACCGACCAGAAGCCCGAGGCACCAGATCGCGCCGCGATGCGTATTGATGCCGCGCGTCGCGGCCATCATCGTGACTTCAGCCTCGCGGCCCAGCGCGCCGAGCCGCTCTCGCAGCGACTGGTCGGGTACGCCCGCCTCCAGCGCGGCGGCGGCCATGGCCGCGAACGCGGGCCGCAGGCTATGGGCGGACGTGCGCATGAGCGCGAGCGTCAGGTCCGTGTGCGCGCCGCTGCCGCGCGCGTCGACGAGCCCCGGCTTGGGCGCAAGCGCCGCCTCATCGAGCAGCGCGCCGACGGCAAGGCTGGCGAGCATCGAGGCCCGCAGCGGCGGCGACAGCGCGTCGGCAACGGGCTGCAGCATGGGCGTTGCCATTACCAGCTCCTGAAGCGTGCGGGCGGCTCGTACAATCCGCCCGACCATTCGACGAGGTCGGCCATGCTCTTGGCGGCGAGCAGCGAGCGCGTGGCCTCGCCGCGATGCACGCCGAGATCTTCGGGCAGCGCGATCAGCCCATCGGTGCGCATCTGGCGCGTCGTGGCCGGATCGTGGCGCAGGCCGATCGGCGTGACCCCCGCCACCGCGGCAATCATCCTGCGGCGCTCCTCGAGCGAGCGCGCCTTGTACAGATAGGCGATGCCCTCTTCGGTCAGCACATGCGTCACGTCGTCGCCATAGATCATCACGGGCGCGAGCGGCATGCCGCTGTCCTTGGCCACCTGCACGGCGTCCATCGACTCGACGAACGTGGGCTTGCCGCCGGCCTGGAACGTTTCCACCATCTGCACGACGAGCTTGCGGCCGCGCGCGAGCGGATCGTCGGTCTCGATCAGGTCCAGCCACGCCGGCGTGGCATGGCGCCGGCCGCCGGGGTTGTGCCCCATGTTCGGCGCGCCGCCAAACCCCGACAACCGGCCTCGCGTGACCGTCGACGAATGACCGTCACCGTCGATCTGCAGCGTGGAGCCGATAAACAGGTCCACCGCGTACTGGCCCGCCAGCTGGCAGATCGCGCGGTTGGAACGCATCGAGCCGTCCGCGCCCGTGAAGAACACGTCGGGCCGCGCGGCCACGTAGTTCTCCATGCCGAGTTCGCTGCCGAAGCTGTGCACGCTCTCGACCCAGCCGCTCTCGATGGCGGGAATCAGCGTGGGATGCGGATTGAGCGTCCAGTACTTGCAGATCTTGCCCTTGAGGCCGAGCTTCTCGCCGTACGTCGGCAGAATCAGCTCGATGGCCGCGGTATTGAAGCCGATACCGTGGTTCAGCGACTGCACGTTGTGGCGCTCGTAGATCCCGCGGATCGCCATCATCGCCATCAGCACGTGCACGGGCTTGATCAGGCGCGGGTCGCGCGTGAACAGCGGTTCGCAGAAGAACGGCTTGTCCGCCTGCACCACGTAGTCGATCCAGGAGCCCGGGATATCCACGCGCGGCATGTCGGCGGGATCATCGACGATCTCGTTGACCTGCGCGATCACGATCCCGTCGCGGAACGCGGCC
Source organism: Cupriavidus pauculus (assembly GCF_008693385.1). Lineage (NCBI taxonomy): Bacteria > Pseudomonadati > Pseudomonadota > Betaproteobacteria > Burkholderiales > Burkholderiaceae > Cupriavidus > Cupriavidus pauculus. The sequence goes on from NZ_CP044067.1 coordinate 1,734,669, forward strand.
GCCTCGACCAGCGCCGGTGTGTCCTCGGTACTGGCCCCGGTATAGAGATTGCCCTCGCGGTCCGCCTTGTAGCCGGCGATCAGCACCACCTGGGGCGTCAGGTCGACATAGAGGCGCGAGTACAGCTCGATATAGGTGTGAATGGCGCCGACTTCGAGCTGGCCATCGGCCAGGAACTGCGAAATCCGCAGGCTCTGGGCGCCGGCATACGCGAAGTCGAGCTTGCGGGCGATACCGCGCTCGAACAGATCGAGGTGCTCCACCCGGCTCACGCTGGGGATGATCATATGCAGGTCGTGGATCCTGCCCGGATCCACTTCCGCCAGCGAGCGGGACAGGAAATCGGCCTGCTTCTGGTTATTGCCCTCGAGCACGACGCGGTCGTGCGGGGCGGTGACGGCCTCGAGAAACGGCACGATATCGCCGGTGGGCACCACCTTGCCGTCGGCAAAGCGGGCGCCCAGCGCCTGGCGGCGGCGCTTCTCCGCGCGGCGCGTGTCCCATTGTCTGTTTGCGGTGAGCGTTGGCATCGCGTCTCCATGGACTGCATGTACTGTCGATGCAATCCAAGATACTCACGCGCCGCCCGGCGAACAATGACGCACTGCGTCGAATCGTTAACCTCGGCGGAAACGCCCCGGGCGCCCTTAGGCGGAACGTTAGGCGGAACCTTTCCCTAGCGGGCGATCCGGGTCATGCGGCACACCGCCGCCAGCGCCAGCAGGTTCGGATCGCGCTCGCGGCGGCGCAGGAAGCTGAGCCCGATGGTCTGCTTCATCCCGAACTCTGCCGTCAGCGGAATCAGCGCCACGTTGCCCGCCGCCATGTCGCGCACGCGGCCCGGCAGCAGCGTGTAGCCGATGCCCCCGCCGACGAGGTTCATCAGCGAGAAGATATCGCCGACCTTCATCACGATATTCGGCTCGAAGTCCGCGATGCGGAACGCCTCGACAAAGCCGCTCGACGTCACGAACCCCTCGCCCAGCGACACGAACGGCTCGTCGCGGCACAGGCGCAGATCGACGGCTTCCATCTGGGCATAGCGGGAATCGGCGGGCGCGGCGAAGAAGATGTCGTCCTCGAACAACGGAATGGACTCGATCTCGGGGTCGGGTTCGGGCATGCCGGCCAGCGCGGCGTCGATCGCGCCCTGCTTGAGCTTGTGCAGCAGGTCGGCATTGGAGCCGAGCACGAGTTCCGCCTGCAGGTCCGGCCGGCGCGTCTTGATGCCGATGACCACCTGCGGCACCGTGCGGATGGTCAGCGAGTACAGCGAGCCGATCTTGAGCTGGTCGGCCGAATAGCCCGCCGCCTCGCGCGTGACGCGGATGCCGTCCGCCATCGCCTTGAGCACGTCGCGCGCCACGTCCGCCAGCACGTGCGCAGCCTCGGTCGGCAGCAGGTTGCGGCCCTCGTGCCGGAAGAGCGCGCAGCGCATGCCTTCCTCGAGCGAATGCAGTGCACGGTGCACGCTGACGGTGCTCACGTCGAGCGCCTCGGCGGCCTTGGCCAGGTTGCCGGTCTCCATGAACGCGAGCAGGGCCTCGAGCTTGCGGAAGGTGATTTCTTCGCTGATACGGCTTGGCATGGGCGGCAGGGGGATGAATATCGCCCAATGATAGCGGACCGGTAACCGCTTTGACCCGCAATGCTGCCGGGGGACACCGCAAAAAAAACCGGCCCCGCGAAGCGAGGCCGGCTTTCGTCGCACGTCGAGATCGGTCAGTAACCGTTCGCGGCGCCGTTGCGGCGGTTGTCGGCCGCCCCGCTATACACCGGGAAGCCATTGCCGTCATACGAGACGGAGATGCCGCTGAGGCCGCTCGTCAGCCCCGTCACCTGCGCGGTGCCGGTCGTGTTGCCGTACGTCGCGATCAGGTTGGCCACCTGGCTCGCGATCGGCTTGCCGCCCTCGAGCTGCGCAATGCCGTTCTGGCCCGTGAAGTTGTCCGCGTTGATCGCGGCCTGCAGGTCCATGCCGTAGATCTCGTGGCCAAGGAACGTCTTCACGATGTAGTCGGGAATCGGACCGCCGCCGGCGGAGCCCCAGACCAGCCGGATCCGCCCATCGGCATCGAACGCGATCGACGGCGAGATCGAGCTGCGCGGACGCTTGTTCGGCGCATATCCGTTCACGTCGAGGCCCGGCGTGCTGGCCGAGAAGTTCGACATCGCGTTGTTGATCATGATGCCCGCCGCCTCGATATGCGCGCCCCAGTGCGTGTTGATCGTCGTGGTCATCGACAGCGCGTTGCCGTATCCGTCCACGATCGCCACGTTGCTCGTGGTGTTCCAGTCCTCGGCGTGCAGCGCTGCGCCGTTTGCATCGGCCTTCGCCAGCATCGTCGAGCGCACCGTCTTTACGCCCTTGAGCGTCTTGCTGCTGACCGCGGCCATCGTGTCGTAACCGGTCGGATCGGTCGCGGCGAACGCGGCGATGCCGTCGGCGGTGCCGCCCGCCGGCACGGTGCCGATCGCCGTACTCGTGATGAGCGCGGCGCGCGCGTCGAGGTAGGCCGGGGACAACAGCGTGTTCACGCGGGCATTGACGTTCGAGAACGCCGGGTCGCCCACGATATTGCGGCGGTCGGCGTTGGCCAGCCGGCTGCCTTCGGTGACCAGATGCAGGTAGTCCGTGCCGTTGAACGCGGTGGCCGCCACATTCTTGCGCTCGAGCAGGCCGAGGTTGTACAGCTGGACCACGCCACCGAACGACGGCGACGGCTGCGTGTAGATGGTGAAGCCGAAGCGCGTGCCCACCAGCGGCTTGCGTTCCACCGCGTGATACGCGGCGAAGTCGGCCGCCGTCATCAGGCTCGGGATCCTGGCGACCGTGCCCGCCACTGACGGGGCGGCCGTGGTGCCGGCAACCGGCAGCGTGGAGTAGCACGGCAGCTGGCCCGTGGTGAGCTTGGTGATGATCGCCGGAGCGATAGTGCCGGCCGGATCGTAGAACGCTGCCGCGCCACCGTCACGCACGGTCGTCATCGACGCCGCGAGTTCCGGGTTCCTGATGATCGTGCCGACAGGCAGCGGCTTCTGCCTCGCCGCATCGGCCGGATCGCAGTAGCGTGCGTTAATGTCGGGATACTTGCAACGCGCGGCGCCCTTGGCCGTGCCGGCGGAATTCACCCAGGCCGACACCGCCGTACCGGCCGTCACCGGGTTGCCGTCGTCGTCGTATTCGCCGGAGTCCGAGTACAGCGTCTCGTACATGTACCGCGTCATCGGGAAACCATCGGTCGCCAGCTTGATGGCGTCGTCCCACAACCGGTTCCACGCGGTCTTGCCGTAGAGGTTGTGCACCATGTCGAGCACCGAGAGCGTGCCCGGCACGCCGACCGCGCGCGCGGAGATATTGGTGTTGCCCTGCTGCGACGAGATACTCGCGTTGGCCACAAGCCCGGACTTGCAGACGTTGTAAGGCGCGGTCGTCGAGACGTCCTGCGCCGTGGCGCGATAGATATCGGCCACGCCGCCGGTGGTCGCGGGCGACGACGAGAAACCGTCGAACGTGCGCACCTGCTTGCTCGTGGCGTCGTAATACGTGATCACCGTACCGCCACCGATGCCCGAAGCGAACGGCTCGGCCACGCCGAGCACCGCCTGCACGGCAATGGCCGCGTCAATCGCCGTACCGCCATTGGCGAGCACCTTGCAGCCGGACGCGGAGGCATTCACGTCGGCCGACGTCACCATCATGTTGGTTCCCGTGATGCCGACCGTCTGACCGTAGGGGGCACCTGCCTGCTGCGTGCATAGCGAGGGATCGAACTTGACGCTGCGTACCGGTGTGGAGGGATCGGAGGGGGTGGCGGGGGGGCTGGCAGGGGGGCAGTACCGCCGGTACTGCCGGTCGGCGGCGGATCGGAATCGCCACCACAGCCCGCGACGGCCATTGCCAGTACGGTCCCGATCACGAGACCTTTCTTCGTGGATTTCACTACGTACTCCCGTTTGAGTGTGAAGGTTCTTGTTCTTCTTCTACGGGAGAGCGTAAGCAACGAACGTGCCGTTTGAAAACATCCGTTGCTTACAGCGTATTTCGCGAAGCTTGCGGGCGCATCGCAATTCTGATTTGTCACATCGTGATGCTACGCGTCCAGCCGTTCGAAGCGGTGTCGGTCACGACCTGCCGCGCGATCGCATCGGCGAGCCGCTTTGCGTCGGCCGAGATGGTGTCGTGCCTGACCTCGGAGGCACCATGCACGCCCGCACCGGCCGCGGCGGACATGGCCACGTGGCCGGCCAGCGCGCCCACACCAGCGGTTTCGGCGACGCCGGGCATATGGCCGCTGTCGGCGTTCGACGTGAAGTGCTCGAGCGACACCGGTGCGCCATCGGCGGGCTTGTACAGGACCTGCACCGACGCGCCCACGTCGCTCTTGCCGGCGCCGAGGCCTATCAGCAGACGGCGGCGCGACTTGCCTTCGTCGATCTTGTCGAAGTCGCCCGTGAGGATCAGCGCGTTTGCGCCGGCGGGAACGGGGCCATCCAGGCGTTCGGCATTGAGACCCTTCGCGCGGAGGTCTTGCACGATCCCGTTCGCTACGGCTTCGCGCGCCTGCATCACGGCCTGATATTGCTGGTCGGAGGACGACTCGCCGGTGGCCATGTTCGCCACCTTCTTCACCATGCCGCTGTCGAGGCGGACCATGTCGGTGGTGGCGACGAACGGCGTGACGTAGATGATGTCGGCATGCACGGGCGCAGCGAAGGGCGCGCGATTGACGTCGGCGGTCTGCGCGCTGGCGCAGCCGGTCATGAGCATCGTCGCGGCGGCGGCGGCGGTCAGTACGACGATCCTGGCTTGCTTGAAGAGGCGGGTGGTGGTTTGCATGATGATCTCCGGGTCTGGTTTCGCCGCGGTGGTCGCGACGTCGTTTGCTTGGGACCCAGTATGGAAAACACGCGACCAACTATCCAGCCATCAAGTATGTCGACACATGTCACGGAGATTTCACGGCGCGGGCAGCGCCACCACGGCCTCCATGCCACCGCCCTCGCGCGCGCGGAAATGCAGGGTGCCGCCGTGCAGGCGCGCGATGCGATCGACGATCGCCAGCCCCAGCCCCGTGCCCTTGGTCTGCGTGCGCGCGTTGTCGCCGCGGCTGAACGGCTCCTTGAGCCGCTCGAGCGCTTCCGGCGAAATTCCGTTGCCGCGATCGCCGACGGCGACGTACGCCGTGCCGTCCTCGCGCCACGTGCGCACCGCGAATCCGCTCTTGCCGTAGACGATGGCGTTCTGCATCAGGTTCATCAGCAGCCGCATCATGCTGATGGGCCGGAAGGATACCGGCGGCAGATCGCCGAGCGTCAGCGCGAAATCGTGGCCAAGGCCCGCGAAGTCCGATGCAAGCTGGCCGACCAGCGCGTTGAGATCGCCGGGCTCCGGCGCCTCGCGCTCGCCGCTGCCCGCGTAGTCCATGAACTGCTGCAGGATCGTGTCGATCTGGTCGAGGTAACCCTCGGCGGACGCGACGAAGTTGTCGTCGGCGCCACGCGGCAAGGACATCGCCATGGCCAGCCGCAGCTTCGTCAGCGGCGTGCGGATATCGTGCGAGATACCGGCGAGCATCAGCGCGCGCGTCGCTTCCGCCTGCTGCAGCGACTGCAGCATCTGGTTGAACGCGTGGCTCACCTGCGCGATCTCGGTCGGCCCATCGGTGGGCTGAGGCGGCGGCGCGCGGCCGGCACTCAACTCGCGCGCGGCACCGGCCAGCGTCTGGAGCGGGCGGTTCAGGTAACGCTGAAGCAGCAAACCCGTCAACGCGGCAAGCAAGGCGAGCCCGAGCGAGAGGAACAGCGTGGTCGTGATGCCGCTCGCCTGTGCGTCGGCCGTCATCGGCAGGGCCACCCAGCGTGGCTCTCCGGCCACGTGCACGCGAATCCAGAGGCGTTCGATCTCGCCGCTCTCCCATCGCACGGGCATATCGGGCGGCAACTGCGTGCGCAGCGCGCGGACGAACGTCTCGCGCTGCCAGGTGCCGAAAAAGTGCGAAAGGCCCTGCCCCCGGTGCGGGGACTCTCCCGGTGTCTGCGTCTGCGCGCCGAGTTTCGCGGCCACCGCCTGCCCGGCTTCGCGGGGCATCGCGACGAGCACCGTGTCGAGCGTCCTGACGTAGTCGGCGAATATCGTGGCGGCCCGCTCGATGCGGGGACGCTGCACGAAATGCAGCAGCACGGTGAGCGAACACAGTTGCGTGAACGCGACCAACGCCACCAGGAGCGCGATATTGCGTGCGAGCAGCGACCGCGGCAGCAGCCGCATCATGCCTCCACGCCGGCAACCAGCATGTATCCGACGCCCCACACCGTCTTGACGAAGCGGGGCTTGGACGGGTCTTCCTCGATGATCTGCCGCAAGCGCAGGATCTGGACGTCGATGCTGCGATCGAGCGCGTTATGGTCGCGGCCGCGCGCGCGGGCAAGCAGGTTGTCGCGGCTGACCGGCCGGTTCGGCGACGAGCCCAGCGCGTGCAGCAGCAGCATCTGCGCCGAGTGCATTTCCACCGGTTCGCCGCCGCGCCGCAGCGTCTGCCTGCCGACATCGAATTCGAAGTCCCCGAAGCGTAGCGTCCGCGACGTGACGGTGGGATCGCCAGCCGCCATCTTCTGCCGCCGCAGTAGCGCGCGGATGCGCGCGACCAGTTCGTCGGGCAGGAAAGGCTTGGCCAGGTAATCGTCGGCGCCGGTCTCGAGACCGAGCACGCGATCGACGGGATCGCCCTTGGCGGTCAGCATCAGAATCGGCAGCGTCTGCCCTTCCGCGCGCAGGCGGCGGCAGACGGACAGGCCGTCCTCGGGCTCCATCATCAGATCGAGCACGAGGAGGTCGTACGGTTCGCGTTGCAGGTAGCGGTCCAGCTGCTTGCCGTCGGCGACGGTCCGCACGCTGAAGCCGTGGCCCGTCAGGAACCGCTGCAACATGTTGCGGAGCTCGGCCTCGTCGTCGAGCACCATGATCTTGTTCGCCTGCTCCATGCGCGTCTCCCGGTGCGGGTCAGCTATCGACTCATCATCTGCTTCGCCATGAACGCCTCGATCTGCGGCAGCGTGATATAGCCGGCGCGCTGCGTGTCGATCTCGTCGAAGTGCCGTGCGACCATCGGCATCCCGGCCGCTGCCTGCTCCCGCGTCAGCTTGCCGTCGCGGGTCGTGTTGGCGTTGGCGAAGCGCGACTGCAGTTGCTGCTCGGCGCGCTCCATGCGCGGATTCGGCGCGGCGGGGGCCGCAGCCGGCTGCGGGCTGGCCTGTGCATAGGCACCTGCCGAAACGATACACAAGAAAAGTGCGGCAATCATCCGATTCATGATGGACTCCGTGGGGTGGCCGACATGGCCGGCCGGGTGAAATAGGGATAGGTCAGGAGAGCGCGGGAGCGCCCGATATCAGGCGTAGTGCCCAGGTACCCAGACGCGGCCGATCCAGTGGCCCGGAACATAGACGGCCACGCGTGCGGGTGGCGCCACATACACGACGCGCGGCGGGGGCGGCGCGACATATACGACCTTCGGTGCCGGCGCCACATAGACGACCTTGGGTGCGGGCGCCACGTAGACGGGCGGCTTCGGCGCGGCCGGCGCATACACGGTGACCGGCGGGAGCACGTACGGCGTGGCGGGCGGGGGCGGCGGAGGCACCACCACCGCTGGCGCCGGGGCGACGGCGACCGTTGCGCCGACCGTGGTCACGCCGCCGGTCGCCACGACCGCAGTGGTGGTGCTGCCCGTCGTCACGACGCCGCCGTGCACGACGGTCGTGCCGCCGCCGGTGGTCACGACGCCACCCGACACCTGCGTCGCGGTGCCGCCGTGAACGACCGTGCCGCCATTGCCGCCCGTGACGGTGCCGCCGCGGTAGCAGGTGTTGCCGGCGCAGCTGGTCGCGGCCGAATGGTTGTAGGTGTTGCCGTTGCCGGTGGTGACCGTGCCGTTCGAGCTGTACTGCCCCGGTGCCTCGCGTGTCACGCTGCCCGACGTCGTGGCCGAGCGGCCATCGGAGCCGGTGAGGTCGCCCGTATGCGAACACGTGCCGCCGGCGCAGCTTGTCGATCCGTCGTGCTGCACCTGGCGGCCATTGGGGCCGGTCGCGGTGCCGCTGTTCGAGAACTGGCCCGGCGCGGTCCGCGTGACGGCGCCCGTGTTGGTACCGATGCCGCCGTACGGGCCGATGGCGCCGCCGGCATGGTTGCAGGTGCCGCCGCCGCACGAAACGGCATGCGCGCCGTTGTACGTGCCGTGCGGGGTGTAGGCCGTGCCGTGACCGGTCCAGCTGGCGAACGCGGGGGTGCTGGCGATGACGAGCGTCGCGGCGGCGGAGATGAGCTTGAGCGATTTCATGTGAACTCCTTTCGGTTCGGATCTGCACCGCCGCGGTGGCGCGGTGCCGGTGACGGGACGAACTATAGAAGTCGGTCCGCGCGATCCAAACCCGAAAGGCATGTCACGGTGTTACACGCCGGGCTCCTGACATCGGGCGACATATTTGCCCGATGCGCCGTGCATCAGAGGCTACCCGAAAAGCGCGGATGGGGGCGCGTAGAAACCGCGTCCGATTAGCCCCGCGTCGCCCGCCTCGTCGAGGATGGCGAGGTTCACGATTGGCACGCATGCGGCCTCGCGTACGCGGCCGGCATCGACGATGCCCGTGACCGCATCGGTCACGCTCGCGCGGCGCGTCGCGAGGTCCGCCGGCAACCATTGCTGCCAGTCCGCGCGCAGTGCCGGCGCCAGCATCAGCGCCTGCCCGCCGAGTCCGCCGAAGTCGATCACCGCGCTGTCGCCGATCGCGCCGAGCGCGACGGTCGCATCGTGGCCCGGCAGACGAATACCGACCGGCGGCGCCGCGGGTACCGTCTGCCATGCCGCCGCGCGATGCAGACGCATGCCGAAGTCCACGCCGTTGCCTCCCGCGGCGGCGATGCCGGACGCCTGCCTGCGCAGATGCCAGCATGCGGTCGCCATCAGAATCGGCAGTACGAAACCCGCATTGGCGCCGACGACGGCCAGCGCCTCCGGCTTCAGGCCCGCGAGCGCGGTGACCAGCGCCGCATTGGCCGCAACCGTGCGGCCGTGACAGTCGTCGCCGTTGGCAAGCGCCTCGGCAATCAGCGGTCCCATGGCCACCGCATGTTCGCGCAGCCAGCCGTCGAGTGCGTCCAGGCCGCAGGCGGCAACCGCCGCGAGACGCGTTTGCGCCGCGGCGTCGCGGGTGCCGAAGCGTAGCGCGGGCGGCGGTCCCTCGATCAGCGGCGCATAGGCGAGGGACGCGCCGTCACCCACGACTGCAAGCGGCATCGACGCCGACACCACCTGCGCGAGCGGCGTCGCCACGCCGTAGTCCTGCGCGGGCGCCAGCGTGACGTCTCCACCGGCCAGCAATTGCCCTGCCGCTTCGGCGTCCGGGGCAAGCCCCTCGAACATCACGGCCTGAATCGCCGCATTGCGTACGGGCGCCGGCACGGCCGCCGCGCTGGCATACGGCGGTCCCGCATGCAGCAGCACCGTGCGCGGCAGATCGGGCAGCACCGCGTCGCGGCGTTGCACGCCACGCCATAGCGCTGCCGCATACGGACGCGCGTACAGGCGCGCGAGGGCGTGTGCAGCCGGGTCGGCAGTCGTGGTCATCGTGGACGCTCCTCAGGCAGCCTGCGCCAGCGGCAGGATTGGCGATTGCGCGTCGAAACGCCGACCCGCGCGCAGACAGAAGCTCGGCGAGAGCCAGCGGTCGGTCACGACCTCGGTGCCTTCGTTGTCGCGCATCACCCAGCGGCCACGCGCATCGTCGAGGACGCTCACGTCCGCCACGCCGCCCACCTTGAGCACACCGAGTTCGCCTTCCATGCCGATCATCTGCGCGGCGTTGCGCGTAACCATCGCCACCACGTGCTCGAGCGGCAGGCCCAGCGCGATCATGCTCGTCATCGCGGAGACCAGGCCGAAGCGCGAATTGCCCTTGAACAGATGGTCCTCCTCGTCCGGATGATGGTCAGGCGTGCCCGGCGGCGCGGGCACCGACGTGTTGTAGCCATGCATGTCCGCCCCGAGCGTATCGGGAATGACGCCCGCATCGAGCACGATGCGCGCGGTCTTGAAGCTGAAGTGCGAGCCGTGGCCGACGTCGATCTTGAGCCCGCGCGCGATCGCTTCCGGCACCAGCGGATGCAGCTTGCCGTCGATCTCCACGAAACCGCCCGGATGGCGGCTGAACGGGTGCGCGAGGATGTCGCCCGGCTTCAGCATTTCCACCACCTGGTTGAAGATCGAATCCGGATTCACGGCACGGCCGCCGTCTTCGGGTTTCGGCCACAGCTGACCGAAGTGGATATAGACGGGCAACTGCGATTCGCGCCCGATACGCGTGGCAATGCGCATCACATCGACACCCCAGCGCGCAAAACCGCCAATCTCCGCATGGGCCTTGAGTCCGCGCACGAGGTCGCGATTGCTGCGCGCCGACTTGACCGTGGCATCGACGTCGAGGCACTCGGGCCGATACAGCTCCGGATAGTAATGGCCCTCCAGCCCGCCGACGAGATAGGCCGAGAGAAAGGCCAGCACGCGCGTATGCGAGGGCTGCGCGACGTACTGTCGAAAGCCCGGCAACGTGATGCAGCTTGGGCCGCCCTGATCCACCAGCGTGGTCACGCCGGAATGCACGCCACACATGTCGGCATTGAGGCCGAAGCGGCCGGTCACGCCTTCGTACACGTGGGCGTGAGTATCGATGAGCCCCGGCAGCACGAGCTTGCCCCGGCAGTCGATCACTTCCGCGTCGCCGGCCTGCGCCGCCAGGTCCGCGCCGATGGCCGCGACGGTACCGCCGTCGATCAGCACATCGAACACGCCATCGCGTTGGCTGGAGGGGTCGATCACCCGTCCGCCCTTCAAAAGCTTCTTCGTCATGTGAGGTGAGTGTGCATTGTGGAGCGTTGATTTACGTGGCATACCTCATATTTGTGGCGAGGCAGCCCCCGGAATGGCGCGCGGACGTCAGCCGCCCAGATACGCGCGCCGGATATTCGGGTCCGCCAGCATCTTGTCGGCCGGCCCTTCATTGACCACGCGCCCGTTCTCGAGCAAATACGCGCGGTCGCACATTTCCAGCGCGGCGTAGGCGTTCTGCTCGACCATCAGCACCGTGGTGCCTTCGCGGCGCACTTCCAGAATCAGGTCGAAGATCATCTCGACGAAGTTCGGCGCCAGGCCCAGCGACGGCTCATCGAACATCACGAGTCGCGGCCGCGCCATCAGCGCGCGCGCGATCGCCAGCATCTGCTGCTCGCCGCCGGACAGTGTGCCCGCCGCCTGCTTCAATCGTTCACGCAGCCGCGGAAAGCGATCGAGCATGCGCTCGCGATCCTGCCGCACACGATTGCGATCGATGCGGCGATACGCGCCCATCTCGAGGTTCTCCGCCACCGTAAGCTGCGGGAAGACACGCCGGCCTTCCGGGCAGTGCGCGACCCCGCGCTCGATCACCGCCGCGGCCGATGCCCCGGAGATCTGGTGGCCGTCGAACGTGATGCGGCCATGCACGAGCGGCTCGAGGCCGCTGATCGCGCGCAGCGTCGTGGACTTGCCCGCGCCGTTGGCGCCGATCAGCGTGACCAGTTCGCCTTCGCGCACCTCGATCGAGACGCGCTCGACGCCGACGGCCGGGCCGTACCGTACAGAAATCTGTTCAACCTTGAGCACGTTTGAGCCCCGATCCGAGATAGGCCCGGATAACTTCCGGGTCCTGCTGAATATCCGCCGGCTTGCCGGTTGCAATGCGCTTGCCGTGGTTGAGCACCACGATATGGTCGGAGATCGACATCACCATATGCATGTCGTGCTCGACCAGCAGTACCGTCACACCGCTGTCGCGAATGCGCCGGACCATCGTCTTGAAGGCGTCCGTCTCCGACGGGTTGAGACCGGCCGCGGGCTCGTCCAGCAACAGGATGCGCGGCCGCGCCGCGAGGGCAATCGCCACGCCGAGCAGCCGTTGCTCGCCATAGGCAAGGCTCGATGCCAGTTCTTCCGCGCGATGCGCAAGACCGACGAACGCGAGCAGTTCTTCGGCGCGGGCACGCAGCGCGCGTTCCTCTTCGCGGACGCGGCGGCCGCGCGTCAGCGCCTGCCACAATCCCGAACGGCCCTGCAGATGCAGCGCGGTCAGCACGTTGTCGAACACCGTGCAGCCGGGGAACACGTTCGTGCGCTGAAAGCTGCGAACAAGCCCCAGCTCGGCGATCTTCTCGGGCGGCAGTCCCACCACGTTGCGGCCGAACACGCGAACCTCGCCAGCGGTCGGGCGCATATAGCCCGAGATGGCGTTGAATGTCGTGGTCTTGCCCGCGCCGTTGGGTCCGATCAGGCTGACGATCTGTCCCTCCTCCACGTCGAAGCTCACGGTGTCCATCGCCTTGAGACCGGCGATGTCCATCGTCACCCCACCCAGCGTCAGTACGGCCGCGCTCATGCTTCGTCTCCCTTTGCCGGCACCGCCATGGCGATCGGCGAGGCCACCGCCGTCGGCCGCGCGCGGCGGCGCAGCCTGGCGAACGCCGGCACGATGCCGCGCGGCAGCAGGATCAGGATCACGATCATCAGCGTGCCGTAGAGCATCCATTGCATTTCCGGAGCCATCACGCCGCGCAACGCTTCGGGCATCAGCCCGAAGATCAGGCCGCCGACAACGGGGCCGGCCAGCGTGCCCTTGCCGCCCGCGATCACCATGATGACCATCGTGATCGTGAACATGAACATGAAGACGTCCGGATCGATGATCTGCACGGTGTGCGCATAGAGGCCGCCCGCCGCACCCGCGATGCCGGCCGAGACCAGCGTGGCGATGCGCAGATAGCGCGATGCCTCGATACCGATCGAGCGCGCCAGCGTTTCGTTCTCGCGCAGCGCGACCATCGCGCGGCCCACGCGGCTGCGCACGATCGCCGCCACGGTGAACCATGCAACGGTTCCCGCCGCGAGCACGAGCCAGTAGCGCGCCGCCTTGGTCGTCAGGTCCATCACGCCCTGGCCGGGGACCCACATCGTCAGCGCGGGAATGTTGTTCAAGGCCATCGGACCCTCGGTGAGGTCCACCCAGTTCAGCGCGACCATGCGCATCACCTGCGCGAAGCTGATGGTCACGATGACGAAATAGGCGCCGCGCACGCGGAATGCGAGCTTGCCGACGAGCCAGCCCGACAGGCTGGCCATGGCGATACCGGCAACGAATGCCACCCAGACCGGCTTCGGCGCCACGACGAACGGCGTGTCGAAACCGTAGATCGATACGTCGAAACCCAGCGAGAGCAGCGCGCTGGTGTAGGCGCCGATGCCGAAGAAGGCCACGTGGCCAAGGCTCAGCTGCCCCGTATAGCCGAGCAGCAGGTTCAGGCTGATGGCCGCGACGATGAAGATGCCGCACGAGGCCATCACCGACAGCACGTAAGGGTCCGGCCAGAGCACGGGCAGCAATGCGAGCGCCGCGACACAGGCCAACGGCGTGAATCTTGCGAGAGTCATCCCACACGCTCCTTGGTGGAAAACAGGCCCTGCGGCCGCACGATCATGACGATCAGGATGACCAGGAATCCGATGGCATCGCGGTACGCGGTGGACACGTAGCCCGCGCCGAACTCCTCGACGAGGCCCAGCGTGAACCCGCCCAGCGCGGCACCCGGCAGATTGCCGAGGCCGCCCAGGATCACGATCGCGAACGCCTTGAGGCTGGCCAGATCGCCCATGGTCGGATTGACCACGAACACGGGCGCGAGCAGCGCGCCAGCCACCGCCGCGAGCGACGAGCCCAGCGCGAAGGTGAGCGTGTACATGTACGGCACCTTGACGCCGACGATCTCCGCGGCGTCGCGGTCCTGGAACGTCGCCCGCATGGCGAGACCCAGCCGCGTGCGCTCGATCAGCAGGTAGAACAGTCCCAGCAGCACGACGGCCGTGCACAGCACGAACAGGCGAATCGGCGAGACGGATACGAGCCCCAGCACGAGCGGCTCCTGCGAGAACGGCGACGGCACCGCCTTGGCGACGCCGCCCCAGAGCAGCAGTTCGCCGTTCTGCATCACGATCATCACGCCGATCATGATCAGCATGATCTCGTCCATGGCCGCGAGGTTTCGCCGCCGCAGCAGCACGTACTCGATCAGCGCGCCCACGGCAAAGCCGCCGACGGCCGCGAGAATCAGCGAGCCGAAGAAATTGAGGCCCAGCACCGATACCACCGCGTAGGCGATATAGGCACCCAGCGCATAGAGCTCGCCGTGCGCGAAGTTGACGACCCGCATGATGCCGAAGATCAGCGTCAGGCCGATGCCCAGCAACGCATAGGTCGCCCCAAGCACGAGTCCGTTCAGCGCATGCTGCAGGAACGATTCCACTGTGTTTCCCCTGTCCGTGCGTGGCTGCGGTATTACTTCACCGCGACCGCGCCATCCTTGAGCTCGACCACATAGATGTTCGGCTCGGCCTGGCCGCTTTCCTTGCCGGCGGGGCCCTCCTTGATGAACGCGATGTCGCCGTTCACGCCCTTGAGCTTGACCTTCCACAGCGCGTCGCGGATGGCGGCCGGCTCGGCCTTGCCGGCCACGCGGATGGCTTCGGCGATGGTCAGGATGGCGTCATAGCCGCGGAAGCCTTCGGTCTGGCCGGCGAAGTCGAGCTTGCGCGCGTTCCAGCCTTCCACGAAGTCCTTTGCCACTTCCGGATACTTCGCACGTTCCACGGCCCACGGCGCGAAGAACAGCAGATGCTGGCTCGCGTAGCCCTTCGGGCCCGGCGTCTTCAGCAGCGGCTCCGGGAACGAGCCGCCGGTCGTGATGATGCGTTGCGGCAGGCGCTGCTCGGCCGCCTGACGAATCGCGAGCGTCAGCTGCTCGATGCCCGACGTGACGATCAGCGTGTCCGCGCCCGTGCTCTTGAGCGAGGCGAGCTGCGCCGACAGGTCGGTGGCGTCGGGCGCCATCGTTTCCGTGCGGCCTACCGCGATACCCTTGCCTTCGAGCGCCTTGCGGAACTCGGCGGCGGCACCGAGACCCCAGTCGTTGTTGACCGACAGGAAGTCCACCTTCTTGATGGCGGGGCTGAACGAGGCCAGATGCCTGGCGAATGCCGCGGCTTCCATTGCCGACGTCGGGCTCGTGCGGAAGATCCACGGATTGCCCGCGGTCGTGATCTTCGTCGACGACGCGGTCTCCACGACCATCGGCACGCCATACTCGACCAGCTTCGGCATGACGGCGAGCGTGAACGTGGAGCTCCACGCGCCCATCAGCACGGGCACCTTGTCCTTGAGGATCAGCTTCTCGGCCGAGTTGACCGCTTCGCGCGGGTTCGACTTGTTGTCCTCGATCACCAGCTCGATCTTGCGGCCCAGCACGCCGCCACGGCTATTGATGACGTCCGCCGCGATGCGCGCGCCGTTGGTCACGTAGGTGCCCGACGCGGCCACCGCGCCGGTCAGCGGCTCGGTGACGCCGATCTTGATCGTTTCCTGTGCCTGCGCGGACGACGCGCCGTAGGCGAGAACGCACGTGGCCACCAGAGTGGCGGCATGACGGATGGGGGCGCTGCGCTTGCTGCGGATCCACATGGGGATCTCCTTGTTCGAGATGAGACAGGACGATGGGTTACTGCAAGGGATGGAATCAGGCGGCATTCTTGCGGCCGCGCCACCACTGGCGCAGCCATGCCTTGAACACGCTCCACAGGTCGATGGAGGCCGACGCCGGCGCGGGTGCCGCGACAGCGGCGACAGCGGTGGGCGCACCGAGGGCCGCCTCCGCGCTCGCCGTGCGCGCGGCAACCTCGGCGGCCATCGGCGTCTCCGCGGGCAACGCCGCCTGCAAGTTCGCCGCAAACTCGCGCGTCAGCTGTTCTGCCAGCGCCCGCACGATGCCCTCGCGGCTGAACTGCGCCAGCGCGCCCGTCACCGTATAGTCCACGGCCACGACGACCTCGGTCCCGGTGCCGTCCGGCTGCAGCGCGAACCGCGCCACTCCCTTGACGCGGCTTTGCGTCTTGCCATCGACGGCCGACCCGCTGAACGCGCCACTGCGGGCAGCGGCGTCCTGCTCCAGCTCGCCCTGCCCCTTGAAGCGCGCGGCGATCGGGCCGAGCTTGACCTGAAACAGCAGCGGCACCTTGTTGCCTTCCACCGCCGCATCGTCCGGAATGGACGCACCGGGCAGGCAGTTGACCAGCAGGCGGACATCCTGGAATGCCTGCCATACGGCGTCCGGCGCGGTAGACAGCGTGAAACGTTGTTCGATTTCCATGCAGCGCTCCTCAGGCGGCCAGTTCGGGTTGCGCACGGCGCTCGCGCAGCACGCGCTGGATGGCGCGCACGATGCCGATATATCCCGTGCAGCGGCACAGGTTGCCCGCCAGTTCTTCCTGAATCCGCGCTTCGTCCGCGTCGGGCAGGCGCAGGACGATGTCCCGGGCGGTCATCAGCATGCCGGGCGTGCAATAGCCGCATTGGAGCGCGTGCTCCGCCGTGAAGGCCGCGCGCAGCTGCGCCATCACGGCGTCGTCGTCGAACGCCTCGAGCGTGCGCACCGCCTTGCCGACGAAGCGCACCGCCGATTGCAGGCACGACCGCTGCGGCGTGCCGTCGATCTCCACCGTGCACGCGCCGCACACACCGTGCTCGCAGCCGATATGCGTGGCCGTCAGGCCGCAGTGGTCGCGCAGTGCGTCGGCCAGGTGCGTGCGGTCCTCGATCTCCAGTGCGTACCGGCGACCATTCACGTCGAGGTCGATGCGCGTCGCGCGGACTTCCGGAAAATTCAGTTCAGGGGCGCTCATTCGGTGGTCTCCATATCCATGACGACGCGTCGCAGCATCTCGGCAAGCTGGGTGGCACGCGCGGGATCGACATCGATGCCGGCATCCGCGAGCCATGCGGCACGCTGCGAGGCATTCGAGAGCGAAGCAATCAGGCCCGCGCCTTCGAACACGCGCGGAGCGCCATCGAGCGCGCCGATGACGAGGCGCTCGACACCGAGCGCGGGATCGCGCAGCGCGCACACCAGCGCATGCGCGAACTCGCCGGTCTTGCGGCAGAACTTGCGATACGACCATTGGGCTTGTGCGGACAGCCGCGGCACGCTGACGGCGGTCAGGAGTTCGCCTTCGGCGAGCTGCGTCTCGAACGCGGCCAGCATGAAGTCGGCCGCGGGGACCGTGCGCCCGCCATCGGGGCCTTCGAGCCGGAGCGTCGCGCCAAGCAGCGGCATCGTGCTGACCCAGTCAGCCGCCGGATCGGCATGGCACAGGCTGCCGCCGATCGTGCCGCGGTTGCGCACCGCGCGATAGGCAATACCGCGCGCCACGGTGGGCATCAGACCGCGGCTCGGGTCCGGCAGCCTGCCGTCCTCGAACGCCGCGTGAGTACACATCGCGCCGAACACGATCGCATCGGCGTCCTCCCTCACCGCGCGCAGTACCTCGATGCCGTCCAGATCGACGAGCATCTCTGGCTGCGCGAGCCGCAGGTTCAGCATCGCACCGAGCGACTGGCCGCCGGCGATGGGCTTGCCGCCCCAGCCGGCGTCGCGCAGCGCGCTTGCCGCGGCGTCGATCGAACTGCCGCGCTCCAGGCGATAGGCAACGGCTTTCATTGCGCACCTCCCTGATGGGCGGCGACCCGCGCCTCGGCCAGCGCGGCGAGCACGCGTTCCGGACTTGCGGGGCATTGCGTCAGTTCCGCGCCCAGCGCATGCAGCGCATCGTTGACCGCGTTGATGATGGCGGCTGGCGGTGCGATGGCGCCGCCTTCGCCCAGCCCCTTCTGGCCATACTTGCTGTGCGGGCTCGGCGTTTCCATATGCAGCAGCTTGAGCGCGGGCATTTCTCCGGCGCCGGGCAGCAGGTAGTCGGCCATGGTCGAAGCCAGCGGCTGGCCTTCCGTATCGAACGGCATCTCTTCGTAGAGCGCCGTGCCGATACCTTGTGCAAGGCCGCCGATGATCTGGCCATCGACGATCAGCGGGTTCAGCAGCACGCCGCCGTCCTCGCAGATCGCGTAGTCGAGCAGCGTCACCTTGCCGGTGGCGGTATCGACCTCCACCGCGCACGCGTGCGTGGCGTAGCTGAAGGTGCCCGTATCGGGCTGGGTCTTGTATCCGGTTACCACTTCGAGCCCGCCCGGATCGACGCCGGCCGGCACCTTCTGCGGCGCGCGATACCAGGTGTGGGCGATCTCGGCGAGCGACATGCCCGTCGGTTGACCGGGTTCCCGCACAACCCCGTCGATCAACTGCCGGGACGCGGCGGGCTTGCCGAGCACGCCGGCCGCAATGCCGATCAGGCGCTGGGCGAGCACATCGCACGCCGCGCCGACGGCGCCGCCGGCCATCACGGCGCAGCGCGAGCCCCATGTGCCGGT
The DNA here is from genome assembly GCF_008693385.1 of Cupriavidus pauculus. Taxonomy (NCBI): domain Bacteria; kingdom Pseudomonadati; phylum Pseudomonadota; class Betaproteobacteria; order Burkholderiales; family Burkholderiaceae; genus Cupriavidus; species Cupriavidus pauculus. Next base: position 1,753,065 of record NZ_CP044067.1, read on the forward strand.
GGAGTACGGCGAGACCGCCGTGTCGCCATGCACCACGCGCACACGTTCGATCTCGATGCCGAGCACCGTGTGCGCGACCTGCGCCATCGACGTTTCCATGCCCTGCCCATGCGAATGCACGCCGAGCCGCAGTTCCAGCACGCCGTCGGGGGTGATGCGGGCCGAGCATTGTTCGTGGCCGGGCACCATCGGGATGCCCCAGCCGTGATAGACCGAGGTGCCGTGCGCGCCCTGCTCGCAATACACGGACAGGCCCAGGCCGATACGCGTGGTGCCGCCCGCCGCATTGACCTCGCGCTGCCGCGCGCGCCAGCGTTGCCAGTCGAGCGCGGCCACCGCGCGCGTCATGCTTTCCGCGTAGTCGCCGGAGTCGAACAGCTTGCCGGTGATATTGACGAACGGCATCGCGCTGGCCGGCACGAGGCTGCGCGCGCGCAGGTCGTAAGGCTCCATGCCGAGGTCGCGCGCGGCCGCGTCCATCATCAGCTCGATGGCGAAGCACACACCGGTGCGCGCGACACCGCGGTAGGGCAAGATGCCGGGCTTGTTCGTCGCCATCGCGCGCGAGCGGCAGACATATCGATCCATCGTGTACGGGCCGGGCAGGATCGACGCCACCTGCGACGCTTCCAGGCAGGCGCTGAACGGATATAGCGAGTACGCGCCGGAGTCCACCATCGCCTCGCACTCGATGCTCACGAGGCGGCCGTCGGGCTCGACCTCGATGGCGATGTCATACGCATGCTCGCGGCAGTTGGCATTCGCGCTCAGTTGCTCGCGGCGGTCTTCGAGCCAGCGGACGGGGCGGTTCAGATGGCGCGCGAGCCAGGCGCAGCAGACTTCCTCGGGCAGCAGCAGCCCCTTGTAGCCGAAGCCGCCGCCGACGTCGGGCGAAATCACGCGTACCTGGCCTTCGTCGAGGCCCAGGCACTCGGCCAGACCGGTACGGTTGATATGGGGCACCTGCGCCGCGGAGTACATCACGAGCTGGTCGAGGCGGTGGTCCCACCAGCAGAGCACGGCGCGGCCCTCCATCGGCATCATGCACTGGCGCGCGGTACGAAGCTTGCGGTGATAGCGACGTGTGTTCGTTGCCGACGGCGTGTCGCCGCCCTTCTCGCCCTTCTCGCCCTTCTCGCCTTTCTCGATGCGCGTCTCGACGAACACGTTGTCGCTCCACGCGTCGTGCACGCGCGATTCGGACGTATCCGCCGTGTTCATGTCGGCCAGCACCGGCAGCTCGTCGTAGTCGACCTCCACCTGCGCGGCGATATCCTCGGCACGCGCCCGCGTCGGTGCGATACACGCGGCCACCAGTTCGCCCACATGGCGCACCTTGTCGCTGGCCAGCGGATGCTGCACCGAGCGCTTGAAGCCCGGCAGGCCCGCGGCGGCGAGGATTGGCGCCACGCCCTGCAGATCGGCCATCGTGTACACCAGCGATTCGAGGCCCGCCGGCTTGTGGATGGCGCCGAGGCGCGCGTGGGCGACCGGGCTGCGCACGAAGGCGACGTCGAGCATGTCCGGCATGCGGATATCGCCGACGAACTGTCCGCGGCCAAGCAGCAGCCGCTGGTCTTCCTTGCGCGGCACGCGCTCGCCGATGCCCTGGGCACGGACAACGGGCGCGAGGTGATCCCTGGATGTTGGAGCGTTCATACGCGGGGGCGTCTTGTTGTGTGGTCCCGGCTTTCGCCGGCTGTGCGCTGCATAAAGCAACGCGTGTGCCACCGCGCACGCCTGGCGCGCCATCACATCGCGCAACCCATTGATCCGATTGATAAAATTCCACTGAATAAATATGTGCCATACCCCCTATCTCGCTAAAATGCGAGGGCCGCCGCGACGTCCGCGCACCAACTTGAGTCGCACCCTGACGCATAAATGGGGCATGCCACATATTTCATGGTGCGCGAAACCGCCTTACATGTCGCAATTTCCCGAAATACTCCGACATATGGGCTGCGGCGATACGTGGCATACTTCCCAAATCGCCTGCGGGCTATCCAGTACCCCTTCCATGATTCGCGAAGACAGCCTTCCCCTGCTCGAGGCGGAGCTAGCGGCGGTCCAGCAGCGCTCGGTGCTTTATTCCCGCCCGGGCTTTCTGATTCGCCGGCTGCATCAGATCCATGGCGGTCTGTTTCTCGAAGAGACCAGCGAGTTCAACATCACGCCGGTCCAGTACAGCCTGATGTCGGCCCTGCTCGAGCAGGGCGAGCTCGATCAGAATTCACTGGCGATGGCGATCGGCCTCGAACGCACCACGGTGGCCGAGGTGTTGCCGCGCCTCGAGGCACGCGGATTGATCGAGCGCCGGCAGTCGCCCCTCGACGGCCGCGTCAAGCTCGTGCGTCTGGCGCGCAAGGGCCGCACGCTCGTGCAGCGCATGCAGGAGGCCGTGGAGCGCGCGCATGCGCGCACGATCGAGCATCTGACGCCAGCCGAGCGCGACCTCTTCATGCTGATGATGATCCGGATCGTAGAGGCGAGCGACGTGCCCGGCGTGGCACCCTTGAAGAGCAAATAAGCCTCACACGCGCTTTCATGTCTCCCTGGCTTCGCGCAGCGGAAACATCAGCATCGCTGCCGCAATGCCCAGCGCGCCACCGAGCAGCGTCTCCCAGGCGCGCGCGACCAGCACCGCCAGCGAATGCTCGCCGGAGACGGCCAGCGTGACCACGAGCGTGAATGCAAAGGCGCCGCAGGCCACGTCGTACCGCTCGGGAAGCGCCATCGCGTAGACGATCATCGCCAGCGACGCGGCACACCAGATCAGCAATGGCGCGTGCGCCGCGAGCGGCAGGCAGACGAGGCCCAGCGGTACGCCCACGAGCGTGCCGACGATGCGGCGCCGTCCGCGCTCCAGCGTCGCTGCGGCGGTGCCCGTCACCACATACACGCATGCGGTGACGCCCCAGGCGGATTCGATCAGACCGAAGGCGCTGTTCAACGCCACGACCACCAGCGAGGCGGTTGCCGCCTGCAGGCCCATGACCAACTCTGGCGAGCCGAACCGCGGCCGCACGATCGGCGCGAGCGGTGGCGCCGGCACCGGCTGCTCGGCGGGACCGGTCAGCATGCGTGGCACCACGGCGGATACGATCGCAATCAATACGGCCGCGACAATGGCCATCAGGTCGCGCGGCCCGAGGTCCGCCGTATAGCCCAGCAGCTGTCCGATATAAAGCTGCGATCCCACGCCAGCGCCGAGCACACCGTAACGGCGCAGAAACCCGACACCGAACGCCCCACTGATCAGCACCCACTCTCCGCCCGCGCGCAGATGCGCGGACAGCCAGGGCGACGCCACCGCATAGACGGCCGCGCCGAGCCCGGCCGCGATGCAGAGCGCGACGAGATCGCGGGCCGAGGCATACCGTGTCGTACGTGCCTCCGACACACTGGCCCACAACGCGAACCCGGCCGCCAGCGTCACGAGGGGCGCCGCGTCGGGCAATCCAACCGATACGTCCCGCAGCGCGCCGAGCGCCGCCGCGATGCCATAGGCCGTGACGAGGCGCAGTCCCTTGATACGGCGATGCGTACCCGGGTCGATGCGATCCAGCCACTGGGAAAGCCTTTGGGAGAGCCGCTGGGCGAGGGCGGCCGCGGCGGTAAGAGCGGCGGGCAATGGGTGCTCCGGCGAAGGAACGGCTGCCTGCTATTAAACGCCGCCTCTGGCCGGCACGCAACGGCACGCGGAACGCAGGGACATCGCGGCAGGCTTGGCGCGGCGGCGCTATCATCGCGGCTTTGCTCGCTCGCTTTCAGGAGACTCGCGTGCCCTACCTCGATCACGCCGGCGCCCGGCTGTTCTACACCGTCGATGGCCCCGATGGCGCGTCCGCCATCGTCTTCTCCAATTCTCTCGGCGCCGATCACACGATGTGGCAGCCGCAGGCCGACGCGCTGGCGGGCGAGTACCGGGTAGTCCGGTATGACACGCGCGGTCATGGCCGCTCGACGTTCGACGGCAAGCCGTTCGACATCGACACGCTCGGCCGCGACGTCCTGGCTGTTCTCGATGCATTGGAGATCGATACGGCCGCGTTCTGCGGGCTATCGATGGGCGGATCGACGGGGCAGTGGCTCGGCATTCACGCGCCGGAGCGCTTCTCGCATATCGTGCTGGCCAACACGGCGGCGAAGATCGGGGGCACCGACGGCTGGAACACGCGTATCGCCACGGTGCTGAGGGATGGCATGGGCGTCATGGTGGAGCCTTCGGTCCAGCGCTGGTTCACGTCCGGCTTCGTCGCGCGCGAGAACGCGGCGATCGCGCCGCTGCGTGAGGTACTGGCGGCGCTCGACCCGCAAGGCTATGCAGCCAACTGCGCCGCCGTGCGCGACGCGGATTTCCGCACGACCGCGTCCTCGATCACGGTGCCCGTGCTCGTCATCGCGGGCAGCGACGATCCTTCCACAACAGCCGCCGAAGGCCGCGCGCTGGCCGATGCGATCCCGAACGCTCGCTATCTCGAACTCCCTGCCGCCCATATCTCGAGCTTCGAACAGCCGGCGCGCTTCACGCAGGCGCTGCGGGAGTTCCTGCGCTGACGGCGGGCGCGGGCCCGAGCCGCGCGGCGAAGACACGCCGGCAGATGTCGAGGAAATCGCGGCTCAGAATATTGCCCTCGGCCTGCAACGCAGTCGCCGCAATGATCGGCAGCCGCACATCCGGCACCAACGGCACCGCGCGCAATCCCATGGCCTCCGCCCCCAGCGCGGTGGCCGCTTCGACGATACCCACCCGCCTGCAGCGCGCGGCCAGCGCCATCACCGAGTGATAGGACAACGCCTGCACGCTCGACTTCACGCCGATGCCGAGATCCCGGCAGGTCTGCGCAAGCAGCCGCCCGACGGGATCGTCCGGGTCCGGCCCGATCAGCGGATGCTCGCCCAGGAACGCCAGATCGATCGCATTGACCGGCGGCACCACGCTCGGCGGGCCAATGCACATGAGCCGGCTCATCGCGAGCAACTCCTCGCGCACCGCCGGATGCGGCACGTTATGGAACAGAATGCCGATATCCGCATCCAGCAGCGCGAGATCCGCCGCCGCCTGATCGGAGTAGATCGCGCGCACCGTAATGCGCGCGTTCGGATAGCGCAGTGTCATCTCGGCCACGGCCTCCGCCACCAGCGTCTCGGCCAGCGCCGGTGCCGCAATGATCCGCAACGTATCCGACCGCTCCCCCCGCAGGTTCTCGGCAAGCTTGCGAATCGCGCCAAGCTGCGCATCCAGCTTCTCCATCTCCGGATACAGCTGCAGCGCCTCGCGCGTGGCGACCAGGCGCCCGCGCACGCGCTGGAACAACACGTAGCCAAGCTGCCGCTCCGCACTATGCAGGATCTGCGTGACGGCCGGCTGGCTCAGGTTCAGCAGCTCGGCCGCCGCGCTGAGCGTACCCGTGACGCGAATGGCATTGATGACCTCGATATGGCGCAGCCTCATCGGCACTTCCCCCTGTTGCGGCATCCGCGGCCATTATGCGCCGCCGCGCCTACGCCTTCTGCGGCAATGCCCCCTCAGCCCCCTCGGCCCCCTCGGTCCCCACGTCCGGCGTGCCCACCCGCTGCCTGCGGAAGTACACGAGGCAAGCGAGCGCGAGCATGACCGTCGCCATCACGTAGTAGGCGGGAATCATCTTGCTGCCGGTAGCCTTCGACAGCCACGCGCACGCCAGCAGCGACAACCCGCCCACGACCGTGAAGTTCAGGTTATGGATCAGTGCCAGCCCCGTCGTACGCGTACCGTGAGGAAACAGCTCCGCGAGAAACGCCGGCATCGCGCCCTGGAACACCATCACGCACGCGGTAAGCCCGGTCACGCAGGTGACATACACCGGAACGGTCGGCACATTCACCATCCACAGGAACGCGGGCACGGTCAGTACCGCGGTCAGCAACGTCCCGAGCGTGATCATCGCCAGCCGGCCATGACGATCGGACAACGCGCCGAACACCGGCGGCAGGATGATCTGCGCCATGGCGTAGCCCATCGCGCCATACATCGAGTCCGCGACCGACAGGCCCAGCTCCTTCTGCGCATACAGCGGGATGTAGACACCAAGCAGATAGTTGGTCGAGGCCGCCAGCGAGTACACGCCGATCGCACAGGCGATGCGTGTCTTGGCGGTGGTCAGCGTGGTGCGCACCGGATTCGCCTCGTGCCGCCCCTGCGTGAACTCGGGTGTCTCGTCGACGCGACGACGCAGCCAGTAGCCGAACGGCACGATGACTAGCCCAAGGATGAACGGCAACCGCCAAGCCCATGCAACAATCTGCTCGCTGGGCACGGCGGCCGTCAGCACGTACGTCACCACGCTGGCGAGTCCCGTCGCCAATCCGATACCGACCACCTGAAAGCTCGCGAAATAGCCGCGCCGATGCCTGGGCGCGTGCTCGGTGACGAACGACACCGACGTCCCGAACTCGCCGCCCGCCGAGAATCCCTGCAGGAACTTGCCGGCGACCAGCACGACGGTGCCCGCGATGCCCCATGCCGCATAAGACGGCGCAAACGCGATCATCGCGGTGCCGACGCCCATCGCCCAGATGGTGAGCATCATGCCGGCCTTGCGGCCATGACGATCGGCGTAGCCACCGATGACGAGCGCGCCGAGCGGGCGCACGAAGTAACTCACGCCGAACGTGGCCAGCGTCACCAGCAGCGACGTGTAGGGATCGGCGGTGGGAAAGAAGACTCTGGCGATATAGACGGCGAGAAAGCCGTAGATGAACAGATCGTAGAACTCCAGCATATTGCCGACGAGCGCCGAGCCGATGACGCGGCGAAAGCGGGCGCGGGTGGCCTGATCGAGTGCATGAGATTGCGGCATGACGGACTCCGGTGTGGGTGGCGGGGCCGCCATCAAGCGTTCAGGAAATCGAAGCCCGCCAACGCAAAGGCTTCCGCCAGCACGCGCAGCTCGGCAATCGACACGTGCTCGTCGGGTGCGCCCATGTTCCGCGGCGTCAGACCGCAGACGACGGTCGGGACGCCCGCGCGCCGGTACAGCCGCGCATCGGATGCGCCAACGCGCATGTTCACCACCGACGGCATGCCCGAGACCTCCTCGCAACAGCGCCGCAGCGTGGCGACCACCGCGTGGTCCGGCGACGTCCAGCTCGGTTCGTAGCGGCGGTCGATGATCGCTTCCACACCTGGGCATTGCTGCAGGATCTGCGCCAGCTCGTGCTCGACATCGGACACGCTCGTCCCCACGGGAAGACGGAGGTCAACCGTCGCTTCGGCCGTGTCGGCCACCAGGTTCGGCAGCCGGCCCCCGCGAATCGTGCCGATCGTCATCGTGATCCGGCGCAGCACGTCGCTCTCTCCCGCGCCGGACAGCGCTTCGGAAACATGGCTTGCCTCGCGGATCGCGGCCAGCACCGTCGGCGGCGCCGCCACCGGCATGTCGCGCAGCCCCGTCAACGCATCGAGCGCGCGCAGCAGCTTCTCAATCGCGCTATCGCCCTTGTGCACATGGGCGGCATGCGCGGAGGTCCCCCGCGCACGCAGCGTCAGCCACACCATGCCCTTCTCGCCAAAGCGCAGCACGCGCATCGATCCGGTGTCGGCGCTGATCATCGCGTCGCCGCGCGCATGCGGGACGTGGTCGAGCAGGTACTGCGTGCCTTCCACCCCCATGGTCTCCTCGTCGCCGACGAATGTCGCCACCACCTCGCCCGGCCAGGCATGCCGGCACGCTGCAAGCTGCCGCATCGCAACAAGAATGGCGGCGATGCCGCCTTTCATGTCCGACACCCCGAGACCGAATAGATCGGTGCCGCGCACTTCGCCGGCAGGGTCGGCGGTCCACGCGTCGGCATCGACGAGCGGAAACGTATCCATATGCCCATTGAATACCAGCGTGCGCCCGGGGCCATTGCCCTTCAGCCGCAGCACGAGATTCATCACGTGCGGCAAGGTGCCGTACCGCTCCACCTCCACGCCGGGAATGTCGCGCGCATAGGCGGCGATGGTCTCCGCCATCGCGTGCGTGTCGCCGGGCGGGCAGGCGCTGGGCACCGCGACAAGGCGGCGCGCGACGTCGATGGTGTCGGCGGAAGCCGAGCGTGCGGCGGCCGCCAGCCATGCACGCGTGTCGTGCCGGCCCACTGGCGCGGCGGTGGCCGGATATGAGGAGTCGAGAGTGTCTTGCATGGCGAATGGACGATGTCGATGGGGGAGCCGATGTCGATCGGTGTGTGCCGCATGTCGTCGATGACGATTGCGTGAACCCATCTTCGGCGCCGCGATGGGCGCCGTCCAATTAGCAAGTGGTGCGCGCCTATAAGAGAAATCAAAGTCCGGCACCGTTCTCGCGCATGGCGCACCGCAATAAAGATTCCCGTGCGCCGCAACGGGGAACGCAAGACGTTCTTCGCAGGATTGGTAAAAATCCCTACACCCGCCGCAAATCCTTATGCTATAAATCCCTGCAAGACGAGATGTCGTCTCACAACATGTCGCGCTAGCTGCCAATATTGCCAGCGGAGCGCAAGGCAACAGAGCCCGAACCGGTGAAGACCGGTTCGGGCTTTTTCGTTTTCAGATTTCTGCGCCTTTCGTAGTGCCCCAGTCGAATGGATGCCACGGCAACCAGGGCGGAGCTTTGCCTTCGACTTCGAAAACAACACCGCATCACATGGCCTAGGAGAACACGATGAGCCAGTTCAATCGCCGCCGCTTCGTCAAGACCGCCGGATCCATGCTCGCGCTCGGCGCGACCTCGGGCACGCTGCTGCGCCCGCTTGCCGCGCATGCGCAGGAGAGCGTCAAGCTGGGGCTGCTGCATTCGCTGTCGGGCACCATCGCCATTGCCGAGGCATCGCTCGTGGATGCCGAGAAAATGGCCGTGGACGAGATCAACGCCTCGGGCGGCATCATGGGCCGCAAGATCGAGGTAGTGGTCGAGGATGGCGCGAGCGAGAACCCGATCTTCGCCGAGAAGGCGCGCAAGCTGCTGGAGCGCGACAAGTGCGCGGCGATCATCGGCTGCTACACGTCGGCCTCGCGCAAGGCCGTACTCCCCGCGCTTGCGCGCGCCAACGGCCTGCTGTTCTACCCGACGTACTACGAGGGACAGGAGCAGGACAAGCACGTCATCTACCCGTCGCAGGAAGCCACGCAGTCCGTCATCGCCGCCATCGACTGGATGGCGCGCGAGAAAGGCAAGACCATCTTCCTGGTCGGCTCCGACTACATCTATCCGCGCACCTGCAACAAGATCGCCAAGGCCACGATCACGAAGCTCGGCGGCAAGCTCGCGGGGGAGGAATACGCACCGCTCGGCCATACGGAGTTCTCGTCGATCATCAACAAGATCAAGGCCGCGAAGCCCGACTGCATCTACAGCACGGTGGTCGGCGGCTCCAACGTCGCGTTCTACAAGCAGCTGCGCGCCGCGGGACTCGACGGCAGCAAGATCACGCTGCTCTCCACCGTGGTGTCGGAGAACGAGATCGAGGGCATCGGCAAGGACAACGCGGCGGGTTACTACGCGTGCATGGGCTACTTCCAGAGCCTGAAGAATCCCGTCAACGAGCGTTTCGTCAAGGCCTTCAAGACGCGCTATGGACAGGAGCGCGTCATCGGCGATCCGATGGAAGTGGCCTACAACAGCGTCTACCTGTGGAAGCTCGCCGTGGAGAAGGCCAAGACCTTCGACCCCGAGAAGGTGGCGGCGGCGGCCGGCGGCGTCACGCTCGACGCGCCCGAAGGCACGGTCCGCGTGCATGCCACCAACCATCACGTATGGAAGAAGGTGCGCGTCGGGCGCGCGCGCCCCGACGGCCAGTTCGACATCGTGTGGGAGTCCGCGAACCTGATCGAGCCGAATCCGTTCCCGCAGCTGTAACGGAGACGACGCATGGATATCGATATCGTCGCGATGCAGGTGTTCAACGGCATCAGCCTGTTCACGATCCTGTTCCTGATGGCGATTGGCCTCGCCATCGTGTTCGGGCTGATGGGCGTCATCAACATGGCGCACGGCGAGCTCATGGCGCTCGGCGCGTACATGACGTACCTGACGTCGCGCGCGTTCGAGCATTGGGCGCCGCAGTGGATGGACGGCTACCTGTTTGCCGCCATCCCCGTGGCGTTCGCCACCACGTTCGCCGCGGGCTATGTGCTCGAGCGGGGCTTTATCCGCTTCTTCTACGACCGCCCGCTCGATACGCTGCTGGCCACGTGGGGCCTGAGCCTGATCCTGCAGCAAACCTACCGCTCGGTGTTCGGCCCGCAGGAAGTCAGCGTACCGCTCGCGTCGTGGCTGTCCGGCGCATGGGAGCCCGTGAGCGGCATCCAGCTGCCGCTCACGCGCATCTTCGTGATCGGGCTGACCGCAGTGGTCGCGCTCGCGGTGTATCTGCTGCTCTATCGCACGCGATGGGGACTGCGCGTGCGCGCCGTGACGCAGAACCGCGCGATGAGCGATGCCGTCGGCATCAACACGGACCGCGTGGATGCCGCCACGTTCGCGCTCGGCTCCGGCCTGGCGGGCATCGCCGGCTGCGTGTTCACGATGATCGGCTCGACCAACCCCGGTACCGGGCAGCTGTATATCGTCGATTCGTTCATCGTGGTCGTGTTCGGCGGCGTCCAGAGCCTGATCGGCACGGCGCTATCGGGCTTCACCATCGCGCAGTCGCAGACGACGCTCGAGTACCTGATGAGCGGCTCCATGGCGAAGGTTGCGATCCTGCTGCTGGTAATCACCGCGCTGTACTTCCGGCCCAACGGCCTGTTCGCCCGCAAGGCACGGAGGTGATGCCATGAAACGCTCCACGAAGCTCGTCTACCGCAGGACCGACGTCGCCGCGCTCGCCGCCGTCGCCGTGCTGCTGCTTGCGGTGCTGCCGCTCGCGCTCGATGCGTTCCGGCTCAACCTCGTCGGCAAATACCTCGCCTTCTCGTTCGTCGCCATCGGCATCGTCATCACATGGGGGTATGGCGGCATCCTGAGCCTGGGCCAGGGCATCTTCTTCGGCCTCGGCGGCTACATGATGGCGATGTTCCTGAAGCTGGAAGCTTCCGCGCCCGAACTGCCCGACTTCATGGTCTGGAGCAGCGTGGAGAAGCTGCCGCTATGGTGGGAGCCGTTCCACAGTTTCGCCGCCACCGTCGTGCTGATCCTCGTGCTGCCGGCACTGCTCGCCTACGGCCTGTCCTACGCCGTGTTCAAGCGCCGTCTCAGCGGCGTGTACTTCGCGATCGTCACGCTGTGCCTTGCCACCACGCTTACCGTGCTGATCATCGGCCAGCAGGGCGACACCGGCGGCGCCAACGGCATCACCGACTTCCGCACGCTGCTGGGCATGGACGTGGTCGGCGACGCCGCGCGGCAGGTCATCTACTTTGTGCAGGCCGGCACGATCCTCGTACTGATGGCCCTCGCCGTCGCCCTCCTGCGCAGCCGCTTCGGCAAGGTGCTCATCGCCATCCGCGACAGCGAGGACCGTGTGCGCTTCAGCGGCTACAACACCGCGCACTTCAAGGCGTTCGTGTTCATGCTCGCGGCCATCCTGAGCGCGATTGGCGGCGCGTTCTACACGCTGCAGGTCGGCCTGGTCTCGCCGGGTGTGGTCGGCGTGGTCACCTCCGTGGAGATGGTCATCTTCGCGGCCGTCGGCGGGCGGCTATCGGTGCCGGGCGCCGTGGTCGGCGCGCTGCTCGTCGGTTTCCTCAAGTCGTGGCTGTCGGAGACCTTCCCGCAAATCTGGCTCTACTTCCTCGGTGCGATCTTTATCGTCGTGGTCGTGGCCATGCCCAATGGACTCGCCGGGCTATTCAGCAACGTCGGTGACGCTCGCCGCGCGAAGGAGAGCCCATGAACGCGGAACTCGATATGGACAACATGATGCCCGCCCCGGCGATGGCCGCCACGCAGGCCGAACCTGCCGCACCCGTGGCCGGCTGCCTCGAGATCGAAGCACTGACGGTGTCGTTCGACGGCTTTCGCGCGGTGGACGGACTGAGCCTGCGCGTCGATCCGTGCGAGTTGCGCGTGATCATCGGCCCGAACGGCGCCGGCAAGACCACGCTACTCGACATGATCTGCGGCAAGACGCGCCCCTCCTCCGGGCATGTGCTGTTCGAGGGAAAAGACCTCGCCCAGATGCCCGAGCACGAAATCGTGCGCGCGGGTGTCGGCCGCAAGTTCCAGACGCCGTCGGTCTATGAAGACCTGACCGTGTTCGAGAACTTCGAGATCTCGCTGCCCAATGCGCACGGCGTGCTGCGCTCGGTGTTCTTCCATCGCCGCAGCGACGTCATTGCGCGCATCGAAGCGGTCGCGGACATGGTGTTCCTGCGCGACCGCCTGGACGGCAAGGCCGGCCGGCTGAGCCACGGGCAGAAGCAATGGCTCGAGATCGGCATGCTGTTGCTCCAGGAGCCGCGCCTGCTGCTGCTCGACGAACCCGTGGCAGGCATGAGCCCGCGCGAACGCGAACTCACGGCTGCGCTACTCGCCCGCATCGCGCAGGGCAAGTCGGTCATCGTGATCGAGCATGACATGGACTTCGTGCGCCAGATCGCGAGCAAGGTGACCGTCCTGCATCAGGGCCGCGTGCTCAGCGAGGGCACCGTCGCGGAGGTACAGGCGGACCCCCGTGTCATCGACGTCTACCTCGGCCACTAGGAGCCCAGCCATGCTCGACGTGCAACGACTCAATGTGGCCTACCGCGAATCGCATGTGATCAAGGATGTCTCGTTCTCGGTCGCCGAGCGCGAGTCGGTCGCGATCATGGGCCGCAACGGCATGGGCAAGACCACGCTGCTCAAATCGCTTATCGGCATGCTGCCCGCGCGCAGCGGCAGCATCCGCCTGCGCGGCACGGAGCTCAATGGCCTGCGCGGCCACGCGCGCGTGCGGCAGGGGCTCGCGTTCGTGCCGCAGGGACGCATGATCTTTCCGGCGCTGACCGTGGAACAGAACATCCTGACCGGCACCGAGTATTCGCGCTATCGCGCGGTGCCCGACTACATCTACCAGTGCTTTCCTGTGTTGAAGGAGATGCGCAACCGGCGCGGCGGCAATCTCAGCGGCGGTCAGCAGCAGATGCTCGCCATCGCGCGCGCGCTCGTTTCCGACCCGCAGGTACTGATTCTCGACGAGCCGACCGAAGGCATCCAGCCCTCGATCATCAAGGACATCGCGCGCACCCTCAACACGCTGCGCAAGGAGCGTGGGTTCGCGATCGTGGTGTCCGAGCAGATGCTGAGCTTCGCGCTCGACCTCGCTGACCGCTTTCTGGTCATCGACGGCGGGCGCATCGTGCACGAGGAAGCGCGCGAGACGCTCGACCAGGAGAAAGTGCGGTCATTCCTGACCGTCTGAGGTGTTACCCGTTTTTTCCAAGGAGAAATAACATGCGACATGGCGATATCGGCAGCTCGAAGGACACGGTTGGCGTGGCGGTGGTGAACTACAAGATGCCGCGGCTGCATACGAAGGCGGAGGTACTCGACAACGCGCGCAAGATCGCCGAGATGCTCGTGGGCATGAAGCAGGGCCTGCCCGGCATGGATCTCGTGGTGTTTCCCGAGTACTCGACGCACGGCATCATGTACGACGCGAAGGAGATGTACGAAACCGCATCGCAGATTCCCGGGGAAGAGACCGAGATCTTCGCGGCCGCCTGCCGCAAGGCCAATGTGTGGGGCGTGTTCTCGCTGACCGGGGAACGGCACGAGCAGCACCCGAACAAGGCGCCGTACAACACGCTCATCCTGATGAACAACCAGGGCGAGATCGTGCAGAAGTATCGCAAGATCATGCCGTGGGCGCCGATCGAAGGCTGGTATCCGGGCGACTGCACGTACGTGTCCGAAGGGCCGAAAGGGCTCAAGGTCAGCCTGATCATCTGCGACGACGGCAACTATCCCGAGATCTGGCGCGACTGCGCGATGCGCGGCGCCGAGCTGATCGTGCGCTGCCAGGGCTATATGTACCCCGCGCGCGACCAGCAGATGATGGTCGCCAAGACCATGGCATGGATGAACAACAGCTACGTGGCGGTGGCCAATGCCACGGGCTTCGACGGCGTGTACTCGTACTTCGGCGGGTCGTCGCTGATCGGCTTCGACGGCCGCACGCTCGGCGAGTGCGGCACCGAGGAGATGGGCATCCAGTACGGCGAGTTCTCGCTGAGCCTGATCCGCGACGCGCGCAAGAACCAGCAGTCGAACAACCACCTGTTCAAGCTGCTGCACCGCGGCTATACGGGCAAGATCAACTCTGGCGAGGGAGCGCAGGGCGTGGCCGCCTGTCCGTTCGAGTTCTACGGCAAGTGGGTGAACGATCCGGATGGCACGCGAAAGATGGTCGAGTCCATCACGCGCACGACCGTCGGCACGCCCGAGTGTCCGATCGAAGGGATTCCGCACGAGCAGGCCGAGCACCGCTGACGCGATTGCGGTGACCGCACCCACCGCGGATGACGCACGCCGCGGTGGGCCACCTTTCCACGACGATCCCTCTCACCAGACCGCGCAATGTCCAGTGCCATCGCCGCCTATCGCATCGAGACCGAACCGTTCTATCAACCCGTCGGACAGGAAGTCGCATGGTTCGAGCACGCCTATGCGCACCGGCTGCCGACCGTACTCAAGGGCCCGACGGGCTGTGGCAAGACGCGGTTCATCGAGTACATGGCGTGGAAACTGCGCAAGCCACTCATCACGGTGGCATGCAACGAGGATATGACCGCGTCCGACCTCGTCGGCCGCTACCTGCTCGACGCGCAGGGCACCGCCTGGCATGATGGCCCGCTCACCACGGCCGTGCGCGAGGGCGCGATCTGCTACCTCGACGAGATCGTCGAGGCGCGGCAGGACACGACCGTGATCATTCACCCGCTCACGGACGCGCGGCGCATCCTGCCGCTCGACAAGAAGGGCGAACTGATCCACGCGCATCGGGACTTCCAGCTCGTCGTGTCGTACAACCCTGGCTACCAGAGCCGCGCGAAGGACATGAAGCCGTCCACGCGGCAGCGCTTCGTCGCGATGCAGTTCGACTATCCCGATGCCGCCGCGGAGGCGCGCATCGTCGCGGCGGAAGCCGATATCGCCCCGCAACTCGCCACGCGGCTCGTCGATATCGCCGCGCGCACGCGCGCGCTGCGCCATCGCGGCCTCGACGAAGGCGCCTCCACCCGCATGCTGATCCACGCGGGCACGCTCATCCGCTCGGGCGTCTCCCCGCGCGACAGCTGCGACATGACGATGACCCATGCGCTGACCGACGATCCCGATATGGCGCTCGCGCTGCGCGGGCTCATCGAGGCTACGTTCGCATGACGGCTTCGGACGTCTCCGCATCGCTCGATCCGCTGCTGACGGGATTGTCCGGGCCAGCCGGATGCGGTCTCACCGTGGCGACCGCCGGACGCCTGCGCCGCCCGGTGCTGACGCCCACGCATCTGCTGATTCCGGCCGCCGAGGCCTACACGGCGTCCTACGCCATGCAACGCGCGGCGGCCGCGCATGCCGCCGCGCATCTGCGCTTCTCGCCCCGCGCGCAGTCCTCTCGCGGTCTCAAGCCCCTGAGCATTGCCGTGATCTCGGCCATCGAGGATGCGCGGGTCGATAGCCTGATGCTGCAGGATTGCCCCGGCTTGCGCGCGTGGTGGCTACCCACGCTGCGCGATGCCGTCGATCCGCATGGTCTGAGCTTCCGCGCGATGATGAGCCGCCTGGGCGCGGCGCTGCTCGACGACGACTGGCCGGACGACAACTACTGGATCGACAAGGCGCGCCGGGGCTTCGCGGCACTGCGCGCACGCCTGCACGACCATGCGGCGTTCCGCGAGATGGCGTCGATCCTCGCCAACGATCTCGGGCAGATGCGCGTACGCTTCGATGCGAACGACTACGCCGTGCCGGCCCCCTATCGCGACGACAACAGCTTCCTGTGGGACCATGGCGATGCCGCGCCGCCGCCCGATGCGGAATCGCTCGCGCTCGCGGGCACATCGACTTATCAACGCGACGAACGCGATGAAGCGAGCGGCGAGGTTGCCCGCGCGGAGATGGCCGACGAACTGTCGCGCACGATGTACCCCGAGTGGGACTATCGGCTCGACCTCGCTCGCCAGGACTGGTGCACGGTCATCGAGCGCTCGCCGATGGCGCAGTCGTTGCCGCATGGTGACGTGACGCCACCGGACCCGTCGCGAATCGGCGCGCGTCTCTCGCTGCCCCATCGCCAGCGCCTGAACCGCGAACGGCGCCTCCGGCGCCAGCTCGAAGGCGAGTCGCTCGATCTCGACGCGGCCGTCACGGTCATGGTCGATCGCCGGCTCGGCCTGGCGCCGGAGCCGCGGCTGTTCCTGCGTCCCGCCCGCGGTACGCCACACTTCAGCATCCTGCTGCTCGTCGATGCCTCGGCGTCCACCAACGACGTGGTGACCGGCATTGGTACCGGCAACGGCGCCACGGTGCTCGACGTGGAACGCACCGCCACCGCGATGCTCGCCCATGCGGCCGCGGAGTGCGGCCATCGCGTCGCCATCCACGCGTTTTCGTCGGACACGCGCGAGGCGGTCAACTACTTCCGGCTGCTCGACTTCGGCAAGCCGCTAGACCTCGACGCGCGCGCGAGACTGGGCGGACTCGCGGGCCGCTTCTCCACGCGTCTCGGTACCGCGCTTCGCCACGCCACCACGTGCGTGATGGACGAACCCAACCCCCATCGCGCCATCGTCGTCATCACGGATGGCGAACCGTCCGATGTCGATGTATTCGACCGCCGCTATCTCGTCGAGGACGCGCGCGCGGCCGTGCAGGCGGCACGCCGCGCGGGCGTGGCGGTCTGCGGTGTCACGATCGACTCGGGTGCGGCACCGTACATCCGCACCATCCTCGGGCATGGCAACTTCTGCATTGCCGATACGGCGCGGGCCTTGCCTGCGCAACTGTCGGCAATATATGCTCGACTCGTGTCCAACTAGCGAGACCGCGGAACCATGGCCAACAAGGACCCCGTGCGCGTCGGCGTACTGTTCTCCGAGACGGGCGCCACTTCGACGATCGGTCACTCGCAGCTTCAGGGATCGCTGCTGGCGATCGAGGAAATCAACGCGGCAGGCGGCCTCGACGGGCGCGAACTCGTGCCCGTGGTCTACGACGCGCAATCGTCGCCCGCCGTCTATGCGCGCCTGGCCGAGCGCCTGATCGTGCACGACCGCGTCAACACGATCTTCGGCTGCTACATGTCGAGCAGCCGCAAGGCCGTGCTGCCTGTGGTCGAGCGCTGGAACAAGCTGCTGTTCTACCCGACGCTCTATGAAGGCTTCGAATTCTCGAACAACATCATCTACACAGGTGCCGCCCCGAACCAGAACAGCGTGCAGCTGGCCGAGTTCATGACGGCGAACTTTGGCGCGCGCGTGTATCTGATCGGCTCGGACTATATCTATCCGTACGAATCCAACCGCATCATGGGCGAACTCGTGCTGCAGCGGCAGGACAGCCAGAAGGTCGGCGAGCGCTATGTGCCGCTCGATGCCGGCGAACGCGACTTCGCACCGATCATCGCGGAGATCCGCGAGCGGCGGCCGGACTTCATCTTCTCGACCGTGGTGGGCAATTCGACGGCCGCGTTCTACCGCGCCTATGCGGAGGCGGGCCTCGATCCGCGCACGATGCCCATCGCGAGCCTCACGACCTCGGAGGCGGAGATCAGCCAGATGGGCGCCGACGTGGCTACGGGCCATGTCACGGCGGCCCCATACTTCCAGTCGATCCAGCGCGACGACAACCTCAAGTGCCTCGAACGTCTGCGCCGCCGCTTCGGCGACTCGGTGCCGAACCTGTGCTGGGAGGCCGCCTACTTCCAGATGCACGTCTACGCGAATGCGTTCCGCCGATGCGGCGAGGACGAGATCCTGCATATCATGCCCCATATCCTCGGCAGCGAGTTCGATGCGCCGCAGGGACGGATCCGCATCGATCCGTCGAATCATCACACCTGCCTGTATCCGCGCATCGGTATCGCCAATTCCCGCGGCCAGTTCACCATCGTGCGGGAGGCCACGCGTCCGGTCCATCCCGACCCCTACCTCGTCACGCATTCGCTCGGGGACTGGACCACGACGCTCACGACGCTGGAGCTCTGACGTGGGTGCGGAAGGCCAGCGTCGCACGATCCGGGCGACTCCCCAGATTCTCAAGGACCTGCGCTCGCTGCGCGTGCTCGTCTTTCATCCCGACGATGCCGACGGCAAGCAACTGACCGACCAGCTGCAGCGCATCGGCTGCCAGGTGCAGGCGTTCTGGCCCCCGCTGCCGACGCTGCCCGAAGGCATCGACGCAGTGTTTCTCGCCGTGCGGCCCGATTGCATCGAGCTCGGCTTCGACTGGTTCAAGGCCGAGAATGCGCCGACGCTGATCGCAGTGGTGACCTACGAGAATCCGACCATCGTCGAGGCCGTGCTGCATATCGGCGCGCAGGCGGTACTGGGTTCGCCCGTGCGCTCGTTCGGCCTGCTGTCGTCGCTCGTGGTTGCGCGGCAGGTGCATGGGCAAGCCGGCGCATCCGGCCGCAAGATCCGCAAGCTCGAGGCCAAGCTCGTCGGCGTGCGACAGATCGAGGAAGCGAAGAACATCCTCATGCGCACGCGTCAGATCAGCGACGGTGCCGCCTACGACCTGATCCGCGACCAGGCCATGAGCAAGCGCGTGACCACCGAGGTCATCGCCGCCGCCATCATCAACGCCAACGAGATCCTGTCGATCGGCAAGACCTGATCGGCAGGCGCGGTCAGCCGAACAGCTTGAGCAGCGCGGGCACCGTGAGCACCGCCGTGTAGTAGCCCATGAACTGCACGCCGGTGTTGAAGCCGATCGTGCGCGCCAGCAGGCCCCCCATCAAACCCATCGTCAGGATCACCAGGAGCCCGACGAGTCCGCCTTCCCACACGCTGATCACGAGAATCAGTCCGACGAACGTCGCGATGATCGCCTCGTGCGAGACGCGGCGCGAGACGAACAGCGCCGCGCGGCGCGCGTAGTTCATCGCGAACGGATACGACACCAGTGCGGCCAGGCAGACGGCGAGCAGCCCGTAGCCGAGGAACTCCCAGTGATTGAGGAGGTTGTGCAGATTGTGCGTCTGCCCGCCGCCAGCGTCCACGGTGAAGACCGGCGGCGCATTGAACAGCGGCGCGGCGGGACCTGCCGCGACCGGGCTCAGGGGCAGCCCGAACGCGATAAGCGGAATCAGGGCCTCGGCGATATAGGTGGCTTCGGTCACGCCATTGCGCGCGCTCAGGACCGTGGTCAGGCGATGGTAGGCATGCCGGATGCGCGACCCGACCAGTTCGCCGAGCACGACCGTCATCGCCACGGGGCTGAACACGAACGTCGCGCTCGAGATGGCTGCCGTGGCCACCGTCCATCGCGTCTGCTCGCGATCGAGCACGCGGAACGGGTTAGGGAAGTAGCCGGCCCAGCCCTTGACGTCCGGCGCGATGGCAAAGGTACGTACCTTGTCGCGCCGCATGCGCTGGCGATCGGTGGGCGAGATCACCGAGTACAGGTCGGCGATCAGGGGGCCGATCGCAATCCCGAGGAAATAGCTGATGCTCAGCTTGACGCCGAACTTCGCCGTCAGCGTCTGCAGCGCCACCACCACGAAGACGAACGGCACCAGCGCGGCAACCGAGGCCCAGCGTCCGGCCGAACTGTACGCGATGATCACGGCGGCGATCACGAAGATCCATGGTGCCGCCTTGGTGATCGTCGCGCCGAACGGTGCAAGCAGCACCGCGAACAGGACCGCGAGCGGCACCGCGACGAATGCCGCGATGATGGCGCCCGAGATCATCTTGCGTAGCGCGATATGCGGCACGCCGAGATTGCGCAGGTGGTTGGCATCCTGCAGCAGCGGGGTGGCCAGCGTGTCGCCCGGGATGCCGAGCAGCGCGGTGGGAATCGCGTGGGTCATATGCTTGGCCACGGCGCCCGCGAGGAAGAACGTGAACACGCCTTCGGGGGGCACGCCCAGCAGCACGACGAGCAGCGTCAGCGGGGCCAGCGTGGTGGTCTCGTCGGTGCCGGAGACCAGGCCGATGGCCGCGAACACGACCGCGCCGATCAGGCCCATGCCGGCGGCCACGAGGATATGGGACAGCAGTGTGGATTCCATCATCGTTCATCTCCGTGTCTTACGACGATGCGGATACCGGCGACGCCGGCGCCGGCACGTGCCGCGCCGCGGCGGCCACCGCCTCCGGACGCGCCGCGCGTTCGCGTGCGGCGAAGAGTTCGAGCAGTTGCAGGGCCTCGAGCTCGCGCACCGCGGCGGCGGGCAGGTCGGCGATCGAACCGAGGCCGCCGTTCTCCGCCGCGAGCTTGTCGAGCACTTCCTCGCGCCATGCGGGATCCGCGGCTGCATCCTCCGTGACCTCGCGCTTGGGCGCGAACAGCAGTGCGCACAGCACGCCCGAGAGCAGGCAGCCGCCCAGCCCCGCGAGCATGGCGTAAGCCCGTGCAAGATCGGCATTGGCGACGAGGGTCGCGAGCAGGCGGCTCGCGGCAAGGTAAGCGGCAATGCTGACAACGGCCCCGATCGCGATGGCCCAGGCGAGATGGCGCGTATCCGCGGTATCTCCCCAGACCTCGACCAGGTCCCATGCCGATGCGTCGGCTTGAGGTTTCATCGACTTGTCTCCTTGATGGCCCGTCTTGCCGCGCGCACGGGTGTGGCGCGGCAGACGATGCTCTGGTTTTCTCTCCTGCAAAGGCTTCAGGCGCGCAGTTCCGCGAGCAACGCCACGGCCCGGTCGGTCCGCACGTCCTTCTCCTCGGCCATCCGCTTCGCGATGCGATCGACTTCGTCGCCGACCGCGCCCGCGACGAGCGCGATATTGCGCGCGTGCAGCGCCATATGGCCGCGCTGGATCCCTTCCGTGGCCAGCGCCCGCAACGCCCCGAGATTCTGGGCAAGTCCGACCGCCGCCGCAATCTCGCCGAGCTCCTGCGCGGACTTCACGTCCAGAATCTTCAGCGCGAGGCGTGCCAGCGGATGCGTCTTCGTCGCGCCGCCCACCAGCCCGACCGGCATCGGCAGTTCGATCGTCCCGACCAGCGCGCCGCTGGCATCCTTCTCCCAGTGCGTCAGCGATGTGTACTGGCCGTTGCGGCACGCGTAGGCATGGGCGCCAGCCTCCACCGCGCGCCAGTCGTTGCCGGTGGCCACGACCACGGGGTCGATCCCGTTCATGATGCCCTTGTTGTGCGTGGCCGCGCGGTACGGATCGATCGCCGCGAACACGTAGGCATCGATCACGCCCTCGACAATCTCTTCGCCGCTGCGCTCGGCCGTGGCGAGCACCGATGCGGGCAGCCTCACGCGGGCGCGCGCGAGCCGCAGGTCCGCGAGGTTCGACAGGATACGCAGCCGTACCGATCCGCCCGTGATTTTCTCCACGAGCGGCGACACGGCCTCGGCCATCGTGTTGACCGTGTTGGCGCCCATGGCATCACGCACATCGACGATCAGGTGCATGACCACCATCGGTCCGCGCGGCGTGTCCTGGAACACGTGCACGGCAATATCCTTGCAGCCTCCGCCCAGGCCGATCAGCACCTTGTCGCGGCTGTTGGCCACGGCGAGAATGTCTTCGCGCTGACGCAGCAGTGCCTGGCGCGCGCCGTGCGGATCGGACACACCGAGCACCTGCACCTGCGCCCGCATCAGCGGCACGGTGCTCGATGTCTCGAAGCCGCCGCAGTCGCGCGCAAGCTTGGCCATGAACGACGCGGCGGCGACCACCGAGGGTTCTTCCACGACCATCGGCACGAGCACGTCGCGGCCGTTCACGCGGAAGTTGCCGGCCACGCCGAATGGCAGCTCGAACGTGCCGACCACGTTCTCGATCATCCCGTCCGCCAGCGCGCTGCCCAGCGCGCCGGGCTCGGCCAGCAGGCGGATGTCGTCGGGGGAGAGGGCGGCGGCGCCGGCCAGATGCTGCAGGCGTTGCGCGGGCGTGAGGGCGCGAAAATTCGGTAGCCGGGAGTCGAGGCCCACGGTGTCTCCTTGTTGGTATGGAATGGTGACACTTTAGGTCCACTGTACCCATGAAAAAAGGTACAGTTCGGCAGGACACTCGCCTACCCGCCCGCCATCGTGACCCGATCGACCACCCTCTCCGCCACGCTCGCCAACTCGCTCGAGCGCCAGATCGTCGAAGGCGCCTACCGTGCCGGCGACAAGCTGCCCTCCCTGCGCGAACTCGCTTCGCTGCACGGCTACAGCAAGAACACGATCGTCGCGGCGTTCGAATTGCTGGTGAGCCGCGGCCTCGTGGAGCCGCGCCGCGGGGCCGGCTATTTCGTGCTGGACCAGCACGCGAAGGCGCGGCCCGACGAGGAACCCGGTTCGTTGCGGCGCGCGATGGATATCGTCTGGCTCATGCGCGAGCAGCTCAAGAGCCGGCCCGACGTGCTCGCGGTCGGCGATGGCTTTCCGCCGGTGGAATGGCTCGCGGAAGCGCGGCTCGACAAGTACCACCACAAGGTCGCCCGCACCGGTCTGGGTGCGTTGTTCCGGTATGGCAATCGCTTTGGCTATGGGCCGCTGCGCGACCATCTCGTGCGCAAGCTCGGCGATGTGGGGGTGGGCGCCGATGCGCGCCAGATCGTGCTTACGCACGGCGCCAACGATGCACTCGATCTGGTCATCCGCTACTTCGTGCCGCCGGGCGCGACGGTGTTCGTCGATGACCCGGGCTATTACCCGTTGTTCGGCAAGCTCAAGCTCGCCGGCGCGCGCATCGTCGGCGTGCCGCGCCTGGCCGATGGTCCCGACCTCGATGCGCTCGAGCAGTTGCTCGTTCAGCGGCGGCCACGGCTGTTCTTCACGCAATCGGTCGGCCACAACCCCACGGGCTCCGACCTGTCGGCCGCGAAGGCCTACCGCGTGCTGCAGCTCGCGCAGAAGTATGACGTGATGCTGGTCGAAGACGATGCACTGGCCGATTTCAAGCCGACCACGCTGCCACGTCTGTCCGCGCTGGACCAGCTGACGCGCACGATCTACGTGGGCAGCTTTTCCAAGTCGTTCTCGGCGGCGTTACGCGTGGGGTTCATTGCATGCAGCGCCGATCTGGCGAGCGATCTCGCGGACCTGAAGGCGCTGATCCACGTGAGCAGTTCGGAATACTGCGAGCGCACGATCGACGTGATTCTCAGCGAAGGGCATTACCAGCGCTATATCGCGCGGCTGCGCGCTCGGATGACGGCGGCGACGGCCAGGGCCCATGCGCTGTTCGACCGCCTTGGCATCGATATCTTCGCGCGGACCGAACAGAGCCTCTATCTATGGGGCACGATGCCGGGGGTCACCGACTCGCTGGTCGTCGCCGAGCGCATGCTGGCGCAAAAAGTCATGATCGCCCCGGGCCGCGTCTTCCGCGTGAACGCCGAGGCCACGTCGCCGTGGTCGAGGTTCAACGTGGGGGCCGTGCTGGATCCGCGATTCGAGCGCGCGCTACACGCGGTGCTTGGGCAGCGCTTATAGCGGTGCCTGCACCTTCGCCGCGGGCACGGCCGGCGCGGGGGCCGGGCCAGTCGGCTGCGCGCCGCCGTAAGCGAAGTACTTCGCCTTGGCGCCCTTGGCCCAGTAAGCGGTGGTGAACTGCTTGCTGTCGCGCCCATAGAGCAGTTCGATGCTGCCATTGGCCGCCGCCCACTCGGCATAGCCATTCTCGGCGCCCGGGTCCGTCTTGCGCTTCGATTCGTAGCGCGCATCGAGCTTCTTCGTCACGTCATCGAGCGCGGGCCGATCGAACGTCAGCGTAATCAACGCCACCGCATCGGACCCATCGCAATTCACGATCACGCGCGTCAGCCCCGGCAGATTGAACCGCTCGAGATGCTTGATCTCGATCGCATCCCCACCCGCCCAGGCTGCCTTCCCCGCGTTGACGTGGTTCTGCGCATGCGTGAGCTTCGCGCACTTGCTTACCCCGAGCTCGAGCCCCAGCGGCGCGGCCGCCGGGGGTACGGGCTGCGCCATCGCGCCCGTGGCCACGGCAGCGGAGATCCAAAAACCAGCGAAAGAGAAAACCTTGAGCATCGTGAGACAAACCTGAAAAGAGTCTGCGCAATATTACGGCCATTTCCTGCAGAAACTGAAACAGGCCCGTTACATGTGGGACATCGCCCGCTCAACCGGGCGCGCTCTGCTTGACCCGCTCGATCAATGCCTCGGCCGCATTCGAGAGCCGCGCGTTCCAGCGCCGGATCAGCGAGATCGGATGCCGATACCCGGTCGCGGGCAATCGCCGCGCCACGAGCCCGAGGTCCTTCACGAAGTCGAGCACATAGCCTGGCAACACGGCCACGCCCACCCCCGATTTCACCATCGCCAGCACCGACAGCACCGTGCCTACCTCGATCGCCGAGCGATACGTCAGCCCGTGCTGCGCGTACACGCGATCGACGGTGCGGCGCGTGCTGAACGACGGATGCATCGAGATATGCGGATAGCGCGCGAGCACGTCCCACGTCAACGCACGCTTGCGCGCGAGCGCATGGTCGGCCAGGCAGATCGCGTGCAGGGTCTCGTCGTAGAGATGCTCGATCGCGAGCTTGGGATGCCCGGCCTCCAGCGAGACGAGCCCGAAGTCGACCCGCCCGTTCACCACATACTCGACGGTTTCGTCCGTGGACAGTTCGTGCAGCCCGATCTCGATACCGGGATGCGCGGCGTGGAACGCCGCCACGGGCTGCCGCAGCAAGCCGTAGGACATCATCGGCGACGCGGCCACGCGCACCTCGCCGCTTTCCAGATCGAGCAGCGTCTGCAGGCTGCGCTCGGCCGCGTCCATGGTGCCGAGCACCTCGCAGACATAGCCATAGAGCTGGTCTGCCAACTGGGTCGGCAGGACCTTGCGCGTGGTGCGCTCGAACAGGCGCTGACCGACCTTGGCCTCCATCTCCTGGCAGATCTTGCTGACCGCGGACTGGGTCATATGCACGGTCTGCGACGCGGCACTGAAGCTGCGCAGTTCGTACACCACACGGAACACGCGGAATTCGCGAAGGGTCAGGTTCATGGCGCGATGATAAATGACGAGCTAGGGTTCTCCCGTATTTGCGCTGCAACATCGGGCAGTACACAATCCGATCCCATATTCGGATGTTGTCCGGTTGCATGGACAACCATTCCTTCCAACCGCTGCACGCGAGCCCGCTCGCGATGCCCAAAGTGGTGATTCTCAGCCCTTACTGACGAATGAAATCCGGCCGTTTTCCACGGAGCCGGATGGCGGTTTTTTTGTCACGAGGGAAGTCAAAGCATGAAGGCGAGAGAATTACGCATTGCGGCAGCTGTAGCAGGTCTGTTTACCGGTGGAGCGTTCGCTCAGACGTCCGTCACGCTGTACGGCGTCGTCGATGCCGGTATCGAGTACGTCAATCATCTGGGTCCAGGCGACAACACGTCGGTACGGATGCAGTCGGGCAACCTCTCCGGTTCGCGCTGGGGCCTGCGCGGCGCGGAGGATCTCGGTGGCGGCCTGAGCGCGATCTTCGCGCTGGAGAGCGGCTTCAATATCGACGATGGCAAGAGCGGGCAGAGCCGCCTGTTCGGCCGTCAGGCATGGGTCGGCCTGCGCCACACCTATGGCCAGATCACGCTGGGCCGTCACAACACGCCGATGTACGAGTACGGGGTGCAGTACGACCCGATGGCCATTTCCACGCGCTATTCGATCGGGATACAAGACCCGACCTTCCAGTCGCGCGCGGACAACGCGATCCGATACGAAGGCAAGTTCGGTCCGGTCACCGGCAAGCTGTTCTACAGCTTCGGCGCGGATGGCACGTCGGGCGTCAACGTCGAGGTACCCGGCAACTACAAGGTGGGCCGCGAGATCAGCGGCAGCCTTGCCTACGAGAATGGCCCGCTCGCCGTGGCCGTCATCTACGACGAACTGAACGGCAATACGGTCGCCACGGACGAGAACAAGACGCGCAAGGCCGCGATCGCCGCGAACTACAAGATCGGCCCGGTCAGGCCTTACCTTGGCTATCGCTATGCCCGGATCATGACGCCGCCCACGTCGCAGACGACCAACCTGTACTGGGCGGGCGCGATCTGGGATGTCACGCCGGCATGGTCGCTCACGGGTGCCGCCTACTATCAGGACTTCCGTAACGCCGGGGCGGACCCCTGGCTCTTTATCGCCTCCGCGGACTATGCGTTCTCGAAGCGTACCGATGTCTATCTGAGCGTCGCCTACACGCGCAACAAGGACGGTTCGGATCTTGGCACGGGCGGGTTCGGCACCACCGTCGCCGGCAAGAACCAGACGGGCGTGCTGCTGGGGATGCGTCACAAGTTCTGATCTGCGCAGCAGTTGGACGATAGAGGGGAAGTGGGCGACCGCTTCCCCTTTTTCTATCGGCGCTCGTCAGCGGTTAGAACAAACGCTCTAAACTTCGCCCTTGCTTATCTATCTAGTAGTAGATAATATTCACTCCATCGACGCACCTACCTAGTAGTAGATGCAGGAACCGAACAGACCCAGGAGCCAATCATGACCGCCAAGACCATCCTTACCGCCGCCGCCCTCGCCGTTGCTTTCATCGGTGGTGCCGCCCAAGCCGCCCAGGGTTCGCGTGACCCGTACCTCGACGGTGCCCGCACCATCAGCGAGCCGCGCAGCACCTTTACCGACGGCGCCCGTATCAGCAATCGCGATGGCTTCACCGACGGTGCTCGTACCGCCGACCCGTATCTGGATGGTGCCCGTGTTGGCAAGGCCGACCCCTTCACCGACGGAGCGCGGGTGGGTACCCAGACGGTTGCTGGTCTGGACCGCGTCGGTGTCTCCGCCGAACCGAGCCGCAAGGTTGACCCGTACACCGACGGCGCCCGCGACATCAACCGCCCCCGCAACCCGTTCGTCGATGGCGCCCGTAACGGCCAACGCGACGTGTACACCGACGGCGCCCTCGTCTGATCGGTAGCCAGGTTGCTCCGTCCCCCCGCAAGCGGACCCTCCCACCGCAAACGAGGGGTGCAAGAAGAAACCGGCGGCCCATGGCCGCCGGTTTCCCGTTGACGCGCGACACCAGGCCATCAGAACCGATACCCGATCCCCGCCAGCACCACATCGGTATCGCGGTCATACCCCGTCACCGTCCGGTTCCATGACACGCGCGCCAGCCAGTGCTCGCCAAAGCGATAACTGGCGGACATCGTCAGCAACCCCGACCATCGCGACGGCGCCCCGGACGCCGAGCGGCCCCGCTCGCTGAGATCGATCGCGTAATACGGCCCCGCGCCCACCCCGAGCGTCCACGTATCGTGGAAGAACGCGCGCTCCAGCCACAGCTGGCCCGCCACGCCATGGCGCCGCAACGCCGAGCTCTCCCCTTCATCGACGTAGCTGATCGTGCCCGAGGCGTAGCGCATCAGCCCGCGCCGATACTCGACAGCCTTGGCGAACGACGTTTCCGAATTGAACGTATTGACGATGGTCTGACCCAGAAACACCGTGAGCTCGTTGCCCGTGACGGCATCCCCGCGCGATGGGGGCGGCACGACCGGGCCGCCCCGGTCACCACGATCGAGCTGGTAGCCCACGCCGATCAGCAGCGTATTGGTCTTGATGCTCGAAGGCGTCTGGGTCCGGTTGTAGCGTGCCTGCACCATCCACGGTCCGCCCCCGACGTACCACGTCGCCGCCACGCTCGCGAGCAGCCCCCAGCCGTGATGGTTGTCGCTCGTCCCGTCGTCGTTGCGGTCCGTCGTGTCGAAGTATCGATAGGGTCCGGCGCCGACGGCAACGTTGAACGCTCGATCGGCAAACGGATAGCGCCACCAGAGCTGGGCGCCAAAGCCGTCTCGATGATGATTCGTGACATGGCCCTCGTTCAGGTACGAGAACGAGGCAAACCAGTTCTCCGCGAGGTTGTGCTGATAGCTGTAGCCATAGCCATAGCTGCTCTCCCCACCCGTGTCCGCACGCTGCAGGCCACCCAGCACGAGCAATTCCTGCGCCGCCGCGGGATGCATCCACGCCGTGGCGATCAGCAGCAGGACCGGCAGACACCGGCGAAGCGCAGCGGCAGTTGCAAGGGTGGGCATGGCATGACCAGTCAACGAATTGCCGTGCCATCTTAGCAACGCGGCCACCGCCCCGCTCCACCGTTATGTGCGACCGGTAACGGAAGCGCTCCGGTCACCGTCCCCTAGCGCTTCGCCTTCTCCGCCGCCTTGCGCGCGAAAAAGCGCGTCATATACGCATCGGGTTCCGGCCCGGCGTAGGACTCGCCGAACATCGCGATGCTCGTCTTGAGTCCGCGCTCGATGGATGGATCCTCCCAGGCGCGCAGCAGCGCCTTCTGCGTCCGGATTGCCACCGGGCCGCCCTCGAGGATCTCCCCGACCGTGTGTTCGATGGCGTCGTCGAGCGCGGCATTCTCCACCACCTCGTTGAGAAATCCCCACGCCTGCGCGCGCGCCGCGTCGATCGCCGCACCCGTCAGCAGCAGCCATCGCGTATTGCCCTCGCCGATCAGTCGCGCCAGGATGTTCGCGTGGATGACCGAGGGAATACCGATGCGCACCTCCGGCATCGCGAAGTTCGCGGCCGTATCGGCGATGCGGATATCGGCCGCAGCGGCCAGTTCCAGTCCGCCCCCCATGCACCAGCCCGCCAGCCGCACGATCGTCGGCACGGGGAAATCGCGGACCGCCTCGCACAGATCGTGCAGCCGCGTGATAAAGGCCACGGCGGTGTCGGGCTGCAGGGCGGCCAGTTCCTTGATGTTCGCACCGCCGATAAACGCCTTCTCGCCGGTGCCGCGCAGCACCAGCACGCGGATGTCCGGGTCGCGCGCGAGTGCGCGCAGCGTGCGCGTGAACTCGACGATGGTGTCCGAGTCGAGGATATTCAGCGACGTGCCATTGGCAATCCGCAGCGTGGCCACGCCACGTGCGTCGATATCGAGGGTCAGATGTTCGAGGTCTTGCATGTCGGGACTCATTCGTTAGCGGTGCGCGAAGGCAATGCGGGGGCCGGGGGCGCGCCCGTCGTCGCGGCGGGTGAGCGGAAGCGCGCGGCGATGTGTCGCTGGTGTCGCGGGTGGCGCTGGTGCGGCTCGCCTTCGTCGAAGAACCCCACCGCGCGCAGTTGCGGATCGTCGATCAGGTCCTCGACACGATTCACGCGCGCGCACGGGATATCGGACGCTTCGAACAAGGCGAGCCACGCATCGCTGGTGCGCGTCGCCAGCGTCTCGGCCAGATAGCCGTAGATCGCATCGTAGTTGTCCGCGCGCGCGGCCGCGGTCTGGAAGCGCGCATCGGCCTCGAACGTCGGCAGTTCGCCAATCGCCTCGAAGAACGAACGCCAGTGCTTGTCGTTGTAGACCACCGCGGCGATATATCCGTCCCGCGTGCGGTACGGACGGCGATACGGCGTCAGCAGGCGGCTGTAGCCCATCGGCCCCGCCGGCGGTTCGAACGAGGCGCCGCCGAGATGATCGCCCAGCACGAAGGCCGCAATCGTCTCGAACATCGACACACGCACGAAGTCGCCTTCGCCGCTCTGCTGCCGCCGGTACAGCGCGGCCAGAATGGCATGCGCGGCGGTCAGGCCCGTCACGCGGTCCGCGATCAGTGTCGGCACATACTGCGGCGCACCGCCGGTCTGGCGCGCGAACAGTTCGGCAAGGCCGGTCTGCGCCTGGATGACATCGTCGTACGCGGCGCGCCCATGGAGCGGGCCACCTTCGGCATAGCCCGTGAGCTCCGCATAGACGATGGAAGCGTTGAGCGCACGCACCGCCGCTTCGTCGAGCCCGAGCCGGCGCATGGCCTGCGGCCGCACGTTATGCACGAGCACATCGAACGCCGGCAGCATCGCGCGCAGCCGCGCCTGATCGTCGCCATGCTTGAGGTCCAGCACCAGCGACTGCTTGCCCTGATTCGCATGCAGGAACATCGCGCCCATGCCGGGCTCGCGCTTGGCCCCGGCATGGCGCATCACGTCGCCTTCAGGCGGTTCGACCTTGACCACCTCCGCACCGTAGTCGGCAAGAATCTGCGTGCAGACGGGGCCCATGATCACCGACGTGAGATCCAGCACCCGCACGCCGGCCAGCGGGCCCTGCCGCGGCTTGTCACCACCATGCATCATTGCTGCTCCACACCGGCCCTGGTGGCGCGCGAGACCCAGATGTCGCGCTGCGCCACCGCGAACGCCGCATGCTCCTTCGGCGAGTTCGGGCTCGCGACCATGCCGAGCGTGGCCAGCTTCTCCACCACCTGCGGTCGCGCGAGCGCGGCGTTCACGGCCTTGTTCCACTTGTCGACGATGGCTGGCGGCGTGCCCGCCGGCGCGGCCAGGCCGACCCATACCACCAGATCGAAGTCCTTGTAGCCGGCTTCGGCCATCGTCGGCACCTCCGGCAGTTCGGGCAGGCGCTTCGGCGTCGTGATCGCCAGCCCATTGAGCTTGCCCGCGCGCAGGAAGCTCATGACCACCGACGTATCGGCCAGCATGTAGTCGATCTGGCTACCCATCAGGTCCGTCACCGCGGGCGGCTGGCTCTTGTACGGAATCGCGTCGGACGGCGCGTGCGCCACCATCGAGAACGTCGCCGCGGCAATCTGCGCGGAGCCGCTGCCGTAGCCGTAGCGCAGGCGGTTCTTCTGCGCGAACGCGGACAACTCCTTCGCCGACTTGTACGGCGTGTCGGGACGCGTCACGAGCACCAGCGGAATCGTGGCGATTCGCGAGACATGCACGAAGTCCTTCACCGGGTCGTACCCCGGCTTCTTGTACAGGGCGCCAATGCCCGAATGGGTGGCGCTGCTCGTCAGCAGCAGCGTATAGCCATCGGGCGCGGACTTGGCCACGTAGCTCGAACCGATGATCCCGTTCGCGCCGGGCCGGTTATCGACAACGATGGTCCCCAGCGCCTCGCGCACTTCCTCGGCAACGATACGCGCGGCCGTATCGGACGCACTGCCCGCGCTGAACGGCACCACGAGCTTGATGGGGCGGCTTGGGTAAGCATCGCCCTGCGCGAGTGCCGGATGAAAAGACGCCGCCAGCAAGAGCGCGGCGGCGATCGAGGACGTCTTCATGGCATGTCTCCGTATCTGTTCTGGTTTGGATATGAAGACATGCTAAGGGCGATGCACTGATGCTCACAAGCGAATGGTTTTCATAGATTTATCGCTAGTTGGAATAAACCACCGTTGCCGATCAATCGACGGTCGCGCCCGACGCCTTGACCACCTTGCCCCACTTGTCGATCTCGCGCGTGATGAACTTGCCCGTGTCGGCGGGCGACGTCCACGCGGCGGCGAAGCCCTGCGTGGCAAATCGCGCGCGGACGTCTTCCTGCGTGAGTACCGCCTTGAGGGCCTCGCTGAGCTTGCCGACCACGGCGGGCGGCGTGTTGGCCGGCACGAGCAGTGCATTCCACGCGGTGGCCTCGTAGCCGGGCACACCGGCTTCCGCCATCGTGGGCACATCGGGCGCCGCGGGCGAGCGCGTGCTGCCGGTCACGGCAAGCG
The DNA here is from genome assembly GCF_008693385.1 of Cupriavidus pauculus. Classification (NCBI taxonomy): domain Bacteria; kingdom Pseudomonadati; phylum Pseudomonadota; class Betaproteobacteria; order Burkholderiales; family Burkholderiaceae; genus Cupriavidus; species Cupriavidus pauculus. The sequence goes on from NZ_CP044067.1 coordinate 1,784,634, forward strand.
CCTTGAGCTTGCCGTCGCGCACGAACGGCATGGAGGACAGCATCGTGTCGAACATCACGGTAGCCTGGCCCGCCATCACATCGGTGAGGGCCGGCGCGCTGCCCTTGTACGGCACGTGCGTCATCTTTACGCCGGCCATGCTGTCGAACAGTTCGGCGGCCAGATGCGTGGACTGCCCGTTGCCCGAGCTGGCGAACGTGACAGCACCGGGCCTGGCCTTGGCAAGCGCGATCAGTTCCGCGACATTCTTTGCGGGGGTCGCGGGCGCCGTGACCAGCACGAGCGGACCGCTCGTCAGCATCGAGACCGGCGCGAAGTCCTTGCTCGTGCTGTAGCCGGGCTTCGAGAACAACGTCATGTTGATGGCATGCGCGGTCGTGGCGACCAGCAGCGTGTAGCCGTCGGGCGCGGACTTGGCCACGGTGTCGGCGCCGATATTGCCGCCCGCACCGGGACGGTTATCGACGACGATGGTCTGGCCCAGGCGTTCGGAGAGCTTCTGTCCCACCACGCGCGCCACGATGTCCGTGGGGCCGCCGGGCGGATAGGGCACGATCATGCGGATCGGCTTGGTCGGCCACTCCTGCGCGGCCGCCGATGACACCATCGACAGGGACCAGAGTGGCAACAGGGCTGCGGCCACGAGGGGCCGCAGCGAAAACATGCGTTGGGGGGTCATGCGCTCTCCTGACTCGCTGCGGTTTTGCGGGGTGAAACGACATCGAAAGCGTGATCAGAGGGCTTATATGCGCCCTCGCGCATCGATGTCACTTTGCACCGCATCAAAGTTTCGTCGCTCGAAACTTTGGCGAGTCAGGCACTGCGCCGGGTGGTGCTAGCGGCTGACGAGTTCGCGGAAACCCTGAAGCAGACGGTTCATGTCGTCGGCCGTCAGCGCGCCCATCGTGGAGATACGGAACAGCTCCGAGGACAAGCCGCCCTGCCCCGCGTAGATCACGAAGCCGCGCGTCTTCAGCCCGTCATGCAGCTGCTCGTACGTCACGCCCGCGGGCAGACGATACGCGCGCAGCACCACGGACGATTGCTCGGGCGCCCACAGCGGCGCGATGCCGAGTTCGGCCAGCCCCGCGCGCACCTGCTCCGCCAGCGCCGCATAGCGCTGGTGACGCGCCTGCCAGCCGCCTTCGTCCTCGTACTCGCGCAACGCCTCCACGAGCGCGTAGAACGCATGCACGGACGGCGTGAACGGCGTATTGCGCTGATCCTGCAGCTTGGCCATGCGGCCAAGATCGAGGTAGTACGCGCGTTGCGCCGCCCTGGCCAGCGCATCGCGGCGCGTGACCACGAACGCCGCGCCCGGCACACCGTGCAGGCACTTGTTCGCGGTTGCCGCCACGGCGTCGATGGCCCCCGAGAAATCGATCGCCTCGGCACCGAAGCTGCTCACCGCGTCGACCAGCAGGCGCACGTTGCGCGACTGGCATAGCGCATTGATCGCCGGCAGGTCGTTGAGGCGGCCCGTCGTCGTCTCGTGATGGATTACCGTGACATGTGTGATCGACGGATCGGCATCGATCGCCGCCGCCACACGCTCGAGGTCGGGCGCGCTCTTCCAGTCGTGCGTGACCAGCGTATGCGCGATGCGATATTGCGTCGCGATCTGCGCGATGCGCTCGCCATATACGCCGTTCTGCACGATCAGCAGCTTGCCCTGTTCGGGGACGAGCGACGCGATCATGCTTTCCACGGCGGCGGTGCCGGAGCCGGTCATCAACACGGCCGACCATTGCGCGGGATTGAGCCCGTACACGCCCAGCAGGCGCGCGCGCGCTTCATCCTGCAGATCGAAGAACTCGCCTTCGCGATGGCACAGGTCGGTCTGCAGCAGGCTCTTGCGCACGCGCTCGCTCAGCGTGACGGGGCCCGGGTTCAGCAACAGCATCTTTGTTTCTCCGCTTAGTTCGTCCGCTTAGTTCGTCCGCTCAGTTCGTCCGCTCAGTTCGCGTCCGCCAGCTCGCGGCCCTGATCGGCCCCGATCTGACGGCCCAGCCGCGTCTTCACCTGCACCGGCGTCACCGTCGGACGCGGCAGCCCGTCGGGCGTTCCCGCGCGAATGGCGAGCCGCACGAACCGCGTACCGTCCGCGGGCGGAGCGCCCAGCACCTCGTCGATCAGGCCAAGCCGGTCGCCTTCGATCGCCGACGCGTAGCCGCACGAAGCGGCGATACCGGCAAACGAGACGTTGCGCGACACCGTCGCCTGCCCGCCCGTGGAATCGTGCGCGCCGTTGTCGAGCAGCACGTGCGTGAGGTTCGAAGGACCGTACGCGCCCAGCGTCGCGAACACGCCCATGCGCATGAGCGCGGCACCATCGCCGTCGACGGCCACCACCTTGAGGTCGGGGCGCGCGAGCGCGAGGCCCAGCGCGAACGGCGTCAGGCAGCCCATCGAGCCGACCATGTACAGCTGGTTCGGACGATCGTCGAGCGCATAAAGCTCGCGGCCGCAGAAACCCGTGGACGCCACGACGACCGTGCCTTCCAGCGGCGTGTGCGCGATCACGCGTTCCAGCGCATCGCGGCGGGTCGGCAGGTCCGCCTCGGCCACGCCGTGCCAGTCGGCCTGCGCGGTCGCGCGCGCACGTGCGGGCAGCGCCGGCTGGGCGTTCAGCGCGTACGGCGCCACGCTGCCCTTCTGCATGATCAGCGCGTACGGACGGCCCGTGCTGTCCATGTGGGCGATCGCGCGGTCGAGCGCGGGACCGACGGCATCGGCCTCGGTCGGGAACAGCTCCCATGGAATGTCCATGGTGTCGAGCATCGCCGGCGTGATCGGGCCCATCAGCGCGTGCTGGGGCTCGTCGGAGGCGCCGCCGGGCTGGCCGCGCCACGTGACGATCAGCAGCTGCGGCAGGCGGAACGTCCACGTCAGCGACGTGAGCGGGCTCACGGCATTGCCGAGGCCCGAGTTCTGCATCATCGTCACGCCGCGGCGCCCTTCGCGGGCCCCCTGCGTGACGCCCGCGATGAATGCCACCGCGTCGCCCTCATTCGCAGCCGACACGTAATGCAGCGTCGGGTCCTGCACGACGTAGTTGATGAACGGCGTCAGGTACGAGCACGGCACGCCCGCGTACCACTCGAAACCGCGCGCACGCGCGGCTTCGACGAACTCGACCGCCTCGATCATCGGGCGCCCTCGCTGCCAGCGGCGAACGGCGTTTGTCCGTGCGCGAAGTCGCCTGCCAGACGGAAGTCCTCCAGGTCGTTCACGCCGCGCCAGTGGCCATGCACGTACGTCACCGCCACCTCCTCGCCCTGCGCGACGAGCGCGTTGAGCAGGTCGGGTACGTCGAGCGAATCGAAGTCCGGACGCGCGCGCAGTTCGCCGAGCAGTTTCTGCAGCTTTGCCACGCCTTCGCCGCGCACGTTCAGCAGGCCGATCCAGCGGCCATGCGACTTGCCGTCACCGCCGTTCTCGTCGTCGGAGACCTTCCGCAGCGTGACCTTCTGGCCGAACAGATCGCGGTTATCGGCCGACGAGGTCCACACGAAGTCGCGCACGCTCTGGTTCGATGCCGCCTTGTCCGACGAATCCGAGGAATCGACGACCACCGTGAACGGCGCGTCGCTCTCGACGAGGTCGCGCAGGATGTAGCTGCGGAACAGCAGATCGCCGTAGGCGATCACGGTGTCGCCCTGCAGCGCATCGGCCGCGCATGCGAGCGAGGCGAGTTCGCCGGTCTGCGCATGGCGTTCGTTCACCGCGAGCTTGATGCCGGCAGCGTCGATGGCCTTGGCCTGATAGCCGCCGACCACGGTGATGTCGTTGATGCCCTGCTTCTTGAAGCCATCGACGAGATGGCGCAGCAGCGGCTTGCCGGCGATCGGCAGCATGACCTTCGGCTTGTCCTCGGTCAGCGCCTCGAGGCCCTTGCCGCGTCCGGCCGCGAGCACCACGGCCGCGCCCGGGCCCGAGCCGCCCGACAGGTAGATCTTCTCCGCTTCCGAGTATTCGTCCGCATCCTGCAGGCGGAAGATCTCGTTGACGGTGGCAATGCGGTCTTCCACATTGACCAGCGTTTCGTTCTCGTAGATGTCCTTCGCCACGGCCTGCATCGACGATGCGGCAACGCGAATCAGGTGGTTCGCCCAGATCACGAGGCTGATGCCAGCCTTGCGGTACGCATCGGTCGGCGTGCTGTAGTACTTGGTCGGCACGATCACGATCGGGCAGCGGCCGGCCCACTCGCGCGCGAAGGTCAGGATCTCGTCCGCCTTCGAGAGCTTGCTGTGGATCAGGATCGCATCGGCACCGGCCTGATGGTAGGCCTCGGCGCGGCGCAGCGCCTCGTCCATGCCCCAGCCCGCGATCAGTGCTTCCACACGTGCGACGATCGAGAAATTGTCGTCGGCCTGCGAGTCCTTGCCGGCCTTGATCTTGCCGCAGAACTCGTCCATGTCGGCCAGCGGCTGGCGCTCGCCGCCGATAAAGCTGTTGGTCTTCGGGAACTGCTTGTCCTCGATACACACGCCGGCGATGCCGCGCTGCTCGAGCTTGCGCACCAGACGGCGCACGTTGTTGAAGTTGCCGTAGCCCGTATCGCCATCCAGCAGGATGGGCAGGTCGCTGGCGTCGGCCATGAACTCGAGGTTGTCGACCACCTGGGTCCAGCTCGCCTCGTTGTTGTCACGCACGCCGAACTGGGCGGAGATCGCCAGGCCCGAGGCCCAGATGCCCTTGAAGCCCGCCTCGCGCACGATGCGCGCGGAGAGGCCGTTGTGGGCTTCCATGATGAATTCGAGGTCGTTGCTCTGGAGCATCTGGCGCAGACGGGCCGCGCGCGAGGTCGAAAGCAGGTTCGGGTCGATGGCGTTCATTGAGCAACTCCTACAGGTCGCGTCAGTTGGGGCAGGACTTCTTCGGCGGCGCGTGTCACATCGCCAGGGAAATCGATTTCAATCCACGGCGCGCCGGTCACGTCGGCCGTGTCAAAGGTATGACCACCTTCCAGCAGCAGGTCGCGCACCGCTTCTTCATGCGGCATCTTGGCGCGTCCGCCGTTCACATAGTCGGCCACGATCTCGGCCAGGCGGCGCGCGGTCTTCTCGTCGAAGCGGAAGAAGCCTACCGACTCGCCGATGGTGTCGTATTCGAGATCGGCCATCAGCTGTTTGCGCAGTTCCACGGGCACGCCGTTCTTCAGGCACAGCTTGACGGGCTCGTCGCCGGCCTCGAAGTCGCGGTCGATCAGCAGACGGTTGGTGCTCTCGCCCGCGACCAGTGCCTTGAGGATGCGCTCGTCGTAGAGCACATCCGCGTCCATCAGCAGCACGTCGCCGCCGCGCGTCATGGCATCGGCCACGGTATGCACGGTCAGCACGCTACCCAGGTCGTAGCGGTCATTGATCACGATCTCGGGGCGACGGGCCAGGCTAAGACGATCGACCTCGGCTTCCACCTGCCTGGGCTCGAAGCCCAGCGCGAGCACGATGTCCTGCACGCCCGCCGCGTTGAGCATGCGTATGTGACGCTCCAGCAGCGTGGTTCCGTCGAAGCGCAGCAGGCATTTGGGGAACTGGGCCCCCGGCTGCTGCTGCAATCGCAGGCCAAGGCCCGCGGCAAGGATGATGGCTCGCATTATTCAGTGACTCGCGATAGAAATTAAATCGGTCGGATAACCGCCCGTCATTCGGATGGTTCCAAAGCCGCGCGTCTGCGCTGGAACTTCCGTTCACTCAAATGCAGATACAACAGGCCCGGCAAACCCAGGATCAGTTCGCGCACGCGCTTGGCCAGCGACAACGCCAGCGCCATGTCCGGCGGCAGACCCACCAGCGGGGCCAGCAGCAGGTACCCGCCTTCCTGCGCGCCGAGCGAACCAGGAATCGCAAAGGCCGCGCCACGAATGGCCTGGCCCACCGACTCCAGTAACAACGCGTCCACCCAGCTCACCGGATGACCGAGGAAATGCATGATCAGCCAGACCTCGGCGGTGCCGACGATCCAGCCGATCAGGTTCAGGAAGAAGCTTGCCGCCACACGGCCCTTCTCGCCGTAGAGCTCGCGAATCGCTTCGTCCACGGCGTCGGCGCCTACCGTCAGGCCCTTCCAGTCGCGCTTGCCGAAGACCTTCGACAGCAGCCGCAGCACGCGGCCGAACATCCCCCGGCGCTGCAGCACGACAAATCCCACCACCATCAGCGCCAGCACCGCGGTGGCGGCAATGACCGGCGTACGCTCGCCCGCCAGGCCGCCGTTGGCGCTGAACAGCAGCACGCCGCCCAGCGCGAACAGGATCTGCGACAGCGCCTGCGCGGTCGTGCTGACCGTGATCGCCGCGGCCGCGTCGCGAATGCGCGCCCCGCGATGCGACAGGTACCGCACCATCAGCACCGGACCGCCCAGTTGACCGGCCGGCAACAGGCTGTTGACCGACTCGCCGACCCAGCGCGTCATGATCGCGTCGCGGATCTTGCCTTCGCCGTGGCGGTGCATGAGCACCCAGATCGATGCCGCATCGAGCAGCAGCGGAATCAGATGGAAGGCCGCGATGAGCGCGAGGCCCCATTTGGCGACCAGCAGCGTCGAGACCACCGCATCGAAACCGCGCCATGCCAGCAGCGCGACGAACAGCGCCGCGCCAATCGTAAACAAAAGTACTGCAGCACGAGTCACGCGCGATTCTTCCCACCCGATAGCAGGCGCCGGAACACCTGACGGAAACCGAAGTACGCGACCGCATCCTTCATATTCGAAATAAGACGCAGCCACGGGCGCATGCCGGGGTCGGTCACGTACTCGAACGTGAGCGAGACCCGGAACTCGTTGGCGCGCGCGGGCGTGATGCGGTGGCGCAGCTTGTCGCCGTCGAACAGCACGAGGCCGCCCGGCGGAATCGCGACCGAGCCCGGCTCGTCGGCGCGGTCCTTGTCACGCGTGTGCAGCTCGTAGTCCAGCCGGCACGACGATTCGTCGATGACGCCAAGCAGCACCGTGTAGCGGCGGCCGTCGTAGTAAGACGTGTCGTAATGCCAGCCGATATGGTCGCCTTCGCGCGTGTAGTAGTACAGCGCGTAGGCATGCGGATCGGTCGCGGGGCACACCTGCAGGCGGTCGCCGGTCATCTGCTCGAGCCAGCCGATCAGCGCCTTCGAGCGATACAGCTCGGCAATGAACGGCGCATGCTCGTCGATGGTGTGCCGGCTGACGCTGCCGCCCTGCTTGTGGCCGGGCAGGTAGTTGCGGTTGATATGCGGCTGCAGTTCCCGCGCGAGCCGGATCAGCTGCGCCGTGGCATCGGGGGCGAGGAACTTGTCGAGATACAGAAACGCGCCCTGCCGCACGAAGTCTTCGCGCAGTGCCGCATTGTCGAACGTGGCGGTTTCGCGCGCGACGTCGGCGTCGGGCGTGGATACCGCGCGCGCCGCGTGCGATGGCGACGACGATGATGATGTGCCGGGCAGGGTCACATCCGGTGCGCTCGCGCGCATGGCCTGGTCAGTCATGGGTACCTCAGGCGTCCTTGGAATTCATCACGGGCTGGGTGCGGCGCACTACGCGCCAGTAATCCACGATGCACCATGCCGCGAAGATCGGCGCGCCGATGGCGGCCGCCTTCAGGAATGGCGCGATGCCGTTCGTCAGCGTGACGAGCGGCAGCAGGTACAGCACGTCCTCGGTCTCGAAACCGGCGGCCGATGCCTGCTTGGTGCCGCTCTTGCCGACCATGGACTCGATGCGCATGCGCAGGAAGAAGATCAGCGCGACGGCAATGCCGGCGATCGTGCCGAGCGCGGCGGATCCGAGCGGGCCCTTATCGTCGGGGCTCGCGATCGCCACACCCATGCAGCCGAACAGCAGGATCGTGACCAGCGCGTCGGCGGCCAGATCGTAGAAGTGGCCAAACTTGCTGCCTTTGCCGCTGATGCGGGCGAGTTCGCCGTCGGTGTGGTCGACGAAATTCGACAGCACGATCAGGAACGCACCGATATTCGTCCACAGATACCCGCCACGTGTCAGCGCGATCGCACCGGCAAGGCCGATCAGCAGGCGGACGGTCGTCAGGTGGTTGGGCGTGACGCGGGTGTGCTTGAGGGGTCGGACCAGGCGACGCGCGAGGCGTGCATCCCAGGTCGGCGGCAGAGGCGGCTCGTCTGGAAAATTTGTCGAATTGTTGTTCATCCGGAAACTGTCCAGGAAGCTAGGGAGATGCTGGGGAGCAAAACGTCAAACAGTACGCCCGCGACCTGCGATTGACAAGTATCCCTTCAGACAGGGCTCGAGCGGGCGGACTCTGGCGCGAAGAATACTCCAACTCGCGGGGAGGCGTACGTAATCGGGGTGCAGGTACCGCCACTGATGGCCGTCCCGGCGATGTTCTTGACTATTCATTCCAAAATAAGTACAACGTCGACATGGCTAGACCCAAGGCATTCGACAAGGACCGCGCGCTGGACGCCGCCATCGGCGTATTCCGGCTACATGGCTTCGAAGGCACCTCTACGGAGATGCTGACCCAGGCCATGGGGATCGGCAGGCAGAGCCTGTACGACACCTACGGCGACAAGTGGCAATTGTATTGCCTTGCCGTGGAACGTTACGCCTCGAACGAAGCGAGCGCTCACCTTTCAGCACTCCGCGGCAAGACGCGGGCCTTCGATGGCATCGCCGCAATGATTGCCCGCGTCATCGCGGAAGCGGACCATGCCTGCCTCGGGGTCCACTCGATCTGCGAGTTCGGACACAGCCAGCCGGATCTGTCGGCGATCCATGCGCGCGCGCACCACGCGCTCACGTCGGCGATCGCCGCGCGCGCGGCCGAGGCCCAGTCCGACGGCGAGATCGCGGCGGCGCTGACGCCCGAGGCCGTGGCCACGCATGTCATGGCCAGCTTCGCGGCAATCCGCATCGCCGCACGGGGCGGTGCGGACGCGGCGCAGCTCGACGTCATCGGGTCGATGACCCTGCGCGCCTTGCGCTGATTTTTTTGCCCAGTTTTGGAATGATCATTCAAGAAAGGAGAAACCGATGAAGGTCATCGCAATGCAACGCCCGGGCGGGGCGGACGTACTCCAGCTCGATACGCTGCCCGATCCGGTGGCCGGCCAGGGCGAGGTGCTCGTCGACGTGGCTGCGGCCGGCGTCAATTTCATGGATATCGGCGTGCGCGGCGGCGAATTCTGGAAGGAGTATGCGTACCCGAAGCGCCTCGGCGTCGAAGGCGCAGGCCGTGTGGCCGCCCTCGGCCCCGGCGTCACGGACCTCGCCGTCGGGCAGCGCGTGGCGTGGGTCTACGTGCCCGGGAGCTACGCCGACCGCATCGTCGCGCCGGCTTCGGCGCTAGTCCCGATTCCCGACGATATCGACGATCGCACGGCGGCCGCCCTGATGATGCAGGGCATCACCGCCAGCCACTTTGCCACCGACTTCTATCCAGTACAGCCCGGCGACGTCGCACTGGTCCACGCGGCGGCGGGCGGCGTCGGCCAACTGCTCTCGCAGATCATTCGCCTGCGCGGCGGCAGCGTCATCGGCCGCGTTTCGTCGGCGGATAAAGTCGGCGCGGCCAAAGCCGCAGGCGCGGCACACGTGATCGTCGATACCACCGGCCAGTTCGCGGACGAGGTCCTCCGGCTCACGGACGGCGAGGGCGTGCACGCGGTGTTCGACGGCTCGGGTCCCACGACCTTCAAGGACTCGGTGGCCTCGCTGCGCCGTTCGGGCACGTTCTGCTGGTACGGTCCGGTACTCGGCGGCCCCGGCCCGATCGACATCATGAGCCTGCCGCGCAGCATCAAGATCGGCTATGCGGTCTTCTTCGACCACATCCACACGCCTGCACTGCTGCGCGAGAGAACGAACCGCCTGTTCGACTGGATCCGCAAGGGTCAGTTGCGCGTGAACATCGGCGGCGTATATCCGCTGGCGGAAGCCGGCAGGGCCCACGCGGACATGGAAAGCCGCACCACCACGGGCAAGTTGCTGCTGGTGCCGTGACGGCTGCGGCTGGATCGCGGCGCGGAGATCAGAACGGCTTGGTCGGCAAGTACTTGCCGTCGAGCGTGATCACCGCGCGGTGGCCGCCTTCCGGGTCTTCCACTTTCTTGATATCGAGCTTGAAGTTGATCGCGCTGATAATGCCGTCGCCGAACTTCTCGTGCACGAGCACCTTCAGCGTGGAGCCGTAGACCTGCACCATCTCGTAGAAGCGATAGATGGTCGGATCGGTCGGCACGCCGCCCGGAATGCTGCCGCGGACCGGGATGGTCTGTAGCAGGCGGATGGCGTCGTCATCGAGTTCCAGCCGCGCGGCGACGATCTTCGCGACATCGGCCGGCAGCGGATGCTGGCCCAGCAGCGCGGCGGTCACGAACGCGAGGCTCAGGCCCGTGCCTTCGTTGATCTGCTCGAACGTCAGGCCCTTGCGGTCCTTGGCGTCGATGATGACGTCCGTCAGGTTCTGGCGGGTGGTCTGGGTGACTTGCGATTGCGGCGATTGCGGCATGAACGGCTCCTTGGCAGGTAGGAAGACAATGACGCGCCGGCGGTGGGTCCGCGTTGGCGAGTCCGGTCGGGGTTGCAGGGACTAACGGGGGGTGATACGGGCCGCGGCCACCGTGCGGTGGTCGGCGAGGGAGACAAACTGCTCGGTCACGCCGTCGAACGCATCGACCGATCCGGTGCCGATGTCGTAGACCCAGCCGTGGATCGTCAGGCGGCCTTCTCCAAGCGCCTTCGCCACGGACGGATGCGTCCTCAGGTTGGCGATCTGTGCCTTCACGTTCTCGCGCACCATGCCATCGACGCGCGCCTTGTCGTCGGCATGCTCGCGCGAGGCATTGATGGCCTTGGCGGCATCGGCATGGCGCAGCCAGCCGGCTACCTGCGGCATATGGTCGAGACACGTGCACTTGGCCACCGCGGTCATCGCGCCGCAGTCCGAGTGTCCGCAAATCACGATATCGCTCACGCCCAGTCCGACCACCGCATACTCGACGCTCGCCGAGACACCGCCGGGCTGCACGCCGTACGACGGCACGATATTGCCGGCATTGCGGATCACGAACAGGTCGCCTGGCTCGCGCTGGGTCAAGAGTTCGGGCACCACGCGGCTGTCCGAACAGGCAATGAACAGGGTCGGCGGCTTCTGGGTCGTGGCCAGGCGCTTGAACAGTTCGGACCGCTTCGGAAACTCTTCGCGCTGAAACTTCAGGAAACCGTCGATCAGGTCTTGCATGGCTCGCTCCATCGGGACGTCGCTAATTCGTGTCGCTAATTCGTTGATGCAAGCATCGTGCTTCAGAGCCATAACGTCCAAGACCAGTTTATTATGTTTTCGATTGGAAATACCAATAACGAATGGTCCGATGCTGCTGCGACATATCCGCTACTTCCTGGCCGTCGCCGAGACGGGCAACTTCACGCGTGCGGCGGAGATCGTGCACGTGTCCCAGCCGACGCTTTCCCAGCAGATCCGGCAGCTCGAGGACGCGCTCGGCGCCCAGCTGTTCGATCGCACCGGCCGGACCACGCGCCTGACCGACGCCGGCGAGGCCTATCTGGTGCACGCGCGCCGCGCCATCCAGGACCTCGAGGCCGGCCGCCGCGCGATCCATGACGTGGGCGAACTCACGCGTGGCAACCTGCGGCTCGGCATGACGCCGACGTTCACGCCCTACCTGTTCAGCCAGCTGATCGTGGCGTTCAACGCCCGCTATCCCAATATCGCGCTCAACGTCCGCGAGATGCCGCAGGAGCGCGTGGAACCGCTGCTTGCCGACGACGCAATCGACCTCGGCATCGCGTTCGACGATATCCATCTGCCCGAGGTGGAAGCGCTGTCGCTGTTCGAGGAGCCGCTGTCGCTGATGGTCGGCATCCAGCATCCGCATGCGCGCCGGCGCACGGCGCTGACTGCCGCGGATCTGGAGAAAGAGTCGATGGCGCTGCTGACGCGGGAATTTGCGACACGCGGCTATATCGAGCGATATTTCGCGCCGCTCGGCATCGTGCCGAAGATCATGATCGAAGTGAATTCGGTGGCCGGCGTCATCGAAGCGGTGCGCAGTGGCCGGTTTGCCACGGTGCTGCCCTCGGCGATCGCCGACGTGCACGACGATCTCAAGATCCTGAAGCTGGAGGTCCCGCTGGCACCACGGCGCGCCGCCGTCCTGCAGCGCAAGGGCGCTTATCAGACGGCGGCGGCACGGGCGTTTATCGCGTTTGCGATGGAAGGTCTTGGAACGATGCTTCCGTCTGCTGCTGCGACGCAGAAACGCGGCGCGGGTAGTGCTCCGTGAAGCGGACAGCCGCGCAGATGGCCGCCACGGTCAGCAGCGCACCGGCACCGGGTCGCGTCCGCATCAGCAGGTCGGCACCGATCAGTGCCACGAAGGCCAGTGCCCAGGCACCCGAGATCACGTAGTTCGTGCGCACGAAAGCCGGGTGGCTCCACAGCGATGGCGCCACACGTTCCCGCGCATACTGCATCGTGAACGGGATGCCGATTGCCATCGAGGCCAGCACGACGCCGAGCAGGCCCGCATCGACCACGAGCCGCACCTGCGCGATATTCCATGCCGGCTGGTCGCGCCATGCGTAGAGGGCGAGCGCGCCAAAGAGGATCACGGTACCGATCTCGAGCACCTTCACCGAGCGGCCGCTCGCGGCGTCGCGGACCACGAGTGCCAGCGCCATGACCGCGCCGGCGGTCAGCCCGGCAAGGATGCCGAACAGATGCTCGACGATCGCGAAGGCAAGAAAGGGGGAAAAACCCAGCAGGATGTTCATGTTCGGCTCCGTTGTTCGATTGCGCTTTGCTGTATTGCGCGTTTGCGATGAACCTATCGTACGTAGCGACAATGAGCCGAAAATGAGCCAACAAAAAGAGCGCCCGAAGGCGCTCTCGTCGCGTTCCAGGGGCGTCGGCTATTGCTGCTGCGTGCCAAGCGACCGGTTGATCCGCAGCGCCAGCAGCGTGCACACCACGCCCGACAGCAGATACACGCTGACGGCCACCAGCCCGAAGCGCGCCGACAGTCCCAGCGCGACCAGCGGCGCGAAGGCCGCCCCGAACAGCCAGCCGAAGTCCGTCGTCAGCGCCGCGCCCGTATAGCGGTAGCGCCGTTCGAAGTTCGAGGTCACGACGCCCGCCGCCTGCCCGTAGGACAGGCCCAGCAGCGCGAACCCGATCAGGATGAACAGATCCTGCCCGGTCGCGCCGCCATCGAGCAGCCATGGCGCGAACAGGCTGAAGACGCCGATCAGCAGCGCCATCGCGCCCAGCATCGAGCGCCGGCCCACGCGGTCGGCGATCCACCCCGACGACACGGTCGTGACGATCGCGATCGCCGCGCCGACGATCTGGATCGCCAGCACGTCCGACAGCTCCTGCGTCTTGTGCAACTGGACCCACGACAATGGGAACACCGTCACGAGGTGGAACAGCGCGTAGCTGGCCAGCGCCGCGAACGCGCCCAGGAAGATATTGCCGGCCTGGGCCTGCATGATCTCCACGGTGGTGATCGGCTCGAGTTCCACCTCGTCCAGCAGACGGGTGTACTCGTGCGTGACCACCAGGCGCAGCCGCGCGAACAGCGCCACCACGTTGATGGCAAAGGCCACATAGAACGGATAGCGCCAGCCCCAGTCCAGGAACTCGGCCTGGCTCAGGCTCGCATGGAGGAACAGGAACAGCGCGCCCGCCACGATAAAGCCGGTCGGCGCGCCAAGCTGACCCAGCATCGCGTACCAGCCGCGCTTCTCGGGCGGCGTGTTGAGCGCGAGCAGCGACGGCAGTCCATCCCACGACCCGCCGAACGCCACGCCCTGCAGGAAGCGAAACACGGACAGCAGCACAATCGACGTCGTCCCCAGCGTCGCGTACGTCGGCAGGAAGGCGATGCCCACCGTGGCGGTGCCAAGCAGGAACAGCGACGCCGTCAGCTTGGTGCCGCGCCCCCATCGCCGCTGGATACGCATGAACAGCGATGTTCCAAACGGGCGTCCGATAAACGCGAACGAGAACACCGTGAACGCCAGCAGGAGCCCCTCGAGTTCGCCCGCGAACGGAAAGTAGACCGACGGAAAGACCAGCACCGACGCGATGCCGTACGTAAAGAAGTCGAAATACTCGGAAGCGCGCCCGATCACGACGCCGGTGGCGATCTCGGCCGGCGCGATCTGCGCGTGCCCTGGCGCGGGAGGTGCAGCCGGCGACTCGCGATGCTGATGGGTCAGACTCGACATCGTGGCTCCTAGTCAACAAATTTTTGTGAGATGCGGCGTACTGCATTCACAAGAATAGCGCCTAAACTCCAAGAAAACCCGAAACGTTTTACGGCATGAGATTCGGGCGGATGTATTCAACACATCACTTCTTCGAATATGGGACGCTCAGAACAGGCGGTGCGATCACATTTCGGGGTGCGAGGGGTAACAAGACTCGTCACCGTGTCCGGCCTGCTCATGGGCCTTGCAGGATGCAATGCAGTGCTGCTTTCGCCATCTGGAGATCTGGCGGTCAAACAGCGCGACCTGATCATCATCGCCACGTGCCTGATGCTGCTGATCATCATCCCGGTGATCACGATGACGCTGGTCTTCGCCTTCCGCTATCGGGAGGGCAATAGCGAGGCGACGTACAACCCCGACTGGGATCACTCCACGACCCTCGAACTCGGTATCTGGGCCGCGCCGCTGCTCATCATCATCGCGCTGGGCGCCGTGACGTGGGTGAGTACCCACCAGCTCGATCCGTATCGTCCGCTCACGCACCTCGACGATCGCCGTCCGATTCCGGCCGGCACCAAGCCGCTGACGGTCGAGGTCGTCGCGCTCGACTGGAAATGGCTGTTCCTGTATCCCGAGCAAGGCATTGCGACGGTCAACGAACTCGCCGCGCCCGTCGATCAGCCCATCCGCTTCAAGATCACCTCCAGCGCGGTCATGAACTCGTTCTTCATCCCGGCGCTGGCTGGGCAGGTCTATGCCATGCCGGGCATGGAGACCAAGCTCCACGCCGTGATCAACCGCGCCGGCGTCTATGACGGCTTCTCGGCCAACTACAGCGGCGCCGGCTTCTCGCAGATGCGGTTCAAGTTCCACGGACTCACGAACGAGGAATTCCAGCAGTGGGTCGCCAAAGCCAAGTCGGATGGAAACCAGCTGTCGCGCGATGCCTACGTCAAGCTGGCCAAACCCAGCGAGGCCGAACCCGTGCAGCACTTCGCCAGCGTGGCGCCGGGGCTGTACGACGCGATCCTGAACCGTTGCGTGGAGGGCGGCACCTGCCGTGCCGACGTCATGGCGCTCGATGCCACGCGCGGCAAGTTCGATCCGTCCGCCTACGTCTGCACCGCGAGCAACACGATCGGGGTCGATGCGCCCACGGTCTCCGGTGACGCCGTGGCCGACGCGATCGGCAATCGCCGCCTGGTTCGCTGACACGCTTCTCGACAACTTCTGTTGGCCCTCACGGCCTTTGGTGATCAACATGCCCGAGCGTTCCGAACTCGCCACGCAGATTTTCGGCCGGCTTTCGTGGGAAGCCATTCCGTATCACGAGCCGATCCTGCTCATCACCTTCATCGTCGTCGCGCTCGGCGGGCTCGCCCTCGTCGGGGCGCTCACGTACTTCCGCGTCTGGGGCTATCTCTGGCACGAGTGGTTCACGAGCATCGACCACAAGAAGATCGGCATCATGTACGTGATCCTCGGCGTGATCATGCTGTTGCGCGGCTTTGCCGACGCCGTGATGATGCGGCTTCAGCAGGCCATCGCGTTCGGCGACAACCTTGGCTACCTGCCGCCACACCACTACGACCAGATCTTTACCGCGCACGGCGTGATCATGATCTTCTTCGTGGCGATGCCGCTCGTCACGGGGCTCATGAACTTCGTGGTGCCGCTGCAGATCGGCGCGCGCGACGTCGCCTTTCCGTTCCTCAACAACTTCAGCTTCTGGATGACCACGGGCGGCGCCATCCTCGTGATGATGTCGCTGTTCGTCGGCGAGTTCGCCAAGACGGGATGGCTGGCCTATCCACCGCTCTCCGGCATCATTCATAGCCCCGACGTTGGCGTCGATTACTACATATGGGCGTTACAGGTCGCGGGGGTCGGGACATTGCTGTCGGGTATCAATCTGCTGGTGACGATCATCAAGATGCGCGCGCCTGGCATGAGCCTGATGCGCATGCCCATCTTCACGTGGACCTCGCTGTGCACGAACGTGCTGATCATCGCGGCATTCCCGGTGCTGACCGCCGCCCTGACGCTGCTGGCGCTCGACCGGTACGTCGGTACCAACTTCTTCACCGTCGATAACGGCGGCAGCGCGATGATGTACGTGAACCTGATCTGGATCTGGGGGCACCCCGAGGTCTACATCCTCGTGCTGCCCGTATTCGGTGTGTTCTCGGAAGTCGTCGCCACGTTCTGCCGCAAGCGCCTGTTCGGCTATGCGTCGATGGTCTATGCGACGGTCGTGATCACGGTGCTCTCGTACCTCGTCTGGCTGCACCACTTCTTCACGATGGGATCGGGCGCGAGTGTGAACTCGTTCTTTGGCATCACGACCATGATCATCTCGATCCCCACCGGGGCGAAGGTGTTCAACTGGCTGTTCACGATGTACCACGGGCGCATCCGCTTCGAGGTGCCGATGCTGTGGACCGTCGGCTTCATGGTCACGTTCGTCATCGGCGGCATGACCGGCGTGCTGCTCGCGGTGCCGCCCGCCGACTTCTCGCTCCACAACAGCCTGTTCCTGATCGCCCACTTCCACAACGTGATCATCGGCGGCGTGCTGTTCGGGCTCATGGCCGGTATCACGTACTGGTTCCCGAAGGCCTTCGGCTACCGCCTGGATCCGTTCTGGGGCAAGTGCTCGTTCTGGTTCTGGCTCGTCGGCTTCTACTTCGCGTTCATGCCGCTGTACTGGCTGGGCCTGCTCGGCGTGACCCGCCGCATGAACCATTTCGACGATCCGTCGCTGCAGATCTGGTTCCAGCTGGCCGCGTTCGGCGCGTTCCTGATCGCGCTCGGCATCGGCAGCTTCCTGATCCAGCTGTTCGTGAGCTTCCGCAACCGCGAAGCGCTGCGCGACACCACGGGCGATCCGTGGAATGGCCGCACGCTCGAATGGTCGACGTCCTCGCCGCCGCCGCAGTACAACTTCGCGTTCACGCCCATCGTGCATGACGCCGATGCGTGGTGGCAGATGAAGCAGCACGGCTACAAGCGGCCACTCGAAGGCTTTATTCCGATCCATATGCCGAAGAACACCGCCGCGGGCATCGTCCTCGCCGCGCTGAGCTCCATCTGCGCGTTCGGCCTGATCTGGCATATCTGGTGGCTCGTGATCGTCTCCTTCGTCGCCACGATCGGCGGCGCGATTTATCACACCTTCAACTACAAGCGCGACTACTACATTCCGGCCGACGACGTGGTCCGGACCGAAGCCGCGCGCACTCAACTGCTAGGCAGCCATGGCTGATACGACGATCCCCCTCGCCGGCGGCGCGGCAGCGCCCGAAGATGGCTCGCGGCAGGAGCCGCTGCAGTTCTACATCAAGGTGGAGCACCATCCCGCGCAGGGCACGCTGCTCGGGTTCTGGTTCTACCTGATGAGCGACTGCCTGATCTTTGCCTGCCTGTTCGCCGCGTATGGCGTGCTCGGGCGCGAATACGCGGGCGGGCCCACGGGCGCCGAGCTGTTCGACCTGCCGCTGGTCGCGCTCAATACGACGTTCCTGCTGCTCTCGTCCATCACGTACGGCTTTGCGATGCTCGAGATGCAGAAGAAGAACCTGCGCGGCACGCAGATATGGCTCGCGATCACCGGGCTCTTCGGCGTGGCGTTCCTCTCGGTGGAGCTCTACGAGTTCGCGCATCTGATCAGCGAAGGCGCCGGCCCGCAGCGCAGCGCGTTCCTGACCTCGTTCTTCGCGCTGGTCAGCACGCACGGGCTGCACGTGACGTTCGGCATCATCTGGCTGATCACACTGATGTTCCAGCTCGGCAAGCATGGCCTGATCACGGCCAATCGCCGCCGGTTGCTGTGCCTGTCGATGTTCTGGCACTTTCTGGACGTCGTGTGGATCGGCGTCTTCACCTTCGTCTATCTGATGGGAGTCCTGCCATGAGCGCGCATGACGAGGCAATGGGCCACGGCCATGACGACGATCACGGCCACGACGAACTGGCGGGCGCCGCGCATTCGACGATGAGCGGCTATGTGACGGGTTTCGTGCTGTCGGTGGTGCTGACGGCGATTCCGTTCTGGCTCGTGATGGGGAAGGTGTTCGACAAGTCGTCGACGACGGCGCTGGTGCTGCTCGGCCTGGGCGCGGTGCAGATCGTCGTTCACATGATCTACTTCCTGCACATGAACGCGCGCTCGGAAAACGGCTGGACGCTGCTCGCGCTGATCTTCACGCTCGTGCTCGTGGTCATCACGCTGTCGGGCACGCTCTGGGTCATGTTCCACCTGAACACGAACATGATGCCCAATATGCAGAACGTCCAGCTGCCGGAGGGTGGCACGATCGTGCCACCCAAGTCCCCCTAAGCTGCGAGGCGGAAGATCGCCACGGCTTCCTTGAGCCGCTGGGCCTGCTCCTCGAGCGAGCCCGCGGCAGCCGCGGCCTGCTCGACGAGCGCCGCGTTCTGCTGCGTCACGGTGTCCATCTGCGTCACCGCCTGGTTCACCTGCTCGATACCCGCGCTCTGTTCGGCCGATGCCGCGCTGATCTCGCCCATGATGTCCGTCACGCGCTTCACGGCGCTGACGATCTGCTCCATGGTCTGACCCGCTTCCGAGACCAGCTCCGAGCCACGCTCGACGCGCTCGGCCGAATCACCGATCAGCGACTTGATCTCCTTGGCCGCCGTCGCGCTGCGCTGCGCGAGACTGCGCACCTCGCCGGCCACCACGGCAAACCCACGGCCCTGCTCGCCGGCGCGCGCCGCTTCCACGGCCGCGTTCAGCGCGAGAATGTTGGTCTGGAACGCAATGCCTTCGATCACCGCGATGATATCGACCACCTTGCGCGACGCGCCGCTGATCTCTTCCATCGTGTTGACCACCTGGCCCACCACCTCGCCGCCCTTGATCGCGACGTCCGAGGCATTGACGGCCAGCGAGCTCGCCTGACGCGCGTTGTCCGCGTTCTGGCGGACGATGCCCGTGAGCTCTTCCATGCTCGATGCGGTTTCCTCGAGCGACGACGCCTGTTCCTCGGTACGCTGCGACAGATCGGTGTTGCCCACGGCAATCTGGCTCGTGCCGGTGGCGATCGCTTCGGTGCCATGGCGCACTTCCTGCACGATGCCGAGGATGTTCTCGTTCATCTCGCGCAGCGCCTCGAGCAACTGACCGGTCTCGTCGGTGCTGTCTACGTCGATACGGCTGGTCAGGTCGCCCGATGCCACGGTGCGCGCGATATGCACCGCACGGTGCAGCGGACGCGTGATACCGATGGTGAGCCAGAACGCGAAGCCGGCACCGATGACCAGCATTACCGCGCCGAGCGCGATCATGCGATTGCGGGCAGCAAGATAGGTCTCGTTGATTTCCTTCGCGGTATCGTCGATCGACGCACGCTGGATATCGAGCAGCTTCTGGATCTCGGCAAGGTAGGCATCGCCGGCCGGCACGAACTCGGTCTCCAGCACCTTGTTCGCCTCTTCGGTCTGGCCGTCCTTCTTGAAGCGCGCGATCTTGTCGCGCGACTCGTTGTACGGGTTGCGCACCTGCAGGATCTTCTGGAACGCGGCCTTTTCGGCATCGGAGACCAGCATCGGCTCGATCTTGTCGCGCATCGCGGCGATCGTGTCGGCAGACCACTTGGTCTCCTTCGCGAAGAAGGCACCCAGCGTCGGGTCGGCACTCTTGGCGGTCGCCGTCGTGCGGCGCACGCTCGCGTACATCAGCCGGTACCAGTCGCTGACGATACGTTCCTTGGCCAGCGGCTCCTGCATCATGGCGTGCGTGTGGCTCGCCACGTCCTGCAGACGCGACATGCCATAAACGGTCATGAGTAGGGACAGAAACAACACGACGCCAAAGCCTATGCCAAGGCGGGCGCCAATACCGAGGTTTTTCATTTCGTCTGCCTGATGAGTGCCATTGGGCGAACTATCGGCAGGGGAGAGGATTTTCTTGAATGCCTAATCCAGCACCCGCACGCGGCGCTGTCCGCCCTGCGCGGGCAATTCGATGGCCACGCCGCCCGCGGTGCGAGCCCCATGGCCGGTCAGCGCGCCGATCACGACCTGATGCGTGACCATCAGATAAGGGCCGCCTTTCGGGTCGAGGCCATCGATCAGGCGTGAAAGCCTTTCGGTCTGCGCGGTGCGGGTCGCGTCGTCGGCCTCGAAGAACGAGTTGAGCAACGGCTCGACGCGCACAGGACCGAAGTTCATCAGGCGGGCGGTTTCCTGACACCGGCACCACGCGCTGCTCATCACGCGCGTGGGCCGGAAACCGGCGGTCTTCCACGCAGCGCCGAGGTCCATGGCCTGCTGCCGGCCGGCGGCGTCGAGATTGCGCTGCGTGGCGCAGTCGCCGAGGCGGAAGCCCGGCGGATCGCTGAGCCCGGGCGCGCTCGCATGGCGCACGATGACGACCACGTTCGGGCGCTGTAACTCGCCCGGTGTCACCGACGGTTGCGCCGCGCCAGGCATGGGCGCCATCAGTGACAGCAAAGCGGGAAACAACGCAGGAAAGAGACGTGCCATCGTGGACTCCGGCAACGAGCAAGTCTTTCCAACATAGCACGCCGATGGGGGCACGCGTGCGGGGCCGACATGCGAGGCGACCGAGGCTAGCTGTCGGCGACTGCCTGCGCGTCCCGCGCGGGCACCACGGAATGCCCCATCGCGCTGAACACGTACGGGACGAGCGCGATCACGACAATGGCTGCGGCGGTACCGAAGATCACGCCATAGGTCAGCGCATTCGGCCACAGGCGGTCATGGCCGATATTGGCGATCACGCCGAAGCCCCACGACGTCAGCGCGGAACCGAGAAACACGAACGAGTTGAGCACGCCCAGCCCGCGCCCACGCTTGGCCGGCGGCAGCAGGCTGCGGCCCTGCGCCATCACGAGCGGATGGAGCATGCCGATCGTCGTCAGCAGACCCATGCACGCGACGCTCTGCACCACACCATGGCCGGGCCAGATCGCCAGCGCCACCGCGCCGCAGGTCGAGAAGCACGCCCAGCCGAGAATCGTCCGCTTGAGCGTCGTGCGCCGGACGAGCACAGGCAACAGGAATGCGGTGGCAAATCCGGTCAGGCTCAGCAACGTCAGCGCGATACCACGCGTGCCGGCGGCGAGTCCGTACACATTGGCCAGATACGGCCCGCTCCACGCATTGCGAAACGCGGTGCCGGCCGCCATCGCGACGCATAGCGGAATCAGCAGCCACAGCGCGCGCATGCCGAGCAGGCGCGCGCTGTCGATCAGCATGCCGCCCATCGGCGCGTGCCGGGCGTCCGCGTGGCCCGTATCGCGCACGTGGCGCCAGACGCCATAGCATGCCAGCACCATGCACACCGCGGAGATCGCCATCGCGTAACGCCAGCCGATCCATTGGGACATCCAGCCCAGCGGCGCCGTGGCACACAGCGCGCCGATCATGCCCATGGCATTCGAGCGGCTGACCTCGCGCATATAACGCTTCTCGTCGAGATGCTCGGAAGCGAAGTGCATCAGGCCCATGAACACCGGCGCGCACGCGAGGCCGAGCCCAGCCTGCGCGACCATGGCCGCGCCGCCGCTCGGCGCCACCACGAACATGATGGACGAGACGGCCCCGACGCCCAGCAGCAGCGCGGTGGGACGGCCTACGCCATAACGGTCGAATGCCAGCCCCACAGGAATCTGCGCGGCGGCGAACGCCAGGAAGAAGCAAGACGACAGCGCGCCGAATCCCGCCGGCGACAGCGAAAAATCGTGCTGCAGTTCGGGCGCGATAACCGCCAGACAACTGCGATAGAACTGGCTCAGCACGAACGCGAAGGTCAGGAGGGCGATACCGCGATTGGCATCGATGGCCCCGGCGATGGCGACACCGGAGGCGCGGGCGTGGGCGTCGGCGACCGCAGGCGTTGGGGGACGCTGCGCGGTCCGATCGCTGGCCGAATTGTTCAACTTGCACTCTCTTGTCAAAATCCCACCACTGCAGCGATTCAGTTGTTCTGCAGGGCAGGCGCGAATTCTGGGTTCGCGAATGGAGCGTCAATTCTACCCGTGCCACGGCGCGAAAATTGTCCATGGCATCGGTCAATGATTACGTCGAGACGCGCTTCCAGTGATCGGCACCGTCGTCTTCGTCGGCAACCAGTACGATGGCCTGCCGGCAACGTTCGCATTGGTAGAGGTGGGCGCTTCCCTGCGATGCCGTCGGCAGCGTGGCCGATTTCACAAGGTGCGCATGGGGCGGAACATGGCCGGGGCGGCCAATGAGCCGCATGCAAAGTTCGCACGGATTCTTGGGCATGACTGCACTCCACTGCCTGGTACGGCACAAATTGCTGCGCCGCAACACAATTCCAGTATAGAAGCCGCCGCTTTCGAATCAAATGTCGCCCTGCAAAAAAGAACGCCCGCGTGAAGAGGGCGTTCGATCGTGGAGACCTTGTCGGTCTCAGCTGCCGATGCCCAGCAGTTCCACTTCGAAGTTCAGCGTCGCATTGGGCGGAATCGCGCCCGGCACGCCGCGTGCGCCGTAAGCGGTCGAGGCCGGGCAGGTCAGCTTGGCCTTGCCGCCCACCTGCATCTTCTGCACGCCTTCGGTCCAGCACGGGATGACGCGGTTGAGCGGGAACGAAATCGGCTGGCCGCGCTTGTACGAGCTGTCGAATTCGGTGCCGTCGGTAAGCGTGCCGCGGTAGTGGACCTTCACGGTATCCGTGGCCTTCGGCGATGCGCCCGTGCCCTTGGTCAGATGCTGGATCGTCATGCCGGAAGGCAGCGTCTCGGGCGCGGATTGCTGAGCGTGCGCCGCGCCGGCAACGGCCAGAGCCGCGATAAGGAACGAGAGTTTCTTCATGGATGGCTTCGGTGTCGAGTCGAAGTTGGGGGAAAACACGAGTGTACCCCGTTCGCACATGCCGTCCGCGGCGCTTGGCTTCGGGGGCGGGTATCGTTAGGATTTGCGTTCCGCCCCTTCAACGTCTCCTTTCACAGGACTTTTCCGATTTATGGAGCCACGCCACGCAGAGCTGACCAAGGCGCTCATTCAGGACATCACCAGCGGCGTCTACCCGGTCGGTTCGAGCCTGCCCGGCGAGCTCGAACTCGCAGACAAGTACGGCGTCAGCCGGGGCACCGTGCGCGTTGCACTGACGCGCATCCAGGAACTCGGCATGGTTTCGCGCAAGAAACGCGCGGGAACACGCGTCGAGGCGTCCGCGCCGCAGTCGGGCGAGTACATGCCGCGCCTCTCGTCGATCGAGGAACTCGTGCAATACGGCGCGGCCACCGCGCGCAGGATCCACGGCGCACGCGAGGTCGTCATGGATGTCGAGATGGCCGCGCATCTGGGCTGTCCGCCCGGCTCGCGCTGGCTGCACATTCCCACGTCGCGCACCAATCCCGCTGCACCCGATCATCCGGTCGCGTGGTCCGACGTGTACGTGACGGCCGACGACGGCGCGAAGATCAAGAGCAAGCTCAAGACGTCGGAGGGCCTGATCTGCGAGCTCGTCGGCCAGACGTCGGGACGCGTCGTGAAGGAAATCCACCAGACCGTGCGCGCGATCGGCATCCCCGCGGCAATGGCGCAGACGCTCGGGACCGCGCCCGGTGCCCACGCCCTCGAGTTCGTGCGGCGGTACTACGATCAGTCGGACCGGCTGTTCGAAGTGGTGGTCAGCGTGCATCCTGCCGACCGGTTCTCGTATTCCACGGTGCTCCAGCGGCAGGCGGTCTGAACGGGCCTTCCGCGCGGCGTCGCTTTATGCGAATATGTTCAAACATATTCCGCTAGAGAATGCCGGAGCGCCCCGCATGACCGTCGTCTATCAGGAAGACATCGCCGACAGCGTCGCCGATGCGCTGCAGTTCATCAGCTACTACCACCCCGCCGATTTCGTCGAGGCATTGCGCCGCGCATGGGAGGCGGAGCCGCCAGGCGCCGCGCGCAGCGCGCTGACGCAGTTGCTCGTGAACAGCCGCATGGCCGCGCGCGGTCACCGGCCGCTGTGCCAGGACACGGGCGTTGCGCAGGTTTTCCTGAGCGTCGGCATGGACGTACGCCTCGCCACGCGCGACGGCAGCGCCCTGCGCAGCCTTCAGGACGTCGTCAATGACGGTGTGCGGCGCGCCTATACGCTGCCCGCGAACCCGCTGCGCGCGACGATGGTCGCGTCGCCACTCGGCGCCCGCCGCAATACGGGCGACAACACGCCCGGCTTCGTCGACGTCGAACTCGTGCCCGGCAATACCGTCGAGATGATCGTGGTGGCCAAGGGCGGCGGCGGCGACGTGAAGGCGAAGTTCACCACGCTCAATCCGAGCGACTCGCTCGTCGACTGGATTCTCGATGCCGTGCCGCAGATGGGCGCGGGCTGGTGTCCGCCCGGTGTGCTCGGCGTGGGCATCGGCGGCACGCCCGAACAGGCGATGCGCGCGGCCAAGCGATCGCTGTTCGCGCCGATCGACATCCAGACCGTGCGCGCGCGCGGCGCGAACGATGACGTCGAGGCGCTTCGGCTGGCGTTGCATGACCGCATCAACGCGCTCGGCATCGGCGCACAAGGCCTGGGCGGGCTGACCACCGTGCTCGACGTCAAGGTCGGCGCGCTGCCGAGCCATGCGGCCGCGTTGCCCGTTGCCCTGATTCCGAACTGCGCGGCCACGCGCTTCGTGCGGTGCACGCTCGACGGCAACGGGCCCGCGACATTCACGCCGCCGGACCCGTCGCTCTGGCGCGATATCCCCGATGCGATGCCCGAAGAGGCCGATGCCCTGACGGTGGACCTCGATACGCTGACGGCGGACACCGTCGCGCAATGGAAGGTGGGCCAGACGCTGCGCCTGCGCGGCCGCCTGCTGACCGCGCGCGATGCTGCCCACAAGCGTCTGATGGCGATGCTCGATGCGGGCGAACCGCTACCGGTGCCGCTGCGCGACCGAACGATCTATTACGTAGGGCCGGTCGATCCCGTCGGCGATGAGGCCGTGGGTCCGGCCGGACCTACCACCGCCACGCGCATGGACAAGTTCCTGCCGCGCCTGCTGGCCGAAACCGGCCTGCGCGTGATGGTCGGCAAGGCCGAGCGCGGGCCGGCGGCGATCGATGCGATACGCGACAACGGTGCCGCGTACCTGACCGCCGTCGGCGGTGCCGCCTATCTGATCTCTCGCGCGATCCGCAAATCCCGCGTCGTGGCTTTCCCCGACCTTGGCATGGAGGCCATGTACGAGTTCGAGGTCGAGGACATGCCGGTCACCGTGGCCGTCGATGCGCGCGGACGATCGATCCACACCGTCTTCCAGCGCTAGGCGCTCCGGCGGGGCTCACTCAAGCGCGGCACGCGGGTCGTGCCGCGCGAGCCGGCGCAGCAGATGATCGACCTCCGCACGCGCGGTGGCCGACATCACGGCGGCAGGCTTGCGTTGCGCGGCCGACGTCAGCAGCCCGCGCCGCATCATCACGTACTTGCGAACCGCCAGTCCCGCGCCGGGCTGCTGCTCGTAGCGAAGCAGCGGCAGGTGCGCATCGAACAGATCGTGCGCGGCCTCGCGCTCGCCCGCCGCGTTCAGGCGCACGACGTCGCACAGCATGTCGGGGAAGCAGTAGCCCGTGTTCGCGCCGTCCGCGCCGCGCTCCACCTCGTAATCGAGAAAGAGGCCGTTGTTGCCGCACAGGATCGAGATATGGCGCATCGAGCCATCCTTCTCGAAGCCACGCAGCGTCGAGATCTTTTCAAGCCCGGGCCAGTCTTCGTGCTTGAGCATCGCGCACGACGGCAGCTCGGTCACGATTCGGCGAATGACGCCCGGCGTCATTTGCACCGAGAACGTCAGCGGATAGTCCTGAATGACGAACGGCACGTCGTCGCCGATCGCCTCCACGGCCTGCCGGTAGTAGCCGACGATCTGGTCGTCGGTGCGCAGCGTGTTGGGCGGAGCGATCATCACGCCCGCGGCGCCACGGTCCATGACTTCACGCGTCAGTGCGCGCATGGCCGCGAAGCCGGGCGCGGACACGCCCACGACCACCGGCAGCTTGCCCGCGCGCTGGATCATGCGTGCCGCCACATCGACCGATTCCGCATGCTCGAGTTTCGGGGCCTCGCCCAGCTGGCCGAGCACTGTGATGCCGGTGGACCCGCATTCGAGATAGAAATCGGTGAGCCGGTCGATCGAGGCGGTGTCGATGCTGCCGTCGTCGAGAAACGGTGTCGGGGCGATCGGGAAGACGCCCTTGGCGTCGGGGGTCAGCGGCATGATGTCTCCTGAAGTCGTGATGCGATACGTGATGCAATGGATATCGCCATGAAACTTGTTAGCATGGCGGCATGGATGTCCGATTCCTGCAAAGCTTCGTCACGGTCGTCGATGTGGGCTCCCTCGCGGAGGCCGCGCGCCGGCTCGACCTCACGCCCGCCGCCATCGCCGCGCGCCTGCATGCGCTCGAGGAAGAGCTCGGCGTGCCGCTCGTGCGACGCGCGGGCCGATCCGTCGTCCCCACGGAAGCGGGCATCCGCATTCTCGATCGTGCGCGCCAGGTCATCCGCGATATCCGCGACATGGGTTCGGTCGCCACCGGCGATGCCTCGCTCGGCGAGTTCCGCCTCGGCTCGTTCGTCACGGCGATGGGCAGCATCGTACCGCCGTTGCTCGGACAACTCTATCGCCGTCATCCCAATGTGAACCTGTTCGTCAAACCCGGGCGTTCGATCGAGCTCTGCGAAAGCCTGACGCGTGGCGAGCTCGACGCCGCGATCGTCGTCGAGCCGCAGTTCGCGGTGGCCAAGGGTTACCAGTGGGCCGAGTTCATGGCCGAACCGCTCGTGGTGGTGGCGCCTGCCGCCATGGCCGGACGCGACCCGCACGAACTGCTCGCGAACGAGCCGTTTATCCGCTACGACCGCTCGGTCCTCGGCGGCCAGCTCGCGGACCGGTACCTGCGCGATCATGGCATTCGCCCGCGGCAGCGGCTCGAGGTGGATGGCCTGATGGTGATCGCCGCGCTCGTGGGCGAAGGCCTCGGCGTGGCGCTCGTGCCCGACTGGCGGCCGATGTGGGAAAGCGGGCTCGCCATCGCGCGCTGCCCGCTGCCCGACCGCGCGCCAGTCCGGCGCGTGGGCCTGATCTGGTCGACGCAGGGACCGCGCGCATCGCTCGCCGAGGCGTTGCTCGACGAGGCGCGCGCGCTGTTCGATGCTCACTCGGGCGTCTTGCCGCGTGCCTCGGGCAGGCGCAGGAAGTCGAAGTCCACGCCCTGATCGGCCTGCGTCACCGTCTGCAGGAACAGCTTCAGATATCCGCGCGAAGCGCTCGGCTCCACCACCGGCGATGCGTCGCGCCGGCGTTGCAATTCCTCGTCCGGGACCAGCAGGCTCAGCTCGCGCCGGCTCACGCTCAGGCGGATGCGGTCGCCGGTGCGCACCAGCGCCAGCGGCCCGCCGACCGCCGCTTCCGGCGTGACGTGCAGCACCACCGTGCCGAACGCGGTGCCGCTCATGCGGCCATCGGAGATCCGCACCATGTCCTTCACACCCATGCGCGCAAGCTTGCGCGGAATCGGAATGTAGCCGGCCTCCGGCATGCCGGGCGCGCCCTTCGGTCCGATATTGCGCAGCACGAGGATATCGTCGGCGTTCACGTCGAGGTCGTCGAGGTCGATACGCTCGACCAGATCCTGCGAATTCTCGAACACGACCACGCGGCCTTCATGCTCCATCAGCTTCGCATCGGCCGCGGACTGCTTGATGATCGCGCCGCCCGGCGCGAGGTTGCCGTTGAGCACCGCGATGCCGCCCTGCGGATAGATCGGATTCTGGATCGAGCGCACCACGTCCTGCTTGAACGGCTCTCCCGCCGCGTCGATCTCTTCGCCGAGCGTGCGGCCCGTGACCGTCAGCGCATCCAGGCGCAGCAGCGGCTTCAGTTCGCGCAGCAGCGTGGCCATGCCGCCGGCCTTGTGGAAGTCTTCCATGTAGTGCTGGCCGGTCGGCTTCAGGTCGAGCAGCACCGGCGTCTCGCGGCCCATGCGGTCCAGTGCCTGCATGTCGATATCGAGCCCCATGCGGCCCGCGATCGCGGCCAGGTGCACGATGCCGTTGGTGGAGCCGCCGATCGACAGCAGCACGCGCATCGCGTTCTCGAACGCGGCCGGCGTGAGGATGCGATCGATCGTCAGGCGTTCCTTCGCCATCTCCACCGCGCGCGCGCCAGTCAGCTCCGCCATGCGGATGCGGTCCGCGGTCACGGCGGGCGGCGTCGCGGAGCCGGGCAGGCTCATGCCCATGGCCTCGGCAAGACAGGCCATCGTGCTGGCCGTGCCCATCACCGAGCAGGTGCCCACGCTCGCGACCAGCTGGTTGTTGACCTCGCCGGTTTCCTGCTCGTCGATCTCGCCCGCGCGGAACTTGCCCCAGTAGCGGCGGCAGTCCGTGCACGCGCCCACGCGTTCGCTGCGGTGCGAGCCTGTCAGCATCGCGCCCGTCACGAGCTGGATCGCCGGCACGCCGGCGGACGCCGCGCCCATCAGCTGCGCGGGCACGGTCTTGTCGCAGCCGCCGATCAGCACCACCGCGTCCATCGGCTGGGCGCGGATCATCTCCTCCGTGTCCATCGACATCAGGTTACGCAGGTACATGCTCGTCGGCGCGGCAAAGCTTTCGTGCACCGAGATCGTCGGAAACGGCATCGGCAACCCGCCCGCGAGCATGATGCCGCGCTTTACCGCGTCGATCAGCTGGGGCATGTTGCCGTGACACGGATTGTAGGCACTGCCCGTGTCGGCGATGCCGATCACGGGCCGGTCCAGCGCGCTGTCCGTATAGCCCGAGCCCTTGATAAAGGCCTTGCGCAGGAACAGCGAGAAGCCCAGGTCGCCGTAGTTGGTCAGCCCCTTGCGCAGGCCGCTGGCATTGCCGACAGGCTGGCCTTGCTGGGCGTTGTCTTTCGTGGGGTCCTTCGGTTTCTGGGTCATGATTGTGTTCAGGCTTTCTTCAACAGAATATTTCGATCGATCCCGTTCGCTCGATCAGCTATCGGACTTGATCTGCGCGTCCGTGATCACCTTCTCCCAGCGGCTGACTTCGGTACGCAGCCGCTCGGCGGACTTGTCGGGCGAGGTCGGCGCGGCGGCGTACACACCCT
Source organism: Cupriavidus pauculus (assembly GCF_008693385.1). Lineage (NCBI taxonomy): Bacteria > Pseudomonadati > Pseudomonadota > Betaproteobacteria > Burkholderiales > Burkholderiaceae > Cupriavidus > Cupriavidus pauculus. The sequence continues at coordinate 1,813,946 of NZ_CP044067.1, forward strand.
GCTTCAGGAACTGCTCCTTGACCTCCGGATTGTCGAGCATCTTCGCGATCGCCGCGTTCAGGCGCTCGACGATCGCCGCGGGCGTGCCGGCCGGCGCGAGCACGCCGAAGGTCGAGGCGACTTCCAGCTGCGGCATGCCGGCTTCCGTGGCGGACGGCACGTCGGGCAGCATCGAGATGCGCTTGGGAGCCGCCACCGCGAGCGCGCGCAGCTGGCCGGCCTTGATAAACGGCTGCGCGGCGGGCACGGTCTCCACCATCATGTTGACCTGGCCGGCCACGAGATCGGTCATTGCCGGGCCGCTGCCCTTGTACGGCACGTGCACCATGTCGATGCCGGCTTCCTTCTTGAACAGTTCGGCCGCCATGCGCTGCGGCGCGCCCGCGCCCGACGAGGCGTAGTTGAGCTTGCCGGGATTGGCCTTGCCGTACTGGATCAGTTCCGGCAGCGTATTCACGGGCAGCTTCGGATTGACCACGACGACCAGCGGTACCGAGCCCACCACCATCACCGGCGCGAAATCCTTGATCAGGTCGTAACGGAGCTTGCCCTTCTCGAGCGTCGCCATCGTCGAATGCGAGGTCAGCGCGCCCATCAGCAGCGTGTAGCCGTCCGGCGCGGACTTGGCCACCACTTCGGCACCGATATTCCCGCCGGCGCCGCCGCGGTTGTCCACCACCACCTGCTGCCCCAGCGCTTCGCCGAGCTTTTGCGCGATGATGCGGCCGATCACATCGGTCGCGCCGCCCGGCGGGTACGGTACGACGAGCCGGATCGGCTTGTCGGGATAGGCGGCGAACGCGGGAATGGCGTAGGGGAGCGTCAGCAGAACGCATAGCGTCGCGCGCAGCGCGTGGCGCCGGCTATTGTGGGTGGTCATCGGTCGTCTCCTGAATATTTTTTATAAGGGAGCACGCCTGCACGATGCCTTGCGGACCCAGCCCGCACGCGCTGCCCGGCCACAAGTCTCGCCCTGCCGGGAAGAAGAAAAAAGCGACTATGAGACTGATTAACCAAAAAATTTTTTTGGTTTAAACATAGCTGTTCCGCGATGAGACAAATCTCATTACTCTATCTGCGGCAGGACCTGTTTGCGCCAGATCAAATGCACGACGAATAGCCCATGACGCGCCGCGGCGATGGTGGAAAAATGCGGCGCATTGCAAACCTTGAAGAAGAGGAGAAGTCGTGGATATTCAGCAATGGAGCATGATCGGGGGCGTCGCCGTAGCGACGGGAACGGCCATCTTTGGTGGGGTGACGTTCTTCGCGGGGATGATGGACAAGCGGTTGAGTTTCTTCGCAGACATGGTGGACAAGCGGTTCGACTTGCTGGTCAATGCCATGAATCGTGGCTTCGAGCAGATCGACAAGCGCTTCGAGCAAGTGGACAAACGCTTCGAGCAAGTAGACAAGCGCTTCGAGCAAGTGGACAGGCGCTTCGAGGAGGTAGACAAGCACCTCAATCGCCTGGAGGCCCGGGTGGACCGTTTGGACGTACGTCTGGAGCGGGTAGAACGCCAGGTCCAAAGCATCGACACCCGCCTGGCCCGCGTGGAAATGCGCTTCGGCGATCAGCCACCCGCCATGGATCCCCGCGGCGGCGCCTGCTAAGCTCAATGCCTGACCTTCGTCCCCTGACCCCACCCCGGAGAGACCCGCCATGTCACAACGCATCACCATCACCACCCCCGACGGCAGCTTCGCCGCCTACCTCGCCACCCCGGATCCGGCCAATGCCAGAGGCACGGCCATCGTGGTGATTCAGGAGATCTTCGGGATCAATGCGGACATGCGCGAGACCTGCGACAACTTTGCCCGCGACGGCTTCGTCGCGATCTGTCCGGATCTGTACTGGCGCCTGGAGCCGAACGTCGAGCTGACCGATAAGACCAAGGAAGAGTGGGACAAGGCGTTCGCGCTGCTCAACGCGTTCGATATCGACAAGGGCGTCGAAGATATCGCCGCCACCATCGCCTACACGCGCAAGCTACCGGGCGTGACCGGCGGGGTCGGTACCGTCGGCTTCTGTCTCGGTGGCTTGCTGGCCTTCCTGACGGCTACGCGTACCGACACGGATAGCGCGGTGTCGTATTACGGCGTGAATCTCGACAAGTTCCTCGGGGAGGCGGGCAAGATCAAGAGCCCGCTGCTCATGCATATCGCCGAGGAGGACGAATTCGTGCCGGCCGAGGCCCGCGCGAAGATCATCGAAGCGCTCAAGGACAACAAGCACGTCGAGATCCACACCTATCCGGGCTGCCAGCACGCCTTTGCGCGCAATAACGGCATTCACTATGTCGATGCGGCGGCCAAGGCCGCCAACGCCCGCACGCTCAAGGCGTTCCAGGCGTTGTAAGGGCCGCGGCGCCGTTCGGAGCGGCGTCGTTCAGGGCGCGATCATTCGGTGGCGCCCTGCGTCTGCAACGCGCGACGACGCTTGCGCGCATCCATCATGCCGCCGAAGACCGGCCACACGAGCACGACGATCGCCAGGCCCATGATCGTGCCAACGAGTCCATTGGACCAGAACACATCCATCTGCCCTTGCGACATCAGCATCGTCTGGCGGAACGCGTCTTCCGCGCGATCGCCGAGCACCAGCGCGAGCACGAGCGGGGCCAGCGGATAGTCGAGCTTCTTCAGGATGTAGCCGACGACGCCAAAGATCAGCATGAGCCAGACGTCGAACATCGCGTTGTGCACGGTGAATGCGCCGATCGCGCAGACCACGAGGATCAGCGGCGCGATGATCGCGAACGGAATGCGCAGGATGGCGGCGAACAGCGGCACCGTGGACAGCACCACGATCAGCCCCGCGAGGTTGCCCAGATACATGCTCGCGATCAGGCCCCACACGAACGTCTTCTGCTCCGCGAACAGCAGCGGCCCCGGCTGCAGGCCCCAGATCATGAGACCGCCCAGCAGCACCGCGGCCGTCGCCGACCCCGGGATGCCGAGCGCGAGCATCGGCAGCAAGGCGCTCGTGCCGGCCGCGTGCGCGGCGCACTCGGGGGCGATCACGCCCTCGATATTGCCGCGTCCGAACGTCTCGCGATTGCGCGCGAAGCGCTTGGCCACGCCATAGCCCATGAACGATGCGGCCGTGGCGCCGCCGGGCGTCACGCCGAGCCAGCAGCCGATGACCGACGAGCGGATCAGCGTCATCCAGTAGCGCGGCAATTCCGCCCAGGTCTTGAGCACGACCTTGAGATCGATGTTCGCGCGCTTGCCGCGGAAGGCAATGCCCTCTTCCATCGTCATCAGGATCTCGCTGATCCCGAACAGGCCGATTACCACGACAAGGAAGTCGAACCCGCGCAGCAGTTCGGTGGAGCCGTATGTCATGCGCAGCGTGCCGGACACGGTATCCATGCCGACGGCGGCGAGCGCGAAGCCGATGCACATTGCAATGACGATCTTGGCCTTCGCTTCCTTGCCCATGCCGATAAAACTGCAGAACGTCAGGAAGTACACCGCAAAAAATTCCGGTGGTCCGAATCGCAATGCGAATTTGGCCACCAGCGGCGCAAGGAACGTAATGAGCAATACGCCCGCCAGCGCGCCGAGAAACGAGCCCGTGAACGCGGACGTCAGCGCGCGTCCCGCCTCGCCCTGCTGCGCCATCGGATAGCCGTCGAACGTGGTGGCGACCGACCACGCCTCGCCAGGGATATTGAACAGGATCGAGGTAATCGCGCCGCCGAACAATGCGCCCCAGTAGATGCAGGAGAGCATGATGATCGCCGAAGTCGGCTCCATCGAGAACGTCAGCGGTAACAGGATCGCCACGCCGTTGGGACCGCCCAGTCCCGGCAGCACGCCCACCACGATGCCGAGCAGGATGCCCGCGAGCATCAGCGCCACGTTGTGCCACGACATCGCGACCGCGAAGCCGCCCATCAATGCATTGAGTTCATCCATCGCGGCCTCCTCAGAACCCGAGGGCCGCTTCGAGCGGCCCCTTCGGCAGCGGCACGCGGAACTGCATCTCGAAGATCCAGAACAGGGCCACGTTGACCAGCACGCCGGTGGCAATCGAGCGCCACCACGAGAATTTGCCGAGCAGGATCATGAAGCCGATCACGAACAGCGCGGACGCGACATAGATGCCGAGAAAGCTGATGACCGCCACATAGACCGTCAGGGGCACGAGAATCACCGCGACCTGCTTCAGTTGCGGCCACGTGACGAAGGTCTCCCCAGGTTCCATGCGCCATGCGTGCCAGAGCACGAACAGGCAGGCGAGGAAAATGATGGCGCCGATGCGCAACGGGAAATAGCCCGCCTCGGGGCCGTCCGGCGCCCAGCCGGCGCCAATGCTGTAATTGCTGACCATCACCACCACGGCGCCCGCCGCGATCAGCAGCGCCGCGGCGATCTCCGCCGTCCGTACCGTGATCGCCGCCGGTGCCGCGGCCTCCTGTGGATGCTCGCCCATGATCGGGTCTCCTGAATGCCATCGGAAATCCCCTCGCCCGTTGCAGGCGAGGGACACAGCCATCGCTCGTCAGCGCGCGGCGGCAACGAAGCCGGCGGCCTTGATGATGTCCTTGTGGCGGTTCTCGTCGGCGACGAGGAAGTCCGTGAGCTTCTGGCCTACCAGGAAGTCGTTCTTGAGCGCGTTCTTCTCGAGGTACTCCTTCCACTCTGGCGTGGCCACGACCTTCTGCATCAGATCCACGTAGAACTTCTGCTGGTCGGGCGTGACGCCGCCGGGCAGCATGAACACGCGCAGCATCTCGTACTCGACATCGAGGCCCGCTTCCTTGCACGTGGGAATGTCACCCCAGCTCTGCGTGCCCGTGATCTTGGCCGAATACTGCATGCGCGCGGGCGCGAACACGCACAGCGCGCGATGCTCGCCGGCGCGCCATTGCCCGATCGATTCGGAGGGATTGTTGACGTTGGAGTCGATATGCTTGCCCGACAACTGCGTGGCCGCCTCGCCGCCGCCCTTGTACGGGATGTAGATGAAGCGCACGCCGGCCTTGCGTTCCATCTGCGCGGTGATGATCTGGTCCTCGCGCTTGGAGCTCGTGCCGCCCATCTTGAGCTTGCCCGGATTTTCCTTGGCCTTGGCCAGATAGTCGGCCGGCGTCTTGTATGGGTCCTGCGAATTGGTCCACAGCACGAACTCGTCCTGCGCCACCATGGCCACCGGCGTCAGGTCTCGCCAGTTGAACGGCAACTGGCTGATCATCGGTACCGTGTAGAGCGCCGACGACGTGACCAGCAGCTTGTGCGGATCGCCCTTGGACGCCTTGGTGTCCATCAGCCCTTCCGCGCCGCTCGCGCCGGCCTTGTTGACGACGATGATCGGCTGGTTCATCAGCTTGTGCTTGGCGATGATGCCCTGGATCGAGCGCGCCATCTGGTCGGACGCGCCGCCCGCGCTGAACGGCACCACCATCTCCACCGGCTTGGTGGGCTCCCAGGCGAACGCCGGGGCCGCCATGCCACCTAGCAGCGACGCGCACGCCAGCGCGCGAACCGTTTGCCGCAACTTGCCCTGCAACCTTCCTTGCAACATCATGGCTTGTCTCCTTTGATGGAAACCGTGCGGTCTGATGCCGCATCGGTTCTTGTTGCCAAAAGCTGCCGCGCGCCTCAGGGCGCCGTGCGTACTCCGCCAGAATCAGGCCGCGCGCAATGCCGGTTGCGCCGCCGCGGCGCGCAGGCTCTCCATCGCCGCGAGCACGCCGCCGGTCTGGTGCGGAACGTTTGCGAGCGCGAGGCCCATCTCCACGCCGGCGAGGGTACCCATCAGCGTAAGGTCGTTGAAGTCGCCGAGATGCCCGATGCGGAAGATCTTGCCGGACACCTTCGACAGCCCCTGGCCGAGCGACATGTTGAAGTTCTCGAGCACGACCTTGCGGAACGCATCGGCGCTATGGCCTTCCGGCATGACCACGGCGGTCAGCGCGGGGCTGTACTCCGCGGGGTTCTGGCACAGGATTTCCAGACCCCAGCCGCGCACGGCGGCGCGCGTGGCTTCCGCATGGCGCTTGTGGCGCGCGAACACGTTCGGCAGGCCTTCCTCGAACAGCATGTCGCACGCTTCGGAGAGGCCGTAGAGCAGGTTCGTCGCCGGCGTGTACGGCCAGAAGCCGTTCTTGTTCGCCTCGATGATCTCTTCCCACCCCCAGAACGCCTTCGGCAGCTTCGCGTTCGCGGAAGCGGCAATCGCCTTCTGGCTCACGGCATTGAACGAGATGCCCGGCGGCAGCATCAGCCCCTTCTGCGAGCCGGACACGGTCACGTCCACGCCCCACTCGTCATGGCGATAGTCGACCGAACCCAGCGAGGAAATCGTATCGACGAGCAGCAGGGCCGGGTGGTTGGCGGCATCGATCGCGCGGCGCACGGCCGCGATATCCGAGGTCACGCCCGTGGACGTTTCGTTATGGACCACGCAGACGGCCTTGATGGTGTGCTGGCGGTCTTCCGCCAGGCGGGCGCCAATCGCGGCTGCATCCACACCATGACGCCAGTCGCCACCGAGGAACTCGGAGACCAGACCGAGTTTGTCGGCCATGCGCTTCCACAGCGACGCGAAGTGGCCGGTCTCGAACATCAGCACATGATCGCCGGGCGACAGCGTGTTGACGAGCGCCGCCTCCCACGCGCCGGTGCCGGACGCGGGATAGATCACCACGGGCTGCGCGGTCTGGAACACCTTGCGGATGTCCGCGAGCACCTTCTTGCCCAGTTGCTGGAACTCGGGACCGCGGTGATCGATGGTCGGATAGTCCATCGCGCGGAGCACCCGGTCCGGCACATTGGTCGGCCCGGGGATCTGCAGGAAGTGCCGGCCGCTCGGATGGGAATTCAGTCGGATCATATCGCCTCGTGTCTCAATTTGAATTTTGTATTCAAAAAACAGGGGTGCACTACAGGACTGGCTTGCGGGATAATGTTGGCGGGCGGTCGCGCCGCCCATCCCGTAAAAAGTCCTTATAAATCAGTATTTATCAGTCTTTCTGGTCGCCTTTTTCGCCGCATCCGGCGTGCCCGGCGACCCCGGCATGCAGTTCGTGCTTGCCTCAGAGTAGGTTTTGAATACAATACTGTCAAGCCGCGATATCACCGATGAGTCTCAATCCGACCCCTTCCTCCCAAGCCGTGGACCGCCAGATCCTGCATGTGGCGGTGGCCCAGCGCCTGCGCGCGATGATCCTGGAAGGCGAACTCGCGCCCGGGGCACGGCTCAACGAGCGGGTGCTCTGCGAACAGCTGCAGGTGTCGCGCACGCCGTTGCGCGAGGCATTCAAGGTGCTGGCCGGCGATGGCCTCGTGACGCTGCTGCCGAACCGCGGCGCCGAGGTGGTCCAGCTCTCGCAGGAAACCATCGACCATCTGTTCGAGATGATGGGCGCGCTGGAGGGCCTGTCTGGCGAACTCGCCTGCGAACGCATTACCGACGCCGAACTGAACGAGATTCGCGCGTTGCACTTCGAGATGCTCGCCTGCCATGCGCGGCGCGATCTGCCCAACTACTACGCGTTGAACCGCCGCATCCACGATGCCATCAATGCGGCGGCGCGCAATCCGATCCTCGAGGAGACCTATCGACGCATCAACCTGCGTATCCAGGCACTGCGCTTTCGCTCGAACTTCGATCAGGAAAAATGGGACATGGCCGTGCTCGAGCACGGCGCGATGCTCGACTGCCTGGCGAAGCGCGACGGCGCGGGCCTGCGTGACATCCTGCGCGCGCACCTGAAACACAAGCGCGACGCGCTGATCGCCGAACTAGAACGCGTACAGGGCGCCGCCGCCTGATCCCGCGGCGTGGCCCGAGTGCGTGCAGCAACCGGAGACCCCACGTCCATGGCTTTGCCGACCACTCCCACGCCACCCGGCGTGCAACCGCTTCACTTCATGCCGCGCGGTGGCGCGGCACCGATGCAGCAATCGCCGCTCTACCGGCGGCTGGCTGCGGAATTGCGTGGCGACGTCCTGTTCGACGCCGCGAGCCGCGGCCGGTATGCGACCGATGCGTCCATCTATCAGGTCATGCCGATCGGCGTGGTGGTGCCGCGCGACGAAGCCGACGCGCGCCTCGCGCTCGATATCGCGCGCGACCTGCACGCGCCGCTGCTGCCGCGCGGCGGCGGTACGAGCCAGTGCGGACAGACCGTGGGCGAGGCACTGGTCATCGACAACAGCAAATGGCTGAACCAGGTCATCGACTTCGATCCCGTCGCGCGTACGGTCACCGTGCAGCCCGGCATCGTGCTCGATCACCTGAACGCATGGCTCAAGCCGCATGGCCTGTGGTTCCCGGTGGATGTCTCCACCGCGGCGCAATGCACGATCGGCGGCATGACCGGCAACAACTCGTGCGGATCGCGCTCGATCCAGTACGGCAACATGGTGCACAACGTGCTCGGCATCGACGCCATCCTCGCGAACGGCGAGGAAGTGCGCTTCGACGGCAGCTGGCCCGCGGAGGGTGCCGCGCATCGTGCGATTGCCGATGGCGTGCGGCGCATCGCCGAGCGCGAACGCGATGCCATCGCCGAGATGTATCCGCACGTGCTGCGCCGCGTCGGCGGCTACAACCTCGATATCTTCTCGCCGCGGAGCGAGCGGCCCTACACCGCCGATGGCAGTGTCAACCTCGCCCATCTGCTCGTCGGCTCGGAAGGCACGCTTGCGTACTTCAAGCGCATCACGCTGCAACTGTCGCCGCTGCCGACGCACAAGACGCTCGGCGTGGTGAACTTCCCGACGTTCTATCAGGCCATGGACCTGACGCGGCATATCGTGGCCTTGCGGCCCGCTGCTGTCGAGCTCGTCGATCGCACGATGATCGATCTGTCGCGCCGGAACCCGGCGTTCCGTCCCGTGATCGAGCGCGCGCTCGTGGGCGAGCCCGAGGCAATCCTGCTCGTCGAGTTCGCCGGGGACGACCGCGATAGCACCGTGCGCGATCTCGCGCGGCTCGTCGAGCTGATGGCGGACCTCGGCCTGCCGGGATCCGTCGTCGAAATGCCCGAAGCGGGACCGCAGAAGGCGTTGTGGGAAGTGCGCAAGGCCGGCCTCAACATCATGATGAGCATGAAGGGCGACGGCAAACCCGTCTCCTTCATCGAGGACTGCGCGGTACCGCTCGAACATCTGGCCGAATACACCGCGCGGCTGACCGAGGTCTTCCACAAGCACGGCACGCGCGGCACCTGGTATGCCCATGCAAGCGTCGGCACGCTGCATGTCCGGCCCATTTTGGACATGCGCCGCGATGGCGCGGCCAAGATGCGCGCCATCGCCGAAGAGGCGGCCGCCATGGTGCGCGAGTACAAGGGCGCCTACTCGGGCGAGCACGGCGACGGCATCTGCCGCGGCGAGTGGGTGGCGTGGCAGTTCGGTCCCTCGCTGAACCGCGCGTTCGAGGAAGTCAAGGCGCTGTTCGATCCCGACAACCGCTGCAACCCCGGCAAGATCGTGCGCACGCCGCGCATGGACGATGCCACGCTGTTCCGCTTTCCGCCGGGCTATACGGTCAAGCCGCTCGTGCCCGCGCTCGACTGGTCGGCGTGGAACGTCACGCGCGATCCGGTCACCGAAGCGGAAAGCGCGCCGGGCACCGGGCTCGATCCCGCGCGCGGTCTCGCCGCCGCGGTCGAGATGTGCAACAACAACGGCCATTGCCGCAAGTTCGATGCGGGAACGATGTGCCCGAGCTATCGCGTCACGCGCGACGAGCAGCATCTGACGCGTGGGCGTGCCAACACGCTGCGCCTGGCGCTGTCGGGACAGCTCGGGCCGGAAGGCATCCTCGATCCGGCCGTGAAGGAGACGCTCGATCTCTGCGTCTCGTGCAAGGGCTGCAAACGCGATTGCCCGACCGGTGTCGATATGGCGAAGGTCAAGATCGAGGTGCGCGCCGCGCACGCGCGCGCGGGACATCTGCGCCTGCGCGACAAGCTCGTTGCATTCCTGCCGCGCTACGCGGGCGCGGCCAGTCGCATGCCGTGGCTGTTCAATCTGCGCGACCGCATTCCGGGCCTTCCGCAACTCGGCGAGCGGCTGTTCGGCATTTCCGCGCGGCGCTCGCTGCCGCGCTGGCAGCCGGCATTCCTCGATGCCCGGTACCGTTCCACGCCCGAGACCCATGACGACGCACGGAAGGAAGTCGTGCTGTTCGTCGATACGTTCAACAATCATATGGAGCCCGAGAACGCACGCGCGGCGCAGCGCGTGCTCGAGCGTGCGGGCTATACCGTGCATCTGTCCGGCGTGCCGGGCGAGCGTCCGCTGTGCTGCGGCCGCACGTTCCTCGCCGCGGGGCTCGTCGATGAGGCAAAGGCCGAGGCCAGGCGTTCGCTCGATGCGCTGCTGCCGTTCGTCGCGCGTGGCGTGGCGATCGTCGGGCTCGAGCCGTCGTGCCTGCTCAGCATGCGCGACGAGTTCCTGCAATATGGCTATGGCGATGCCGCGCGGTCGCTGGCCGACAATGCGTTTCTGTTCGAGGAATTCCTCGTGCGCGAACACGCGGCGGGACGCTTCGCGCCGACCCTGAATGCCATCGGCAAGTCGCGGGCGATGCTGCATGGCCACTGCCACCAGAAGGCGTTCGACGCGGTGCGCCCGGTCGAGCAAGTGCTCGGATGGATTCCGGGCCTCAAGGCGGAGCTGATCGAGTCGTCGTGCTGCGGCATGGCGGGCAGCTTTGGCTATGAGGCCGAGCATCACGACGTGTCGATGCGCATGGCCGAGTTGTCGTTGCTGCCCGCGGTGCGCAAGGCCGGCGACGATGCGGTGATCGTCGCCGACGGTACCAGTTGCCGCCATCAGATCCACGACGGCGCGCAGCGTGAAGCGCTACACGTTGCGCGCGTGCTCGAGATGGCGATGCAGCCTTAGCGCTGCGCCGCCTGCGGCACCAGCTCCACGCGCTCGACGCTTTCCTTCTCCACGGCCTTGCGCGAATACACGAGCGGGAAGTACTGCCCTTTGGCCCACACTGGCGCGAGATCGCGGTAGTGTGGGTTGGCGGGATTGCCCGACTGCCCCGGTGTGTTGACCACGCGCGATGCATCCCAGTTGCCGACGTCGAGCACCATGCGATATGACGCGCCCGCGGTCAGCTGGAAGTCGCTGTTGCGATACGTCGTGGCCATCGGCGTGAAGGCGGAGCCGCCGATCGGTCCCGCGTTCACGTCATATTGCCTGCGCGCATCCGCATCGAGGATCGGGCTCAACGGATGGTTGAACACGGCCGTATGCAGCTTGCCCCATTGCCATGCGCGCATATCGGGCCCGAGCTTCTGCTCGACCTCGACGATCGCCCCGCGCAGCGAGGCAAGCATGACCTCGTTGCGCTTCGTCGTGTCCATCCAGGGGCCCGGCTGCTCGAGTACCGCGATCACGCGTGCCGCATCGCCCGCGCCAACGAGCCTGGCGCCCTCCGGCGACAGCGCCGCGCGCACCACGGCCGGACGCAAATGCTTGCTGAACCAGACCTCGAACAACGCGGCGGGCGCGCTGTCCGCGCGTTCGTTGCCATCCCACCCGCGCAGCAGATCCAGTGCACTGCGCAGTTTCGGATCGGTACTGTCGATGCCCTTGAGCAGCGCGACCACGCGTTGCGCGGGCAGCGACACCGTATCGGTCTGCCATGCCATCGAATCCGCCAGCGAGCTGCGCGGATTGGCGCCGACCACGGCCTTGAGCCGGCGTGCGCGCGAACTGTCGCTCCACTCGTAGCCGACCCCCTTCTGCGCGGCGGGATGATCGGACGGAATATTGTTCTCGTTCGCCGTGACCACGTATCCGGCCGGTGGGTTATAGGTCCACGGCAACTCGTCCATGTTGCGGTAGCCCGCCCACTCGTAGCGCCCGTCGCCCGGTACCGGCGTCAGGCCATCCCAGTTGGGGCGGATGACCGTCAGCCCGCCCGGCAGCCAGCCGATATTGCCGCCACGATCCGCGAAGACCTGGTTCTCGCCGGGCGCGCCCCAGCGATTCATCGCCGCGCGGAACTGATCCCAGTTCTGGGCGCGCATGTAGTCCATCGAGCCGAAGTACGGCGCCATGCCGACGTCGAGCCATGCCGCGCGCAACGCGTACGCGCGATGGCCCGTCGCGTCGGCGTACAGCAGCGGCCCGTGCCGCGTGTAGTCGATGGTGACGGTGCGCGGGGTGGCCTCGCCCTTGACCGCGATCTGCTCGGTCACGGTCTTCATCGGTTCCCATCGCCCCTGATACCGGTACTCGCTCGGCTGTGCCGGGTTGGTCTCGTAGACGTAGAGATCCTCCTGATCCATGTAGAAGCGCGTAAGCCCGAATGCGATGGTGCCGTTGTGGCCGATCGAGATGCCGGGCAGGAACGGCTCGCCGGCGCCGATCACCGACAGGCCCGGCGCGTTCAGATGGCTGATATAGCGCAGGCTCGGGGCGCCATGCGCGCGGTGGGGATCGTTGGCGAGAATCGGGCGGCCCGTGGTCGTTCGCGCGCCGGCAATCACCCAGTTGTTGGAGCCGAGACTGCGCGCGAGATCGCTGGCCGCATCCTGCAGCACGTAGAGTTCGTCGAGCGGTACATCGGTCTTGCGGTCTGCCCGGGCAGGGCCCCACCAGTCCTTGGGAAAGCGCGGCGCGGCGGTGGCGAGTTCATAGGCACGCTTGAGTTCGGCGGCCGGAATCGCGCAGGGATCGAGGCCTTCCGGCAGCTTCGGTTCCACGGGGGGATCGAGCTCGCGGCGAAGCCAGTCTGCACGCACGGCGTCGGGCTTTACCTCGCAATAGATCTGCGCGCGATCCACCTCGCCCGTGAAGTTCAGCGTCAGGCCGTGGTGGCGAATGCGTACGATGTCCTCCGCGCGCCAGTACGACGGCTTGTAGTTCAGGACCTTGAACTCGGGCGGCAGCAGTTCCGGATGCGCTTCGGTCTGCGACACGAATGCGTTCACGCCGGCCACGAACGCCTCGGCCACGCGCTTGGCGTCGGAGCCATAAGCGAGCCATTCGCGGTACATGTCGCCACGAAACAGCACGGCGCGCGCCATGCGGTCGCCATCGACGTAGTTGGGACCGAAGTCCTTCGCCATTTCGCCAAGTCCGCGCTTGCGCCAAAGATCGATCTGGAACAGCCGGTCGCGCGCGGCCATGAAACCCTGCGCGTAGAACGCGTCGTACAGCGTGCCGGCATAGATATGGGGCACGCCCCAGCGATCGACGAGGATGCTGGCCGGCTTCTCCAGACCCGGTGCGACATAACGGTCTGGCGGAGCGGCCGATGCAAGATGCGTGGTGCCTGCAAGCGCGAGGCAGGCGAGGGTATGCGAGAACGTCCGGGAAAGCTTGCGGGAAGGCGTGATGCGCTGGCGATGCATGGGTCTCCTCTTTTTGTTGTGGGCCCAACGTGTTGTGGGCTCAACAATCGAGGATAGTCAACACCGCGCCTCATGACGAGGACATCACGTCAAACGCGCGTTTGCTTTCTGGGACCGCCCGATCAATACACGTCGCGCCGATAACGCCCGTCTTCGGTCATCTGTTGCAGTGCCTCGTCGCCGGCGATCGACACCAGTGCCGCATGCACGCCGCCCGCCATGCCCTGCAGGCTGCCGCACACATAGATTGCCGCCCCCTCCGCAATCCACTCGCGCAGCGCCATCGCATGCGCGGCCACCGCATCCTGCACGTAACGGAGCGGCCCGCCATCGCGCGAGTACACACGGTCCACGCGTTCCAGCACGCCGCTCGCATGCCATCGTCCGATGTCCGCGTCGTGGAAGGCATCGTGCGCGGCCGAGCGTTCGCCGAACAGCAGCCAGTTGCGACGATGGCCCGCCGCTTCGCGCGCCTTGATCTGGGCACGCAGGCCCGCGAGGCCCGTGCCATTGCCGATCAGGATCAGCGGGCGGCCGTCGGCCGGTGGATGGAAGGCGCGATTGACGCGCACTCGCAGCGCAATCGCGGTACCGACCGCCGCATGTTCGGTCAGCCAGCCCGACGCGAGGCCAAGGCGTCCATCGTCGTAACGCGTCTGGCGAACGAGCAGTTCGAGGCGTCCGTCCGCAGGCAGCGAGGCAATCGAATACTCGCGATGCGGCAGGGCCGGCAGCGCGTCGACGAGGCGCTGCGGCGACAGCCCCACGAGCGTGTCGAGGTGCGCCTCGGGCAATGGCAGGCGCGTGGCCAGCGCCGCGGCCAGCGTCGTGGGGCGGCTGTCGCAGCGTACCGGCGTGGTGCCGTCGAGCGCGAGGCGCGCGAGCAGCGCGGCCACGACGCCGGGCGGATGACAGGGTCCGACTTCGGCGATGTCCCCCGCCGACCAGTCGAGGGCTTCGGCCTCTTCAGGTACGAGCGCCAGATGGCAGGCCGGCGCCCCCGCGCTACCGGGGTTGAGCACGCGGCGTTCGACGAGTTGCCAGCGCCCGTAGCGCGGCCGCTCCCAGTCGGCGATCTCGGCCCCGCCGGACATTGCCGACAGATGGTTCTGCCAGTGCCGGAGCGCACCGGGGTCGCCGTTGTCGACCTCGACCATATCGAACAGCGGCTGCGCGTGATGACGCTGCAGCCATGACGACAACGTATGCCCGAATGCGCAGAAGCGCGCGTAACTGCTGTCGCCCAGCGCGAGGATGCCGTACCGCAGCTGACGCAGGCTATCCGGGGCCACGCCAGCCATCATGCGGCGCGTGAAACCGGACGCGCTGTCGGGCGCATCGCCCTCCCCCGTCGTGCTGACGAGGAACAGCGCCTGCCCGCAGGCCGCAAGCTGCCTGCCGTCGAGATCGGCGAACGACGTCACGCGCACGGGCATGCCCGCACCCTGCAGCGCGCGGGCGGTCTGCTCCGCGAGTTGCTCGGCAAACCCGGTCTGGCTCGCGAACGCGATCAACGTGGGACGGTCGGTATCCGCGCCGGTGCCAGCGCTGCCGAATGCCGCGCGTGCCGCGCGGCGCCGGCGGTGGCGCGCGAGCATACCCACGCAGAACGCGAGGTAGGCCACGACCACGCCGGCCGCGATCGCCGTGCGGTCATGCGCGGTCAACGCCAGGACCGTACCGGCGGCACAAACGGCGATAGGCGCGATCGGTGTCAGGAATTTCATGGCAACATCGTCATTGCATCATCGCGGCGAAGGCCGGGGAGACATGTTCGTCGAAACCGCGCGGCGTCCGTACGAGAAAGCGTGCCGCGAGCGCGTGACGCGTGGCCGTCTGCAGCCCCGCATCGGGACCGAGCACGGTCAGCGCCGTGGACCACGCGTCGGCCATCATCGCTTCCTCGTGCAACACGGTCACGGAGGCCAGTGCGTGCGTGGCCGGGTAACCGGTGCGCGGGTCGATCGTATGCGCGTAGCGGCGACCCGCCTGCTCGAAATAGCGGCGATAGTCGCCCGACGTCGCGACCGACAGCCCGCATAGCGCCACCAGCGTCCGTGCGTCCTGCTCCTGGCCTTCCCCTCGGCCGTCTGCATGGGGCGATTCGAGCTCGACCCACCATGGCATGCCGTCGGCCTTGACGCCATGCCCACTCAGTTCGCCGCCGATCTCGACCAGATGGCTCGTCACGCCGGCGCCGTTCAGATACCGCGACACGGCGTCGACCGCAAACCCCTTGGCAATCGCGCAGAAGTCGAGCGATATGCCGCCCGGCTGCCACACCGCGCGTCGCTCGATGTCGACTGCCATGCGCTGCCAGCCGCAATGCGCCCGCGTGCGCGCAATCGCGTCGGCCGCTGGCGCGGTATCGCGCCGGCCCGCGGGACCGAAGCCCCACAGATCGACCAGGGCGCCCGCGCTCGGGTCGTACGCGCCGCCGCTTTCGCGCGCGGTGCGCAGCGCGGCGGTCAGGACCGTGAGCGCGTCCTCGGGCAGAACCACCCACTCGCCAGGCGCCGCGCGGTTGTAGCGGCTGATATCGGAGTCGGCGGACCAGTTGCTCATCTGCGCGATGACGCCATCGAGCACCGCGCGGATGCCCGTACCGAGCGACGACGGATCGCACGCGGCAGGCAGCTCTGCCGCCACCGACCAGGTCGTGCCCATCGTGTCGCCCGCCCATTGCCACGCGCGCGCGCGCGCCACCGGCGTGGGGGGCGCGCTCAGCGCGAGCGGGATCAATACGCGATGCGTCATGGCGGACGGCTCGACTTACTGCGGCAATACCTCGACGGTCACCGCATACGTCGCACGTCGCGCCTTGATCGCGCGATTCGACGTCTTGTCGTCGCGTACCTCGGCTTCCATCCAGTACATGCCGGGCGCGGGCCACTTGACGCTGAACTTGCCGTCCGCGTCGGTGGTCACGTCCATGTCGTTGAGCTTGTCCCGATAGCGGATGCCACCGGGCACGACTTCCACCTTGAGGTTGCTCGCGGGCTTGCCATCGAGCAGCAGGCGGAAGTTCGCGGCTTCGCCGGCGACGAGGTCGTTCGGATGCGTGATGGGCTGCAGTTCCAGACCCTTGCCCGTGGCCGCGAACGCCTTCGTGCTGGGCTTGCCCGCGGTGACGAACGTCTCCACGCGGGCAAGCGTCTCGGTGGTCTGCAGCGCCTCGGCGTTCGGCGGCACCGCGCTGGCAAGCGCCTCGGCGGTGCCGCGGAAACGCTTGGTCTCGCCGTTGACCTTCCAGTTCGCGAACACGCCGGTGTTCACCACGGCTACGCGGTACGTGCCCGGTTGCGCCAGATGCAGGTCGAACGTGCTGCGGAACTTGCCGGTGGACGCGTTCTCGGGCTTGAGCGCGGCGCCATCGGGACCGGTCACGACGAGGCTGTCCAGCCGCATCGGGAAATGATCGAATACGAACAGGTCGTTCGACACGGCGGCATCGACGGTGACCCACGGATCGTTGCCCGCGAGCACGGTGGAGGACGGCAGCAGCCATTGACGGTGGGCGTGCGCGGCGAGCGGCGCAAGGGCGGCAAGCGCGAGGAGCGTGGCGCGCAGCGCGAGGCGTTGCAGAGGACGGGCAGGTTTCTTCATGGTCGTCTCCGGTTCGATATCAGGGCTTGAGGTCGATGCTGACGGCACCCAGTTCATGGTCGCCCTGGGCACGGGCGTTCTGCGCCGACTGCGGCGGCCACGTGAACGGCACGCGTACGAGTTCGCGTCCGCCCACTTCGCGCGCGGCTTCCACCACGAGCTGGTAGCTGCCCGCCGGCAGCTTGCCCAGCGGCGCCTTGCCGTCCGAGAACGTCAGCGTCTGCTCGCCGGGCGCGCGCGTGGCGCCGGAAATCCCGTCGGCCGGCATCTGCATGTCGCGGCCGGCCTTGCGCCACCACTGGCGCATGTCCTTGAGCCACTTGGTGCCGTGGTCCTCCTTGCTCTTGGCGTCGTACCAGACCGCCAGCGTGGAAACCGGGCTCTGGTCGGCGCGCTCGATCCAGATGGAGACGTAGGGCCGGTGGTACTCGGCAACGGTGAGACGCGGAATCTCGACCTTGACGTTCATTTCCGCGGCCATGGCGTTCACGGCGGGCATCGCGGCCATGCCGGTCAGGGTAACGGTGAGCAGTCGGCGCATATCAGGACAGCCTTTCCTAGCCATAAAGGTAGAGGTGGAGATGATGGGATCGATCAATGGATAAACAGGATGGCCAGCAACAGCGGCAGGACCACGCCGAAGCCGACGAGCGGCCACGTGGCGGCCCGTCCGCCCGCGTGAAGCTTGAGCAGGAACAGCCCGGTAATGCTGAACACGAGGCACGCAATGGCGAACGCGTCGATGAACCAGCTCCAGGCGTTGCCCGTGTTGCGGCCCTTGTGCAGGTCGTTGAGATAGGAAATCCAGCCGCGCGTCGTGACTTCGTACTGGACCTCCCCGTCGTCGAGCGAGACGCTGGCCCAGGCATCGCCACCGGGCCGCGGCAAGGCAACATAGAGCTCGTCGGCCGACCATTCGGCCTCGCGTGCGGAGGCATCGACGTCGAGCGTGCGCGCCAGCCACTCGGCCAGCACCGGCGGGACGGCCGATTTCGCGTCGCCCTTGCGGCGCGCACCGTCGGCAGGGGCAGGCACCGCGCGCCGCAGCGCCTGCAGCACGTCGGCGGGCAGGGTTTCCTGCCGTGTCACGACTTTCGGCCGGCCTTCGATCTGGCCGGCATGGTTGAGCGTGAAACCGGTCACGGCGAACAGCAGCATCCCGATCAGGCAGATCGCGGAACTGATCCAGTGCCACTGGTGCAGATGCTTGAGCCAGAACGCGCGGCGCTGCTGGCCGGAAGCTGGCTGGGTGTCGATCATGGAAACGGGGACTCGCAACTGCGGTGACAGCGGCGTCACAAGGAAAACGCAGGCTGGAGGATGATAATGGTTCTCAATTAGGAGAGCAACGCACCCTCTGCCGGGTGGTGTTACGGATCATTACGGCCGCCATGGCGCCGTTGGGGGTGGCGACTACAATGCTTTGACATCAGGCCTTCACGCCGCAGGGAGCTATGTTCGGAGACATGTTTCGCTTCGCCGAAGGCCCGGACGGATGGCCACGGATCTACGTCCAGACCGACAGCCTGCCCGTGGCGATCGTCATCGTCGCGGGCCTGTTGCTGAGCATCGCCCTGGCGAGCGTGCTTTGCTATGCGGTCACGCGCATCCTCCTGCTGTGGGTCGTGCGGCGGCTTGCACGCGGCGAACATCGCAAATGGCTGCGCGCGGCGGAGCGCCACAAGGTGTTCGACCGGCTTGCGCCGATCGTGCCCGCCTGGATCGTCTATCTGTCGGCGCCGCTGCTCACGGGCGTCTCGTTTCCGATCATCTCGATGCTGGGGCGCCCGGTCGGCGTGATTGCCGCGTGCTTCATGGTCTATGCGGCACTGCGCGCGGGCTTTGCGTTTCTCGCCAGTATCGAGGATCGCTACAGCCACTTTCCGCATGCCAGCGAGCGGCCGATCAAGAGCTTCCTGCAGGTCGCGACCATTGTGCTGTATCTGATGGCGCTGATCGCCATCGTCTCGCTGCTGCTCGACCGATCGCCGACTTACTTCCTGACGGGCGTGAGCGCGATGACCGCGCTGCTGATCATCGTGTTTCGCGACTCGCTGCTCGGCTTTGTCGCGAGCATCCAGCTGGCGGCCTACGACATGCTGCGCATCGGCGACTGGATCGAGGTGCCCGGCTATGTCGCCGACGGCGTCGTCACCGATATCTCGCTCAACACGATCAAGGTGCAGAACTTCGACAATACGATCGTCACGCTGCCGAGCTATGTGCTGCTCAGCAACGGCGTCAAGAACTGGCGGGGGATGATGGACTCGGGTGCGCGCCGCGTGCGGCATGCGATTCCGTTCGATGCGGATAGCGTGCGCCTGTGCGACGACGCATTGCTCGGCGCGTTGCGCGCGAGCCCGGCGCTACGGTTGCCGCCCGCGCTGGACACGGCGGCGGTGCGCGATTCGCTCACCAATCTCGGCATGCTGCGCGCGTACATGATGGCCTACTTCCGCGAGCATCCAGCTATTCGCGCCGACATGCCGCTGGTGATCCGCCACGTGCAGTCGACGAGCCAGGGGCTGCCGCTCGAGGTCTTCCTGTTCGTCAACGTGACGGACTGGCAAACGTACGAACAGGTCCAGTCGGACCTGTTCGACCACGTCTATGGCGTACTCCCCTTGTTCGGCCTCCGCGTCTGGCAAAAACGCTAGGAGACCGCCTGAAGCTATTTTGCCGGGGAAGGTGTTGCCGCCGGCGGCGCGGGAATGGGCGCCACGCCGTCCGCCTTGATATACGTCACCGACGTCACGTAGTTCACGGCGGTATAACGCTCGGCCCCGTTGGCCCCGGTGCGCTCGCCCGGCGTCTGGTCGTTGTGATGGACCTCGGCCACATACGTGCCCTTCCACGGCATCTCGAACTTCACCGCGCCGTGCTCGTCCGTATTGGCTTCCTTCGCCCAGCCCGATTGCGTGACGAGCGCCACCTTGGTCTTCGGCAGCGGCTTGCCCTGGAAGAACAGCTTGAACGCACCGGTTTCGCCCGTGGGTACGAGGTCGAGCGGCAGCTTCGGCTGTTGTGCCGCGAAGTCGGTGACCCAGCGCGCGGCCGGGTAGTACCAGTTGGCCATGTCCTTGTCCGCGCGCTTGAACGCGTAGAGCGGATAGCTCGCGTCCTGCGCCACCACGGACTCGCCGGCGGTGGCGCTGAACGGCAGCACGAAACCGTTGGCGGTCTTCACACCCGCCGCGGTCTTTTCGCCTTTCGGCGAGAGCAGCGTCGCGCTCGGCGCCACGAACTTGTCGAGCAGGCCCGGCGAGGCCTCGCGCAGGTTGTCGCCGAACTCGCCGAAGCGAATCACCGCGCGCTGGTCGGCGGGTTCGATCCAGATCTGGTGCGCGTGCGCGGCGGAGGACAGGGCCATCAGTGCGAACGCGATGGCGGTCGTCTTGGTCATCAGCATTTCCTTATATCGGGGCAAACGAACAAACATCAGAAGTCGATCTGCGCGGACAACAGCAAGGTGCGAGGCGCCGCTACTGTCGCATAGGTGCCGCTCACGAGCCAGTAGTCCGAGTTGAACAGGTTCTCGACATTGGCGCGGAACACGACGGACTTGCCCATGACCTTGGTGCGATACCGCGCGCCGACGTCGTAGCGCGTCCACGACGGCATGCGCAGCGTATTGGCCGCGTTGAAGTACACGCCCGAGGTATTGATGATGCGGCCCGACAGGCTCAGCCCCGGCACCCACGGCATATCCCAGTCGACGCCGAAGTTGAAGGTGTGGTCGGGCACGCCGTTCGCGTCCTTGCCGTCGTTGACGCCCCCGGCGGTGCGCGAAAGCTTGGCGTCGTAGAACGTGGCGCTCGCCATCAGGCGCAGGCCCTGCACGACCTCGCCATACGCCGACAGTTCGATCCCGCGATTCTTCTGCTCGCCATCGAAGCTGTAGAGATTCGTGGCGGGATCGGTCACCGCGCTTGGGCGCTTGATCTGGAACGCGGCCAGGCTCGTCGTGATGCGGCCCCAGTCCACCTTGACGCCGGTTTCCATCTGGCGCGACTTGTACGGCGGGAACACCTGGCCCGCGTTGGCGGCCGTGGTCGGCGCCACACCGCCGCGCGTCAGGCCGGACGTGTAGTTACCGTACAGCGAGACGTACTGCAGCGGCTTGATCACGAAGCCGGCGAGCGGCGAGATCGCGCTGGCGTCGTAGCTCGAGGTCTGCGCGCCCGTCGTCGTGGAATAGTTCTCGAGCGAAACCTTCTGGTGGCGCAGGCCACCGGTCAGCTGGATGCGATCGTCGAGGAACGACAGCGTGTCGGTCACGGCCACGCTGGTCAGCACGGTATCCGACGCTTTCTGCGCATCGGTACGCGCGCCGATCACGGCCGGCAGCGGCGTCGGATTGTAGATGTTCGAGGCGACCGCGGACGATGGCGGGTTCGCGATATACGCATTGCCGAGTTCCTGGTCCAGCCGCGTGAAGCCCACGTTCAGCGTATGGCCCACGCCAAAGGTGGAGAACATCGCGCGCGCGCCGACTTCGGCCGTGCTCGTCTTGCTGTACGAATCGTAGTACGAGTTATTGACGCGGAAATTGCCGAGCGCGTCCACGGGACCCGACGGGAACGTCTGGTACGCGGTGCCTCCGCGATAGCCCCCTGCCGCGTAGACCATCAGGTTCGGCGAGATGTCGTACTCCAGGCGCGACATCACGGCCGAGTCATGCAGCCAGAGCTGCGTGCCCGGGAAGAAATTGCGGTGGCCCGAGGGTGCATCGGGAATCGACGTCACGCCCGCGGCAAAACCGACCTGCGGACGGAAGTTCTCGACGCCTTCGTGCTGCGTGTAGGCATCGAGCGACCAGCGCAGCTTGCGGCCGCGATAGTCGAGGCCGAGCGCGCCGAGGCCCAGCTCCTGGCGGCCGGCGTCAAGATTGCTCTGGCCGTTCCTGTACACGCCATTGACGCGTACGCCCCATTCCTTTTCCTCGCCGAACCGGCGGCCGACATCGGCCTGCACGCCGAGAATCGACTTGCTCTCGTAGGTCGTGGTCAGGCGCGTCAGCGGCTCGTCGCCGGCGCGCTTGGTGGTGATATTGATCGCCCCGCCGACGCTGCCGTTCGGGCCGATGCCGTTCATCAGAGTGCCCGGTCCCTTGAGCACTTCCACGCGTTCCATGATCGCGGCCGGCATGCGGCTCGACGACACCAGCCCGTACAGGCCGTTGATGCCCACGTCGCCGCTCGCCACGGTATAGCCGCGGATCTGGAAGTCCTCCCCAAAACCGCCCGTCGACGTCAGCGTGCGCACCGACGATTCGTTGATGACCACGTCGGCCAGCGTGCGGGCCTGCGTGTTCTCGATGGTCTCGGCCGTGTAGTTCATGGTGCTGAACGGCGTGTCCATGACATCGAGCGAACCGAGAATGCCCAGGCTGCCGCCGCGCGCCACCTGGCCGCCCGCATACTCGGGCTGCAGGCGCGTATCGGCCGATGCGGTCACGGTGACCGGCGGCAGCGTCCCATCGG
Source organism: Cupriavidus pauculus (assembly GCF_008693385.1). NCBI lineage: Bacteria > Pseudomonadati > Pseudomonadota > Betaproteobacteria > Burkholderiales > Burkholderiaceae > Cupriavidus > Cupriavidus pauculus. The sequence goes on from NZ_CP044067.1 coordinate 1,836,378, forward strand.
CGCCGCTGCCGGTGTTGCCAGCAGGGCTGACGACCTGATAGCTGCCGTTCGATTGCTCGACCACGGTCAGGCCCGATCCCGCCAGCAGCGTGTCGAGACCGCCGCGCGCGGAGTAGCTGCCGTTCAGGCCTGCGCTCTGCCTGCCTGCGGCAATCTCGGGCTTGAACGACAGCATGATGCCGGCATCGCGGCCAAAGCGGCTCAGCGTGTCTTCGAGCGTGCCCGCGGGAATCGCATAGGCGCGCGTGGCGGCGGCCTGCGCGTGGGCGGCAAACGGCATGACGGCGGCCGGCGCGACCACTGCACCGCCGAATACGATACGGCCCACCATGGACGTCAGCAATTTACGGCGAATGACACGATGAGACTGACGCTCGCGCGTCCGGACGTGACCCATGAGTGAAACCTTTCGATGGAAGAGAGTTGAAGTACCTGTCTTCCCTGACCCGCGAGCTTCGAAAAGAGATCAGCTTTTCTCGAAATTTTTTCCGGCGGGCGGTACGAGGCGAATCTCGTCGTCGCCCCAGAACCGGCTGACGACCTGCTGGCGCACGTTGAGGGTGGTCCCGAGCGTGTCGAGCACCTTGCTCACGTCGTCGAGCGGGAACGAGCCCGAGACGAGCACGTCCCGCAGCGCGGGATCGCACGAGAGCGGAGCGCGGCTGTAGCGGCCCAGCTCCGCGATGAAATCGTCGAGGCGCATGCTGCGGGCGACGATAAAGCCGTCCGCCCATGCCATGCCGGCCTTGCTGGCCGCGTCGGGCACCGTAATCGTCTGCGCGGTATAGCTGGCGCTGTAACCCGACTGCAGTACGAGTTTGCGCGCGGGATTGTCGCGCGGGCGGATCTCCACGGCCCCCTCGTAGACGGCCACGCCGGTGTCGTGCGCGTGATGGCGCATCACGTACTGCGTGCCAAGCGCGCGGGCCGTGCCGAAGGCGGTCTCGACGAGAAACGGCCGCGGCACCGCTTCGCGGTCCGGCGCGGTCGTGATCAGGATCTCGCCCGAGATCAGCCGCACGCGGCGCTCCGTGGCGCTGAAGAGAATATCCACCGCGCTCGAGGTGTTCAGCATCAGCGAGGTCCCATCGGAAAGTATCAGCTTGCGACGCTCGCCGACGCCGGTGCGATAGTCCGCGGCCCACTGGCGCCAGCCCCGCTGCTCGCGGGCGCTCCATGTGGCACCACCGGCGATGGCCAGGATCGCCAGTGCCTTGATGGCATGGCGGCGGCCCGGCGACGCCTTCGGCATCAGCGCCGCGCGCGCGAGGCCCGCGGTGGCGGGGGTGGCCAGCGGCTGAAGCCGGCCCTGCACGGACTCGATGCGGCGCCACGCGCGCTCGTGGTCGGGATCGGCGGCCCGCCAGCGCTGCCACGCTTCCACGACCTCGGACGATACGGCGGCATCCTGCAACGCCACGAGCCACTCGAGCGCCTGCTCGGCAACGGCCGGCGGGATGGAGGCGGCATCGGCGGTCGCCTGATACCAGGACGACTGCGCGGGGTAAGAGTATGGCTTCATCGGAACGGCTTCATCGGCGTTTCATCCGACGAACGACAGATCGGCGAAGTAGCAGCGCTGCAGCGCCTTGACGATGTAACGCTTGACGGTGGGCACGGAGATGCCGAGCGTCTCCGCAACCTGCGCATGGGTCTGGCCATCGAGCTGCGACAGCAGGAACGCCTGGCGCACGATGGGCAGCAATCCGTCGAGCAGCCGGTCCAGTTCGACCAGCGTCTCCAGCAGCATCGCGCGCGTTTCCGGCGACAGGCCCACGTCCTGCGGGGCATGCGCCAGCGCCTCGAGGTAGGCCTGTTCGAGCTTCTCCCGGCGCCAGTGATTCGACATCAGGTTCCTGGCCACCGTCGTCAGGTAGGCGCGCGGCTCCTCGAGCTGAGCCGGCACGCGGTCGCTGTTGAGCAGCCGCACGAAGGTGTCCTGTGCCAGGTCCGCCGCATGTTCGGCGCTGCCGAGACGGCGTTGCAGCCAGCCCCTGAGCCACGAATGGTGGTCCACATACAGGGTGGCAACGTCGGGCGGGGCGACGGGGGACGGAAGGACGGAACCCGAAGTACTCATGGGGCGTAATGATAATCATTGTTACTGGTAAACATCCAGCATGTCGGCAAATCGATACAACCGATGTCGAGGGATTACAACGAATTCGGCATTTCCTGACTTTGACGCGGCCTCCGGGGCACGCTCAGGGTAATCACTGACTTTGCATACGAATGCAAGAACACTAATCTGCATACGTATGCACCACCCCTTACAGAGACACTCCCAGGAGACACCATGATTCGTTACCTCAAACGTGGACGTGACGTTCAGGCGCGTGCCGACGACGACACCGCAGTCCGCAATACCGTCGAAGGCATCATTCGCGACATCGAGACGCGCGGCGACGCCGCCGTGCGCGAATACAGCAAGAAGTTCGACAACTGGGAGCCCGAGGACTTCCGCCTGTCGCAGGCCTCGATCGAAAAGGCGATAAAGAGCCTGTCCGCGCGCGAGCTGGAAGACATCCGCTTTGCCCAGACCCAGGTGCGCAACTTCGCGCAGATCCAGCGCGACTCGATGCTGGACGTGGAAGTCGAGACGCGCCCCGGCGTGTTCCTCGGCCACCGCCACGTGCCGATGAACGCGGTCGGCTGCTATATCCCCGGTGGCAAGTACCCGCTGCTGGCTTCCGCGCACATGAGCGTGCTGACGGCCAAGGTCGCGGGCGTCAAGCGCGTGGTCGCCACGGCGCCGCCGTTCCACGGCGAGCCGCACCCGGCCATCGTCGCCGCCATGCATATGGCCGGCGCGGACGAGATCCTCGTGCTCGGCGGCGTGCAGGCCGTGGTCGCCATGGCCGTCGGCACCAACAGCATCGCGCCGGTCGACATGCTGGTCGGCCCGGGCAACATGTTCGTGGCGGAAGCCAAGCGCCAGCTGTTCGGGCGCGTCGGCATCGACCTGTTCGCGGGGCCGACCGAAACGCTGGTCATCGCCGACGACTCGGTGGACGGCGAGATGTGCGCGGTCGATCTGCTCGGTCAGGCCGAGCATGGACCGACTTCGCCCGCCGTGCTGCTGACGGACAGCGAAGCGCTGGCCCACGCGACCATGGCCGAAATCGAGCGCCAGCTCAAGATCCTCCCGACCGCCGAGATCGCCGCCAGGTCGTGGGCCGAGTTCGGCGAGGTCATCGTCTGCGACACCCGCGAAGAGATGCTGCAGAAGGCCGACGAACTCGCCTCCGAGCACGTGCAGGTCATGACGCGCGACCCGGACTGGTTCCTGAACAACATGACCAACTACGGCGCGCTGTTCCTCGGTCCGCGCACGAACGTCGCGTTCGGCGACAAGTGCATCGGCACCAACCACACGCTGCCCACGAACAAGGCCGCCCGTTACACCGGTGGCCTGTGGGTCGGCAAGTTCCTGAAGACCTGCACGTTCCAGCGCGTGACCACGGACGCGGCCAGCGCCGAAATCGGCGAGTACTGCTCGCGCCTGTGCCATATGGAAAACTTCGCCGGCCATGGCGAACAGGCCAACCTGCGCGTGCGCCGCTACGGCAACCGCCCGGACGTGCCCTGGTACGAGCCGGTGCCGGAGCTGCAGGGATGACAGCCGCGACGCCACTGCCCTCCGCATTGCCTTCGTTCGGCGGGTTTCGGCTCGACGGCAAGCGCGCGCTCGTCACGGGCGGGGGCCGCGGCCTCGGCCTGGCGGCGGGTGTGGCACTGGCGCAGGCCGGTGCCGCCGTCACGCTCGCGGCACGGTCCGGCGCGGAGCTCGAAGCGGCCTGCACGGCCATTCGCGAGCAGGGCGGCAGCGCCGATGCGCTCGTGCTGGACGTGACCGATGCCGCCGCGGTCCGGCGCGCGGTCGAGAGCCGGCCGCCGTACCAGATTCTCGTCAACAACGCGGGCATGAACCGGCCCAAGCTGCTGACCGAGACGCCCGACGAAGACATCGACGCGGTGTTCGCGCTGAACGTGAAAGCGACCTTCTACGTCGCGCGCGAGGTCGCCCGGAGCCTCCAGGCCGCCGGCCTGCCGGGCTCCATCATCAATGTGTCGTCGCAGATGGGGCATGTGGGCAGCCCGCGCCGGACGCTGTATTGCGCCAGCAAGCATGCGGTCGAAGGCATGAGCAAGGCGCTGGCCTGGGAACTCGGGCCCGCGGGCATTCGCGTCAACACGCTGTGCCCGACCTTTATCGAGACTGCGTTCACCGCGCCGATGTTCGAGGATCCGGCATTCCGCCGTTTTGTCGTCGACAAGATCGCGCTGGGCCGCGTCGGTACGATCGACGAGGTCATGGGCCCCGTGGTGTTCCTCGCGAGCGATGCGTCGAGCCTGATGACGGGCAGCGCGCTGATGCTCGACGGCGGGTGGACGGCGGCATGAAGGCAAAGGTCACCGCGCACGACGTGGCCCGGCTGGCGGAGGTGTCGCAATCCGCCGTCAGCCGCGCGTTCACGCCGGGCGCGAGCGTGGCCCCCGACACGCGCGAGCGGATCCATACCGCGGCGCGTCAGCTCGGCTATCGTCCCAATGCCATCGCGCGCAGCCTCATCACACGCCGCAGCCGGATCATCGGCCTCGTCATGAGCTACCTGGAGAACCAGTTCTATCCGGTGGTCATCGAGCGCCTGTGCCAGGCGCTGCAGCAGGACGGCTATCACGTGCTGCTGTTCATCAGCGAGACCGAGGACGCCGACAACGTCCTCAAGGACATCCTGCAGTACCAGGTCGATGGCATCGTGATGGCATCGACGACGCTGTCGTCGGCGCTCGCCAACGACTGCATCCATGCCGGCATTCCGGTCGTGCTGTTCAACCGCGTGGCGCAGATCGGCACGCTGGGCGGCTACTCGACGAGTTCGGTCACGTCGCAGAACCGGGACGGCGGACGCCTCGTCGGCGAGTTGCTCGCCGGCAACGGCCATCGCCGCATCGCGTGGCTGGCCGGCGCCGAGAATGCCTCGACGAGCCGCGAACGCGAGGCCGGACTCTGCGACGCCCTCTCCGCGGCCGGCCTGCAACTGCATGCGCGCGGCGTGGGCCATTACGACTTTGCCGAAGCGCGGCGCGCCGTGCTCGCGATGTTTCGCGACCCCGCCAGCCGCCCCGACGCGCTGTTCTGCGCCAACGACCATATGGCCATCGCGGCGCTGGAAACCCTGCGGACCGAACTCGGCATGCGAGTCCCCCACGACGTATCGGTCGTCGGCTTCGACAACGTACCGCAGGCGGCGTGGCCGTCGTTCGACCTGACCACCGTGCAGCAGAACGTCGAGCAGATGGTCGATGCCACGCGCACGCTGCTGTTCCAGCAGATCGGCGGCGAGGTGATGGCGCGCAGCGTCGCCGTGCCATGCGTGCTGGTCGAGCGCGGCACCGTGCGCGCGAGCGGCGTGGCACGCCGGCCCATCCAAAACGAGACACACGAGACACCCGAGACAACATGATCGACAAGCAAGACCTTCAAACACTTTGCGGCGGGCGCCCCGTGGCGATCGTCGGCGCGGGACTGGTCGGCGCGGGCTGGGCCATCGTCTTCGCGCGTGCCGGGCTGAACGTGAAGATGTTCGACGCCAATGCCGAAATCACGCGCAAAGCCGTGCCGCTCATCGAGACGCAACTCGAAGGCCTGCGCCGCCATGGGCTGATCGACGAGGATCCTGCCGTCGTGCTGGCACGCATTACGCCGGTCGCCACGCTGGCCGAGGCCGTCGACGGCGTCGCCTACGTACAGGAGTCCGTGCTCGAGCGCGTCGACGTCAAGCGCCAGCTGATGGAGGAACTCGATGCGCTGCTCGCGCCCGACGCCATCGTCGGCAGCTCCACATCCGGTATTCCGGGCTCGGCCTTTGCGCTGGGCCTTGCCATCTCGCCCCGCGTGCTGATCGTGCATCCGGTGAATCCGCCCTACCTCGTTCCCGTCGTGGAGCTCGTGCCTTCGCCGGAAGCCTCCGCGCGCACCGCCACGTTCGCCGATGCGCTGATGCGCGCGGTCGGACAGACCGTGGTGCACGTGCGCAAGGAAGTGGAAGGGTTCGTGCTGAACCGCCTGCAGGCCGTGTTGCTGCGCGAGGCCTGGGCACTGGTGCAGGACGGCGTGGC